>JBHLLP010000087.1:0-2749 GCA_048885525.1 Candidatus Hermodarchaeota archaeon | reverse complement strand
TTGTTTATTATTGATTGAATCATTTCCAATTACTGTAATAGCACCCTTAGGTAATTTATTTCCTCTTAATCGTCTAATAGTTCGAGGAACAATGAATTTGAGCGTCCATATTCCAAAAATTGTGAATAAATATATAAAGGTATTTAATATAATAATTTCACCTATTAGTTTGTATTCCATTCTGAAAATCCGAGAATACTTCCACAAAAGGGACAATACCACATTTTTTTTCTCCTTGTGTATTCACCTTTAAATCCTCGAAATTTTTTACGACCTTTTTTATCTATTTCAGTAGCATAGAAATCATAAATGTGAAGTTCTTTTTTACAAAATGGACATTTTGGCTTTACATGAGATGATGATTTGAAATCATATCCACAACTAGGGCAAATTTGTTTATTAATATCAAGATCTAGTCCACATTTCCAGCAACCTTTAATAAACATGGTTATTCAATTTATTTAATTTTGAATTGAATTTCTAATTGTTATGATTAAGAATAAGGCTTTTTATATTTATATAGATTTCAATTAAAATTTTTAATCATTTCTGATAATTAGATTCCAGATTATTATAAATTAGGAGAAAAATTAAAATCTCTAGAACTTAAATTAATAGTGTAATAGATCATTTTTTATTCAATTTAAATAAATTTTTATTTAAGACACCTACAGTATGGATATTGGTTATTTCTAATCGTTTAATTCTCATCTCAAACTTATAATTTTGCAGTTCTGCTATTCCCAAACCAATATAATAGAATAATTCCGTTAGCTTATTAAAGTTTAAATGCATCCTTAACTTAGTAAACCTTATGCCAGAAATTAGTGCTAGAAATGTATTAAAGGGTAAAGTAAAAAAAGAAACTCATGGCTCAATAAACTCTGAAGTTATTGTTCAATTACCAGGAGGGATTGAAATAGCTTCTGTGATTACAAAAGCATCTACTGAAAGGTTAAAACTAAAAGAAGGAGTGGAAGTAGCAGCAATTATAAAAGCTACTAACGTTATGATAGCAACCGGTTTTTAGTAATATAAGATTTTAGAGTTTAGGAGAATAACGATTAGATTATCAAATAAAAAAATATAACGCTTTATTTATCAGAGTTATTCTTATTTTTTTTTTTAAAAGGTTTACTCCTAACTGTGATATCATAAAGCCATTTATAGATACTTAAATCCTTTATATTAACAATAGGTTTAGTAGATACTCTAACTTCTTTAATTTTTCTCAATAAAATAAGAACAACTGTGATTCGTAAAATTCCAGATAAAAGAAAAATAAAATGGTAAGAATTCATAAAAGAGATATCAATAAAGCTAATTAATACACTCCCAATAAACCCTCCTCCGATAATAGCAAATCCAATTAAAGAGTTATAAATAGCAATATATTTGCCTCGCCTTTTGGATGGGATATTATCATATATAAAGTTAGATGCAGCCAAATTGAATGCTGTCCATGCTATCCCGCTGAAGATTTGAATACCTAAGAAGATTTGCATTGGAGTAGCATAAATAATCCAAAAAAATGGCAAAAATGGAATTATGATTGCTCCAATTCGGAGCAATTTCACATTTCCGAATCTATCAGAAAATCTCCCTAATATAGGGAAAAAAATAAGTCCAACTAAAGTTGATGATAAATTAATAGTCATGAAAAGTGAATATTGGAAGTTTAATTGAGTTAACATATAAACTGAGAAAAAAGGTTTTGCTATCCATTGTCCCAAAGTTAAAAGAGAAACAAATAGAGTAAAGTGTCCGAAATTACTTTTAGGAATTTCTTTAATAAACTGGCTGGTTTTTACATGATCTATTTTTTCAAAAAGAAAAGGGGGATAGTAATGTTTAGTAAAAAGAAACGCTGAGATTAAACGAGTAATGAAGCCAATAGTAAAGATTAAAATAAAACCATAATACACTAAAGCTTGAAATTTAAACCAATCTAATAAAAAAGATAATAAAATAATTCCAATTATCCCGATAGATTGCGTGATTAGATTTCTTTTAGCAAAATATCTACCTCTATTATTCTCTGGAACAATATCTCCCATTAGTGAAAACCATGGAGGAGTCATGAATCCTGCAAATAACATATAAAACAAAAATATTATAATCAATATCCAAGGGAGATATGACTGGATTAAATTAAATTGATACAAAAGGGCAATAAGTATGAATAAAGGCCATATAAGAGCCTGTCCTAAAATTCCACTGATCAGAATAGATTTTCTTGGTTTATTTTCAATTTGATGAGAACCCATCATTTGTCCAATGGGGGAAGCTAAATTTCCTAAAGAAGATATTATCCCGACTTGAAACAGTGAGGAATTGATACTAAGAGAAAACGGGACGATATAATTATCTGCTAAAACGCTACTAAATACTCCAAAAGATCCTTCAGCAATTGAGACTTTCATTGTTTTCTTTTTGAGTTTTCCTTCAATATAGATATCGATATCATCTATTGGAGCTGAAATTTAAATCACGAATGTTAATTATTATATAATATTCCAATGAAAGGATAGTTGTTATTATTCATTTTGAATGAATCAACTAATAAAAAATACAATATTATCATTTTTTATTTTCATAATTTATATTAAAAAAGTTTAAATATTCGATTACATTCAAATTAAACTTAAGAATCATTAAAAAACTTATCTTATCATTCAATTTAGATTCTAAGAAAATCTCTGAAAAATTTTTATCTTATTTGTTACGCTAATAAAAGTTTATTATAAAT
>JBHLLP010000086.1:0-3898 GCA_048885525.1 Candidatus Hermodarchaeota archaeon | reverse complement strand
ATTAAGAAACGTCTTAGTCTAACTTCTCACATTCGAGAAGAGAAAATAGCAATTCATAAAGAGAAGAAAATTTGCCTAGTTTGTAGGGGTATCGTGTTAAGATATTCATATTTATGTGAATGCGGTGCAATCTATTGTGAACATTGCGTTCGTGCGTTAACTAATTTAGAAAATGTATGTTGGGCATGTAATATTCCAATTGATTATTGCAAACCCGTTAAGCTGTATAAGGAAGAAGAACTCGGAGAAAAGAAAAAAAAAAGCAAAATGTAAGTAATATATTATTTAAAGAGTGATTTACTTTATAATAAAAAATGTACGTGAATGTTAACTAATTATAAGTTTAATTAACTAATCTTTTTGTTTTTTCATCCCATTCTTGAAGTGCAAGAATAATATTTAAAAATTGTTTTTGAAAATTTAAAGGAGTAGAGAATTCATTAAATTTCAAGAAGGGGCTCAAATTATATTTAAAGATTAAAGATTTTTTCTTCCTTAGTAGCCATCTAGTCTTAGCTATTTTCATATATAATTTTTTCTTATTTTTATTCAATCTCAAAGCGATTCTATTTGAAGTTAAATAGATACTAATAAGCTGATAATCTTTAACTTTGTTTTTTCGAATTCTATAATATGGATTAATGTAGACTTGGTATTTATTTTTCAATTTAACCCTCAATCCATCATAAAAAAATCTCCATAAAATTGGAATAGAAATGGCTATAAATAAGAAGCATATTAATATGGCATTAAAAAATGCGTTGAGAAATGTATTATCAAAAATGATTACCTTAAGCTCTAAAAGAAATAATAACAAAACAGAAATGGAATCTAAAACCAGAAATGAAATCCAACTCCTCCTTTTTTCATGAAGTTTATATCCAAGATTACTTATCTCATTAATCATATATTTTTTTAGAGAAGGAGTTATTCTCATAAGTGTAAATTTAATAAAATAAGATATTAAATAAATTCCAGTGCTAAAGAGAGTCCAGTTTATAGTAAAACTAAAATTGGAAGGTTGAAATACCGAAATTCCGACATTATTATCTGGAATTAAATAAATGGGGTAAATAACTGTAAAATGTACAATTAAGATAATAATAACAGGAATTAGATATATAAGTCTTTTAATTCCTTTCTTAAAATACTCTGATCTAATTCTATAATATGATTTTGTAATATTCTGTTCATTTTCAAAATCTAATTCTGTTATATGATTGTTATCTTGTGTTATTTTGTTTCACTCCATCTTTTTGCTTTTTCTTTATCCTCTTCAGGAGAGGTCCAAAATTTTTGAATAATTTCTTGAAATAATTTAAAATCAGGATTATCTTTTTCATTTAAATTAACAATATGAAATTTTTTAGTCTTTCTTTCAATTGTAATATAGTTTTGTTGTTCTAAATAATCAAAAGCATGCATTAATTTTTCTAATCTATCAATATTTAGACAACTTTTAATGTCTGTTTTGTTTATAACGGATTCATGCGTCTGCAATTTCGCTAAACTCATTAAGACTTGACCACCTCTAAGAGAGGAAATTGTGGTTAACTTATCAAAGATTTTACAAATAATTCTCATGATTTCATTTAAACTATTATAAAAATTAATTTTTTCATGTCCCTTAAGTTCCAATCCTTTTGAAAAATCATCCAATTGGTACTTTTTTATAAAATCTTCATAAGATATCGTCATTATGATATTAATATATCATAGAAATTATAAAAAAATACCATAAATATATGGTATATTTTTCAGTAAATATAAACCATAGACAGATGTCTTGTTTTGTATTACATAGATTTTGTATTCTTTTACATTAAGGAATCAAGTTATTTAAAAATAAAAGGATTACAGTTATAACTTAAAATCAATCAAAGTTGAAAAAATGCGAAAAGAGAAACTGAAGAATTTCGTAATTTATTTTAATATAGTAATATTAGTATTTGGAATCGTTTTTTTACTTCTAAATATTGATATGATTTCTGTGGTTCATGCTAAAGCTGGTGAATTGATACCTGTAGAGGTTTACGAAACGTATTCCACATTAGAGACTTCTCTCATATATATATTAATTCTTTTTACAATAGTCAATATGCTATCTATTAAAATTAGTTATCTAAAACCACTTAAACCTTACATTATTTCTCTAACTCCAATTGTGGCTATTTTATCGATATTACTTTTTTTTTTAAATCCACATACTATAATTTTAAGCCCTAAAGGGTGGCCGCCTACTCATTTTGATTATATTGAAATTGGGGGGACTATTACAATTATTCTTTTTAGCGGTTTTATAGGTCTTAGTATTTTTCAGATATATTTAGAGGGAATAATAAAGAATTACTTTATAACCGTAGGATTGATTTTAGGAGGACTCTTATTGAGTGACTTTATTCATGAAGGTGGTCATGCAATTATTACGCTACTTGCTGGGGGTGAAATTAACGCATTTTACCCTTTTCCTGTCTTATTGGGAGGTGAATTTGCAGCAGGCTACGTAGGATTTTCTAATGTACCTTCGAATTTAACTCCGTTAGTTACCCTAGGGGGAGAGATTTTTCAATGGATGGTAGTATCAATAATATTGATAATTTTATATTTCAAACCAAAATATCGGAAAAATGTCTTCATATTAACATTATTATTCATTGGGTTGCTAGATTTTCCATTATATGTCATAAATAACTCAATTGGTTTACCCCACTGGTTTTTAGTTGGCGGTACTTATGGAGATATCATGAAATTTTCAGATTTAACAGGTTTTCCAATGTGGGCCTTCATTATATTAGCATGCGTTCAATTAGTAATTACAGGTCTTATTTTCTATAAGTTATTTAAAAATAGAATTAAAGGCATTAAAGAAGATAATACAATAAATTGATCATCAATTTTTATTTAATTTTTATATAGATTAGCGTTTTCCAATATTTTATTGACTTTAGAGAATAATCCTAAAATTAAGCGCAATTCTTTTTTTGACATAAAACTACGACCAAAAATATTTCTAAACGCAAACGATACATTTTCTTTTTTATGAGTTCTTATTTTCAGTTTTTCTATTATTTCATTTACTACATTATATAATATTACACGATCTTCTTTATTAGCATATAAAACGGGATGCAGACCTCGTCCAATAGTTAGAATATTAATCTTTTTGAAAAGTTCATACAAAATAATTCCACAAGCATGAGACAAATTTAAAGCAGAGTACCTATTATCTGTAGGTATCCTTAAGAGTACATCTACAAGGCTAATTTCTTCATTTGTCAATCCATGAGATTCTTTCCCGAATAAGATTGCAATTTCTAAAGGTTTGAGAGAAAGAGGTAGAGTTAAATCCTCTGGAAAAATAGCTAGTCTCCTAATATTTGAGTAACTTTTGCCTCGAGCTGTTGTTGCAATAACATAATCAAACCGTTTAAGGAATTTTTGGAAATCTGTTAGATGGTCTTCTTGGTTCTTAACTTCTATAATTTCTGCATTTAAAAGGATATCTTTTCCATGCATGGCAAATCCTTGGGTTTCATAACTTAATATTTTATCGATACTTTCAATAGGATTAAAGATTTTGAGATTTTTAAAATTAAAATTTTCCATAATACGTGCTATTGCCCCAATATTTCCAGCATGCTCTGGTCGAACTAATACGATAGTAAACCTTAAATTCTTATATTCTTCAGTTTTTTGAATTTCTTGATGTGAATCTAGATCACTTTTGAGTTTTTTTTTATTCAACTAGATTTACCTCATTCTATATCGTCAAATCTTAACTTTAACAAAATAAGCTTATTCTGAAATTTTTTTTATAATATTTAATCTCAAATTATAAAGGAAAATAAAAAAAAAGAACTTTTAGGAATTATTAAATAAATTATCTCAGTGGGGAATA
>JBHLLP010000085.1:0-5024 GCA_048885525.1 Candidatus Hermodarchaeota archaeon | reverse complement strand
AATATCATGTCCGCAGCATTTTTCATTTAAAACAACTGGAACAATATCGGCTTCATTAAGTAGATTTATTATACTAATATGTGTATTTGTATATTTTAAATCCAAATTATAAAATATTTCTTCCAATAAAGGCAAACATCCTATAAAATATGCAATCTCTCCAAAATCAGTTGTTTTTAAACCTTTTTCCTTTAAAAATTCTAATTTATCAGGTTTGATCGAATTATTTGCCATCATATTCCAAATTGTAGGGAAAATTTCATTATGCGTTTCACACTGAGTAATTTTATAAATTTGTGTATCATCTTTTCTAAAAATCTTTCTCAATTCTAAAATTAATTTAGGGATATTTATTCCATTATTCTCTTGATTCATTGGGCAATAAATTGTGCATTGTCCACATGTAAGACAATTCCATATGTTATGGTTATTTACAATTTCTTCTATTGAAGAAAATATTAAATCCCCAACTAATATACGTGGGAAAAATAAGCCTAAATGTGAAAGTGGACATACATTTACACATCTATTACATGCATAACAATAACTTGATGCTGAAATACTACTTTTATCGTTTTCATCTAAAATTTTGATTTTTGAATTATCACTTTTAATTTCATTATTTGTATTAGATGACATAGCCAATTAATCCTCAGCATAACATTCAAAATACCCGCAATTGGAGCAAACATAAGTTCTAACGTTAGGAGCTCTACGTCTATATATATAGTCTTTATTTTCCAAAATTGTCCCACATTTATTACAAATTTCTTTCATTTCTCGTTTTTCTATTAATATATTTTTCACCTTTTTTTTGGAATAAATTTATTTAGTAATTATAAAAATGACATTTCCTCAATTTGATAATTTTTTTTCAAAATGATCTATTACTATGATGAAAAAGGTAATTTATACTTAAAAATTCTTGCTCTTCATTATGTTTATCCAACATTAGATTGACTGAATCAAGTTTCATTATGTCAGAAATCTAGATATTTTGTCTTTTTCAGTAGGAAAGTTATTTAATTCATAAAAAGATATTGGTGGAATAAGATAATTATATTCTTGATTTATGAATATTAATTAACATTTTTATAGAAAAAAATAAAATATTTAGAAAATTTTACAGATTTGTTATATTTTATGTGACAGATTTGTCTGCATATATTAATTAAAAATTGCAAATTTTTTTAGTGTTTTACTCTTTTAAGCAAAAAACGCCATATAAGTTGAGATCAACCATTCTATTCTTTTAAATTAAAAGTATAGAATAATGAAAATATTGAATTTATTTTTTTGTCAAATTTTTTGACAAATATTATTTTCAATTCAATTTTTAAATAGCAAGTAAATGTTGGAGAATGATGAGATATTCAATTTTTTCAAAGAAAATAAAAATCATTAAAAATAGATTTTGACAACTTAATTTGTCAGAATGATAAAAAGTTTTCTTATCAAACTATTTAAATTCTAATCAGATTATTATATAATTGGAATTACCCTCATAGCTCGAAAAGATGAAATGGGTTCATCTTATGAGGTTATGATAATTATATTGAGATATATTCACAAAAAAAAGAAAAAAGAAGGCAATTATAATGGAAGTTTTAGAATTAAAACCAATAGAAAACAAAAAAATTACTGTATATTTAATAGATAAAATTAAAGTTAACCCTCAACTTAATGACATTGATATTTTAAAGAGGTTGATAGACAATAATAATGTTTCTTTTATTACGGCTGAAATGAACAATGAAAACTTTAAAAATTTTAAAAATTCTAGTCTTTCAACCATTTTAAATGCTCTAGAATTAGATTATTACTTATTAGATATTCCTGAGTATGCATATGGATATCTTTTTGAAGAGATAAACAGGAAAGAAGAACAAATTAGAGAATTATCAACAGAATATATAAATATGGATGATAAAAACTCTTTTAAAGGGATCAATTTAAAATCTTGGATTGATGTTCTAAAAAAAGAAGTAAATCATGATAAAAATATTTTAGAAACAAAAACAAGACCACAATGGATTGTAAAAAAAATTTTAGATTTAATAAAATTGCATGAAAATGAAGAGTTATCTCTTATTCATTTTTTCCATGAAAAAACTCTATCAGAAATAACTAAGCAATTAGAAGAACTTCATATAGAAGTAATTGTATATGATTTGAATAATATTCAAATTATTCCTTATTTAATTATAAAACAGGAGGAGGATATTTAATGGAAGTTTTAGAATTAAAACCGTTAAAAAAACAAAATTTAAAATTAGTTTTAATAGAAAGTGAGTTTCCAATAGACTGGTGGTTTGAAGCTTCAGCACAGAAAAAGCATGATTTAGTCTGGAATCTTCATTTAATTTCAAAGGAATACCTAAGTCTAATCGAAAATCTTATAACTAAATTTAATCCAGATTTTGCTGTTGAAGAGAAAGGAAGTCGATGGGAAGATACAATATCTAATACCGATCCACTAGAGACACTCTTTAGAGAACATAAAATCCCATATAAAATGGTTGATATTTCAGAAAACGCTGAAAATTATCTCTCTTCGAATTTAGATGAACATAGAGCTCTTATAAAGCAATTAATAAAATCGATTGAATCAGCTAAAAAGAATAATAATAATATTATTTTAAGAGATGATTTTGAATTTCAACGAATGGTTTTATGGAAAGAATATTTACAACAAGAACATGACTTACAAGAAAATGAAATAAGATATAATGTCCGGGAAGCTTGGATGATGATGGGGATTACAAAATTTGCGAAACAGATGACAGGAAAAAAGCTAATAGCATTCTTTATTTGTGATTCTAGACATTTTAAGGGGATAACTAAATTAGCAGAAGAATTAGGTATTGAAACCGAAGAAATAAAAATTAAAAGACTTGCAAAAATAGTGAATAATCCTGGTGATAATTCAATTAAAACTATAATTGGAAAAAGTATACTTGAATTATCTCCAATTAAAGTTAAAAAAGAAGATTCTTTAGAAAAAATTTGTTATTTCTTTGATACTGATCCTAATGCTTCTCCATTTGATATAAATATGGCTTATGACGCAGGATTTGATATTGTTATACCTATTAGTAAGATGACTGCTGATCAAGTACCTAAATTAGTACAAGATGCAATTTTTTCACGGAAACCGAAAGCTCCCACAACATTCTTTATTGGTGGATCTAATGTTAAAGAAGGAGAAAAAATAGCAAAAGAAGTTATAAAGTCATTGGTACCTCCATTCGAATGCCCTGTGATAATAGATCCTCGCGGCTCACACACCACAGCTTCTTCTGTTGTTGCTAAAACTCTTGAAGTTGCTAAAGAACATGATTTATATGAATTAAAAGGTAAAAAAGTAGTCATTTTGGGATCCGGTCCAGTTGGAAGAATTGCAGCGATAATCGCAGCAAAATTAAATTGTAAAACATATTTAGTAGAAACCTGGGAAAGATCAAATGAAGAATTTATAAAAAATCTAGCAAAAGAATTAATGGATGAAGCTGGAGAAAATGCATCTAAAATTATTGGTGTTTTTGCGCCAAATGATGAAAAGAAATTAGAAATCATAAAGAATGCTGATATTATATGGAGTTTAGCTGCTGCTGGTGTACAAATTTTATCAAAAGAGTTAATGATTAAATTAAAAGATAAAATTGTAATAGATATAAATCTAGTACCTCCCTATGGTATTGAAGGTCTTAAGCCAAAAGATAATAATAAAGAAATTTACCCTAGTATATTTGGAATTGGAGCATTAGCTCTAGGGCGTTTAAAATCTAGCATTGAAGCGAATATCCTTAAAGAAGCATCAAAAACTAAAGGAAAAAAAGTTTTTGATTATAATTATACATTTGAACAGGCAAAGAAGATATTATTTGGAGAAGAAATAAAAATTTCTACCTAATTTTTTTTTATTTTAAATTATTTCGAGAATTTAGCTAATTTTCTTATATATTATATCATTAAGCCTTTAAATTTAAAAGATGAAATTTAGTTTTAAAAAAATTAATAAAACTCGATTTTTCAATTTTTAAATTAATATAAGAAAAAAAATTGGATTTTTATTTTTAGAAAAAAATATCCATGAAATCCAGATTTTCTAATGCCATTAAATTGTTTTGTAGGAAAATTGTGTTCAAATCTTTCAAAATTTTCGTTTTAATTACATCAATTTGATTTTGAAAATTGTTCATGAATTTACTTATCTCATTTTTAATAATATGAGGAGGATTAATTGGCCGATAAAAATAATTATCTTTTGATATCCATTTCCTCTGTGTTAACGTTTTTAAACTATTATATATAAGTTCTGGTTTTAAATTTATAACATCAATCAACGTAGATAAATCTGCTTCTCCTAAGGATAAAAGTGTCGTGTATATTTCTACTGCAGGTTTAGATATATTGAATATCTCTAAAGCAGAATAAATTTCATCAGTTGTTTTAATTATCTTCAATTTTTTTCTTTTAGAAGCTTTCTTGATTTTTTCAATATCTATTCTATTTGATGTTATTACTCTTTGATGTTTTAATGCTTTATTAAAGAGTTGTTTTCCAACTTTTGAGCGAATAATCACACTATTCCAATTATCATCTGGAGCACCAACACTTCCTATTGAAATATCAGCAAATTTAGCTGAGTAATCTTTACAATATTTACAACTTGAATAATGATACTTACTTGTTTTATCTATTGAAATTTCTCTAATAGTTCCATCTTTTAAATATGAAATGAATTTACCATGAGAAACATCAAGTTTTTTAATATCTTTAATAGATATTCCAATCAGATCATGTGTAAGATTGGATATTGAATCATAGGAATAATTAGATGAACAAAATAATCCAATAATTAATTTAAATATACCATATTTATCTGAAAGAGGAGGCCAAAATTGAAATTTTCGTACAGCTTGAATTTGGCAAGGTAATCCAACAAAAGCAAGATTTTCAATTTTATATTTGTACACCGCATCATGATACATACTTAATAATGGTATCATAGCATAAATTGA
>JBHLLP010000084.1:0-5044 GCA_048885525.1 Candidatus Hermodarchaeota archaeon | reverse complement strand
TATTTTAATAAACCCGAAATGACTAAGAGATTAAAATCTGTTTTATACATGGGATCTTATGAGGAATCTTATGCACGAAATAAAATCTTTATAAAAGGACTACAATCAAATAATATTAAAGTGTTTCAGTATAATATCAAATCTACAAATCTACTAAAAAACCTGCGATTATTTCTAAGAAATTTCAAAAACCTTTATTATAAAAATTTTGATTTAATTATACTTTTCTCACAATCACCAATCCAATTGTTAATAGCAAAATTTCTAGCATATCTAAAAAGAGTACCATTAATATATGACAAATTTATTTCAAAACTTCAAACTGTTTATCATGATCGCAATTTGTATAAACGAACTAAGTTAATACCAAGAATTGGATGGTATCTTATTCTCTATTCTTTAGATTTTATAGATTGTAAGTTAGCAGACTTCATTATATTAGATACTTATTCTCATATTAAATATTTTCATGAAAAATTCAATATTCCTCTAAGAAAATTTAGAAGAATATTAGTTGGCTCACAAGATGATATCTTTTATCCGCGAGAGAAAATAAAATCAGAGGAAAATAAATTCATTGTTGGTTTTTGGGGATCATTTATTCATCTTCATGGAATAGAATATATTATAAATGCAGCAAAAATCCTTGAAAAAGATAATGAAATTTTTATTATTTTAGTTGGTCAAGGACAAACATATGAGGAAAGTGAAAAATTAGCTAAATCTTTAAAGTTGACTAACATAAAATTTATTCCAAAAAGTTTTCTTATTGAAAATAAATTAGAGGATTTAGCAGAATTAATCGCAACTTTCGATATTGGCTTAGGAATTTTTGGAAACACTGATAAAACAATCCAAGTCATTCCAAATAAAATATTTGAAGGTATTGCTATGGATTTACCTATGATTTCATGTGAAAGTCCAGCTATTAAAGAATTATTTACAAATGAGGAAAATATTGTATTGTGCGAACGAGCTAATTCACAATCCTTGGCTAATGCTATTTTAAGGCTAAAGAGCGATAAGGAATTGAGAACAAAGGTGAGAATAAATGCCAATAAAATTTATCATAACTATTGTTCAACTGAAAAGATAAGTAAAAATTTGATGAACTATTTGAATAAGATTTTAGAAAAAACCTAAAGTCTATTTTAATAATCCTTTTTCCTTTAATTCCTTTATTGCAGTAGATGACTTATCTAAAGCATTGTTTTTTTGTAATTTTACCCATTCAACTAATTCTTTTATACCAATATCAAAGGAATATTTAGGTTTAAAACCTAACTTTGAGGAAATCTTAGAAATATCAGAAAAACAATGCCGTATATCACCTGGACGAAATTTATTAGTAATTATTGATGTAATCTTAGGATTTATGAGCTTAGTAAGAATATCAGCTATCTCCTTAATACTTATAGGTTTACCAGTTCCTACATTAAAAATTTCGTTTCTTGCTTGTTCTTTTTCCATTGATAATAGAAATGCTTGGCATATGTCTTTAACATGAATAAAATCTCTTGTTTGATAACCATCTTCATAAATTGTTGGGGAATTATTAGCTAATAAATTACTAGAAAATATAGCACAAACACCCGTATAAGGATTTGATAATGCTTGACGGCTACCATAAACATTAAATAGACGTAAGGCGGTTGTATCAATCCCATAGGTTTCCCCAATTAATAAAGACATCTTTTCTTGTTCTTTTTTAGTTAGAGCATAAATCGAAGTACAATCTTGGGATTTTTCTTCATTTGTGGGTATAGGATCCGCTTTTTTTCCGCATATAGGACATTTTAATTCCCAATCCCCTCTTTCTAATTGTATAATATTTCTTAATTTTGGAGAAATTTCACCACAACTTGAACATTTATAAGCTCCTTCTCCATATGTTGACATTGAAGAAGCAACTATTAATTTTTTAACATTATGAGCTTCATTGACTAAAACATCCAAAAATCGGGCCGTTCCCAATATATTTGCATCAACATATTTATCAATTTGGTACATCGACTGGCCAACACCTACCATCGCAGCTAAATGAAAGACTATTTCAACATCATTTAAGATATCTATAAGTGCTTTTCTGTTCCTAATATCATTTTTGATAAATTTAATACCCTCCGCTAAATAATGAGGTTTTTTGGTGATATTCCCATGAACTTGCGGTTCTAATGAGTCATATACAATTACTTCATGTCCTAAACTAATTAGATCATCGACTAAATGACTTCCAATAAATCCCGCTCCTCCAATTACTAAAATCTTTCTTGTCATTATAAATCAGGTTAACTATTTATCTAGTTTATATTGCTCTTAGCCAATACTCATGTTATAAATATATTACTAAAATCAATTTTAATGAATTTAATTTCTAATCAATTAAAAACTATTTGAAACAATCCCGTCTATTGATTTGTTAGAGTTAATAATATCAAATTTTCAATTCTAGCTAAAGAGCCATTAACTATTCTATATTAATTAGTTTTGAATCCTTTTTCTTAGTAAAAATACCTTTAAACATATCAAATAGAATTTTCATTATTGATTTCATAGTTTTTATTGAAGTTACATTCAGAGTAATTATTAGAGTCAAATATAATAAAATTGATAATATTGCGCCAATCCACACAAGGTTAATAAAGAAATAAAAAATTTCATAAAAAATTATGGTTGAAATTGAGCTGATTATTATTTTAAAAACAATATTTTCCTTTTTTGAAAAAATTATATTCTTATTACAAAAAACTAGATAAATCATAAAAATTATTAAAGTGGATATTAAAAATCCATATCCAGCATATAATAAATTTGAATTATAAATACATAAAATTAAAAAGATAGTGTTGGAAACTCCAGCTATAAATTCTGCTAATAAATTTACTTTTGTCTTATTATTTGCCATTGGAAATTTAGCTAAAAATTGATTTAGGCTATAAAATATTCCTGCAATTATGATAATTTTGAATAGAATAATAAAAATTAAACTATAGTAATTACGATAAAGAAATTCAATCAGTATAGGAGAAATTATATAAATTAATATTAAACAGGTAATTTCTAAAATCGAAATTAATTGTAAAATAAAATTAAAAATTTTTTTGATATGATCTATATTATTACTTACAAAAAATTCTGAGATATATGAATAGGCCATAGTATTTATAGGAATTCCAATTAAGCCTACAAAAATAATTATCAAATTTGTTGATAAATGATAATAAACAGCGTAAATCTGATTAAATGATCCTAAAATAACAGTTCCGGCTCTAAAATTTAAGAAATAAAAAATATTCATTAATAAAAGAGGATAACTAAAAATAATGATTTTTTTTCCTATTCTTTTATCTAACTTCTCTAAATTATTTGGAATTTCAATTTGGGATTTAAACTTTAAATAGAAATATAAACCTAAACTTAAACCACCTATATAGGTAAAAAAATATAAGAGCATTGCAGTAAATGAGTTTAATCCGTTAAAAACTCTTAAAATTATCAAAGATATTATGAATATGAGACTAATGGATAAGTTCATAATACCTATTACTTTCGATTTTTTCAATCCGTAAAAAGCACTCTCAAGGATCTTAAATGAAACTACAGCAATTACACCAATTATTATCATGATAAAAAATGAAAAATTATTGAATTGCGAGGCATTAAAATTAAATCCGAAGAGTAATACTATTGAAAAAATAAAAAAGACTATGAAAAAATTAAGACCAAGGATTATAACTATTATTTTATTAAATGAATGAATTTTATCATGGCTAATTTCCTGATAAAATTTTGGTAAAACAGCCGGAGTAATAAACATAAATGCCAGAAACGCACCTATATAACCTATGTAGATGGTAAAATTTGAAGCACTTATTATGTCTAACCAATTATAAAGCAAAATATCCTTTGCTAAAAATAATATAAAAAATGAGAAATAATTAAATCCACTAGTTATGGATATATTTTTTACCATATTCGTTGATAATTCATTAAAAGAAAGATCTTCTTTCTCTAATTCTTTCAATAAAAATCCCTTTGTAAAAATTTAGGAAAAATTTAATGGTTATAACTTTAAAAAACTTAAAAGCTATTAATATTTTTTACCTTTTTAAACAGTATCCCTTTGATTTTCTTTAAAAAAATAACCCTATTGTAACCCTTCAATTAATGATATATAAAAAGCACTTTGTCCATTAGTTTCATTTCCATATTCAAATTTATCAATTTTAAAATTATGAGTCTTTAATATTGATTCAAAAAATTCTTTATTATAACGAACACAATGTAGTGGTCCACTCCAAGTCATCTTATAATTTGACGGATTTATTTCCATATCGGGTACATTTTTTTCAATGAAAGCGGTTAGAAATATCTTTCCTGAAGGCATTAGTAAACGTCGAAATTCTTTTAAATAGAGTATAATATCATCTAAAGACATATGTGAAAATACAGAGTAGAGATAAACAATATCAAATTCTTTATCATCGAATGGCAGGGAGAAATTATTATCTATTTTCATTCCATGAGGATTATAGCGTTGATTTTCAATATCAATATGTTTAAATTGAAAAGTTGGATGCCATCGATTTATGAAGCGCTGGCACCATTCAATTGCTCTCGCACTAACATCAATTCCATAATAATTCTTAATATCACCTATCGTATTTAATATTCCAATCGGTAAACGGCCTACACCACAACCAACATCTAAAACACGACTATTTATATTTAATTTGAAGCTATTTTTTAGTCGATCAGCTTCTGCAATTGCTGATGAAAAGAAATATTTATTATCATTAAATTTACTCCCACAAAAGCGTAAATGTTTTGCTGGAAGGATTACATTATTGTACTTTACATAACTTATAGGAGATTGGTCTATTATTCTATGGATGATATCTTTAATGTATATAGGTAAAAATCTTATAGGCGCAAAATAAAATTTTTTAATTAAATTACCTGTTAAATGCTTCATTTTTCTTTAAAATTAACTTTATACTCCAATAAATGTTGACGTTTTGTTTGATATGCATTTATATATTTA
>JBHLLP010000083.1:0-5582 GCA_048885525.1 Candidatus Hermodarchaeota archaeon | reverse complement strand
GCATTAGGTTCGATTATTGGAATGCTTGGTTTGATTGTAGGTATTCTAGGCTGGTTATTTTTAGGCCAATTTCAACGGCATAAGATGATTGGAGTTATTATAGTATCAGTCATTCTTTTAATTGTCTGCGGTCTTCAAACTGGTATCAACTATTTTAGAATCTAATTTTATAAGTTAAATACCAAAGAATTTATTGTTAAGAAATAACATTAATAATATCCATACCCTCCGGAATTTGTAGCTTCACCTATTGGAATACCAAAAATTTCTATAATCAACCCCGTACACCAGCATCCTATCCATAATAACACAATTCCAGCAATAAGCCATCTCATTCTTATCGTTTTTCCAATAAAAATGCTCATCACATATAGAATTAGTAAAAAACCTCCCCCTATTAGAGAATAGTGACCAATCATATCAATAATTTTTCCAAACACATAGCCTAATTGATATCTTAAGTTTACAGCAAAAAAAGGGAAAAAGATTAACACAAATATTAAAATTCCTAAAAAAACATTCACTATTGTCTTTGTTTGGGAATGTGTTGGTTTTAAAATATATCTGTCATAATAATATTTCTTTCTTGAAATTTTAGATCACCAAATTTTTTTTGTTTTATAGACCTGATTAATCAAGTATTTTTAAAGAAAAAACTGAATTATGGTCAATCTCATTTTTATTTAAAAAGATAGGATAGTCTTAGGAATTTAAAAGAATTTTCATGGTGAAAAGAAAATTCCCATTATATTCCCTCTATTTTTGATACTACACATAAGTGATGATAGTTTTATATTCGCAGTTATTATATTATTACTTACTACACATATATTCATGATATTTAATCCAAAAATGCCTTCTGATTATCAGTGTCCTTCATGCCAATCTGAAGAAATAATTGATCATGGAGATTTTATTGAATGCAGTAGATGTGGAGGAGAATTTTATAAGGAATTTTTGAATAGTAATATGGATAAGGAAAACATTTCACCAATTCAAGATTTACACGGATTTATAGATTCATTTGAGGAATTCAAAGATGAAAAAAAGCGAAAAGAGTTTTTGAATTCGTTAAATGATGAGGAATAAATTTTTTAAACCTCTATTAAATAATAATTTTCTAGTTTTTAATTTTTGGTTCGAAACATCAACATTAATTTTATTTTTTATTTAAATAACTCTATAGGATCTGTATTTCACCTATAGATTATCAGGTGAAATATGAAGTTAAAAGAGTTAAATATTTTCAGAGCAGTCTTTAGATTATACCATCTAATAAAAGGATGGTAGGCAAAATTTTTTTTTTTTAAATTCCTGTATTTTTTTATTATTTCGAATATGGGAGTTAGACTTCAGACTATTATTATTCGAAGAAATATTGAATACAATGATTTAATGGGTAAGATCATTGCAGTAGATGCTCCTAATATCATAATGGGATTGTTCAATTTCGCCCGTAAAAAAACTGACGGAAAAAATACTGATTTATTCTTAGATCGGACGCAAAGACCAATATCTCATTTATATGGCTTACTATATCGGATTAATTTTTATTATAGTAAGAAAGTCTTTCCCATATTCTGTTTTGATGGTAAAATTTCTGAGCTTAAAAAGGTAATTACAAAAGACCAGTTAAAAGATTTTCATTTTATTCAGCAATGGTATCAGGAAGCAATGCATAATAATAATCAGAACTTAGCACGACAGATTGCGCTATCTAAAGAGTATATGTGGCAAAATATCATTATAGAATCCAAACGTCTTCTAGGTGCCTTAGGAGTTCCTTATATCGAATCTCCTGCTTCTGCAGAATCTCAATGTTCTCACTTAGTTAAACAAGGAATTGCTAATTTTTCTAACTCCCAAGATTTCGATTCGCTCTTATTTGGGTGCCCTTATATTATCCAAAATTTTTCGAAATCACTACGAAGGAAAGTTCAAGGTAAATGGCAATATCAAAAAATTCAACCTGTAAAAATTGATCTTAAAATGAATTTGAAAAATTTGAATATTTCATTCTTTCAATTAATAGATATTGGAATTTTAATTGGTACAGATTATTTCCCAGGTATAAATGGTATAGGTCCTAAAAAAGCATTAAATCTTATTAGAAAATACAACACCCTTGAAAAAATCATATTAAAAGAATATAGAACCTACGATTTTAGCAGGTTAAGTCCAAAGATCATTAAAAAAGTAAGAGCTATTTTTCTAATACCTAATGTTAATGATAATATTGATAATCTGATGTGGAATTCCCCTCACTTAACAAGAGTTTTATCTTTAATGTGTGAGGAACACCATCTAAATAAGGAACGTGTTAAGAATAATTTAGATAAATTAGAAAAAAACTATAATGAATGTAGAGAATATTTTATTTTTAAGAAGGATCACAAAAAGATCAAGCAAATTACATTAGATAATCTTTTATAACCCTTTTCTAAGTACAATCTATTCTTTTTTTCAATTAGTAATATTGGATAAGGGTACTTTAGTTAAATACTTGCATTTTATATTTTCAATTTGATTTTAATTGGATAAATTTTCATTTTTTATTTAAATACTCATGGAATAAACACATTTAAAGTTAAATTCCTTAATTTGAGAACTTATGACTCAAACGGTGAAAAAACAAGATATTGCGATGAGTACTGGATCTGAGTATTATAAAAAATTTTACAAGTCTCAAAATGGCTTTAAGGCGATAATTTTAGATTATCTCTTCCGTAATATATCCTTTTCTACAAGAAAAGAAAAAATTCGCGTATTAAATTATTCAGAGTATAAAATAATTAGCAATGAGCTAGGTATTCCAGTTCGTCTAATTCATAAATTTATTAGTAATTTTTTGGTTAATTTAGTTCATTTTAAAAAATTTTTGAACACCTATCCTTTAGTGCTGAAATCAAGAAATCAAGAAAGAAAAGTGCAAATATATCTGCATAAGATTTATCGTTTGGCACCAGTATTTAATTATAAAAGAGCCCAAGAAAATTCTTTAATTTTGAGAAAAAAACTCGATTATCTCTGCTTTTGGCCGCAATTTATGACGCAAATCGCAGTTATATTATTTATCACTGATTTATTAGATCAAACTAAAAAAAAAAAGATATTACAATCCAATTTAAGAATGACATGTTGTTGTTCAGCCTATGCATTTCATAGATCAAGAAATAAAATCGGTTTAACAGCTCAATATGTTAGAAATTTATAGATTTTCTTTGAATCACATGCTTTTTTCTTTAAATAGGGAAGTTTATATTATCTCCTATAAATAAATCAAAAACTATTGAAAAAAGATGTTATTTAAATATCGAGAAATAAATTCAGAAGGAAGAAGTAAATTTTCAGTCTGTAAACATCACTCCATTTATTTTGGCACAATCTTTGAGCCTGATAAATCTTCTTATCAATGGAACTGTTGTTTAGATAATAATCCAACTCATCGAAACCTTCCCAAACTTGTAACCCTACCTTCATTTCGAGGTGATTATAGACAAAATAACTGTCCTTTTATATATGAATAATCTTTTGGATTGAAAAAGATGGTTGAACGAGCTGAAGAGATTTATCAAGCATTGTTAGATGCCGGAATAAGTGAAGAAGAGCTTGAATTGCAGGTCAAAGAAAAAGAGATTGAGTTTCAAGGATTTATGACTAAACAAGCAATTTTATTTTTAATTGCTAAAGAAAATGGAATTAATGTTAATTCTTCTGAAACAACCGAGATATTAAACCATATTACTGAGGATGTTATAGATTATAATGATTTTGCCATACCAATCTCTAATATTACTGAGCATATGAATAACATTGTCATAACCGGGAGAATAACCGATATTTTTAACAAAAGAGAATTTGTAAAAAAAGATGGAACTCCAGGAATCGTAGGATCATTTCGAATTTGTGATCAATCTGAATGTATTAAAATTGTATTATGGAATGACCAAACAAATATAATGGAAAATGAATTTTTTCAAAAAGAAGAAATTATTCAAGTTATAGGTGGTTATTGTAAAAAAGGAATAAATGACAAATTAGAAATTCATCTTAGCAGACAAGGAAAACTAATCTTTGCACCAGAAGGAGTCATTTTACCTGAAAGAGAAATCAATAACCATCAAAGTTTATCAGAGAAGAATATTATAAAAACGTCCCCAAATTTTTCTATTAATGAGCTTCAAAAAAAGGAGGGATTTATAAGATTTGTAAAAGGGATAATAAAAATCGATATTTTTAAAGAATTAACTTTAAAAAATGGTGAAAAATCCTTTTTACTCAAATTAATACTAAGCGATAAGACCTCATCAATTAAAATAAATGTTTGGGGTATAAACGCTGTATCTCTTGTAAAATTAATTAATAATGGAGATACTGTAAAGTTATTCAATGTAATATTAAAAGAAAATCCTTATTCAAATGAAAAAGAACTAGGCTTCACTAAAAGTTCAAGATTTCAAATTATCTAATTAATATGTTTGAGTTTAAATGATAAATCTTAAGTATCGTTTTAGCATCATTTAGGGCTTGAATATCAGTTTTGAATTAATAGGTATACTTACTTCAATCCTCTCTATAGTTAATCTTTTCTAAAAATTACTCAACTTTGAATACAGCCAAACTATATATTTAGAAATTTTATTTTACGATTTTTTCTTTAAATAGTCTTCATGATATTTCTTTCTAATATAATTATATTATGTAGAAAGAAGAGAGATGATAACTCATATACCAAAAATTTTATACGAAAATAAAATAACTGAAGTGTTAGACGATATAAGATATAATTACGGAAAATTAACTCGAAAGGGGTATATTTATGGTTTAATAGCTATTGATCAAGATGCAAAAATTATTGCAATTGATTCTAGATTTGATCGAAAATTAAACTATTGGGATTTAAGTTCTATCGGAGCTGCCTTATATGGAGTTGCTCGGCAAGGTCAGGATTTTTTTGAGACAGAAGCCCTAGAGCAAGCAACCATTATTTATAGTGATATGCGATTATTTGTAAAATCAATTGGAAACGTTGAACTTCAAAAGAAGGGAAAGCGAGACATTTTAATAGTACTATTAACCGATAACGATGTAAATTTAGGAGTAATGTTTCTTCAGATGAGCAATTTTGCTCAAAAGATCAAAGAAGAAATTGAACGTAATGAGCATATGAAGAATGTTCTCAAAATGCCAGAAAAAGATATCAAAGAACACATCAAGGAGTTAAAGAAACAGATTTTCTCAGATAAAATTGGGATCATATCTTAATTACTCAATCCTCAGGTGATAAAGTGGAATTAGGGCAGAGAGATTTAGGTAAGATGGGTAAGGTCAAAGCGGAAGTAAGTGAAGATTTTGACTTTAATGATTCGGAAAATATGATACAATTTAAAATTGTTTACTGGGGGCCTGGTGAGTCGGGAAAAACAACAAATTTCTTTCGATTACGTGAGAGATTCGACCTGCTCAGGCTAACTCATGGTTATTCAATAGAAACTACTGAAGGGCGGACTTTATGGGAAGACTCATTATATTTACTTTTTAAATTCACATTCCATAATGTAAAGTTTAATATTATTTGTCAT
>JBHLLP010000082.1:0-5605 GCA_048885525.1 Candidatus Hermodarchaeota archaeon | reverse complement strand
CTAAGGTTTTGTTGTAGTTTTTCACTGCTTTGTTATAATTTTTATATTTATAGTGAATATCAGCAATTTTATTAAGGCAATTAGCAACTTCTATCGGGTTACCTAATTTTTCATTAATTTCTAATGTTTCTTCGAATTTTTTAATTGCTTCGGGGAAATTTTCAGTTGAATAATAAATATTTCCGATTAAAGTAAGCGATTTTGACTTCATTGTTAGAGCTTTCATCTGACTTCTAACCCTATCATTTTTTGTATGCAGATTTATGGCTTCTGGCTTCTTTTGTTGATAAAGATAACTTTTAGAGATTGCTTCATTAGCTATTGATTTCCAAGACTTAACATCTGCTAAGATGGTAAATCGAATCATTATTTCAGAACATCTCATAGCTTCATTAAAAAAGCCAAGCTCATAATAGATTCTGGATGCAATCAAAAGCTTTTCAAACATATTTGGAATTCTAATGTTCTCTTTTAGCCAATCTACTAAACTTATAGAAATTATTTCTGAACTTAATTTTGGTTTAATCTGAATTAAATCTTTAACCATCTGCGTTAAGTTTACATTAATAAGGTAAATTTTATTTGCATTATGCATAAGACTGATTTCATGAAGTTTTTCAGCAGTTGTAATTAAATCATTACTGATATCAAGTGAGGATTGATTCTCACTTGATATTATATCGTATACATTTTCGTAACCAGGCTGAATTGACTCCGTGTGGTTTATCCAAATTATTTTTTTAAGATTTTTTAATGCTTTAAGTGTTGGTATTATATCAAAATCATTTAAACCTGAATAACCCATTATCACTAAAGAGCGCCCATTACAGATATTGTCTAAAAGCGTCCACTTAAAAGGATCAATTTGAAATAAATTGTTTCTAATTTTATTTGATCCCAAGGCTTTAATTGTTTTAATTAAAGAACTTTGTGTATCTTCCCCTGTTATAACATTTTTAGCGGAACAGTGGATTTTATAAATTACCTTAAATCTATTTTTAAATAACTCAATTGGATTAGAATAATTTACAAAATCTTCCTCTGTAATAACAGGCAATATTTCTTCATGTGGAATATTTATATTGGCAAGAGCATTTTCTATTAAAAAATCAAAATTCGTAGTCATTACGAAATGTCCCTTCTTGATACAATCTGCTAAGAAAAAATGTTGAAGATTAGGTTTATTAAATAATCCAAAAAAGTCAAAAATTTTAAGATCTTCATTAAAACTAGTGCAGATTGTATTTAATAATTGTTCTAATTTTAAGTCTTCTATTTCAAGAATATTTGAAATCTCAGATTCTGCACAAAAATAATTAATTAATTCCTCTTTTATTGTATTACTGTCAGGAACATTTGAAGGTGCGTCAACAGAACAACCAGCACCTATTAGGAAAGTAAATTTTTCCTCATTCTTGAATAGGTTCCTTATTTTGAGATTCGTCTGTTTCATTGATAATTTCTAGTGAAATTAATAAGATATTTAAGAAATTTACCTATTTTTATCTTTTGGATTTTAGAACTTGTACATAATTAATGGAATGAATAATCACTTTAGAGATATTACAGAAGAATTCTAGGTTAAAACTGGAATTAGTGGTTTTCCTCATGATACTGGACATTCAGGAGAAAATAAAAAAGATCTGGACTAATTGGTTAAAATCCAATAATGTATCTATTTTAAAAAAAAATGAGATTGTTTTATATTTTTACGAGACATTGTATATATTAAAACTTATTAAAGGATATTTATGACGTATTCAGCTTTAGAAGAAGAATATACATTCAAGGTAACGCTTGTTTTTTGGAAATTTTATAAGCTAGGGCTTTATTTTGAGCTTCCAGATGTTAGAAAGTTTTTAGAAAGGGAAGGATCTTTAAAATTATACAAAGGCTATCGATTTAAAATAGAAAAAGAGGATGGGGCCAAAGTTGATCAACCATTAAAATGGATTTCTAGTCAATCTCATAATTATGCTCCCGTATGTTTCAAAATAGGGG
Source organism: Candidatus Hermodarchaeota archaeon (assembly GCA_048885525.1). Classification (GTDB taxonomy): domain Archaea; phylum Asgardarchaeota; class Lokiarchaeia; order Sigyniarchaeales; family SOKP01; genus Loki-b32. The sequence continues at coordinate 3,604 of JBHLLP010000082.1, read as the reverse complement.
GACCAGATAGATTTTCATGTGCCACAGCTCCACATATAGTGGGAAAAGTAAGGTTAGAGGGACACATTCATTATGGATCGGTATTGGTTATTCACTGTGAATTAATATTTGATAACTATCATAAAATTGAGGATTTTATAGAAATTTCTCAACCTATTAATATGATTCTTCAGAGTACAGGCAGACCGATAACTGAAAAATTTATAGAGATAAGAGATAATGTCATTGAGTTATTAAAAAGAGCAAAATATCCAGATAAGGCCAAATTGGAGTCTTATTTAGAGCCATGGCATCATACTTGGATCATATGGGATGCTAAACCAGATTTCAAAAGATCTGATTATAGATTTACTGGAAACGAAATAGGTAAGAATGCACGATATTCTATTGGATTGACTCTACGAACTGATAAATATCGTGAGTTGGATCCTGTAGCTTATAGAGATCAGATATATTTAAAAAATCTTTCTCCTTATACTGATGAATTTGTTATGATAACTCATGCTGGTAATGTAGTAATTCCAGGTCCAGGACTTTTAGATCCTTATACTATGAAAAACTTTTTAATAGATACTCTTTTTGGACCAGAAGTTGGAAATGTGCAGAGATTCTTAATTTTAATGCATATGGAAAATATTTTAGTCGTTGCTGAAAAATTTGATCGAATTATTTCAGAAACTCGAGCTAAGGAAGAAGAGCTAACTTTGAAGGATAAAATTGAAAATCTTGAAAAGTTAGAGACTGAATTAAACAGAATTATTCTCGAATTAAATAAAGATGTAATTATTTCAAAAATAACGAGGTTATTATTTACGAGTATATTTAAAACAAGTATGTTCAATGAACAAATCGAAAAATTAGATGGGTTTACATTTTCAAAAGCAACTGATGATGTTATTGCCAGGATTAGAAAAACTCTAAATAGACAGAGAAATACTCTCAATACTAAAGCCTCAACTATAGAAAACAAATTTTTAGCAATACTAAATTACCTAGCTTTGTTTGAATTAGCAACTTTAGTAATCTCATTGGCTTTAGGTGACTTATTTCCAGATCTTCTGGGGATAGGGATTATTCAAATCACTGTAGCATTATCAATTGTTATTATCGCAATTATTCTATTAAGAATACAAGAGAGAAAATTATAATTTAAGACCAAATGCCATTGAAAGAGGTTATCAACGATGATATTTATTGGATGATAAAATTAATAATATAAAAAAAGATAAAAATAATATTATTTTTACTAATATCTAGTTCTAGTTGCTTGTATTCTAAGCTTTGCTTTTGTGTTTTCTTTCTCATCTTGTAATATAACGTATTGGGTTTTAGATGGCAATTTTATTTCAAGTTCTTGTTCAGCGACAGTTTCGTCCTTTTTCATGTGATCTTGTTCTCTTAAAATCACTTTTACTTTTTCTACTGCGGGTTCATCGACTCGAACAGTTTTGAATTGACTCCAAAGCGACATATCAGCGCGACTCGTGAATTCCTGATTTTTTTGCAATTTAATAGTACCTTTATTTGGGAATCTAGCCTTAAAAACCTTAGGACCATCTACTTTAAAATAAAATTCTCCACGCCATCCTAGAATATCATAATCTTTCAGAGTTTTCAAACTCATTAATTCTATACTTATTAAGTACCGTTCTTTTTCTTCTCCTACTTGATCTTGGGTAAAAGCTTGATCTTTGGCATGGGTTTTTTTAGATTTAGCATAGTAACGTCTTGGAATTTTATAAACACCTTAATTTTTAATTTAAGTTGAAGATAATAGTTTGATTTTTATATAGTGTTAAAGTATATATGTTTTTTTGGTAATATTATTACATTTTTAATAGCACACGATAAGAAATTATTAACTTTTAAATTCATAAATTCCCATAGTAATTATAATGATTTTTATAGCATTAGATGATTTAACCCAATTATCTGGAATTTTTGGATTTATTGCTGTTATTATAGCTTGGTTTTATGGTATTATTGTACTCTTCAAATACATTAAGACTAAAGAGAAAATGTTATTCTATTTTTTCTTGGCAATAATTTTTACAATGTCTCCTTGGTATCCTAGCGGTTTGGGATATATAACCTCGTTGTTCACCCGTCAGGAAATAGCTTATCAAGCCTATGTTTTGTTAGGAACTATAGGTGTACCTATCGCTTTATATTCATGGCTTCAAATTTATATGCCGACCTTACATCCAGAAAAGAAAGATATTGTTTCGCTTATTATAATATGCTTATCAATAATCTTTTATATCTACCTTTTCTATTTTGTTTTCTTTGCTCCAGGTGCCCCTGTTGATGATCTAATCGGTATTAAAAGAAATCCAATTGATATTGATTATAAAGGGTTTATTTTAGTATTTCTAGCAATTTCTCTGCTTATCAGCACAATTACAGGTAACGATTTCTCTATCGCCTCACTTAGAGTGAAAGATAATCCAACAATTATGTGGAAGGGCAGGTTCTTAATAATTTCATTCAATATATTCGCAATTGGTTCAATTGGGGATGGATTTATCCCCTTAACGCCAGTAACATTAATAATTTTTAGAATCTTTATGATGATTTCTAGTACAACCTATTACATCGGCTTTATTTTACCTAAATGGATGAAAAAACTTCTTTCATTGGAGTAATCCCATGAAATAAATTTTCTTTTTTTATTTATAGTTAATGATAAGAACAGCTACTAAAACGATAATACCGCCAATTATATTCCATCCAACTATAGTTTCACTTCTTTGAAGTAAGAGGGAAAATAATAGAGTGAAAAATGGTTCAATATATAAAAACGAGGCAACTTTAGAGGATTTTAAATTTAACTGTGAATTTTGCCAGATATAATAACCTAGAATATAACATAAAATTCCAATATACATTACACACAGAACTAAAATTATATTCAAGAAATTAGAAATGAATTTCAATAATTCATTGTTTAAAACTACAAAAATAAACAACTCAATTGTGCCTAAATAGGCAATATATTTTAACATAACTAAACTAGAATTAATTTGTGAAACTTTTTTTGTTAGAGTAGAATAAATTGCCCATAAGAATGGAGTAATAAGTGCAAATAAATATCCAAAAAAGTTGGGATCCTCTGAAGTAAGTGTATTTAGATTTCCACCGGTTATTAAGAGAAATCCTCCAAGAGAAGCAATTATAAACCCAATAACTTTGGTTAAAGATAATTTTTCTTTGAAAAAGATTAAAGCTAAAACGGTAATAACAACAGGAGATAATAAACATACAAATAAAGCAGGTAGCGAAGGGCCGATTATCTTTATAGCTGAATATTGAGTAAGGAAGAAAAATGATACTCCTGTAAAGCTACTAAGGATAAGAAGAATCCAATCGTTTCTGGAAAATCGAATTTTTTTGATCTCATTTTTATTAAATTCATTTTTTCTTATTATTTTAAGATAAATATCAATTATTATAAATGTAAGAGACACAACTATAAAACGATATAAAGCAACAGAGAGTGGAGGCATAAATTCTACCGCTATATCAACTACTACAAATGAAAAACCCCAAATAAGAACCATAAACAATAATTCTAAATAAATTATTAACATGAGATAGATTTATG
>JBHLLP010000081.1:0-5637 GCA_048885525.1 Candidatus Hermodarchaeota archaeon | reverse complement strand
ACTCCCCAAAAAGAAGTTGATATTTTAATCGAAGAATTATCTCGTTATACAAATGTACCGCAAGAATCAATTGTTTTAAGCTCAGGTTCGGATTTAATAATTAAAGAATTTATATTTCTCTTTTCAAATAATAGGCAAATTATAATAGCCGAACCAACCTTTGTTGTAATAAACAACTCAGCTCAAACTGCTGATTCTTCTTTAATAAAAATCAAATTAAACGAACCAGATTTCAAAATTTCTTTAGAATCTTTAAATAATGAATTGAATACCCCCTCTTTAATAGTATTCGATAATCCTAATAATCCAACTGGAAGTTTGATAATAACGGAAAATGATATTAAAAGCATTTTAGAGCATGAAAATATAATATTATTAATTGATGAGGCTTACTTTGAATTCTCTAAAGTTAGTTTTGTGGATTTAATAAATAAATATCCTAATCTTGCGATATTGAGAACGTTAAGTAAATCTTTTGGATTAGCAGGATCTGGTATTGGGTATTTGATTGCTGGAAATTTAATCCGTAAAAAATTCGAAGGTTTAGACATTATGCTCCCTTATCCAAGTGTGATTGCAGGGATTAAAGCTTTAGAACATCAAAGTTATATGGAAGATTATATAAATGAAATTGAGATTGAAAAAAATAGAATTACTCAATTTGCTTTAGAACTAGGGATAATTGTATTTCCAAGCCATACGAATTTTCTACTTATGAAAACAGAAATCCAAAATATTTCAGAAAGGCTAGCAGAACGTGGAGTATTAGTCCACGATGCATCAAATCAATTAAGCTCAGAATATTTCAGAGTAACAATTGGTTCTAAAAAAGAGAATGATTTTTTTTTAGATTCTCTTAGAAAAATTATAATTAATTCTAAAGATTGATTATAAATTTATTAACAATAGCAACAAAATCTATTCTAAAAGAATTATTAAATTATAAAGTGTTAAATTTAGAAATCATGGTGTTTATATGGGTAATGAGATATCTATAATCTCTATTATTGGAGCAGGATATATGGGTCGACAAATAATTGAGAAATCTGCTTTGTTTGGATATAATGTAAATATCTTTGACATAAGTTCTGAAGGTTTAGAGGATTTCGTTAATGATGTAAAAAGAAAAACTGATGAGAAAAAAATTATGATCGATATAATGGTTTTTGATAATATTTCTGAGGCAGTAAAAAATGCAGATTTAATCATTGAGGCTGTTCCAGAGAAGCTTGAATTAAAAAGAGAAATTTTTCCACAAATTGATAAAGCAGCTCCTCCTCATGCTATAATTGCTACTAACAGTTCTTCTATTCCGATTTCAAAATTAGAGGATTTTGTTGAACGGAAAGATAAAGTAATGAACATCCATTTTTACAACCTTTTTACAATGCCATTGGCGGATATCATGCGAGGAACTCAAACTAGTGATGATACATTTCAGAAAGGGAAATCCTGGGTAGAAAGTATTGATGTTACTCCTCTTGAGGTCAAAAAAGAGTGTTATGGATTTGTTCTTAATAGAATATGGAGGGCTATTAAAAAAGATTGCCTCAAGATATGGGCGGAAGGTTATGCTAATCTTGAAACAGTTGATAAAGCATGGCCTATTTTTTGTCAATATTTTATCACAAATGATTATGGTCCGTTTAAATTCATGGATCGAATTGGCTTAGACGTAATTTATGATATTGAGATGTCTTATTTTAAAAATAGCGGATTACCAGATGATAAACCACCAGATAAACTTAAAGAAATGGTAGAAAGAGGGGAATTGGGCGTTAAAACTGGAAAAGGATTTTACAATTATTAAACCATATATTTTTTTTTTGATTTATAATTTAAACTAGTAATATAATCTTAATTTTTGTTTTTTATTACAGATGTCAGAAAAAAGAAAACATGAAATTCAACGGATAAAAGAATTAGAAAGCGTCAATTTAGCGAGTGAAGATATACGAGATCTCGTTATTGAGACGAAAAAAGAAGTTGAAAAGGATAATGATTTATTAGCAGAACAGATAAACAATACGCTTAGAAACAGAGGAATAAAATCTATTGATATAGTTGGAGCAATAGGAGCGGGAAAGACGGCGATTTTAGAAAAAATTGCTGAAAAATTATCAAAAGAATACCGGATCTTAGTGATCTGTGGTGATATAACTACTAGAGTTGATGCAGATAGAATTGAAAAGCATAATGTAGAAACAGTTCAAATAAATACAGGCAGAGAGTGTGCTCTTAACGCTTATCACATTTATCAAGTCATTAAAAATAAAGATTTAGATAATTATGACTTAATTTTTGTGGAAAATGTTGGGAATCTTATATGTCCTTCTGATTTTAAACTAGGAACAGATAAAAGAATTACAGTAGTATCGATTACTGAAGGCGAATGGGTTATAGAAAAACATCCAATGCTATTCAAAATGTCCGATGTTGCTGTAATTAATAAAATAGATCTTCTAGAAAGATTAGGGACTGATATTGATAAAATGGAAAATGATGCAAGGAATTTCAACCCAAACATAAAGGTAATAATGACAAGTGCTAAAGAAGGAAAAAATATTGATATATTAATAGAAGCCTTAGAATTATAGTATTTTTGTGATGGAAAAAAATGATTGACACATTAAAAGAAATTGAAAAATTGATTAATAATTTAGAGTTAAATTCTCAAATTCAGATTCAAGAATTATTGAATAATTTCTTAAGAACCCATCTTAAACGAAGTAAAATAGATAGTTTTATAGGAGATTATCCTACATTTATAGAACCTGTGCATCTTGAAGAAAATGTAAAAATTGGAGATGACGTACTTTTAGGACCAAAAGTTTATATCGGTAAAAACTCTGAGATAAAAAATTATGTAGAAATTTCAAACTCAATTATTTTTAATAATGTTAAAATAGGTGAAAACATAAAACTGGATAATTGCATCATTGGTAAAAATACCAACTTAAATTTTGCTAATATTAATATAGATAATTGCGTAGTAATAGGAGATGTAAATAATAAAGAAGAACTCTATAGAATTATGTATAAATTTAAGTAATCTGGTTTTATATTAAATAGCTAAATTATATTAAATATTTTAGGGAATTATTTTGAATAAAGAAGATTATTTTGAGACAAATTTAAAAAGATGGAACGAACTTGTAGAAATTAATACAAAATCTAAGTGGTATGATTTAGAAGGCTTTATATCTGGTGAAAACTCTCTATTACCGATAGAACTTGATGAATTAGGAGATGTTAAAGGAAAATCATTATTACATCTACAATGTCATTTCGGAATGGATACACTTTCATGGGCAAGATTAGGGGCAAAAGTTACTGGTGTAGACTTTTCAGATAAAGCAATTTCTTTTGCAAAAGAATTAAGTAAAAAACTAAATATTCCCGCAAATTTCATAGAATCGAATATTTATGATATACCAAGATTTTTAGAAGAAAAATTTGATATTGTATTTACTTCATATGGTTCTATTTGTTGGTTACCTGATTTAATTAAGTGGGCTCAAATTATTAACAATTGCTTAAAAATTGGGGGAATTTTCTATATAATCGATGGTCATCCTTTTGGTTTTACTATTGACGATAAACAAGAGCCTTTTAAAGTGGGTTTTAATTATTTTTCCGAGGGGAAACCGGTATATTTTGATGAAGGGGGTGCTTATGCTGATTCTTCAACTGATTTGAAAAACCAAGCCTCTTATCAATGGGACCATCCTATGAGTGAAATTATAAATACCATAATTAATGCAAATTTAGTGATTGAATTTCTTCATGAATTTCCATTTGCATTTTTTAATATACACCCGGATATGAAACAAAGAGAAGATGGATACTGGGAGTTTATTAATTTAGAATTTTCTGTTCCTATGATGTTTTCAATTAAAGCATATAAGAAAATTTGAGAAAATTTAATATTTAGATCGGTTTCTTTGCTTTAAACAAACCAGATATTCCCTTAATTTGAAATTTAGACTTTTCTTCAAGAATCTTTATGATAACTTCTTCAATCTGAGGTTTTAATTTTTGAAAATTAGGATATTTTTCCTTTGGAAATATAGTTTCAATATATTTCATTAATGGATCAACTGATGTAATAATCACCTGGTTTATATACTCATAAAATTCAATTTCTGCGAAAAAAGGATTTAAAACTTCTCTTGCGGTTTCATTTCTAAATTCGCTAAATAATTTTATCTTCTCTTCTGAATATAATCCAAATTCAGAAAGAAAGTTCTTTAGTTCTTGAATGTGGTATTGGCTAATTGTTGTTGCTATAAATCTTCCGTTTGGCTTTAATGTACGATTTATCTCTATAAGAGCTCTTTCGATATTTGGAACGTGATATAACATATGACATCCAAGAATTAGATCAAAACTCTGATTGGGATAGGGTATTTTCTCAGCATCGATGATTTCAAATTTTATGGGGAGATGGAGTGCTTGAATATTTTTTTTAGCTTTACTCAACATTTTTTTTGAAAAATCTGATAAAACAATTGAACATGTTGAAGGAACATTTCTAAAATTCTCAAGCCATAGTTGCCCCGTTCCGCATCCTAATTCCAAAATTCGTTCACTTTTTTGAAGTTGGATCTTTGAAAAAATCCACTTTTGTAGGGTTTCTGGATTTGATCCATATGACCAAAGATTTATTCTGTTAGTTAAGTTTTGATGAGTTCTATACTGCAGTTCTGCATATTCTTTAATAGTATTGTTATTTTTCATATAAGATCTAAGAATACGTTTATATATTATAAATTTAGTATGATGAAAGTCGTCTTAGGATGATCTTAATAAGGTTACATAAAAAAAATAAAAAAAAATAATTAATAAAGAGAATTTTGAAAATAAATGATAAATTTATGGATGTGTCCAAGGAACTGCAATTGAGATATTCAAATCGATAAAAATTAATGCATACAACGTTGAAAATGAAATTTTTAACTTTAAATTTCCATTAGTAGTTATTAATCCTTCGATATATGTAGTATCAATACTTAAAGTTATATCCTGATTTAACGTTTCTGTGAATGAATGAAAAGTATTTTGATACGCACTAGGAGCACTACCTATTTTTGTATACCAAGGAAGTGTAACAGCATTATCAGTTGTTAAAGTTTCTATCTCTGCATTCAATATTACATTATTTATAGCATATAATCCCCTATTTCTAACATCAAAAGTTATTGTGAAATTTAACGAATCATCTGCAAAATTCAGTGGAGTTAATCCATCATCATAATCATAACCAAAAGTATCATGAAGATTTATTCTGAGATTTAATCCACTAAATATGATACTTCCAAAGTAACCTACGATTGTAAGACCTGCCAGTATACCAAGTACTTTAAAAAGTTTACTTAATTTAAATTCCTTTTTAACTTTAACTCGATATTCTTTCTTTTTACGTAATTCAATTGCTTCTATTAAATATTGTAAAGCTTTGATTACAGTAGAACCTAAAAATAACCAAGCAATTACTTTTAAGCCTAAGAGAGCTTGAACTAAAGGAGTATTAATGTAGTAAGCTCCTAAACTTCTCCCTGGATCAAAACCTCCAAATATGTAAAAAAGAAAAATTCCATAATAAATAGTTACTCCAAATCTAACAAGCCGATTTGC
>JBHLLP010000080.1:0-6275 GCA_048885525.1 Candidatus Hermodarchaeota archaeon | reverse complement strand
AGGATGAAAATAATAATGAATATTTTGCACTCCTTTCCGATTTCTACTTAGATCTTATATTTCCAAAATATATCTTGGAGGTCATTAAGAAATCTTACGAACAAAAATCTAAAGCTAATAAGGTCCTCATTGAATACCTAAATATACTTGAAGAATCATATTTGAAATTAAAAAAGCAAAAAAAATAATAAAAAATCTTTATTTTTTTTAAGATTTAACAATTTTCTTTATTATTTTTTCTTAATCCATACTCGAGCAGAGTTTTCATCAAATAACTCTCATTAGATGGTTTTTTTATTTGAATCATTATTACGGATTTTTTTATTTACAATCTTCGGCTTGCTGAAGATTAATTTTTATAAAAGCTTCTTCTTGCATATTACGCTGCTCTGATTTCACAGATCGATTTACTTGATGTAAGTGTCTCATAGCATTGTTTTTTCCTTGTTTAATGTTTTCTATTAGTTCGTCCTTGGAATACCCACCAGAAATCACAAGAGCAGTTTGAAAAGTATGTTCGGGTTCTAAAGTCATGAATTCAATCTGTAAAGCCGATAATATTTCCCCTTTTCCTTCATATAAAGTATTAGAAAGATTCCTTCTGCGTTGATCAATTTTAAAATCTTTTGTTAAACAAGTTTCGTAATTAGTAGATTTAGAAATTGGCGAGAATCCCCCATATAAACCTGTATCATCATATTGGTAAATAATATCATTTTCTTCATCGTATCCAGACAGATCATCGTTATAACCTGTAAGTCCATTTATATCAAAATCAAAAACAAAATATATCGAAAAATCTTTCAAAGAGAAATCGGAAATGTTTTTTAATGTAAAAAAAGTGCTAACATACGGCACTTTAGGTGGATTAAAAATATCTTTGTATACACGTACGAATTGTTTCTTTGTTAATGGAATTGATTTAATTGTTTTTTCTTTAAGCAATTTCTTAAGATATTCTGTTATATTGAAATCTAAAGTAATTCTACTTATAGAAGTCCCAGTACGCGTATTAACCATATTATATATCGGTGTAGGCTCAATGTTTTTTAGAATTATTGGAATTGAACCGATTTCTTCTCCTTCTAGTGTAAAACTGAACCAAGGACCAGTTAGTTCTTGCTCACTTAAATAAATCAGATGTTTTCCTTTGTATGTCAGTTCCTTAATTGAAAATCCCATGACATATCCCCGGGTGTTTCAAGTTGCAAGCACATCATGCCAAATTATTTTAAGAACTATTTTATTAAACCTCCTTCAATATATAATATTTTTTTTTAATAAACTTAATTTAGTTTACCAATTATTTAAAAAAAATAGAATTCATAAAAAAGTTTCTAATGAAAAGATTATAGAGTTTCTACTACTCTATATGCAATATATAAAAAGGCATCATTAACATTTTCACCTGTTAGGGCTGAAGTCAAAATGTAATGGAAATCATAACGTTTAGCAAAATCCTTAATTTCTTTTTCACTTATTACAATTTCATTAATCAAATCGGACTTATTTCCAACTAAAACAACAGGTATATTACGATTCACCGATGTTTGAATAGCATTATACCACTTCTCAATACTGTTTAAGTGATCAGAGCGAGTTCTATCTATCACAATTAACGCAGCATTAGCACCATTATAGAAACTTGCTCTATTCACATTAAAATGCTGTTGGCCTCCTATATCCCATATAATAAAGTTCATCTTAGTTTTTTCACTTAAATTAACTGTTTTTTTACTAATTTGAACACCTAATGTGGAAATATAATCATGCTCAAATCTATTTTCTACGAATCTTCTAATTAAAGATGTCTTCCCAACTTTAAAATCTCCTGTTAGTATAACCTTATTTGAGTATTCTCCTGTTAAACTAGGGAGCTGACCTCCTCGAGTTTTTGATAAAGCTTTTATAATTTCAGGTATTTTTGGTGATACATCTTCATTTTCATCTAACACAAGTTCAATTTTAGAAGCAATATGTTCAGAATAGACTTTTAATTCAATATCTGTCGTTGATTGATCCGCAACTGTAGCTAAAATTGAATTTGGACCCATAGAACAGAATATAAATTTTTTGTCACCTGTCGATGTAATATTAAAGAAGTTATCAGTTGTTCCAAACTCAGCTTTAATTCTGTCTATGTAAGTATCAAGAATGGCTGATAACGCTCCAATTATAGCATCTGATTCCTCCTCATTTTCTTGTTTAGATTCTGATGCTATAATAAAACCATCTCTATCACAGATTGCTATTCCTAAAATCCCCTCAACCTCATCGAAATAGTTATTTATAATCTCTTTGAGTAATTTAGTGTTGGGAAGCTTTTCCATTGCTATTCACACGATAATTTTAATTTAATAATATTACGTTAGAAATATAAATATGAGTATTTAGGTAATATTAAAGTCATATTTACAGCCACATACACATGCTATAATGTTTTATATTTTTTTTTTAATATGATTCATTCATGATAGAAACTTCTACAGATCCAGATATTTTAAAATATGAGGAAAATATTGCTAAAATCTTAGATAGAGCAGTTAAACTCTTTAGAAGAACTAACCTCGAAGAACTCGCTGATAAATGGGATAGAATTTTAAAGACTTACAACTCAAAAAAAAATATTCACTAAAGAAGTTATATAGAATCTAACTATTTAAGGACTTAAAATAATTTAAAATATACTTTTGCGTATTATCCGAAATTTGATATAAATCACAAACTAAAAAGTCAATTTTCCTTTGGAGATGATCAATTTTTTTTTCCTTCTCCAAAATTATTTTTACATATTCAATTATTTTTTCTGCTTTCTCCTTTTCCTTATCAAAAATAGGTACAAAAATAGGCAAATCTTTTACTTTTTCTATTAAAATTCTTGGAAATAATTTTTTATATCTTCCAAATGATTTAATGAAATAGTATGATAATAGAGTAGAATTAATAATGCCTAATAGGTAATAATTATTGAATTCAGAAATAGGTGATCTTAGAATTTTCAAATTATAAAATGATTGAGATGTTAAAGATAAATTTTTATCATATGTTGCACATATTTTGCCATTTTGGCTTATTTGTCGAATAACAATTCGATTTTCGTAAAATGTTAAATTTTTATAATTTATTCCGGCTTTACTTGTATTAATATAATTATATTGAGGTTTACAATAACGTCTTATTGAAGATATATATAATTTGAAATTATCAGGCTTCAGATCGGTAGGTATTGTTTCGTAAATAATGTTTTCAATATTAAATCTGTTCAGAAATGAACCACATTGGTGACATTTTAATATTTTTCTGGGAATCGGTAAATATTTATTACAATTTTCACAAAAAATTACCTTTCCTGTCTTTGTTAATTCAACACCTCTATTTAAAAGGAATTGAATATCATATTGTTTAGTTAAATCCTTTAATCTATGAAAATTTGTATTTAGATGCTCAAGAATTGAGATATCGCTTTCATTTAAATGTATTAGAAATTTATAACCCCATTTTTCAATAACTTTTTGAGGGATCATATTTTCTTGGTGATTTGATATTTTGATTTTAACATGGTTCTTATCTCTTTTTAGAGTATTATTTTCTTTTTTTAAAATGACAATAATATTTGAAACTACAGGATTGTTAAACATTGGACCCGTATAATATATCTCTTTAATCTGTGTCCTATTATATATATACTTTCTAATAATTGATCGATTAGAGAGAGCTAATAAAGAATCTGGAACAATATAACCTAATAAACCTTGTTTTTTTAAAAATTTTAATCCAAGTTCTATAAATATTTGATAATAATCATATTGACCTTTATTTGTCTCAAATTTGCTATCTTCTATGACTTTTCTTTGATTAATTGGAATATCTCTAATAAATAAATAAGGAGGATTTCCTACAACAAAATCATACTTATCTGTAATATCAAATGTTAATGTATTTACATTTTTTATATCGAATACAGGTACTTGATATATTGGATCTGATTTTTGTATAAATTTCAATATATCAAATAGAACATAATAGATATTTATCTGACATAAAATACAAGCAATTCGATTAATATCTATCCCAGTAATATTATTTTTAACTCTCGAAATTATTTCTTTAGCTTCTTGAACTGTTAATTCAGAAATTTCTTTTCGATTATAAATTTCAAGAAATCTTTTAATCAAATTTCTAATTACATGGATAAGAAAACTTCCTGAACCACAACTAATATCAGCAACCCTTTTCGTTTCAATTTGATTGTGGTAATTATATCCTACACCATTTAGAATATACTTGACTACTGAAATTGGAGTATAAAATTCTCCTAATGCCTTCTTCTCCTCGTGATTTCGCATATGATTATAAATATTAATAAAAATGTCATGACTAAAATCGATATTGTTTATTAAGCTTAGATTTTCAATCACTTTATTGGTAAGATTATCCTCAATTTGACTATCTATATCATTTTTATAATAATTCTTTAAATTTTGAATAATATTTTCCTTATTCAGATAATCAATGAAATCTTGCATATAAGATTGAAACTTAATATCGTTTTTTAAAATTAAATCAGAAGAGTATTTCTTTTTTTTTATTTGTAATTTAATACTAGCGATTATATATTTAGAGAGTGTCATAAAATTGAAGATGTAAGAAAATGATAAAAAAAATTCAAAAATATAACAAATTTAAATTATGTTGAACTATTAGTTTTTTGTTAAAGTAAAAGAAATTCATGGATATATGATGATAATAGACATATTTTTGATCATAGCTTCAATGATAATTTCTGTGATTGGAATTGTTTTTGTTCACATTAAGCGAACAAATTTTGGTAATATCTTAAATTTTTATTTAAACACTCTAATCTATTTATGTTTAGGTATCTTCTTCTTTGCATTTTTCTTTTTATCAGCAGATATTCGTTTTACTGAAAGTTATGCTTTAGTTTTTTGGATTCTCTCAATAATCTTTTGGGTAATATCTCTAAGTTTGTTAAGTATTATTCATAGATTCATAATTAATTTTGAAAAAAAAACAGCTTTTTCAACTCTTTTTTATTCCCTCATAATTGGGATAATTATGGGTTTAGCCTTCTATTCTGACGCATTTATAATTAACTCTAATAATGGAATATATTCATTTGGATTCAAGAATTTATCATTGCTAGGACTTATTCTATGCTATAATTTTCTTATAATAGGAGTTTTTTACTATAATCTTAAAAAATTCTATTCAAAAATTCGTGATGATAGATCGAGAAAGATGTTAAGTATTCTTACCGCACAATTTTCTATAAGTATAATATTATATACCGTTTTTATTATCACCCAAAATGTTATTTTCAGATATCTTTATACAATTTTTTATTTAACTGGAGCATGTTTTACATCTTATTATATTATTAAAAAACCATTTCTATTCATTGAATTAACTAATAGGATTTATGATTTTATTATCTTCCATAGAAGTGGAATTCTATTATATTCATATAATTTCGAGACTGGAGTAGAAACTGATGATTCTCTCCTAAAAGGCTCAATACTGATTGGAATAAATCACATACTTTCAAATTTTTTTAACAAAAAAGATCAATTGGGGCTTATAAAAATGCAAAATAGAGACATAATTCTTGAATATGATAATAATCATGGTTATGCTCTTTTATTGACAACTAACCATAAGAATGATTATATCGATAAAGCAGTAAGTAATTTTATGGATAAATTTACAAAAATGAATCAAGAAAAGTTAAAAAAGCTTAATGGGTTAATTGATGTCTCGGAATTTGGAAATGCAAAGCAAATAATTACAGAATATTTCCATCCTTTTATTTAAAAAAAATTAGATAAGAAAAAAAAAATAATGGAAAAACTATTATTTAACTATAAAATCGGATTATGTACATTGTAATTTTGATAACCCTAATAATTGGATATATATTCACTTTAAGTGTTAGTATATATACCCTGATTTTCATCTTTAAACATCATAATAAATTTGGAATAAAATTTAATGCAATTTTAGCCTTCTCGGCGATTTTCAATGCGGTATTTGTATATTCAATTCTTTTCTTATTTTCTATTATAATCTTTTTTTCTGAGTCAATTAACATTTTCATATGGAAGCTTTCTCTCATTTTTGGCTTTATCGGGTTATTGATAACATCATTGATTTATACATTTTTAAAAGAATTTAAGATGGTTCCCTATTTTCCATTTTTGATTTTTATAATTCTTTTTGGATTACTAATAGGTTCCTTTTTCTCACCTGGATCAGTT
>JBHLLP010000079.1:0-6517 GCA_048885525.1 Candidatus Hermodarchaeota archaeon | reverse complement strand
AAGTAAAGATCCTTTTATGACTAGCATGGGCTTAATTCGATTATGTGATATATATTTCCAAGAATTTCAGTTCACCAATCAGATGGAAATTTTGGATGATATATATCCACTTCTCAATCTCTTATTACAAAATGCCCGAAAAACAAATTCATATGCGATATTAGCTGCCGGAAAACTCTTCCAGGCTAAATTAGCCTTACTTCAGATAAATTTGGTGGAAGCGAGAAGGTTGTTAGCTGAAGCTCAAAAAATCGCAGATGAACATGGTATGCAACTATTGGCTAACGATATCTCGAGAGAGCATGACAAGTTATTGGAAGAATTAAGCCTTTGGGAATCTTTTAAAAAAACCCAAGCATCAGTGGCAGAACGCCTGAAGTTAGCATCTATTGATGGTGTACTTGAACGTTTGCAGAGAAGGGGGGTAATTGAAGCTCAAGAGATAGAAAACGAAGAACCAATCTTGCTTCTTATTATGGACAGTAGCGGTGGAACTTACTTCAATCATCCATTTGTAAAAAATTGGGATTACAGCGACCTCTTCAGCTCCTTTATGTCTGCGTTCAATACGTTCATTGATGAAATTTTTTCGAATTCTATTGATCGTATAAAAGTCAAGGAAAACACCATCCTTATAATTCCCGTTGAAGATTTTCTAGTATGCTATGTCATAAAGGGTCAATCATACCCCGCAATGCAAAAGTTAAAGCTTTTTTCTGAAGCGATAAGAGAGAATCCAGAAATTTGGCAAGCACTCAATAATTCAGTCAAAACCAGTGAGATGCTAGAACTCGACAAGCCTTCCGTACTCAAAACAGTGATCGATGAGATTTTTTAACATTTGACCAAATTTTCAGTGAAATAGGAATACAACGGCAAATTTCGCGTCTGAATTCAATTATAATTACTTTGAAATGATAAAAAATAACTTAAATCGAAATTGATGTCGCAAAGGTATTTAAGGGAACTTTTCTTCATAATTTTTGAGCTAAATGAGGCGTATCCAAAAAGATGGATTATTTAAGACCCGATGAATTAATTCGTACAGAAGATCTCATGTACAACGGGAAAGTGGAGGAAGTATATGATATAATTACTCATTTCGAGAAAAAAGCCGACCTCACTCGTGAAGATCAATTATCACTACTTCTTATAAAAGGAAAATATTGTTGTATCCGTGAACAGTTTAAAAAAGCAGTAGAAATTGGCGAAGTTTCATATCAATTGAGTAACGAACTCGGTATGCTCTCAGAAATGATTGAAGCCCTTACTCTTAAGGCTTTAATATTTCGTTCTGGAAATTTAGAAGAAGCTATTAAGCTAATTGTAGAAGCTGAGAAATTACTTAGTTCACTTGATGGTATATCTTCCTCTCATCTTTCCAGACTAAAATTGTGGATTTTATCCATAAAATCTGCTACCTATTTTTTAATGGGTTCTAAAGAAGCCTTGGAGTTAACACAGGAAGGTCTGGCTTTAGCAGAAAAAACCAAGAATTTCACCTTTATTGCGACCTTTTTAGAGGGATTGGGGTGGACGCATTTTTCTTACCCTGATAAGGCTTTAGATTATACGATAAAGAGCTTAAATCTTTGCAAAAAATTAAATTATAAATTAGGTATTGGTAGGAGTTTATCGTTAATGTGCACCCTCTATTTTGCAAAAGGAGATTTTAACCTAGCATTAGATTTTGGTAAAAGAAGCTTGGCGTTAAAGGAGCTTGGACCTTTTTCAAAGGCAAATACATTAGTAGCTCTGGGGTCTATCTATAGAGAAAAAGGTGAATTAGAAAAAGCCTTAAAATATTATAAACAAGGAATTAAACTCTCTGAGGATAAAGGTTTCTCTTCTAGTTTAAATGCAGCATTAATGAGAACAGGAACCACCTACAGAATGAAAGGTGATTATAAGCAAGCATTAAAGTATATCAAAAAGCAACAAGCACTTGTTCGCAGAGATATAGGATTTGCTCACCTGGTTTCACTGTTTGATCTGTTTTTAATTCATCTAGAAAGTAATTCTAACGAACTAGCTCAACAAGCTTTAGACTCTTTGAAGGAACTCGCAGATCGAATTAGATCTAGCAAAATAGCATCTCAAACCTATTTATTAGCAAAAGCTTTATTGTTAAAAACCAAGAATCGCGCACGATATAAGGTAGAAGCCGAGAATATCTTAAAGCAAATCATTGATGATGATATTTTATATGTTCAATATTTTATTCTCTCTTTAGTTTCCCTCTGCGAATTGTTATTCGAAGAGTTATATGAGTATAATGAACTAGAGATATTAGATGAATTAGACCCTCTTATTACAAGATTGCTGGTGATTGCTGAAGACCAAAACTCATATTTGTATTTAGCTGAGGGAAAGTTATTACAAGCTAAATTAGCATTGATTCAGATGGATTTTGATAAAGCTAAGTTATTTTTCACTCAAGCTCAACGAATAGCAGAGATGCGTGGTTTAAACTTATTAGCACATAAAATTTCAAGTGAACATGATATTTTGCTGGAGCAGATTAACGAATGGGAAAACTTAAAAAAAAAGGATGCTCCAATGGCCGAAAGAATTGAATTAGCGTCTGTTGATGGAGTTATTGATCGTTTACAGGGAAAACGTGCCGTTGAGCCCCCTGAGTTGGTCGATGAGGAACCCATACTACTTCTCATCATGGATAATAGCGGTGCCACCTATTTTAGCCATCCTTTTATTAGTAATTGGGATTTCAGTGATCTATTCAGCTCATTTATGTCTGCTTTTAATACTTTCATGGATGAGATCTTTTCGAAATCGATCGATCGGATCAGAGTTGGCGAAAACACTATCCTCATAAACCCAATCGAACCGTTCTTAACGTGTTATGTAATTAAAGGGCAATCTTATCCCGCATTGCAGAAGTTAGCGCGCTTTAGTGAAGCGATAAGAGAGAATACAGAAATCTGGGAAGCCCTCAATAAGTCAGTCAAAACCAGTGAGATTTTAGAGCTCGATAAACCCCCTGCTCTTAAAACACTAATCAATGAGATTTTCTAAATATTATATCCATTTTGTATGAAAATCGATAGATTTGTTGACTTTATAATTTTAATCTAATCTTCTAATTCAATTATTCTTTCAATATTTTTTCTTAGATTTGGAATATCCTTAATAATTACTTCCCAAACTTTATCAATATCTACATTAAAATATCCATGAATTAATTTATCCCTCATCCCAACAATTGCTTTCCACGGAATATCTGAAAACTTTTCTCTGTATTTCATTGATATATTCTTAGATGCTTCTCCAATAATTTCGATTTCTCTTATCACAGCATCTTGAACCATTTTTTTAGAGCTAAAAGAGGATTTATTAAGTTCTTCAGTATATTTCAGAATTAATTCAATTGCATCTCTTATATGTTTAACATATACAATATCTCTTTTCGTCAACTATAAATCACTTTAGCTTCTGCTAATACGTCTTCTATAATATAAGGACTAATGGATTTTTCTGTTAATAATTCAACTTTAATTCCTAATTGCTCCGATAGTTCCATTTCAAATCCAACTAGATCCAATAGACTAATATTTTTTCCAAATTCAACAATTATATCTAAATCACTTTCAGGTGTGGCTTCTCCTCTAACATATGAACCGAAAACTAAAATTTTTATAGCACCACAACTCTTTAAAAATGAAATAACTTTTTCTTCAATATCTTTAGTTAATCCTAATTCACTTTTCATCCAAACAAACTCAACTAAATTATTACTTTTTTTATTATTACTTTAATGTTCTATAATAACTCTAACTATTTAATACATCGTTCTTTATTATAAATCTAAATTATTAAAGTGGCTTCAGATTCTGATATCAATGAAAATTCATTTGATTAATGAGATTTGTACTAAGAATATTTTGCGGAGAATTATTTCTTCAAAACCTACGAAATAATAATCATTTTGAACACGTCGTCTGTTGAAAAGTTAACTTTCTTCTAAAATAATTAGGTGCGAAATATTTAGATCCTGACTTATCAGTATTTCTGACACATCACGATTCATATCTGAGTTGATAATGCCTTGAATTTACGATATAATTCGTCTATAATGGTATTAAAGGCATTAATAACACCATAACCGGTTTTTGCAGAGGTTATAAAATAGCCAGAAAAATTTCGCTTATCAACAATTTCTTGGATTTCAGATTTTTCTAAATTAATTTCATCTATTAGATCAACTTTATTAGCAAAAAGAACAACAGGAACATTACCACAGAATTTTATGATGTCCTCATGCCATTTTGAAATATTTTTGAAGCTCTGCTTACCAAAATCATTTTCTTCAAGGCTATATACAATTATAGCAGCTCTACTGTTTTTAAAAAAAGAGGGTCGTGCAAAATTAAAATCATCTTGACCAGCAATATCCCAAAACATTAATCTTATTTTATCTTGATTTATTTCTTTATCATATACAGAAAATTGAGCACCAATAGTCTTGATATACTCCTTCTGAAAGGAACCTTGGGTAAATTTTCTAATTAGGGAGGTTTTTCCAACCTGTCCATCTCCTATAACAGTTACTTTAAATGTAAATTTTGACGCTGAATCATTCATTCGATTGTAAGGTAGAAATAATGTTGGAGAATAATAATTAATGTTAGATTAGATGTAGAAAAATATAAAATTTTGGGTTATTGGTTAATAAAATTCTAAAAAATAGGAAATTTAAAAAAATTATATTTATACTTCTCAATAAAATGAAACTTAATTAATAAAATGAATTAAGATAAGAAAAAATTTATTATATTTAAAGATCAAAAAGGACCGAATTTTGCCCAAAGTTTATGTTTTGCTTGTTTCAAGCTCATTATTTCTTCATGATATCTTGGATTTATTCCCCAAATATCATGTTCTCTTTCTTCAGCTTTCTGGGCAATATTTTGATCATTTTCTTCAAGTTCCAATTCAATTATTATTTTTTCACAAATTTGGGTCATTTTCTTTTCACTTTTTTTTTGTTGTTTCTTATAATTTCATAGATCAATATTGCATTAATAGTTTAGGTTGATGAAGTCTAAATAGAGTCTTGGACTAGCTTTGGATCATAAAGTATATATAGATTTTAAGATACTATTCTATTAAAGAACATAAAATAAGGAGTATTGCTTGTGGTTTCTACATGTAATTATCCTCCTGAAGAGATTATAAAACCTATTTTTGGTAAGCCCAACTATGAATTTATTATACTTTGGATTTTAAATAATAATGAGACCTGTACATGGGCAAATCTGAAAGAGAAGGTAAAACATTCAACATTATCAATCTACCTAACCAGACTTAAGGACAGGGGGTACATCGATAAAAGCTCGTTCAACGAGTATAAAATTACGACTCAAGGTAAGGATAGGTATTATGAACTATCTGAGGCAAGGAAGAAGAAGCGCAAATTAAGTTATCCCCCAAAAGCTATACTTAGAAGACGAAATTATGATCACTGGATACTGTGGATGGTGTATAATAATAATTATTGCAAATGGTCAGATTTCCTTGAGTCTCCTCTTTCGATCAATCAATCTTCTTTATCTAAGAATTTGAATTCATTAATGGATAAAGAATTTGTAAAGAAAGAAGAAAAAGAGTATAGAATAACTCGATTAGGCAAAACTGAATATTCAAATATGCTCAGATTGTATGATTTAGATAGGCAATCAATCTTAGAGGAAGAGGGAAAAAGAATTAAAGAAATTACCAAAAAAACAACTAACTTCTTTAAAAAGTATAAAATAAAAGATGACGATATCAAATTTCGCTTTTTGAATAACAAGTTAAAATTACCATATGAAAAAGTTAAATCTACTTTAGAGAGTGAAGATGAATATGACAAAGTCTTACTATATCTCTCTTTAAATCATCCGGATCGATTTCCTAAATATATCTCTCCAGAGGAATTTTCTAAAAAGTATAACATTAATCTCGTTAAACTTAATTTTATTATTTTACGTATTGTTGAGGAAAATATATTCCCAATAAAATTTTTTAAACTAAAACATACAGATGGAAAATCATTTTACTTTCAAGCTAATGAAAAATTGGAAAGAATGCTTAATGCTATTGTTGAGGATCATATTACAAAATTTTCATATTTAAACAATTTATACGAGGAAACCCCCGGAGAGACATCACCTTTAACTTTGGAAAGCACAGTTAACGCAATATTGGATGAGGTTTGTGGTATAATTTACGATAATGGTCTAAGGGAATCATTAAAAGATTTTCTTCCTGATTATATTAATTATCTAGCGTATAAAATTGAGAGAGAGAGAAAATTATTGGATACGTATGATAAATTAGAAGGCTTGATCTGGCAGGAGATCCAAATGAAATTTTTCGATCTAATTGAAATCAATTATCCAATAAAACCAAATGAGGCAAGAAACACTCTTATAGAAATTGAAAAAGCTATTAAAATAAATCCAAAAAATGCTGATTTGTATTATTCGAAAAGCAGGATTTTAATTGATATTGGTGA
>JBHLLP010000078.1:0-6632 GCA_048885525.1 Candidatus Hermodarchaeota archaeon | reverse complement strand
TTAAATATTGAAGTTACTTATTTTGAAAAGGGTGGACCACATAATACTGATAAAGCTTTACAAATTGCTAAAAAATACGCTGATCAGTTTGGAGTTAAGGATATTATTATGGCAAGTACCACTGGTACAACTGCTGAAAAATCATTAAATATTTTTAATCCAGATGATTATAATTTGGTCGTTGTAACACATTCATATTATTTTACCGGTGCGGATAAAAGACAAGAATTTCCGGAGGAAAAAATTAAGATTTTAAAAAATAAAGGACTAAAATTCTTTATTGGAACCCATGGATTTGCTGGTCCAGAAAGAAGTATTCGAATTTCATTAAGCCAATGGGGACCCGTTGATATTATAGCTAAGTACTTACGTACGGCATTTAGCCAAGGAGTAAAAGTATGTATGGAAATAGCAACAATGGTGGTAGATGCTGGATTCATTGAAGATATTGAAAGAGATATTATTTGTATAGCAGGTACTGGACGTGGAGCAGATACAGTATGTCTTATTAAGCCAATGCCCACAAGTTTGCTCCATCAATTACGAGTGAAAGCTATTTTGGCTAAACCACTTTAATTTAGATAAAACAGATAAAAAAGAAATATAAAGCATTATAACTGCGAAAAGGACACCGATATAATAAAGACTCCCAAAAGCTCTTACATGAAATGGATTTGTCCAATCCTCATAATTTAATGTTATATCATATAGAAAGACAAGCATGGCCCCAAATATGAAAAAGTAACAGCATTCACTTTAAGTACGATTTTTCTTAATTTTTTGTTAAAGAGTAGGAAAAAAATTGATTTATATATTAACTTCTTTGAGTAATCCAACTCACGAGCCCTATTACTAAATTGAACGTTAGGATGATGATGAAAGTTATCATGAACAAAAAGGGAGTCTCCGGAAAGTTCAATATTGTCACGGCAACAATATCCATGATGAGAACCATTATATCCCAAATTATTATTAAAAAGAAAAATAATTTTATTCGTTCCCATTCTTTTATGAATAACGCTAGTAGAGTCGTGATTGCCATAACTAACATAGTCCCTCCCTGAAACCAAAAATTGATTGGATCATTGTACGGCCACTGCATAAAATTCATGGTAAAGTCAGTTAAGACTATAAACATAAAAGCAAAAAGGAAGCCAGCAATAGTGTACCAGAGTAGGGCAACCTTTGTTATTTTCTTGATTTCGGTCATTCTATTAACCTCTAATTTTTTTATTGGAATTTGTTATTTTTTTAAAATTGGAAATCAAACAACTATAAATTGAAAAATTATATAAGTTTTACTCTTTTGTCAAATTATAAAAAATATTAGAAATCAATTGAATTGGCTTCTAAGAAACAAATAAATACAAAAAAAAGAAATAAAATTAAATAATATCTAGTTTTTTACCTACTTTTTCTATAGCACTTAATGCTATAGTTAAATCTTCCTTTGTGAGAAGTGCGTTCATCTGTACTCTTATTCGGGATAATTCTCTTGCTACCATCGGAAATACTATTGGTGTTCCATATATGTTTTCTTCTTCAAAAAGAATTCTAGCGAGTTCTTGAGCTTTTCCAGGGTCGCCAATGATTAGTGGAATAATAGGAGTTGCTGAATTACCAGTATTATAACCCATACTTTGAACTTCTTTTTTAAAGTAATTTGTATGTTCCCAAACTTTTTTTACATGTTCAGGTTCACTTTCTACTACTTCAATAGAAGCTTTATTAGCTGCTACGACACCTGGAGGATGTGCAGTACTAAGAAGATAAGTCCGACTCTTATTTGCACAGAATTCAATTAAATCCTTTGAACCTGCAACAGTTCCTCCAAAAACACCAAACCCTTTACTCATCGAGCCCCCTTCTACATGCACTTTCCCTTGCAGATTAAAATGTGCAACAATACCTCGACCTTCTCCAAGGACTCCTTCGCCATGGCAATCATCAACAAAAATCATAGCCCCAAAATCTTCAGCAACTTTAGCAATTTCATCAAGTGGTGCTATATCTCCATCCATACTGAAAACGCCATCAGTTATTATACAGATTCTCCTTGCTCCTTCTTTTTCAGCTTCTCTTAATTGTGTTTCTAGGTCTCCAACATTGCAATGTTTATAAATAATTCGTCTAGCTCCAGATAATCTTACACCATCAATAATGGAACCGTGATTCAATTCGTCTGAAACAACAATATCAGGTTTTCCAACTAACATAGGTATTAATCCAGAATTTACAGCAAACCCAGTTTGACATAGAATAGACGCTTCAACTTCTTTAAATTCAGCAAACTTTTTTTCAAATTGTCTAGTTAAATCAAATGATCCTGCGATAACCGGAACTGCTCCCGCACCAGCACCATACTTTTTAGTAGCATCTATAGATGCTTGAATCACTTTTGGATGAGTAGCTAAACCAAGATAATTATTAGTATTAAGCATTAAAACTTCCTTTCCATCAACTACAGAATGTGGTTTAGACCCCTGTTCAAGATATCTAATAATCCATTCAAGATTGTTGTTTCTTAATTCAGTCATTTCTTCCTTAAGAAAAGCAACTGGATCTCTTTTCACATTATCACCTTTAAAATTTTAATATTTAGTGAGTAAAATAATATTTAAGTGTATTTTGAAAAGTATTTTAGTTTTACTTATCCTATAAATGGGGGTTAAAGATGGGATAGATATGAATAAACCTTTTTTTATTGAGAAAATTATGAATTATACTAATAATTTTTAACTTGTTAAAATCTGATAAAAATGAGAAAAATTCTTGTAATAGGTGCTGCGGGTCAAATTGGTAGCGAATTAGTTCCACTTTTAAGGAATAAATATGGAAATGATAATGTAATTGCCACTGGAAGAAAAACACCACTTCCAGATGAGATTAAAAAATCGGGACCAGTAATTTATCTAGATGCTTTAGAAAGGAATACACTTTCAAAAGTTTTCTATGAATATGAAATTAACACAATATTTCATATGGCTTCAATTCTTTCAGCCACAGGTGAGAAGATGCCTCAAACTGCTTGGGACATTAATATGAATGGATTAATTAATATTCTTGAAACAAGTAGAAGGTATAATATCAAAACTATAATTTGGCCAAGTTCAATCGCTGCGTTTGGTCCTACTACCCCTAAAGAAAATACACCGAATATAACAGTTTTACAACCCACAACTATATATGGGATTACAAAAGTTGCCGGAGAGCTCTTGGCAGAATATTATTATAAAAAATTTAAGCTAGATATTCGGTCAATGAGACTTCCTGGAATAATTAGTAGTGAGACACTTCCAGGAGGCGGTACCACAGATTATGCTGTTGAGATTTTTTATGAAGCAATTAAAAATAAAAAATACATATGTTTTCTAAAAGAAGATACTGTATTACCAATGATGTACATGCCAGATTGTCTTAAATGTATGATCGATCTTCTGGAAGCAGATAATTCAAGATTAAAGCGTAGAGTATATAATATAACTGGTATGAGTTTCTCCGCTGGCGAAATTGCTGCTGAAATTAAGAAGCATATACCTAAGTTTGAAATAGAATATAAGCCTGATTTTAGGCAAGAAATCGCAGATTCATGGCCAAAATCGATAGATGATTCTCTCGCTCGTGAAGAATGGGGGTGGGATCCCTCATTTGATTTATCTTCAATGACAAAAGACATGATTGATAAATTAAGTAAAAGGCTTTAATATAAATTTCAAATTTGTTGTTTAATTACGCTTTTTTTTTCTTAATTGTTGTTTATTATTCATAATCTTTGTATAGAGATCTTCAGAGTTTTGGGGAGGTATGATTTCTTCTTCTCTTTTTTTAAGCTGAATAGCTTCCTCAGAACAAGTTGGAACACACACTCCGCATCCGATACATCGTTTAAGTATAACTTCACCTATATTATCTACCAGCTTTATAGATTTGAGAGGACATCTATCTACACAAGTTCCGCATCCCAGACATAACTGTTGGTCAACTTCAGCATAGTAATTACTTGTTATTATTCTTGATGGACGAGGTATAAGCTTTAACCTTGCCAATATCTCACAACAACAAGTACAACAACAACATATGAATTCAGGATTTAAAGTATTTTCAGATTGGAGTGCTAAACCATCAGCCTCTGCCTTGTTTAAAATTTCTAATGCTTTATTTCTACTTATAGTGCGTGCCCATCCTTCATTTATGAACAATTGCCCTGTTTTTCCAAAATATAAACAAGTTTCCTTAAGTAAGGTTTTTTTGCATGGATCTTCCAAAAGTTCTTTTCCTTGACGGCAAAGGCAATTTGTCACTCCAATGGGTTCTTCAACATTTTCAATAACCTGTCTAATTTCATTATAATTCGCAATAAATTGTTCCCGATTAATGCTTTGTTCTATTGGGATCGTACGGAATTGAAAGATTTTTGATCCTACTAATTCAGCACCAAAAGCAGTCATTAGATATTCTTCAAAATCAATTAAAAATTCTTTTGTAATTTTGTTTACTTGATATTCAAAAATACCTACTACAAGTGGAATATTAGCATATAGCCTTTTACTATTTATAATTTTATACTTAATAGTTCCTTTACTTGCCATATCAGCAAGTATTTTTTCTAATTGTACTATTGATACCTCTATATCTTTGATTCGAGTATAAATCATTTCAGGAGAATCATACGACCAACTCAATTTTGTTGCAACGATCGCTTCTTGTTCTGAAAAAAGATGTTTTAAGACTTTTAATTCAATGCTAGTTGTTGTTGCTGGAAATCCTACAGGAAATTGATCTAAGTGCTTCTGCAAATTACGATATTTATCAAAATTATCACTGGGCATTTTCTTGAATTGTGTAAAGGTCTATAAATCAAATAAAATGATTAAAATAATATTCATCATATGGTTTTTTAAATGTAATTAATTAAAGATGAGAAAATTATGAAAATTGTTTTTCATGAGAAATATTACAATTCATCTTATGCGGCTGATCCAGCAGCTTCTCCAGGGCGATTAGAAGGAATTATGAAAAAAATATCGGAAAATAAAGAATATGAAATAATAACTCCTAACCCTGCCACAGAAGAAGATATTTTAAGAGCTCATTCTAGTAGACATGTTCAAAATATAAAAAGAAATAGCTTGTTATATGAATTAGCTTCATTAGCAGCAGGAGGTGGAATTTTGGCTGCAGAAGAAGGATATAATGGTAATCCTACATTCGCAGTTATTAGACCTCCAGGTCATCATGCTTCAGTAGATTCTTGTTGGGGATTCTGCTATTTTAATAATATTAGTATAAGTCTATTGAAGTTATATTCAGAGAGTAAAATAAAGTCTGCTTTTGTCTTAGATTTTGACCTACACACAGGAGATGGTAACATAAATATATTAACAAATAGAAATGATGATTTCAGAGTGGAAATTCTTAATCCTTATTCTAGTGGAAGGACAGGTTACATAAAAGAAATAAAATCGTTTATGGAAGGTTTAAAAGATATTGATATTTTCGTTGCCTCAGCAGGCTTCGATGAAGGTATCGATGATTGGGGTCACAAATTATATCCTGAGGATTATTTCGAACTAGGTCAATTAATGAAAAACTACTCGGAAAAATTATGTAATGGTAAACGGTATGCTTTACTGGAAGGAGGATATAATCATAATGTATTACCAAGAAACGTAGATTCTTTTTGCCAAGGATTTAAGTAGACTTAATTTAGAAGTTATAAAAAATGATTAACCTTTTATGAATTTACTTGGTAGCGAATTTGATTGGTCATTTTTAAAATAAACAGGAATTATAATTTTATCTTCAATTAAAGACTGCAGACCACCATAAATTAAATCTAAATTTTCTATACCAATTTCTTTAATTATTCTATCTAATGTAAATTCTTTGCTAAATTTAGTTAATGCTATTATAACATTAAGGACTCGAGATTCCATAGCTTCTAATTCGCGACTTTTTTTCACAGTTTCTAAATATTTTTCGCTCTGATTTATTATAAAAGGCTCATGATAATATAGAAATAAGAACTTATTTAGAAGAATCTCAATATCTTCTTCAAAATCAATAGCTCTCCCTTTATAATTATCTATATCTTCAGAAAATTTAGAACATATCTCAAGTGATAATAAATATAATTGATTTTTTAATTTCTCTGAAGAAGCTTCTTTTAAAATGAGAAGCGTTCTTAAACACTGATAGTCACAAATAAGTAAATGAAAAAATTTAAAATTCAATTCAATAATATTCTCAGAATAAATTTCTTTGGTCTTTTTTTTCTCTTTATCTTTTAAAGAATCAACTATAATACTTTGTTCACCAAATAAAGTTATTGCTTGAATAAACCCAGATATAAGAACATTTTCTTCAAAATTAAATTCACTCACATTTTTTGTAAAAACTGGCATTCCACTATTTCTTTGAATAAGCATAATTCCTTGAATATTATCAAGATCTTTGAAAACTTGAATTTTATCTAAAAACTCTCTCTCTCTTTGTCTTTTCCTTGGTAAGAAGTAATAACTTCTTGCAATTAGAGCACCAAGAACTCCTATTACACTTAATAGTATTATCGAAACTATCCAAACTAAAGTATTATCACCAGTTGATTCTTGTAATACTACAATAAGAAAAGA
>JBHLLP010000077.1:0-7834 GCA_048885525.1 Candidatus Hermodarchaeota archaeon | reverse complement strand
TTCGGGAATCTAAAAAATATGCAAAAAACCCATCCTACAATTTCAATAATAATACCTGCTTTTAACGGAGCAAAGTGTCTAAAGAAAAATATAGATTCCATTAGGGCTTTGAATAATCTAGATGAAATTGAACTTGTTATTGTTGATAACATGTCAACAGATTCAACCATAAATACTGTAAAATCTTATAATAATGATGTAAAAATTAAATTAATTGAAAATCCTAAAAATGAAGGTTTTGCTGGAGCCTGCAATTCGGGAGTAATTAACTCCATGGGTGAATTTGTGTTTATCACAAACCAAGATGTCGTATTCCCTCCGGACTTTTTTGATAAATTAAAGCAAATCTATAACAATATTAAAAAAAATCATGAAATTGTTATCTCTCCAGCATTAGTTTTTGAAACGGGAAAAATCCATTATTTCGGAGCAAAAAATCATTTTCTAGGATTCTCTTATACCCCTGAAGTTGGTAAAGAGCTGCCTAAAAATAAGATTATAAAAAGAACTCAGAGATTTTCAGGCGGAACACTTTTTATAAAAAAAGACTTCTTCTTAAAAATGGGAGGTTTTTACAAAAAGTTCTTTATGTATTACGAAGATACTGATTTATCTTTAAAATTATTAAGAAATGGATATGAAATATATACAACCAATGATCCTTTTCTAATCCATCAAAAGAAATTCCAGACACTAAACGATTTTCAATATTACTTCCTTGAACGTAATAGGTTTATTGTTGTTATTAGAAATATAAGTGATGTACATAAATTATTACCAATCATTATTCTTGTAGAGTTAATCTTACTCTTTCATTCCCCTTTTATTAGAAAATTCAGAATAAGACTTAAAATATATCTGGAGCTTTTATTTAATATCAAGAATCTAAAAAGTATGAGAGAGAAATCAAAAAGAGAAGGAAAACTCTTGCCTTATCAGAAACTATCAAGAACTTTAGATCCAATTCTTCTTGGAAATTTACAGAAAATAAAATTCTTTAGGAAGTTGTTAAATACATTAAATAGAATTCTTAAACATATTTAATTTATTTTTCAAATATATCAAAAAGTTTGGATTTTTTTGATAAACTTATAATCAGAGACTATATTTTTTTTGCAAGGTCGGTTTGTTCTTCTTTTTAAACCTATTCTAAACCCTTGTTTGATCGAATTAAGTCTTATAATAATAGATCTAAATTTTTTTGTAACAATATTCAGAAATATAATCCCTAAATTCAAAATACCAAAAATATAATAAAATATCAAAATATCTATGAATTTTGCATGTTTCCATACGAGAATTTGAGAATTTCTTGTGAAGAAATGGTGATTAAATAACATTCTTTTTTCATTTATAATACGTGGAACATTGTGATAAACCGTTGTAGTAGGAACATAATAAGATTTATACCCCTTTATTTGAGCTCGTAAATTCCAATCTGGATCTTCATGATACATAAAAAAAATTTCATCCATTAAACCGATTTCATCTATAACTTTTTGTCTTACAAAAACAGCTGTACCCGGAGCAAATCCAATAGTTTCAATGTCATTATATTTTTGATCTTTTGGATCATACTCTAAATAACCTCGATTTCCAATGACGATTGCCGATCTAAAGTTAAGATAAGCTCCTGTATTCCAGAGAATTTTTTTATCATTAAATATTTTAATTTTAGGAGAAATCATACCCGCTTCTGGATGCGAGTCTAAAAACTCAACCATTTTTTCAAAGAAGTCTGGAGATGCAATAACATCATAATTCAATAGGCAAATGTACTCTCCTTTAGCAAGACGAATAGCTTTATTGCTTCCGCTTACAAAATAAAGGTTAACTTTATTCCGAACTAACCTTAAGTCTAAGACATCATTAAATTGATTGAGTTGCTGTTTTAATTCTAAGAATAAATTATAATTTGAACCATTATCTACCAAAATTACTTCAAAACTTTTATAAGTTTGCTGTGTTAATGATTTTAAGCAATCTATAGTATACATGTAATTGTTATAATTTAGAATGATTACAGAGACTAATTTATCCACAAAAATTGACCTTAATTTAACGAGTTTTTTTATTATTTTAGTTTGGAAAAATAATTACTTTCTTAAATTTTATTGATTATGATCTTTTATAACTTTTAAGTTATTTGTAATCTTTATTAAAGATTCTGAAGTTTTTGAGCAAAGCGGTAATCTTTAATTAAATTCTTTCTACATGATCGATGAGTTCTTCTTTTTAATCCAACTCTAAATCCTTGCCATATTGATGCTAAAGTTAAATATAAAATAAAAAATTCTCTCCTCTTCAGATTTCTGACAGAATTAAAATATAATACGAAAAAAAACAAGAAATAGAATTTCACTACTTCTTTCAAAGAGGCAAACTTCCAGACAAAAATTTGTTTATTACGTTTAAAAAAGAAATCATTAAAGATTTGTCTTTTATCATATATACTTCTTAGGATTGGTATTTTATGGTATACGATTGTCGTTGGTACATAATAAATTTCATAACCTAATTCTTTTGCTCGGAAATTCCAATCAGGATCTTCCCAATACATGAAATAAATTTCATCAATTAATCCAATTTTATCCAAGCATTCTTTCCGTACAAAAAGTGCAGTCCCAGGAGCAAAATCAATTGGTTCAATTTTATTATACATATTGTTTTCTGGATCTGATTTTAAATACCCTCTATTAGTAACCACATGTCCAGTGTTGAAATTGATTTCTCCTCCTGTTGTCCAAATTAGCTCTTTTTTAGAGAATAATTTTATCTTTGGAGCAATCATTCCTGCTTGAGGATTTTTTTCTAAGAAATTAACCATTTTTTCGATAAAATCTGGCATTACTTCGGTATCATTATTTAATAAGCATATATATTCTCCCTTAGCCATTTTGATTGCTTTATTATTTCCTGCTCCAAAATATAAATTTTTTTCACTTCGAATTAATTTAATTGTCAAACTATTATTAAATTGTTTTAATTCCTCCTTTAATCCCTGGAATATTTTATTTTTAGAACCATTATCTAAAAGCAAGATTTCAAAATTTTTATAATTCTGATGTTTTAATGATTCTAAGCATTCAATTGTATAGTTGTAATCATTATAATTAATTAGAACAAGAGAAACTAATTTTTCCATACAGATGCCTTAAAATTCGATTAAATATATTTGAAACTAAAAATAATTTAATTTTCTTAAATTTTTCTAATACTCTTGGTCATTTCATTTCATTTTAGTAATTAAGGTCTAGTCCTTTTAAATCGTCTTAGAATGAAAAAAGATATTTAGTAAATAAAATTTAAACTATCAATAATTATAAGTCGTCAAATAAATAATTCATGTTTTTAAGGTAACTCTATGATAAATTTATACTGGAGATTACAAAAACGTGTTAAAGGTAGAATTCTCCTTGATTGTTTTGATTATATAAATTTTTACCTTAGATTAATTTATTTCTTGGCAGGATTAAAGTTAAAAAAGTTAACTATAAATCGCAGAAACATTGAAGAATTATATGATATTATTAATTCATTCCAATACAAGCTTTTTAAAAAATCACGGTATACCGTCACAGTTATGATGCATCAGAAAAAAGAAGAATTAGTTAAATTTATAAGTTTGATAAAGAAATCTAAACCAAACATAATCCTTGAGATTGGAACATCAGAAGGAGGTACTCTTTTCTTTTTTTCCAGATTTGCTGCTCCAGGAGCTAAGATTATTACAATTGATTTGCCAATTGTCCGAAGCTATGCCAGTTACTCTCCTGCAAAAATCCCATTTTTCAAGTTATATAAACCAAGAAAGCAAAAAATCTATTTTTTAAGAAAAGATTCTCATAAGGTATCAACAATTAAAAAGGTAAAGAAGATTTTAAAAAACTACAAACTTGATATTCTGTTTATTGATGGAGATCATACCTACGAGGGAGTTAAACTAGATTTTGAAAACTTTTCTCCTTTTGTACGAAAAAATGGAATAATTGCATTTCATGATATCGTAGAACATCCACCAGAATCAAATTGTGAAGTATCTCAATTTTGGAATGAAATTAAACAAAAATTTCATTATCAGGAATTAATCACTAAAGATAATGAAAACTGGGCAGGAATTGGTATAATTTCAAAAGATTTGTGAGAAAATTATATCTAAAGATGATAAACCGACCTATATATCCTTTAGTATTATGTAAAACCTTAATTTTTTTCCAAAAGTTTAATTTTAATTTATTATATTCAGATAATAAATCTACGATGGTTAACTAAACTGAACAAGTCTAACATCATTTTCATTATTTTAGATGCACTAAGAGCTGATAAAATACATGCTATGTATCAAGAAAGTTACTTAACTCCATTTATGAATGAGTTATTAGAAAAATCGCTCTATTTTGAAAATTGTATCGCAAATAGTACATGGACTTTACCATCTCATTTTACATTATTTACTGGACTTTATGAGCATCAAAACTATATTTTGACTAAAAATTTATACAAACTAAGTAAAAAAATACCTGTCTTATCCCAGATTTTAAAAGATTATGGTTATTATTCATTTTTATATACTGAAAATCCATATTTAACTAGAGAGGCGGGATTATTCAGAGGTTTTGATTATCCATTTTTAAATTGGGATTTACTTTTTAAGGATAATTATTTGGATAAAATAGATAGATGGATGAAAGCACTTATTAAACCTGGATTTTGGTTTAGTTTTTGGCACAAATTTAAAACTATTTTAGAAAGAATTTATAAGAATTTAAATTGGAAAAGGTGGATTAGAGATAGATATGTGAATCCTTTAAAGAAAATTGATTCAAACCTCCAAAAGATTTTAAGGGAGAGCAAGAACCAACCTTTTTTCTTATTTTTCAATTTAATGGTTACTCACGCTCCATATCTTTCTTCTCAAAACATTATGAATTCAATAGGCCTTTCAATTGATGATTTTAAAACTATTAAGAGTCTTTTGTTATTTCCATTAGAAAATTTTATTAATATCAATTTTAATTCAAAACGTCTTTCTGAGAAGAAGATACGTATATTAAATAAACTTTATGATTCAAGTGTCAAATATTGTGATTGGATTATCAAACAAATATTTATGAAGTTTGAAAGACTTGGAATGTTAGAAAACACATATATAATAATCACCTCTGATCATGGAGAGGTATTAGGGACTCCAGAGGATCATTATTATTGGACTCATGGAGTATTCCATAGTGTTTATGAACCATTAATCAAAGTTCCATTAATTATTTATAATAAAAACTTCAAAAGTAGGCATATAAAAAAGCAAGTTGAATTGAAAGATTTGTTCCATACTATTCTTCATCTGACTGGGATACCAGAAGACAATAACGAATACCTTGACATCGCAAAATCGTTAATCCATCAAATTGACACCGATTCAACACCAGAATATATTTTTGGGGAATTTCTTAAAGATAAGAATGAAATGCTAAATCGTATAAATTATCACAGAAGGCAAGTTGATGATAACTTAATTCAAAGATTATTAAATGACATTTATTTCTTAAGATCAGACAATTACAAATTAATTAATTATGGTAACAGAATCTATGAATTATATGATATTTTGAAGGATCCAAATGAAATGACTAATTTAATCAACACTAACGCTAAAAAATTCAAAGAATTAAATTCGATTCTTCAGACTTATATTTATAATACAAAGGATAAAGAGAAATTAACTAATATAATAAATAGAAATGAAAAAAATCTGATTAAAAAAGCAATTATGAATATTTCTTTTAAATAAAATAGCTAGAGCTGAGAATGAGAAAATTATTTTATTTTGATAACAATCCAGAGGATACATTATGGGATAATATGTGGTCTTCAAGGACTATTGAACAAGAGCAAGAAGCATGTGAAATTGAAACGGCCCCAAGAGTAATGTTTCTTTCATATATTCCAAAAAAAGGCAAAGTGATTGATGCAGGCTGTGGATTTGGAAAATGGGTTATATATCTTTATAAATTTGGTTATAATATTATAGGAATTGATAATAATGAACTTTCTATCCAGAAATTGAAGGAATATGACAGCTCTTTAAAGGTTGAACTAGGAGATATTCTAAATTTAAATTATCCTGATAATTATTTTGATGCCTATATTTCCATGGGGGTTGTTGAACATTTTGAGGAAGGACCTATTGCTGCCCTTAATGAAGCATATAGAGTTTTAAAACCAAATGGATTAATATTTTTATCAACGCCAACGGTAAATATCATTAGAAAGATCATAATACAACCGATTCAAAATATCATTAATAGATTGCATGGAATTTTTAAAAGGATAATGAATTATATAAGTAATTCTGAAATAAAGACCGATAACTTCAGACTAGATAGAAAGGGTAAAGGAAAGAAGTACTATCACTTTGAAGAATATAGATTTTCTCCAAAAGAACTACAGAAATATTTGAAACAATCAAATTTTGAAGTAATTCTAACTGTCCCTCATGATTTCCATGGTTCAAAAGACCATGCCATAGGATTGGCTGTAGATTTTCCCTTCTTGAGGGCTCTGTATAGTGTTAATTTTAAACTGAATCCTTTTGGCAAGTTTATATCTCGAATATTAGAAAAAATCTCACCATGGATTGCATGTGCAAGTGTTTTATGCGTAGCTAAATCAAGAAAAAGAGAAAATTATTAACTTTCTGTTATTAAGTAAAATTATACTATTAGAAAAATAAAATTAGAAAAAATTTTTAAAAATAGAAACATATTAACTGACTAAATTGACCAATTAGTAAAGATGTCGAAAGTTAAAACTGTCAAAGATAATATTTCTCAGATTTTAGCATTAACAGAAAAAAATATAAAATTAGCTCTAAGGTATAAGCTTGGATTAATCCTAGGATATATTAATCAAATAATCGCTATTTTTATGCCTCTTATTATTATGCAAAATATATTTGATTTTAGAACTACTTTAGGTTTCTGGTCATCTAGTAATTTTATCCTTTATCAATTTATAGCTCATAATATATCCCATATGTCAAGTATAACAGGCAGATTTCCTGGTCAATTTCGTGCTGAAAAGTTCTGGAAAACATTACCAGCATTGATTGTTGGACCATTTAATAGATTTAATCTCCTATTTGGAATATTCTTTTCACATTTAGTAATGATTTTAATTCCTTTCTCAATATTTTTTATTTGGGGTATAATTATTGAACCTATATCTATAGCAACAGTACTATTTATTCTTGCTTTATATTTTCTAATTGCTTTAATTTTTAGTGGTGTAGGATTAATATTTGGAATTTTTGCAATATCAAATGAAAATATTTGGCAAGTTTTATCATTTTTATTGATGTTTGTCTTTTGGTTTAGCTGTATCTCTTATCCATTTGAGTTATTCCCCGGATTCATCCAAAATATTATTAATTTAAATCCTCTTTATTACATCTTTGACTTTTTAAGGATAACTTGGATTCACAATGATGTTTTAATAACAATTAATTCTTATTCCTTTCATTTTCTTACTTTAATAGCTACATCAATCATTCTTCCTTTTATTGGAGTCTTTCTATTTAATTTAGTATATAAAAAATACGGAATAACGGGATATTAATAGGTATGAATAAGATTATAGAAACTGTAGATTTATCAAAGAAATATAAAATTAGAGGTCCATGGAAATTTCTTCAAGCTTTAGAAGATGTTAATCTTTCAGTAGATAAAGGGGAGATTTTTGGTTTATTAGGTCCGAATGGAGCCGGTAAAACTACATTAATAGAAATATTAACTACTATAAAACAACCTACAAGTGGTTATGCAACCATTAATGGTTA
>JBHLLP010000076.1:0-7871 GCA_048885525.1 Candidatus Hermodarchaeota archaeon | reverse complement strand
TCAAGCGAACTCACATCTAATTTTGACATCACATAATCAAAAACACCTAATCTTGTATCTTCAACATTTTTCTGTACAATGATATCTCCATAGTTTCCATCCCATAACTCTCTATAAGTAGAAATTCTAAATTTCATATCTTCAGTATCAATTACCTGTGGATAGACTGCATGATTAGCAAATTTAGCATGTTTGTCCATTCCAACTACATTTTCTCCAACGGTAATACTTATACCTGCTAATGCTGCGCCCTTAGCCAATCCCTCCCAATTTTGCTTAGCTACATAAGTGCTTCCTAATCCTGCTATAACAATAGGGTATTTTTGTTTAATTTTACCCCATTTTGATGTGAGATCAACATTGGGAAAAATCACTTTATCTTCATGTGCCTCAATACCTTTAGCACCTCGAACCTCAAATTGGATTTGAAAATCACTATAAGAAAATCCAAAATCTTTTGGTGAACCCGCTGTTGAGTTGCCAAAATAATCTCTTCGAGGATATAATGTTTCTCTACCTCTAAGGGCCGATTTCGAGACTTCACAAAATACAGGACAATCTGCAATACATATCGGGCATAATCCACTCTCACATGAATCTTCAACCCTCGTTCTTGAACCAATCATGCTAGATTGATGTGTATCCATCGAAAATTTCGTCATTTTTTCTCAAATATTAATCTAAATTTCTTTATTTAATTAGAAGTATGTGGGAAATATTTCCCGTTCTGTTTTATAATATATGGTTTGTTCTTATTTATAAATTTTAGGT
Organism: Candidatus Hermodarchaeota archaeon; assembly: GCA_048885525.1. Taxonomy (GTDB): domain Archaea; phylum Asgardarchaeota; class Lokiarchaeia; order Sigyniarchaeales; family SOKP01; genus Loki-b32. The sequence goes on along the minus strand of JBHLLP010000076.1, from coordinate 7,100 downwards.
AAAAAATTAAACAAAAGTGTAATATATTATAAACTTTTGATGGTTTTTTTCAAAAAAAAGAAATATTTATTAAACATTTATGATGTTTTTAATTAATTTTATGAAAACTTTTTTGGTATTTAAGAACTTCTATTAAAACTTAGCGTTTTTTATTGAACAAATTTTAAAAGTAGAAATTTAGATTTGATGATCGGTGATATCTTAAACACTTTTTATACGTGGAGCTTCTTTTTAATTTTTTTAGGCTATTTCTAACTTAAGCCTAACTTTTTACATAATCTAATTTGTTTTAATTAGTTAGAAAAATATATATACATTCTTGTATAGATTAACTATATGATTTAATAATTCTATATTAATTCAATATAAATGTTTATTTGGGTGTAATTCAAAGTGCTATTGTTTTCTGCTGTAGGTTTGACCAATGCACTTTTTGATATAGGGATTTTTTTTGTCCATATCATACTTGGATTAATTTTTATTTACCAAGGAAGGAAAACAAATGCTAGACTTCTTTTTTATTTTGGCTTATATGTATTAGGAGTGGGTTTATCTCACACGGGACATTTTGTAGATTTTGTAACTATTCTTATCACAGGAAATAATATGGACGATCAATTATTCCCTTATTTGATTTGGACAACTCCTCCTATAAATAATGTTATTATAATTTATGTAGTAGCTGAAATACTAATACCAAAGAAGAAATGGTATTTTATATCTTTCTTGTTAGCTTTGAGTATACTCTTTTTATTAGATCTTTATATATTTAACTGGACATTGGAATTTTTTATAACAGAAATTGAGTATCCTCCAAACCCAGGGGAAGAATTACTAGACTCTTTTTGGGCATCACCATTTAGCATCAGATGGTGGTATTTTACGTTTTCTAGTTGTGTATTTATCGGATTTGGATTTCTATATAAAACTATGGGGATAAAAGGTGTAATTAGAAAAAAATATTTCTATTTGTCTGCATATTTCATTATCTTTGGCGTCTCACAAGCCATTAGAGTGCAATTGAAAAGCGTTCTTCAAGAGGTAATAGGTGAGAATCTTATTTGGGTAATTACCTTTGTATCTTTAATATTCGCTTATTTAGGTTTAAGAGCAGAACCAGAACACCGTAAAAAGAAAGTTAAAAAAAAAGTAAAAGTTAAAGATTCATTGTTTCGAATAATCGAGAGACCTGAACACATTAGTGAAGAAGAAGTTACATATTATCGGGAGCAGAAAATATGCTTAATATGTAAAGGAAAAGTAACTGGATTTAATATTTTTCTTTGTCCTAATTGTGAAGCATTATATCATGAAGACTGTGCGCGCGCTTTAACTAGTATGGAAAATGCCTGTTGGGTTTGTATTGAACCAATTGACGAGACAAAACCAACAAAACCTTTTAAAAAGGTTGAAGAAAAGAAGGAAGTGGGAAAAAAAAATGAGAAATTAATTCAAAATTAAATAAAAAATCTTCTCAATTAAAGAGGTAAATAGAAAAATGGTTAAAGAAATTTCGAAAGGATTAAAATGGACATTTTTAATTTATTTTGTCGTTTCTCTTATCTTTGGAGTTCTTTTATTCTTCCTTGTTGAAAAATATTTGGAATGGTTCGGTATTGTTTTATTTTATTCTCCTATAGTAGAGATATTTCCAAATTTATTTTATGGAGGATTATTTGGTGGAGCTCTTTTAGCTTTTGCGATTGCATCCTTTTTTGCATGGAGAGAGATTGAATGGGAGAAAGTAAAGATAGTAATGATAATGAACATTGTTTGGAATATGTTAGGAGCTTTCATATTTTTTTGGGTGACCTTTTTAAAGGGTTGGCCAGTTCATCCAATGACCTTAATGCATCTCATCCTTTTTTTTGGATTCCTCGCAACATTCATCTTTTTCTATATACAGCATGAAAAGGAACAACCAGTACCTCGAAACGATACAGAACCGATACGAGTAGCAGAAGACTAGACCGAGTAGACCTTTTATAGGGATTAAAAAAAAAAGATGTTAAAAAAAGAGAAAACGAAACAAAATTAATAATTTAAATAATTTTTGTAAGTGGAACCCTTGCCATGGCTATGAATTTTTCATAGGGAGCCTCCATGGCAAAGGATTTACCCACTAATTTTTGTTACCGGGTCTGTCTGCGGGTGGAATGTTTTGAGTGGAGGAGATAGGTGTTTATTTAAAGAGAGAATTATGAAAAGCTATTCATAAATATGAAAAGTATTATATTTATGTCCATTTTCTTGAGTGAAACTAAATCTCGTAGAATAATCACAATTCCATTCATGTAAGTAACTCTCTTTCGGTTCAATATCAGGAACATTTTTTATAAGAGATTTTATGGATCTTAATTCAGGTTTCATTAACCCAATATGGATTAATGGGGTATTGCAGTTCCATTTGTATACTTTTTGCTGTCCTTCAAAAATTTGTCCAAAGCATATGAGGTTGTTTTCACAATTATGATATATAAATCTACCATAAGAATATACTGCTTGACAATTAGAACATTTAATCATTATTAGTCAACCTTCCATAGAATATTTTTGTGAATTTTTTTGAATTTCATTTATTATTGAACCTTAATCCAAGGCTTCATACAAACGTGGTTTTCTGTCATAATATATTTTCATCTTTTCTGGCATGGTTTTCTTTATTCTTTTTATTACTTTTACTAAACCATTTGGGCTAGCATAGCCCATTGATTCTGACCAAACAGCTACTGAGCAAGTTCCAATTTCTTTTAATTTATCTAAACACATTTGTTCATATGTTCGATATTCTTTTTGTAATATCATGTAAATCCCTTATCTTTATAACCAATTAAATTTTTATTTTCAAATTTTATACATCTTAATCAAATTTCTGTTATTAGAGGTGGGAGATGTTTCCCACTTAATTTTATTATTAAAAAATAGCCTTTTCTCATATTTAAGTTTTTTGAAAATATTTGACATTTTTTGTGATATTTCTAAATAAAAAGATAAATAAATTTTTAAAATATTGAAGCTATTTCAGATTATATAAAATAATATTAAACGTTATTCTAATTTTTATTAAAAAACAATTTCATTGCCTAAACAATTTTTAATTTTATCCAAATTTAAATAAATAAAATTACAAGAAGTGATTTCCTACTCTTTTTAAAGTTTCATGAAATTAGAATGTTAAAAGTTCTCATAATAGCCAAAAATACAAAATCAACAAATTTTAAATACATAGATGTAATAATAACTCTAATAAATTCTATTACAATCAATGACAATATAGTATAAGTATGAATAAAAAAAGTATTAGATTTAGCTTATTTCTTACCGTAGTTTTTATACTAAATACAATTTTAATAGTATTTCTTCCTATTGTTCAAAATACTAATGATTTTAAAGAGAAAAGTTTCATTAAGTTAAGTTCCCCTGAAAATACACCAGTATGGAACTATACTACTGGAGGTTCTGTAAATCAGGTGGCAATATCCTCTGATGGGAGCTATATTGCTGCGGGAAGTAATGATAACCAAACATACTTATTTGATAAGGCAACTAGTTCACCAATTTGGAATTATACTGTGGGTGGTGAAGTAGAGTCAATTGCAATTTCATCCGATGGGAATTACTTAGCAGCTGGAACAGGCGGATCAGATAATAAAGTGTATTTATTTCAGCGATCCAGTAATATCCCTATTTGGAATTATTCAACATTGGGAAGAATAAATTCAATAGCAATATCTAGTAATGGTGATTATATTGCTGCTGCGAGTGAAGATTATAATATTTACTTCTTTAATAATTCGGCAACATCTCCAAAATTGCCAGTATGGAATTATTCTTTAATTGATGATGTTGCGAGTAAAGTATCAATATCTTCTGATGGGAATTATATTGCAGCTAGTTCCTATAACAGTATAATTTATTTATTTGATAGAGTACCCTCTGTAGCAAAAACACCAATATGGACTTATGAGACAGGAGATGAATCTTACGCAGTTGATATTTCTTCAAGTGGGAACTATATTGCTGGTGTAAGTGATGATCATCATGTTTATTTGTTTGATAACTCAATATCTACTCCAAAAAACCCATTATGGAATTTTACAACCGATATTGTAATGAACGATGTAAAAATCTCATCAAATGAAGGTTATATTGTTGCTGCTGATGATGCTGGAAAAATTTATTTTCTAAATACAATAGCAACTACCCCTAAAACATTATTATGGAATTATACTACTGGAGCTTCTGTTTGGTCTGTTGCAATATCATCTAATGGTAAATATATTGCTGTTGGATCGAATGACGACAATGTCTATTTGTTTAATAATTCAATATCAGTATTAAAAAAACCAATGTGGAATTATACAACTATGGGTAATGTCAATTCAGTTGCAATGTCTTTGAAAGGCGATTATATAGTAGCTGGAAGTGATGATTTCAATGTGTATCTATTCTTTCAAGAAGTTCCCCCGGAAGAAGTACCGGGGATTATACCATTCGGGAACTTTTATCTATTATTTATTATAATAGGATTAATTTCAGCTGTAGTTTTAACCAAGAGAAAACTAATATTATACCTTAAATCCTAACCTTTTTCCCCTTTTTCAATTAAATCAACAAAGGAACTAGACTCTTTAATAGTATTTAAAACTAAATGAGTATTAGTCCGTTCAACATAAGGAGAAGTATGGATGTCTTTTATCATTTTACTTAAATCTGCCCTATTTTTAAATCTTGCTAAAATTAATGCATCATATTCTCCAGTAATATCATAAACTGCGAAGGTATAAGGGATTTTAGCGATTTGATTTTCTACTTCAAGCATCTTTCCTTTAGAAATAATAAGTTCTATAATCGCTATTATGTCATACCCTAATTTGTCATAATCGATTTGAACACCATAACTCTTAATTATTTCCTTTTGTTCTAAATCCTCAACATGTTTTTTAATAGTAACAGGAGATTTATTGCCTAAATCTTTTGCTAGTTGTCGAAGAGAAATTCTTCCATCAATACTTAACTTCTTTAGGATCTCAGTATCTAAATCAAATTCTTTATTAATACCAGATTTTTCAGTCATATTGTTAGAAAGTCATATAATTGTTATAAAAGTAATGCACTTGTCCATAATAAAACTCATAATTGATCCAAATGATTATTTTTTCTTACGACAAAAATCGTTAAATAAATCATTCGATCACTTAGATCCATATAACAGTGATCATTTATAAAGTTTTCATTACATTTTTGTTAGCACTTGGACTAGAAAATATTAAGGTTTTTATATATATGATCATAATTATAATTATAGAATTAAAAAAGAGTACTTTTCCTTGTTATTTTATAATGTAATATTATAAAAATAGAAATAGACAAAAAAAAAGATGGAAAATGATAGAAAAAAATAATCCTAAAAGAAAAGAGTTATGTGAAACTGTAATAGAAAAAATTAAGGAAGATGATATTAAGTATATATACCTCCAATTTACTGATATTCATGGAATTATCAAGTCATTTGAGGTAAATTCGAAAAGGATTGAAGAAATATTTGAGGTTGGAGAAAATTTTGATGGTAGCTCAATAACAGGTTATGGTGCGATAGAAGAGAGTGATAAAGTCGCACTTCCGGATCCTAGCACATTTTATCTTTTGCCATGGAGAAGGGAAAACAAGGTAGCAAGAGTGATATGTGATATCTATAAGCCTGATGGTCAACGATATGAAGGAGATCCAAGATATATTTTACAGCGTGCTGTAAAAAAGGTAGAAGATTGTGGTTATACCTACTATTGCGCTCCAGAAATGGAGTTTTTCATTCTTACTCCCGATACAAAACAAGAATTTAAACCATCAGATCTAAGAGGATATTTCGATTATGATCCTTATGATATTAGTGAAATGATAAGATATAAAATAGCAGACTATTGTGATGCTATGGGAATTAATGTGGAATGTGTTCATCATGAAGTAGCTTATGGTCAGCATGAAATAGACTTCCGCTATGATCAAGCTGTAAATACGGCTGATAATACAATTACAATAAAAACAATAGTTAAAACTGTTGCTGCGAATCAAAACCTTGTTGGAACGTTTATGGCTAAGCCCTTCCATGGTATAAATGGTTCGGGGATGCATGTGCATCAATCTCTATGGAAGAATGGAAATAATGCATTTTACGATGAAAACGACAAAGATAATATTTCAATTTTAATGAAGAAATGGATCGCAGGACAATTAAAACATGCACGCTCTATGTGTGCTGTTTTAAGTAGTTGGCCTAATTCTTATAAGAGGCTTGTACCTGGGTATGAGGCACCTGTTTATCTTGCATGGGGTTTCAGAAATAGATCGCCCCTTATCAGAGTACCTGATTTTCATGAACGATCTAATGCTGCGAGATGTGAAATTAGGTGTCCAGATCCATCTGGAAATCCATATTTACAGTTTAGTGTATTGATAGCGACAGGATTGGAGGGAATATTATCAGATAATATTGAAATTACGGAACCTACAGATAGAAACGTCTATCATCTTTCATCTAAAGAGATGGAAAAAGAAGGAATAATTTCTTTACCAGGAAGTCTACATGAAGCATTAATAGAATTTAAAAATTCTGAACTAATGAAAGAAGTATTTGGGGAAACTGCATTTAAGAATTACTATTATGCAAAACTTGAAGAATACGATGCCTATAGAGTAGTTGTTTCTGAATGGGAAAGAAATCGCTATATACGGTTATAAATCCTCTAAATTGACTATTTTTTTATTTATGTTAAAATTATATAGCAGCAAAATTAGACTCTATTAGTATATTTATCAAACCAACGGTAAAAGATTTCGTGAGACTTGAATTTTTCAATATCGAAATTTTTCCCTACAATTAATAAATTTCGAAGAGAAGCTAATAAGGCCTGGAAAAATTTTTCATTCATCTCATTAAATTCAGTAACATTTCGATCATTATCTAAAAGCCCAAATTTATAATCATCCAAATTAATTCTTTCTGATTTGAAGTGATGATAAGTTTTTACGCAATAATTTAATTCTTGTAATATTCTTTGCTTAAAATCTATGAGATTATCGTTTTTTAATTTACCTGAGAT
>JBHLLP010000075.1:0-8615 GCA_048885525.1 Candidatus Hermodarchaeota archaeon | reverse complement strand
TAAAAAATGCAAAGAAATTCATTTCATATGATCCTGAAAATCCCCCGATTCAAAAGATATCTGAATTAATAATGAAATTAGGAAAAAAATAGAAATTAACTTTTCTCTTTTCTATTAAAACCTAAATCACTTGAAGAAACACCATTAATAATCTTTTTTAACTCATCCTTTCCTTTCAAATTATTCCGTAGTTCAGTTTCTAACTCAGCAAATTCTTTAAGTTTTGTTTCAAATTTATTTGCAGTTTCAATATTATTAATATATACGTTATGCAGTTCTTTTGGATCAAGATTTAAATTATAGAGTTCTTTTTCCTTTGTTTCTTTATTGAATATAAATTTTCAATTATTTGTCCTATAAGAGCTAACTCTAAAGCCATCATTGATTAAAAGACTTACTTTCCCATTAAGACTTAGTGATTCACGTACAAGACTTTGACGTTTATATTCTTTATCACATTCTATAATGAGTGGTAATAAACTCTCACCAAGAAAATCATTACTTTTCTTTAGATTTAAATAATCAAGAAGGTAATATACCTCATTCAGCGATGGAATCATGAGAGAATTTGTATAAAATTAGGTATCAATCCTATTATTACAAAAGATTATAATATTTTAGAAGTTATCAAATCATGTAATTTACTGCTTTCGCAGAAGTCTACTACGGTATTAAAGGCAATGTTAGTTGGTATACCAATAATTGGATTAGATTTTGTTAGCAAGAGTTTTAGAGAAACTAGTAAATATCTGTTTCTTGATGAAAAATATATATTAATTGTGAAAAATGAGCAAGAATTAACAAAATTAATAAAGAAAATAACTTACAATGAGGTATTTAGGGGAGATTATCAAAATAAAATTAGAAAAAATACAAATAAATTCGTTTTTTATGATTTTAATAAGTCCCCTATAAAAGCAATCTACGATTTTATTAGAGATAAGATTCATAGCCAAAATTCTACATTCTTTCAATTACAAAAAAGATAAGAGTAGATAATTTTTTTATATTTTAAGATCGTCAAGAAATAATTTATTTATAGTATTTTTAATATTCTCCATTTCTTTTCCCATTTTATGCATTTTTAATTCCATTTCTATATGCCTAGAGATAATTTCCTCGAATTTTTTAACAATTTCCTTATTTTGAGAAGATATATCCTTTTTTTCATATGGATCTATGATTAAATCATACAATTCTACTGATTTTCTTTCATCGTTTTTGATATATTTCCACTTATCAGTTCGATAAGAAGTTATTCTGTAACCTTCATTAACATTAAGAATTACATTCCCTTTTTTTGTTAGTGATTCGCTTATAACACCTTTTCTATCGTATTGCTTTCCGTTTTTTGTTAATATAGATTTAAAACTTTCGCCTAAGAAATTTTCACATTCATATAAATTTAGATAATCAAGGATGAATGGAGCTAAGTCTATTAAAGAGATTAAATTCTCTATTACTTTACCTTCAGGAAGATTAGGACCTTTAATAATTAAAGGAACATGAATTAATTCATCATAAAATTGAGCATAATGTTTAAACCTTCCATGTTCCTTAAATTCTTCACCATGATCTGCTGTAATAATGATAAGTGAGTTATTATATATATTTATATCTTTAAGATGATTAAAGAACTTACCTAGTTCTTCATCTACATATCTAATCGTACCCTTATATAACTTTTTAATCAATTCTAATGATTCTCTACTAAGATTTGGAGGATCCTTATTCATTATTCTTTCTGCTTGAAACATATGACGAATACTAACATCTCTATACCTTTCAGGAGGAAGAAATGGATAATGCGTATCCATGTAATGCATCCATAGAAAGAAATTAGATTCACTTTTTCTTATCCAATTGAATGCTCTTCTGTTAATCTCTTCAGCACGCAAATAAGGAGGGTTTTTTAATTTATATTTTGAAGAGATTTTTCTTAGAAATTTTCTTATTAATGCGTAAATTTTTTTTTTAATTTTAAAAACAAACGACTTTCCTCCTATTTTTCCTTTTCTTTTCTTTTTTTTTGAAAAAATATCATCAAAATAGTTAAACCCCTTGTTATAATTATAGAATTTGCTCAAATGTGGATTAGAATTGAACCCCCCTGTATTAAAACCATTATTTTTAAGAATTTCTGTGATTGTAATTTGTAATTCAGAAATTTTAGGATAATCTGGATACATGAGAGGATAAGTGGAAGTAAAAATGGAAGGGAATGAGGATGGTGTTGAGGATCCATTTGCAATAGCATTCTTAAATAAGATACCTTCTTCAGCAAGTTTGTCTATATTGGGTGTTAAATTTTCACTATTTCCTGAGTAACCTATATGATCTGCTCTTAGGCAGTCTATCGTTATTAATATAATATTTAGTTTTTGTTTCACTTTTCATTATTACCTTTTATTATATTCTAATTTTCCCTCTTAATATTCGATTTAGGAGTATTATTTCTCTTAAAAAATATACCAAGGATTTTTCTGTTTATTTTTTTAATCGATGAGAAGAATCCATATATTCTAAGTTTATTATTATAATTTTGGAGTTTCTTCTTGAATGTTTTTATTTTTAAATCATTTTCAGCTTTTTTCTTCAATTCAAATAATTCTTCATTAGAAAAATCACTAAGATTTATCGTAAATTCCTTAGCATCTCCCAATACTTCAAAAAATTTATCTTCATTATTGAATTTTTCGAGAATTCTCTCTTTCATATCTATATACAATTTAGTTCCTGGATATGGTGTAGTAAAGAAAAAAGTCGGTGATAAATTAAGTTTATCACAAAACTCTATTGTCTCTTGTATTGTTTCTAAAGTTTCACCAGGATAACCAAACATAAATGTAGCTCCAACATTAAGTCCAACTTTTCTAGTTATTTTAATAGCCTTCTTAGCTTGCTCAACTGTAACACCTTTATTCATATTATCTAAAATTTTTTGACTACCAGATTCAATTCCATATCCAACACGATAACAACCAGCAGCTTTCATCATTTTGAGCATTATTTTATCAATTAGATTAACTCTTGCATAACAAGACCATGGAATCTTAATTTTTTCAGAAATTACCTTCTGACAAAATTCTTTAACCCTTTTTTTGTTTATAGTGAAGGTTTCATCAAGAATTAATATAGACTCAACATTAAATTTATCTATTAAGTATTTTATCTCATTAATTACATTATCTATTGATCTTGTCCTTACTCCTCTCCCAAAAATGTGATAACAATAATGACAATTAAAAGGACACCCTCTTGTAGTAATTATGCCCATTTCACTTTTTTTTCCTATAATTGAACCATGAGATACATTTTTTAAGTAAATATTAATAGGAAATAACTCATAAGCAGGGAGTGGAAGCTCATCTAAATCTTTAATTAAAGGTCGAGGGGGATTTATTTTAATTTCTCCATTATCTTTATAGGCAATCCCATTGATATCTTTATAAGACTTATTTTTTTTAATTGTAGCAACCAATTCTTTCATAGTTATTTCCCCTTCGCAAATAACTGCTATATCAGCAGGCGTCTTACTTAAAAGTAATGTTGGACTTTCTGTGACTACTCCTCCTCCTATTACTATTATTGAATTTGGATTATATTTTTTAATTTCTGGTATTAACCATTTTAAATATCTATATGTGGTTATTAATCCGCCAATACCAATTATGTCAAATTTATTGTTTAAATTAACCTTCTCTATTACCTCTTCATTTGATAATCGTTCAGCATTAAGATCTAAAATCTTAACATTATATCCTTCATTGGCTAAAACATTAGCAATAACACCTAGTCCTATTGCAATGTGTGTTGGTTCAGCTTCCACTCTAATAGGTGGATTTATTAGTAGTATATTCATTTCTTATCAAGCTACTCTTTTAATAATTAAAATTTAATATTACTTCATATTTGTATCATTTTTAAATTTAATATTGTCATTTGTTAAAATATCATCTTCCTTTATATCCTTTAACGCAGTTCCTCCTATCACAGAATTCATCATAAAAGGGGGTATACCTGTTCCAGGCCTTTTAAAAGTTAACATTTCTTTGGTTATCTTATCACCTTTTTTAATATCCATCGATGCTACAATGCTGCGTCTAGCTTGCAACCTGGAGTCCTGTTCACATTCAAGAGGTTGTATTTTAAATTGTCCACTTATTTTTTTCACGAATTCGATATTTTCTCGTAGCTTTTTTAAATCGTTTGGATCCATTGCATGATAATGATCATTCCCGGGAAGGTTTTTATCCAGAGTAAAGTGTTTTTCAATAATTTTGGCTCCATATGCATAAGCTATTGTTGGTACTAATAATTTACTATCTGGTCTTGAATGATCTGAAAACCCTAGTGTGTAGTTTGGGTATATTCTACCTAACTCTTTAATCATATTAAGATTGACATCAATATATTTCGTTGGATAATCAAGAATACAATGAAATAGAAAAATTTCATTATTACCTGTTGAAAGTATAATCTCAATTGCCTTTTGTATTTCTTCTAAAGTAGCAGCGCCGGTTGATAAGAATATTGGTTTTCCTTTTTCTGCAATATATTTAATAAATGGTATGTTATTTAAGTCTGAAGATGATATTTTAAAGAGAGGTACTAGTTCATCTAGATAATCTACAGCTTCAAAATCGAATGGTGTTGACAGAAAAATAATATCTTTAGATTTACAATATTCATAGATTTCTTTATATTCCTCTTGACCAAATTTATCATATTTTTTAAATAGTTCAAATTGAGATTTAGTTGTTTCTTCTTTCAGATCCCAATATGCAGGTGCATATTTAGACGCAAGACTACCTGCCTTATAAGACTGGAATTTAACCGCATCAGCACCACTTTCCTTTGCTTTATCTATCATTAATTTTGCGGCATCCATTACTGAGATCTTCTCTTTTTTTGCAATATCGTAATAATTTACCCCTAATTCAGCGATTATAAAGATTTGTTCCACTTCGAGGATTTTCTTAAAACTTTTCATTTGATATACTCTCTCTAAATTTTTCGTATTCCTTAAAAATTAAATTTATAACATTATTGATCCCCAGTTTTAATTTGTTTTTTAACATTAAATTATGTACTTTCTTTCTATATTTAAAATTATTAAAAACCTTGAGAAAAACATCTTTAATTTTTTTATCAGAGCAATTATAACCTAATCCTAGATTTATTATTCCATTTTTTTCGTTTGCAAATGTATGTAACATCTCTCTTTCATTCTGTGCTAGGACAATTGTTGGAGTTCCAATTGAAGCTAATTCATAAACTGTTCTACCAGCGGAGGTAAAGGCTATATCCGCTTGTAGCATATATGTACTGATATTTTTCACATTTTGTTTTATTGTTAAATCTAATTTATAATCTTTAACTGATTGTTTAAGAAGCTCAGGTTGTTTATATCCTAATCCTAGTATAATATTAATCTTTAGATCCTTTAAATTTAAATCATTTATAGCTTCGAGTACTTTTTTCGAATAATTATTAGGATCCGTACCACCATAAGTTATTAGAATGTTATTTACTTCTTTTTTAATTTCATTATTACCTATATTATGAAATTCTTCTCTTAAAATATAATAATCTTTACCCCAATAATAATTTCCAGCATTACTTCCCTCATATAAAGCATTAATAGTTAAATCTGAATATTTCGATCCTTCTCCTAAATCTTCAAAATTAACGACAAAAATCTTTTTGTCTTTTAAAGAATTAATATAATTAACTTGCGTATCTAATATATCATTAATCACTGTTGTTGGATCAAAATTTGATACAATTTCCCAAAATTCTCGTATTGTTTCAAAAACCTTAAGATTAAGGTTGTGTTTTCTAATTAAATCAATTCCTAGTTGATGTTTTTTCTTAGAAACAAATAAAATATTATGATCTTTTAGTTTATTCGCTAAAGAAATGGTCCTATATATATGACCTAAACCAATAACATCGTATCCATCTACACAAATTATAATTTTATCCATTGTTTTTTGGGTAAATGTTAATTTCTATTTATATTTAATATATTTTTTTTCATTTGCTCCATGATTTTTGATTTCTTTTGAACGTAATCAAGAATATTGTTATAATGCCATTCAATATCATTTTCTATAAGATATTTAATTATTTTCCTACATAGTTTAAAATCTTCGAATGTATCGATTGTTAATCTTATATCTTCTCTTCTTAAATCTTTCGGGACCTCAAGATATTCTATTTTAAACTCTTTTGGATGATTATAAATATTATATGTTACGTGTTCAAGATCTTTTTTATTTGTAGTTTTACGAGCAACCTTTTCAAGGGCATCTAATTTAACATATTCACAAAAAAATCCTAAATGCATTAGTACAACATTTTTAGAGCTTATTTTATATGAGATATAATCTAAATCTGATTTATTTTTGCGTATCATTTTATCTACAAAATAGGGTTGAATGAAAACATTATCCGCTGTTACACGGATTATGTCAGAAACGTCATATTTTCGAGCGCACTCAATAAATCTATTAAGAACATTATCTTCATCTCCACAAAAATAATCAACTTTATGAAATTTAGCTTTCTCAACTATTCTTTTATCTAATGTTTTTTGAGTAGTAGCAATTATAATTTTGCTGTTTAATTTTTTTAAATTCTCAATAACGAAATCTAATATAGTTTTATCTTTATATATTTTTTTTAAAACTTTTCCTTTTAGACGCGTTGACCCCATTCTTGCCTGTATAATTATTGCTAACAATAAAAATCATGTAATTGATTTATGATTCATTGATCTTGCTTATTTAATAATTAAGTATTTTTTAAAAATTAAAGTTATTTAATTATTAGAGTATCTAATATTAACAAATCAGGATATCTAGAAAAATATTCAAGTTCTTGTAATTTTCTTTGAAAAATTTAAAACTTTTTTGACAATCTGATTCATTTTTGTATCCTTATAAAAAAAGGCTTCAATATTTTCAATATCAGATTTTGTTATAATTTTAAAAATTATATTTTGAATTAGATAAATAATAATAAATAAAACTATTAGTAAGATTTCAAAGTTTTCAAAAATAGTGAGTCCTAAACTTCTAAATATTAATCTATTTAAATCAAATAAAAATAAATCTCTTAAAACTAAAGTTATAGAAAGAGAGATAAAAAATATTAAAAATTGGAAAATACTTTTTATGATTTGAGGTTTAACATTTAATAATTTAAAGTTTATTATAACTAGTAAAATAAGCATTAAAACATTTCCTATAAAAATGCCAAGCACTGAACCTATTACTCCATAATTAATTAACCCTAAAAGAAAAAACGGAATTTTTATTAAAGTATTTAAAACTGTAAAAAATAGAATATAATTAACTTTATTAAATGCTCTTAATTGCGCACTCAAAAAAGCATTTTGAATGTTAAAAATTATTGCGATTAAAAAAATTTTAGAAATAAGACCGAATCTTAGATAGGCTGAACCGTATACAATCCTTAAATAGAAATCAGTAGAAAAAAATAGTATACCTGTTAGTAATAATATTAAAGATAATATATAATGAAATAGTAAGAGATTAATTTTTTTAATCTCATCGTATTGCTCATTGTTATATAATTTGGTAAATGTAAGGGTCATGGGCCCACTAACTGCATTTAGAGATGTAGATATAACATTTGAGTAATGAACACTTATATTAAATCCAAGAACGATATCTGAAGATTCAAACAGACCAATTGATTGTATTCTGAACTCCTTATGAAGATCATTCAGGTATGTACTAGTACTAAGTGGGAAACCATACTTACTTAACATTTTGAATATTTCCCTATAAGATAATCCTTCCTTCTTATCGGTGTTTCTTAATTTGAATTTTAAAATATAGTATAAGTTTATCAAATTTATTAGAAAAGGAATCAAGTAGGAGATAATTAATAAAATTGCTATGTACTCTATTTTCACTGTATTAAAAAAAAGCACAAAAATTATTAATCCACTTATATATATTGAATAATTTACGATTAGTAATATAAAGTTAAGACGAAAATTGTTAAAGGATTGATTTATACTATTTAAGATTTTGTCTAAACCATTAATTATTATCAATGGTGCCAAAAAGAAAAATAGGTTAAAATTCTCATGAAGATTTAGTTTAAAAAAATCTGTAAAAGAGATGAATACGATAATACCAATTAAAAAGATCAGTAATGTAAAAGAAATTCTAATATAAATTGACTTTATTATAAAAGATTTCAATTTTGTATATTGTTTGTTTGTTCTAAAGTTAGTAATGTAAAAATTCATTGATAATCCTAAACTTGGTGGTAAAAATGTAAGAAAGAGTTGAAATATATTAACATATGATAATGTTAAAATTAAGAAACCCCATTCAGTTTGGGAAATCGTTCTTGCTATGATAAAAGAAGTTATTATTGAAAATATAAATAATCCATATGTATGTAAATATGAATAAAAAGTATTTTTAGCTAAAATCTTATGGTCTATAGTTGCTATTTTCTTTTGGGTATTGCTAATTTCACTCATATCGAGATTTAATAATTTGATTAAAATTTAAAATTGAATATCATAATTAAAATTTTATATTAATGTGGTGTCTTATGGGATTATT
>JBHLLP010000074.1:0-9984 GCA_048885525.1 Candidatus Hermodarchaeota archaeon | reverse complement strand
TAAAGAGGGAATCAACATTTTTGTAAAATTATGGTGTGAAAGGAAAGGTTTGAAATCTGAAATAATAAGAAATGAAAGGGTTTATAAATTAGAGCATGTAGCAGAAGAAACTTTAGGTAATCATATATTTATTGAAGCCACAGAAATCTATGAAAATATTGTTCTTCAATGGACACGAAATTTCATGTTGGAAGCTCTTAATGAAAGATCCTCTCAGATAATAGAGCAATCATTAGAAAGAAGGAAAATTGACATGAATGAAAGAAGAATATTTTTATTATTAGATAAAGGAAAACCTGTTTCAATGGTATGTAAGGCAGGAAAGACCCCAAATGGCATTGCAGTTAACCTTGTTTATACTCCACACAATCTAAGAAGAAATGGATATGCAACTGAATGTGTGGCAAAATTAAGTAAACAATTGTTGGAAGAAGGAAATAAATTTTGTTTCTTATTTACTGATTTGAGTAACCCAACTTCTAATAGTATATATCAAAAAATAGGCTATCGTCCGATAATTGATTTTGACGAACATAAATTTGTAACTACATGAAAATTCGAGAAATGAAGGCTTTTTTAAAATCTACTTATAATTTCTGAAAAAATAAAATAAAAAAAAGATACGAGAAATTCTCCTGATTTTCTCCTGTTTGTTTTTAGAATTTTCTTTATTTATTTTTTTGGCGGAAGTATTTCGATCTCAATTGATGAAACATTGCTATTAGTGCCATCGGTATTCGTAATTGTTTCAGTGTCAATAAGAATTTCACCGTATTTACTTCCTGAAACAAATTTATTTATTAAAATTTCAGCAACATCAACAGCTCGAGAAATAGAACGACCTCGGGCTAATAATCTTACTGGTTTCTCATTCAAAACGACCATGGCAGCCATAACATAGCTCATTGATTTCTTTCTGCCAATAAAAACCTTTGAATCATCTCCTTTAGGCAAAAATTATCACCTTTTCTCTGTTAAGTTAATTATTTTCTTTTTTTAGTTAGATTCTTTTGTTTTCCTTAATTGTAGTTTATCATAGGTTAATTATCTATAGATAACTAAGTTTTATAAACTAAGTTTAGATTTTAAGGTTATGCAATTTCAAATTTCTTTTTTCAATATTTAATGGTAAAAAAAAAATTAAAAACTAATAAAAAAAATTATACCAATAGAATTTACTGATAATTCCTATCTTTCTACTATGCATAGTTTGGATTAAGAATATAATTTTTTTTTATTTTTAAGAGATATTTTCAAACCAGGCAAATTCTCCAGGATTTCGTGAAACCCCTATAATATCTATATCATTATCACCATCAATATCTACTGGAGCTAAACGACATCCATCAAAATTTGTAGTTATAATATGTTTACTAAAAATTTTATTGCCAAGATTTTCCCAGTAGGCTAACTGATCACATCCATTAGCACTAGCAAGAAGATCTATATCCCCATCTTGATCAAGATCACCACAATTAACATAATTTGCCGCATCATAGTTAGAATCTATGATATGATGAGTATATTGAAAATTACCCGTTGATTCCCACCAATCTACAGTACCAGCTGTGATTGAACACCCTGCAATATCTAAATCTCCATCCAAATCGAAATCTGCAGCCACAATTCCGTGAGTCATTTCAGATGTTGAATATATTAGATGTTTTTGGAAATTCTGTACCCCATCATTTTCGAACCAACAAACCTCACCTGGAGAAGTTCCAAGCGCAATCAAATCAATATCATTATCATTATCCATATCTACTGGATATGCTTCCCAAGCACGTCCTAATGAGCTTGTGACTATTCTTTCCATAAATGTTAAATTATTCTGATTTTCAAACCAACTAACTTTATCATCTCCACTCGCACATGCAATAATATCTATATCAATATCATTATCAATGTCTCTAAGTGAAACACAAGTTACTAAATTAAAGGTATCTGTGAGAATTTTTCCAGCGAACGTTTGATTTCCATCATTTTCAAACAAAATAATTTGGTTTGAATCTACAACAGCTCCAACAAGATCAATATCTCCATCATTATCCATATCCGCAGCTTCAAGAAAACTCGCATACCCTAGACTATTTGATATAATATGATAAGAAAATTGCCCTATACCTGCATTTTCCCACCAACAAAAAATATTATCATGATATGAGGTTCCTAAGAGGTCAATATCTCCATCTTGATCAATATCTGCATAAGATACATGCGTAGCATCAGGAGGTCCCACAATTGTATGCTTAATGTATATGATTTCGGAATTTTTGTTTGGATTCATTGTAATTAGGGGCCAAGAAATGATCAAAACTAAAGATGAAATTATTATAATTCCAAAAATAGCTATTATCAATTTTTTTTTTAACATTTTTTTAAAAATTACTGCTATAAAATCATTATTTAAATTTCGCTTAAGATTGCAAAAAGAATTAAGATCTTGGTTAAATAATTAAATTTAAATTTTTAGATAGAAAAGAAAGAGGATTGTGATATGCAAATAATTATAATATTTAGGTTTATAATAAAAAAAATTTCTAATTAGTAGAATTTTTTTCTTAAATCCTTAATATATTGCTCTTTATTCTCAAACTCATACCATGCTGAACCGATTTTCTCTAACTCATATGCTTCATTATAATTTTTGTCAGCTAGATGGTTACTACATAATTTAATTGCATTCAAAACAGTTTGGTTTTTAGTAGACAGAAATTTTGCTTTATCTAATGCTATTTTCATTAGATCTTCCTGGCTGTCAACGATCTGGTCTATCAAACCGATTTCTAATGCTTTCTCAGCATTCACTTTCTCTGCAAACATACACATTTTTTTTGTCCAAGGAATTCCAATTATTCTTGAAAAAAGAACTAGACAACCTGTTCCAGTAAATATTCCAGAAAGGATTTCTGGCATTTGAAAAAAACTTTTTCTAGTAGAAATTCTGTAATCACAACATATTGAAAAAACAACTCCTTCACCTAATGTTCTTCCGTTAATAGCACAAATTGCTGGTTTTCCATAAAATAATTCTTTACAAATACTTGCTGCTGTTCCTTCTAAATATTTTATAGCTTCATGATCACTCCCATCAATAGATCCTAAATCAACTCCTGTACTAAAGGAAGTTCCATTGTTTGTTAATATTAATCCTCTAATATTCTCGTCCTTTTGGCAGTACTTCACAACTTTTTCTAAATTTTCAAATTGTTCAATATCGAATGCATTTGATCTGTGAAGTCTATTAAGTGTTATAACTCCAAATCGTTTTTTTACGTTGAAATCGATATATTCTCCAAATTGTAAATTACTTGAAGTCATAAATTACATTAATTTTCAATTAATAAAAAACAATAATAAATTAGTTTATTATAAAAGAATTATAGAGAACTTATAGTTTATATAACTCAAACAATCTTAATTTAAATCATAAATGCCAGTTCACATAACTGATTATATTCAAGAAAAATCCCTTGGAATAAGAAAAAAAGATTTAAAGAAATCATTAAATTTAAAGCAAGTTTTCAATTCAATAAATCAACATTTATATGGTAAGTTAAAGTATACCGATACTGACACTAGAACACGTTCAAAACAAATTCTAAATCTTCTTTTATGTAAATTAGTTGATGAAAATAGTAAAAACTCTGAAGAATTTTTAGATTTTTGTATTAGAAAAGGTGAATCTGATAAGCAACTATACTTAAGGATTCAAGCTTTTTTCAATGAGTATGTGCGAGACAGATATAAAGATATTTTTGATGAAAATGATCAAATTACATTAACAAAAGAGCTAGTTTATTTAATTGTGAAAGAATTACAGCACATTTCACTTCTTGTATCCTCTAAAGACATTTTAAGTGATGCTTTTGAAATTTTCGTTAGCAAGATATTAAAGGATGAAGCAGGACAGTTTTTTACTCCTCCTAATATTGTAAAATTTATGGTAAATTATTTAGATCCAGAAATTGATTCTAAAATTCTAGATCCTGCTTGTGGTCATGGTGGTTTCCTTCTTGAAGTAAAAGATCTGATTTACTCTAAAATTGATAATGAGAATAAAAAAATAAATGTTATATCAAATCTCTATGGCATTGATAAAGATCTCTTTTTAGCAAAAATATGCAAACTATATTTAGATATATTAAGTGGTGGAAAATCAAACATTTTTTGTGAAGATTCATTGGATTCAAAAAACTATCGTTCCTTTGCCAAAAAATCAATTTGTAATTGCTCATTTGATTATATTTTTACAAATCCTCCTTTTGGTGCTAAAATTCCTATCAATGATAAGGAAATTTTAAAAGAATATAACTTAGGACATATTTGGAAAAACACAAACAATAAGTGGGAAATGCAAGAGAAATTAGCAAGGCAGCAACCGCCTCAAATATTGTTTATTGAACGATGTATTCAACTTCTTAATGATGGAGGAAAATTAGGAATTGTTTTACCCGAGGGCATTTTTGGAAATCCTACAGATAGGTATATATGGGAATTTTTAACCTCAAAGGGTAAAATTTTAGGTATAGTAAATTTAGATCAGAACACTTTTCAACCATACACCTGTAATAAAACTAGTATCTTATTTTTTGAAAAATTAAGTAACATACCAGAAGATTATGTTATTGATTTTGCAATTGTAGAAAATGTTGGACATGATAAGGATGGAAAAATACTTTATAAACTGGATAATGATGGAAGTTTTAAGTTAGATTCTGCTGGTAAACGAATAGTAAATGATGATCTTTTGGATCTACATATAAAAATGAAAGAAGCTGAAGAATTTAATTATTTAAAAGATCAAAAATTCTTTAAAATTAAGTTTAATCAAATTAAAAACAACATCTTTATCCCTGTTTATTATACAGGAGTAGAAAAGACTTTAAAAAAGCTTGTTAATAATAAAAATTTCACTCTTCTAACTATTAAAGATCTAGCTGAAAAGAATATAATTTATACTAATAAAGGTGGTTATTTACCACGGGGAGACGAAATAGGTTCTCATGTATATGGTTTGGGAGATATTCCATTTATTCGAACTAGTGAATTAAACAATTGGGAAGTAAATTTAGATTCATACAAAAAGACAAGCCAAGAAGTATATAAACAGTATAAACGTAAACAAAATATTGAAGAAGGGGACATTCTATTAGTAAAGGATGGCGGTCCAAATTTAATTGGAAAAACTGCGTACATAACCAATTTAGATACTCAAATTATAATCCAAAGTCATATTTTTCAAATAAAAGTCATAAAAAATGATAAATTTATCGATCCCTATCTCTTGTTATACTTGTTAAATTTAGAGATAGTCCAAAAGCAAATTCAGGCAATCACTTTCGTTCAAGGTACTATTGCCACTATGGGTAATCGTATTATGGAAATTATTTTACCCATTCCTTCTGATATTAATAAAAGAAAGGAAATTTCAGAATATATACGAAAAATAATTATTACCAAAACTGATATTAAAAAAAAAATTCAACAATTGTCATTAGAAACTTTTAATAATTAAATCCATAATATCTCATAATTATGATTATTGAAAAGTACACTTTGAAATTCTATCAAGAAGTTATTGAACTTTGGAGAAGAGCTGGAATTAATGTAGGATCTACAGATACTAGAGAAGAACTAGAGAGAGTGGTTCAACAAAATCCTGATTTGTTCTTAATTGGAAAGGTAGATAATAATGTCATCAGTGTAGTACTGGGAGGATTCGATGGGAGGAGAGGATATGTTCATCACCTTGCTGTAGATCCAGGCCATCAAAAGAAAGGATATGGTAAAAAAATAATGGAAGAATTAATGAATAAATTTCTTGAATTGAAAGTTCATAAAGTCCATTTATTTATTGAAAAAGACAACAAAGAAGTCGTTGAATTTTATCAAAATTTAGGCTGGGAAATAAGAGACGATTTAATTATGATGAGTTATATCCCAGATAAAAATTTATACAAAATGCGAATTTAAATTTAATTTTCATCATAGATTTTTTTTAAAATTAGAGTGTTTAATTGTCTTTTTATTAAAATATTAAATAATATCGAAATGAATAAATATTACACATTTCTAAAAAAAAAATTATGAATTAAAATGAGTGATGAAGAACTAATAGAGTTTTATGGAATTAATAAATATTGGCCAGAAGAAGTACCTAGACATGTAGATTATGATGTGGTTCCTCTAGGAGATCTTTTAAGTAGAACTGCTACAAGATATCCTGATTCACAAGCAATTTATTTTGAAGGCTTTCGAATGACATATTTGGAGTTAGATACACTTGTAGATCAATTCGCTACAAGCTTAGCCAAATTAGGAGTAAAGAAAGGAGATGTAGTATGCATTGATTTACCCAACGTACCTCAATATGTTATTGCTCATTGGGCTATAGTTCGAATTGGAGCTATATCTAATCCAATACTTCCTGTTAACCGTTTCGTTGAAATTGTACATCAAGTCAACGATTCAAAGGCGAAAATATTAATAATCTTAGATTTTTTATATCAAGAATATCTTCTTGGAAAAGAGCTTGATAAAATGCCTACACTTGAACATATAATTTTAACAGGAACAGCAGAATATTTGCCACCATTAAAAGCTAAACTAGGGACCGCCCTAAAGAAAGTTCCAAGAATGAGAGAATGGCCTGAAAAAGTAGGTAACATAAAGTTCCATAAATTTCAAGAAGTAGTAAATAAAGGTCTTCCAATAGATGTTCCAAAAGTAGATTTAAATCTTGAAAGGGATGTTTGTATTTTAATATATACCGGTGGAACTACCGGAGTGCCAAAGGGAGTAATGACTTCTCACTATTCATTGGTAATCAATGCTCTTCAGACTGATATTTGGGCTACTACTCAATTACCAAAAATGAACGAATTAAAAGGTAAGGGAGGAATGTTGATAGTGGTACCACTTTCTCATTCTTTTGGTAATATAGGAATGACAGTTTCTGTATTAGAGGGATGGAAAATGATTTTATTACCAAGACCACCAGAAAAAATCTCAAAAATTCTGAAGTATATTAGTAAAGAAGAAGCTACATATATGCCAGGAGTCCCAACTCTTTATATTAAAATTAATCAAGATCCCGACTCTAAAAAGTATAAAGGCAAATTAGATTCACTTATAGCCTGTATCTCCGCAGCAAGTGCTTTACCTGAGGAAGTTAAAAAGGAATTTGAAGAAATTACAGGGGCAAGTCTTGTCGAAGGGTATGGAATGTCAGAATTTTCTCCTGTTGTATCTCTTAATCCTTTCAAAAAAGAGCTTCAAAAAACAAATACAGTTGGCTTTCCATTATCTGATACATTTATTAAAATAATTGATATAGAGGAAGCTACAAAGACTTTACCTCAATGTCCCAATGAAAGTTGTGAAAATTGCGGTATTGATGAATTTCAATACATTGGTGAAATATGTAGTAGTGGTCCTCAAATAATGTTGGGCTACCTAGGACGTAAAGAAGATACTGAATATGCGTTAAGAAAGGATTCAAAGGGAACTACATGGTATTATACCGCAGATATTGGATGTATAGATAAAGATGGTTATCTCAGGATTAAAGATCGAAAACGTGATATGATAAAATATAAGGGACACGGTGTGTTCCCTAGGGAAGTAGAAGATTTAATCTATATGCATGAAGCTGTTAACGAAGTTGGTATTATTGGTGTGCCAGATCCAGAAGCAGGTCAAAATATAAAGGCTTTTATTTCATTAAAACCAAATTATCAAGGAAAAGTAACAAATGAGGATTTATTAAACTGGTGTAAAGATAATATTTCTCCATTTAAATATCCTAGGATTATTGAGATCGTACCCGAGTTACCGAAATCAGTAATTGGAAAAATATTAAAAAGAGAATTAAGAAAACAAGACTAATTATCTTTATTTTTTTTTAGATTTTTTTATATCATATTTGCGTTTGAAGACTTGTTTTAGTTAAAAATTAAAAGAAAATAAAAAAATAAATGTTCTAAGATATATTAGAACATAAATTTTTCAATATCCTCTCAGCTTTTTTTGAAAACCCAGAAACTATATCATCTACACCAAGTATAGAATCGATCAAACCACATGTTTGACCCACTGGGACAGCTCCATCAACTGTGTCGCCTTTTGTATAGACTATTTCATAAGCAGCTAGATCTTTTAAATAAGTATCCATATCATATACTAATTCTTGTGATATTTTTTCTTCTTTTGTCATTATTTCACCATGCTCTAGGGAATATTTATTTTTCAATAATCTAATAGGTCCAAAACCTCCAGTTGTAAGTATAGTATCACGAGCCGTAGCAGGAGGAATAAGATCTTTATAATTTTGATGGAATTCACTCTCATTAGAAGCGATAAATCGAGTTCCCATAGCGATAGCATCAGCCCCCATAGCTAATCCCGCTGCTACACCCTCTGGAGTTGCAAATCCTCCACAGGCTACTAATAACTTATCAGGATATTTTTGAATAACTTGTTGTACCAAGACTAAGGTAGTTACTCCTTCATAACTTTGATGACCACCACCTTCCGTACCTGTTGCTACGATGCCATCACATCCTGATTCAACAATTTTATCAACTAACCACAAAGCTGGTCCAACGTGAAAATGATATAGATTAGGTGCCTTTTCCTTCCACATTTTTCCTACAACTCGAGGTCCTCCAGCACTCGTTAAACCATAAATTAACTGCTCCCTAAGTTTTTGGTTTTCTTTAAGCCATTGTGGTACTTTTCTTATTAAAACTCTATGATCTGTTTGTATCCGAGCAACCCGCACATTTATACCAAAAGGTTTATCAGTGTGTTCAACTACATAATCTAGTTGCTCTTTAAAATCCTTTACTGAATTTTTTCCTCGTAATGTGGCATGACTTACAACACCTAACCCCCCCGCTTCAGAAACAGCAACAGCTAATTCAGTTGTATAGAAAGGTCCCATTGGAGCACTAATAATAGGGTATTTTATGCCAAATTTTTCAGTTATTCTTGTTTTAATCAATTTTTAATTCACTTAAAAACTAAAATTACGATAGTTTATTTTTGCTTTTGAGAAGTAAAAAAGTTATCTAAATTATATTTATATGTTGATTAACCTTAAATTATTTTTTTTTAAAAATATAAAATAGTATAAATAAAATGAGATTGGTTAAAATTTATACCCACACTTTTTACAGACATTCGTCTTCGCATACATGGGAACGTGTCCCATGTACCCAAGCACTTTACTTTTGTCTTCTTCAACTTTAAGATCCTTTCCTCTTGCACCACAATTAGGACAAATTAAACGTTCTTCACTTGTGTACTTTGCGGGTTCTGCTGGTTCTGTAGCCAATAATTCAGTTTCAGCTTTTTGTAATTTATTAATTTGTTCTTCAATGATTTTTTCTTTTCCAGCTAAAGTTTCATTAAGTTTTGTTATTTTATCATCTTTTTTTGCTAGTTCATCACTAATTTCTGTAATTTCATTTTCTTTTTTTGTAAGTTCATCATTCAATTCATCAATTTTTTGTTTTAAATCATCTAATTCACCATATAGCTTTTTAGTTTCATTTTCTTTAATAGTAACTGTTTTCTTTAAATCATAGACTTCAGAATCTATTTTTTCTAATTTATTGGCTTTATCTTCTAAATTACTTTTAACTTCTTCTAATTCAGTTTTTAAAGTATCTTCAGATTTTGCTAATTCTGCAATTTCTTCATCTTTTTGTTCTAGACTCTCTTTTAGTTCATTGATTTCTGTCTGATATGAATCAATTTTGTTTTGCAAAGCTTTTACAACTTTACCCTCTAAATTTTTTGTTAAATCCTTCATTTCATCTTGAGAAATAACAATAACACCTCTATTTAATATAAAATAGTTTGTTTAATTTGAGTAAAAATTCAGTATTTGATAAACTGCATTTATTTGGCAATTACTACAAATTTTTACAAGAATCTTATAATAGAAATTATATTTAAGCTTTTTTTTTACATCAA
>JBHLLP010000073.1:0-11107 GCA_048885525.1 Candidatus Hermodarchaeota archaeon | reverse complement strand
TCAATTTGACCAAGATTGGAATAATGATAGTATTGTAGATTACGGAGAATGTGATGGAAATCGAGTTAATAATTATTTTAAAAACTTATTACCGGATAATTGGACTAGTATCTTTCTAGCTCAAACTGAAGGTATCAAAGGTACTGATAATTATAGTGATGTACAATTGAATTATAATAACCTTAGATATGCTATTGATGATGGATGCAGTATTGGTATCATTAACGCACATGGTGCTCCTCAAAGTATGGGCATCGATGAGTGGATTATAGATTATGATGGAGATATGTTATTCGATTATACTGCCGATCCATATTTAGAAGGAGGTACTCCTATCGATGTCTCGATAAGGACTAGTTTAATAGATACAAGTTATGCTTCTCTTAAACCCGAAGATGATAAATTAGGACTTTTTTATTTGGCTAGCTGCTCCACCGGTACTTTTGATGATCCTGATGATTGTCTCTCTGAGTACTTCTTAAAAAATGCTGCAATTGGCTGTGTAGCAGCAAGTTATGTTGCATGGGGTGAAGATCAATGGTATGAGCGTGAACACGGAGGTTGGTTCACAGAAGGATTAGGATTTCGCTTTTGGGAACAGCTTTTCCAATATAATCAGCCGGGTAAAGCATTAGCATTGGCTAAAGCGGATTATGTAGCAGATAGAATTAACTCTTCTGAACCTAATGATTATCCAGAATGGGAAGATAAAACTCTTAAACAATATAATTTACTAGGGGATCCTGAAGTTCCAATTTGGCTCTCGATTCCTAAACAACTTAATATAAGTGATATAACTGCTCAAAATAGCAGCTCAACTTCGCTTAATCTGCAAATTACGGCAGATAATGATCCTATTCAAGGAGTAACTTTAACTTATACAAAAGACCAAATTATTATTTGGAAAGGCCAAACAAACGAAAATGGAACGATTGAAATACCAATCTCTCAAATAGATATTGATGGTAATATTCTAACTGCTAGTAAAATTGGTTTTTTACCATATCAAGAAAATATACCACAAGATCAGGATATGAGCTCCATAGCGGGATATGACTCATTTGGAATTTCATTTATTATTCTAAGCTTTATATGTATCAGTTCAGTTTATTTTAGATTCATTCTATCAAAAAGAAAAACTTCATAGATCTTTTTTTTTATAAATTCTTCTTTATTTTTTCAATTCTATTCTGAAAATTTCCAATTTGCTCTGAAGTCACTTTTTTTTCAACAATATTTTTCATTAAATTAAGGAAATCTTTAATTAATGGATGTTGGAGGACTGTACATTTTTGATTCAAGGTATTTACATCCAATATTAAAGCAGAATCCAATTTTTCCCCCATTCCTAATACATCTTTAAATATTAATTCATTATCATCTGTATATGACAATACTAAAATATCTTCTCCTATTTGAGAACCGTCTGTTTTATTTATTATTTTAAATTCGCACATGGTTCATTTTTTACAATTTTTATGATCGAAAAACCACTTTTTTAATGTTAAACTTAATAAGAACAATTTTTTTAAATTGTCTTTAATAATTCTAAGTATAACAACTATTTTAAAAGTTACAGCTAAAAATAAAAACAGAGGAAATTGAGTGAAATGGCACGTCCATATCAAAAAGCTAACATTCCTGGCCCTGAAATGGGTACTTCTGTTTCAGATCCAACAGTGATGGCGAATTTACTTAAATCACCCAAGAAGAAGGTAATTATTATTGGTGCTGAATCTTTAAATTGGGAACTTGGCGAGAAAAAGGTTGCCGATTATTTTATAGATATTGCAAACAAAATTGATTGTCATGTAGTTAGCACTGGCCATACATATCGCTATTTAAAGGATAAAATCAGTAATGGGAAACTATATGATATGTCATTGATTAACATTACTAATCGATTATGTGATAAAAACTGGACTGGTTTTGATGGAGAGGGACAATATTCCATGGCAGTTTTTGGCGGACATTTAGTATTTTATGTCTCTCAAGCATTATCTCGGATCAAAAATTTTACAAATTGGGTAAAAACAATTGATTTGGATAAATATTCTCATCCAAATGCCAGATTTAGTTTACCAAATCTAAGCGATAATGAATGGAAATTATTTTTAGAAAGTTTGATTGAAAAATTATAAAAAATTTAAATAAATAAGAGGAGATAAATGATATGAGTTTTGCAGATATGCCGGTAGATGTTGGACCCGTATATGAGGGTGAAAGAATTCGAGGAAACCAAATGCAAGTTGAACTTGGTGGTCCAAAAATAGAACGACATTTTGAGCTTGTACGTGTGAAAAAAGATAAAGAAATTGAAGATGGGAAAGTAAAGATTATAGGACCTGATCTTAAAGATATGGAAGAAGGTTCTAGACACCCTATTGGAATTTTGGTAGAGGTAGCTGGACCTGAACTCGAAGAAGACTTAGAAGCCGTATTTGAAAGAAGAGTTCATGAATTTTGTAATTTTGTTAATGGGATTATGCATTTAAATCAGAGATATACTAATTGGATGCGTATTTCCAAGGCCGCTTTTGAGAAAGGGTTTAATTCTTTCAATATGCTCGGAACTATCCTAATAAGATTGTATAAAGCAGAATTACCAATCATAAAAAAAGCACAAGTTACAATCTACACGGATCCTGAAAAAATAAAAGAACCTTATGATCTCGCTTTAGAAATTTATAATAAAAGAGACGAGAGAGCTCGAAGTATCAATGATGATGATGTAGATATGTTCTATGGCTGTGTGTTATGTCAATCATTCGCCCCAACGCATGCTTGTTGTATTACACCAAATCGTATGAGTTTATGTGGTTCTATATCATGGTTTGATGCCAGAGCGGCAGCTCGAGTAGATCCTAAAGGTCCCTTATTTGAAGTTCCAATGGGGGAAACCATTAATAAAGACGCTGGAGAATATTCTGGAATTAATGACATGATAAAGAAAAGATCTTTGGGAGAAATTAATCGAATTTATTTATATTCAGGAATGGAATTCCCACATACTTCATGTGGATGTTTTGAAGCAATAGATTTTCTTATTCCTGAGACAGGAGTAGGTCATGGTATAATCGATAGAAGTTATGATGGTGTGGCGATTAACGGATTACCCTTCTCAGCGATGGCTAATCAAACTGGGGGCGGTAAACAAATGCCAGGCTTTAACGGGATTAGTGTCCAATATATAATAAGTCCAAAGTTTCAACAATACGATGCGCAGCTAGCAGGGTTAAAAAGCGGTATTGAATTAGTAGTTTGGATGGGAAAGACTGTTAAGGATAGAGTTGCAGAATTTCTTCCACCTGATCTTATAAGTAAAATTGCAACTGAAGAAGAAGTTGCGGATTTAAGTGAATTACCAGCATGGTTGGAAAAAGTAGGACATCCAATTGTAGAAACTGAAGAGTATAAAGCTGCTGTTGGTGGTATCGAAGAGGTAGAAGAGGAATGGGAAGAGGAAGGAGCTATGGTTCCCATGGGAACTGTTGGTATGACAATCCCAGGAGTAGGTGGTGCTGGAGGTTTTAAAGTAATCCTTAAAAACTGCAAGATCCACGCAGAATCAATTATAATTAAGAAAATTGAGCCTAAACGGAAGAAGAAATAAATTTTTAAACTTTTTTCTTATATTTTTTATTTATTTAAATTTTCTAAATTTAAACTTCATCTTTTTTTTTAAAAAACTTAAGAAATGTGTTAAAAAATAGAAATTTTCAGCAAAAAAAGATATACAATACAGTTTTCGAAAAAGACGGTTATTTTAAAATATAGAAATGTAAATATAAAGGAAAAAGATATTATGCTACTGAGAAAGTAAATACAATTTTCGAAAGTAATTAAATAACCTAGAACAAGTTTTAAAAAAATAAGGTATTTACGCCAATAAAGCTTCTACTCTTTCCTGTAGTGTCTGAGTATTCACTCCAAAGATTTTTCTAATATCCTTTTCAAAATTTTCAAATTGAGAAACTTTAAATAGATTGTACCCGGAAAATTTGGAAATAAATTTTTTCAATAATCTATTTAATAGAGGAAGAATGGATTTGTGCAGATATTCATCTAGTTTAAAATCTTTATCTAAAACAATGTAAGCTAGAATTTCTTTCTTCTCTTTGTATAGATCAATTATATTCTTTTTCTTAAAAACTAAGGAATAATTATCACTTTCAAAATATTCTACCGGTTCCATCAAACATTCAGCAAACCCTAAAAGTCCATTTAATAACCCGCTCGAACAAATTAAATTCGTTTTTATCTTACTCGCTCTATGAAAAGGAGCGAATATAATGGGGATTCCTTGGAAGAGTATTCCAGCTTCTCGAATTAACATAGTGGCTTAGGGTAAAATTAAATCAAAATCGCTATTATAGAGATCCTTATAAAAATACTATTAATACACGACGAAATTCAAATATTTAAATTTATGCCATTTTAAAAATTGTGACATGGGATGGGACAAAATCCCCTGCTATAAATCATCGAATTCTTCCTTCATTTAACTGAGGCTGAATAGAAAATCTTATAACAATGAAATCTAAACAACAAAAAATTAATGGTCCAATAACAAACATTTTAATTCTTGAGTTTCATTAAAATTATTAATAAATATATTTAGGCAAGAGTTTAATAAGTGATACCTTTACGTTTTATAATGCTTGTTGTTGGGCAAGGGGCATTTATCCTAATATTTAGCATCCTTACATATAAAATGTTAAGTCGTAAAAAGGAGACAATTGTTGTGGGTTTCAGTCTATTTTTAATTTCCGTAATTATCGCAAGTATTTTAAATATCATCTATTCATTTATAGTAGATTCTTCATTTAAAGTAGTTCTCCATCTCTTCACCAATTTCTTTAATTTTTTTGGAATTGGATTTCTCTATATTACTAACCAGATCATCCTTAAATCCACATTAATTTATACATTTAATAAACGCTTGAAATATTTAATTTCTTATGGCGTAATTCTACTAGTTGGGATGTTTATTATTGCGTTCTTAACAACAGGAGTAGTATTTAATAATGAGGGTTTTCCAATATGGAATCCATATTTTTTTCTATTTATGGTAATTACCGTCTATAGCTATTCAATTATTCCTGTAACCTATACTTCATGGCAAATTTTGAAAGAACTACCCAAAGATGAGACTAAAAAAAAATATATCGCATTATTTATTGGAACTATTGGACTTGGTCTTTTACCGATTTTGGTCTTTACCGCAAATTTTCTAAATATTTATATGTTTAGGATATTTGTCTCAATAATCTATATGACAATATTATTGTGGACCTATTTGTTTTATTTTGCATTAGGCAGAAATCTTCGAAATGAATAGTAAATTCTTTATTTACAACTTTTAAAGAAAAAATAGTCGGAGAAAAAACAATAATATTTATATTTCACTTTTCCTATTTTTCATGTGAATTTAATGAAATTGAGGGATTGCGATAGAATTAACCCAAAAAGTAAAAAGAAAAGAACAAGATGAATATTTTTTCAAATATGCTTGTAGCGATTTTATAATTGGTATGAGGTTCGCTGATCATACCGATACGACACAAATATCAGATCTTTATGTGCAAGAATATGGGTACGAGTATGTGGATCCTGTAGTCTATAGCAAATCAAAACTATATATGAAGTTGTGGGACAAAAAAAATAATGTATGGATGATTGGGGAAAATTTAGTTAGTGGTGAAATTGCTGCAGTAAGTTTATTAGAGTTAAATAAAAAAATAGTATATTCAGGTAAAACTATTATCAATCCACGGTATAGAGGAATAAACTTAGGATCTGTATTGAGTTATAATTGTTTATCAAAAATACTTGAATTAGGATTGATTAATAATTATATCAAAATAGATTCAAGTGTAAGAAATTCTGCAGGGGCATTAAGGCTAACTGAAAGTGCGAATGGTATTGCGTATGGGTTTGCCCCTGATTATCATATATTTGGAGATAAACGTAATCATCCAATAGATCCGACAAAACCTTTCAATGAAGGATATACTGAAGGTGCTTTTCTATATTTTGCAGTTCTTCCGAAAATGTACACATGTAGAGAGGAAGCAGTTTATATATTCAACGATGAACTTATAATCTTTTTGTATGATTTTATAAGGAATTTTAAACGAACTATGAAGATTGTAATGAAAAATGACCGGTTAATCATGAGTGAAGGTGCAAGAATCAAAGAGAAAAAAATCCCTCAATTAGAAATTGTACCAAATCCTCTTCATTCCATAGTAACTATTCTTGGAGCATCAAATATTTCCTATATGAAGAAAATTTGTAAAATGTTCAGGAATTACCGCATTGTCATATGGAAAATACCAACTACTATTGAGGGTATTAATTCAATGAAACATGCTCTTGAATTGGATTTTAAAGCGATTGGTTATGATGTTGCATCAATAGAATCTAATAGACCTGGAATTTTTCATGACGCCATTATTTTTGCTTATTATAATAGAGAAATCAATCATGATTTCAATGATATAAAGACGACAAATAAAAATGAAAAATTATTCGAAAAAGTAATAGATCAATTTATTTGAATCATATAGATCCAGACTATTTTTTCAATTCAATTCCAATTCCATATTATATCATATATCCCCAAATTATTATTGACATTCCATATATCAATTTTTTAAACTTCATGATTTCTTTTTAAGATACAATTTTTTGAGACGTTTATTAATATCCCAATCTTTCATGAGTTTAACTACACTTGGAGGAACCAAATGTTCCCAGTGTTTCCCTTCAACTATAGCTTCACGGATATCACTTGAACTAAGTCCTTTATTCTCAAGTGATACTTCCCATAGAACATGAATTTTCAGCCCTAAAGATTCTAAATATTGCTTTTTTTTCCTTCCCCACTCATCATATATAGTTAAAAAAAAGATCGCTTCTGTAGGAACATAATATCTAAGAAGTTTGGGGACATTTATGGGGAATGGTACAATAGAGAACTCCGATAATTTTATACCATTTTCTAATAATGCTTCTTGTAGCATTACAAACCGTTCATAGTAAGTCAAAGGATTTGCTATTACGGTACTTCTATGAGGATTCACCAATGAATCTCTTGTTAAAGAAGGATCTGGATTTGTAATACCGATTATAAGATGGTTACATAATTGTTTACCTGCTAAGAGATATTTTATATGATCGTTATGTAATACTTGGAATCTGCCATGAATCACACCAATATCGTACTTGGGTTCTTTATTTTCCATCTTCACAATAAATTCTCAGCATCTTGTAATAATTTGTATAATTTAGAAAAAAATAATAGTTTTGTTTTTTACATTAGAACAAATTCTTCACTACTTTTTTAGACTTTTATCACTTAAAAAGCGGATTTTAATATAAATATTATATTTGAATGAATTAATTTCTTATTAAATTCTTTTGACAATTGGAAACATTTCTGAATTAAAATTAGGTCATTCAACAATTTCAAAAAGTAGGAATAATGATATAGTTAAATTTATCCATGCCAGTGATATTCATCTTGGAGCGGCTCAATATCGAAATCAATATAGAGCAGATGATTTCATAAATGCTTTTCAGGAAATATTGGAATTAGCAATTAAGTATCGAGTCAACTTCGTGTTATTAGGTGGTGATGTGTTTACTTCATTAGAAATTTTGCCAGAAAAGTTAACTAAAATCATTAAAATACTGAAAGATTTCAAAAAAGTTACAGGAGGATCAATCTTAATTATATCAATAGAGGGTAACCATGATATTCGAAAGTTTTCAAGAGGGATTAGGTTCGAACGACGAGATCAGTCATGGCTTAAACTCTTAAATAGTTTAGGATTGATTATCCTTCTTGATGGTGATTTAGAAGCATCTCCGGAAGAAATGTTTATACCATATGATTTCGAAACTAAAAAAGGTGGTAAAATTCAGATCAATAATGTAACAATTTATGGTACACGCTATCTTGGTGAAACACCAACATCTTGGCTCTCGAAAATACGAAAGGCGATTGTTAAAAGTGATGGTTTATTTAACATTCTCTTACAGCATTTTGGAATTGAAGGTCAGATGGAAAACGTTCCTGGAATTAAATTAGAAGATATTCAACACCTACGGCATCGAGTAAATTATTTAGCTTTAGGCCATTTTCATAAACAATTTATGCTTCAAGATTGGATATATAATCCGGGTTCATCAGAAGCTGTTTGTTCTATAGACAATTCATTTAAACGTGGTGCACTTTTAGTAGAAATTTCGAAAAAAACAGATATATTTTCAAAAAAAGTCAAGATACTGCGGTTAATAAATCGGAAATATCTATGGGAAACAATTAAGGTAAATTTTGAGTTAAGAAATAAAAAGGATTTTGAGAAAGTTATAATTGATAGACTAAATTCTTCATTAAAGTATCTAAATCATGATATTCATCCATCTAATCTTCAAATGCCAATATTATATTTGATTCTAAAAGGTAAAAAACCTTCTAAATCATGTAAGATTAATGAAAAAGATTTAAGAAAAAAAGTTTGTGAGACTTTTCCTATTATAGATGTTCAAATTTATAAAAAATTCAAAGATCCGCTAATAACGTTAGATCATTATCTCTCAACTTAAATTTCTTAAAGAAATAATTTACTTCTGTTTTAATTTAAGGTTTATTAATAAGTTCATGAAAAATTGTAATTATGAAGATTCGATCTTTAATAAAAAAAAATAAATTCTTCATGATTATATCTATTGCTTTCCTAATTTGGATCATCTTTCTTGTTATTTTATCTATTATTGGACAAAGAATTATAATATTCTATGATGCTCTTGGACAAATGGATGTTTCATTAGATTTTTCAAGTAAATTGCCGTTGATGAGATATATTATTGAACCTTTTGCAGCAATTGCTTTTATTTTTGAGAAAGAATTTAGATGGATGTTTCTTTTTTTGATATTTTATCCAATAATAAGGGGTATTTATTTATATTTTAAGAAAAAAGGCAAGTTTAGTTCAGAGAAATATAGATATCTGACATATCCCTTAGCTGATATCATTTCTTTTTCTTTTCAGGTTTTAGTTTCAGGATTTTTGATTATAGGTATATACATTCTTATCGGTTATATTATACAAG
Source organism: Candidatus Hermodarchaeota archaeon (assembly GCA_048885525.1). GTDB lineage: Archaea > Asgardarchaeota > Lokiarchaeia > Sigyniarchaeales > SOKP01 > Loki-b32. The sequence continues at coordinate 1,984 of JBHLLP010000073.1, read as the reverse complement.
GCTTTTTATTTGTAAATAGATATTTTATGGTGCCCATTCAATTAGGATTTCATATTGGTATTATTCTCATTTTCATAAAAATGAGCTATATGATACTTAAATTATTTCATCCTAAACTTACACTCAACTTGTCTAAGAAAGGAATGATCCGAAGAGTGAGGAGAGGAGGGAGACGTCAATTATTTATACGAGAAACTATACTTTATATAGGAATAGGTGCTTTACTAATTAGTACTAATATTGTACTAATATCTACACCTTTCACATCTCATAAAATAATTCCTACAATACCACTCGAAAATGACGAATTCTTATTTGATTTCCATGTACATACTACAATGTCGGATGGTTGGTTAACTCCTGAAGAAAGATTAATTTGGTATATTAGTCATGGAATTGATGGTGCAGTCTTTTCTGATCATGAAAATATGAGGGGGGCATTAATTGCTCGAGATTATGTTGAAAAAAATAAGCTCGATTTTATAGTTTTGATTGGACAAGAATGGACCGATCATGAAAATGACATTCATATTAATTATTTCGGGTTAGAAGAAGAGATAGTTCCTTTAGAATCATATACTCCAGGTGGTCCAAAAGCGATGAATGCTTCAGATTTAATAAGTTATGTGAAACTCAATGGAGGTTATATTACTGTTAATCACTACAATTACGATCTAAATCCAAATGGAGGAAATGGTGTTCCATATAGCTTAGATCAATTAAGAGATTGGGGTGTTGATGGTTTTGAAATTGTTAATGGTGGAAGTTATGGAGGGAAATACCAGCAAATAAGGAACTACTGCTTAGTTAATAATCTAACCTGTATTGGCGGTTCGGATATTCATATAAATGAGGATTTAAATACATTTATTAAATTGGAGTTAGCAGACCCCACAAATCTCACCATCGCCAACATATTTGGAACTTTAAAGAAAAATGAGCATGAAGTAATTGCGATTATTTTTTATCCAAAAATTGTAGATTTTCCAGGTGATTTAAATGATTTTGGATTTTATTTCGTAGAAGATTTCATAAATTATTTCTTAAACATGGACACCTACCAAGCATTATCTTGGATAATTTGGACATTTTTAGCATACACTTTATTGTTTATAATATATCGAAAAATTAGAAATACTGATTTAAGGTTTTTAAAAGCAAAAATCATTTGAGAAAATATAAATATCTTTCTCTTTTTTATTTTAAATGATTCTAATTATCCTGAATTTAGATTATTTCAACTTGTCATTAAAAAGATCGAAGTTCAAATCCTAAATAATAAGATTTTATAAATTTATTTTAAAATAAGAATATTAAATTATATTAAGGATTTAAATGTAGTATCCTGTTTTATCTTCTTTGTAATCATCCGCGTCATCATCCGTGTCATCATCATCTTCTCCCATAAACTTTTTATAGAAATATTTTAGTATATCCTGAGGATCTCCTTTAAAATCTTTAAGATCTTGAGGATCAATCCTTATAATACCTCCTCTTTTCATTGGTATTATTTTATCTCGAAATTCTTTTTGTATTTTTTCTTCTCTTTTTGCATACTGTAGTAATTCTTTTTTCATCAATTCTTTTAATTCATTTACAACAAGTTTATCTAAGTAGCTTGGTTCGAATTCCATAAGTGCTTTATTACCATAAAATTTTGTAATCCTTCTAATAGCTTTATCCTTTTTAGATTCTAAAATCTGACTGATACTTTCAAGATTTAACATTGCTAAAATGTTTAACCAATCAAGTTTTATAGTCCAAGAAAAGTGTTGATTATCTTCTTCCATTTTTTATCTAATTTTTTATCTAATTGATAAAAATAATGCTTAAAATTAAATCTTTTTCATTGATTCTTATATTGTAACCAATGAATGAGCCTTATAAATATATTGATTTTATTCTATAACATTCAATAGAACGTTATTTTCATAAATATTATGATAACTTAAGAAAGTTTTAAATAAAGGATATTTCTTAAAGA
>JBHLLP010000072.1:0-11244 GCA_048885525.1 Candidatus Hermodarchaeota archaeon | reverse complement strand
CCTTCTAATTTCCGAAAAAAAGAGAACGATTATAGGAATTGTAGGGACGTATTTAATTCTAGGAATTATTTTTGAGTTTTTCTTGATACTTGATTTGAACAAATCATTTACATTAACACTACCAGATCAACCTGGTGCTGATATAATTGATCTAAATTTTAATAGAACTCACCCTACATTTATACTTATTGCTTTCTTCCTAGTTAGTGCTTTGGTATTTATGGGATTTGGATTTGCTATTAAAGCTAAACAAGCTGCTGGAGAAATAAGAAAAAGGTTCTCTCTATTATCAGTTGGTTGGATTATATTTGTAATCACTGGAACATTAGATGCATTAACTGATCCAGGTATTACTTTATTTTTAGTCAGAATAGGATATCAGAGTAGTTCGTGGTTTTTTTATTTTGCTCTAAGGGAAAAACAAGTTCAAACTGGAGATTTTATTTCGATTAAAAATCAAACTTCTAAAACCTCACAAATTTCATTAATAGATACATTATCGCGTTTAAGACCTTTGCAGATTTCTGAAGCAGAGGTAACTTTTTTTAGAGAAAAAATTATTTGTCTGGTTTGTAAAGGAAAAGTAGAAGGATTTAATTTTATTTGTTCATCCTGTAATGCATTATACTGCACTAAATGTGCAACTGCTCTAAGTAATTTAAATAATGTTTGTTGGGTATGTGATTCTCCAATCGATCCTTCAAAACCGTCAAAGAAATATAAAAAAGATGAACCCAAGATTGATATCAAAACTTCCGAGAACATTTCAAAAGAAGAATTGAAAAAAAAATAATTTAAGAATCCATTAATGCTTTCGCATTATTCTGCCAATCGCTCACCGTCTTTATCGAGGCTCCCGAGATACTAGCAGAAAGCTCTTCGGGATCTGCTGCTAATAAATCCGATATAGTTTTTATTCCTTGAGAATTCAAACTCTCTACAGTTCCTTTGCCAATACCTTTCACTTTAATTAAAGGTAAATCTTCAATTGATTGTTGATCTGAACCATCGCTAACTTCTGGGTTATCTTCATCCTCTTCATATAAAGTTTCGATTTCAAAATCCAATCCAGGTGATTCGGGAAGGTCTACTTTATCTGTATCGGCTACCCCCGCACCAGTAATAAAAAATTCGCATTCTTCAGGGGGTAAGTCAGGAGCATCCACGATTACAGCTCTACGCTTTAATGAGTTGTTTGATGAGAAACCCTTTGTTTTAAACATGACCCTAAAATGACACCCATGCGCAACAATATTACCACCAATAGCATCATCAGCTGAAAACATCCCCATCATTTTGGTGGCAACTTGATTTGTAAGCAAGACAGCACAATTGTAAGTTTCTGCCACTCGTGATAATGCATGAATCATATTATTAAGAACTGCTTGTCTTGGAGCTAGTTTACCAATACCGATGTATTCTGCTCGAAGTAGTGCCATTAGACTGTCTATAATTATCAAACGGACTCCACGAGTCTTACAGAGGGTCTCAGCTTTTTGAATCATCTGAGCTTGATGATCTGAAGAATAAATCCTTGCATGAAAAATTCTTGAGAGCACATCTTTTGGATTTAAATCAAATCGTTTTGCAATCCGTTTAATCTTTTCTTTTGAAAATGTATTTTCGGTATCAACATAAGCAGCTGCACTATCAATTCCACCCTTCTTCGGAGGTAATTGAACTGTAACTGATAAAGTGTGAGCCAATGCTGTTTTTCCAGACTTAAATGGCCCATATACTTCTGTTAGTTTCCCAGTTTGAAATCCTCCTCCTAAAATACGATTTAATTCGGCAGAACCAGTTGTAAAATACTCTACATTATCATCAATTTTGGCCGCAGGAGTAAAATCAGTCATTCCTAATGCATTCCTCGCGTTCCAGATAAGCTTTTTTGCTGTTTTTTCACCTAACCCGTCAATTGTTGCTACTGTAGAATGAGGACTCATAGCTAAAGCTTCCGCTGTACTTATTCCATTCTCTTGTAGTAACTTTATTTGGCGTGAATTAATACCCTTTACTTGATCTAAATCAGCCATCCTTTTTGTATATCAACTCCCTTTAAATGATTTTGTTAAAATGTAAATCAAGTAAGCTTATATAAAGAAAAAAAGAGAAAATTCAAAAATAAAAGAAATTATAGCTATTTTATATTTCAATTATAAAACGATTTAGAGGATGAAAATTTGAAAAGAGCTCAAATAGCAGGTTTGATAATTCTAATGGTAGGTTTGGTAATCATCATACTCGGCCTGTGGGGCGCGGGGTCAATAAATTGGAATTGGAATTCACTGAATATGTTGAATATGTTATTTTGGTTGATTATCGGTATAATCCTAACGATAATCGGACTAATAAGTTTGGTGGTATCAACAATAAGTAAAAAATCACAGAAAAAGAGAGAGTGTCCGTACTGTAGTATTTTTATGGAATATTTAGAGACAGATTCTACTTATCAATGTCCTAATTGCAAAAAAAAATTTAGAGACAAGGTTTAGGGTTAGAATTCATCTTCTCCTTAATGTCCTAAATGCAAAAGAAAAATCATTTAAAGAAAAAAAAGAAAAGAAAAAGAAGAAATAAAAATTTAAATTTACACCAAAGAGAAAAAATCCCATTACTAAGATCTTTTTATTTCCTCCTTTTCTCGATAAATATTTGTAGTACAAGATTATTTAAAGGAAAATAAATGAAAAAATAAAGAAGAAAAAAAATTTAATAAGAAAGGAGGTTTTTCCTTAAACTCTTTTTTATTACTCTTTTATTAGAAAATATGAGATTCCTCCCTGTTCGGAATCTATACTGAATATTTTAAATCCAGTCTTATCTATATACTGTTCAATATATTGCAACGCTTCCTGGAAGAAATTCTTTTTTTCTATTTTTGTTATCTTTGTCTCACTTGAATTGTGGTGGATTAATTGCTGAGCCATTCTGGCTAAGAAAATTATTTCAATCTTTATTTTTATCACATCTTTTTCATATTAATTATTGAATTTGGTGTCATTAACATCTATATAACAAAAATAGATATATATGTTTATCTTAGTTTAAATCTGAATCTTTTCATATAAATTATTGAAACTGATTTAATATGTCAAAGAGTTTATCTATTTGTTCTTTTTTGGCAGTGATAATCGTCTTTCCATCATCTAGATTATAACTTAGTTTTCGTCCACTCTTCTTTAAATTAGAGAGATTTTTAACTTGGAAAACATATCCAAAACATAATTCTGAGGCTTTAACTAAAATTTCTTTTGCGGTTCTATTTTTTTTATATCGCTCCTGTCCATTAAAATCTCTTATATTTGCTTTCCTTGTTTGTAAGAGTTCGTTAACAGTAAGTTTACCCTCTGCAATAATTCTATGATTAGTAATAAAAATTACTCCTAAACTTACTAAGAGTTTAATTAAGGGCTTCTTTAAAGGCTTTTTTTTCTGAATTGACCCCTCACATTCATACTGGATTTTTTCACCATCATATAAACAATAATTTTCAAAAATATATCGTATTCCTCGAATTCTTCCGTTTTTTCCTAGTAATTTACCCATTTTTTTCCATATATTTGAATAGAGTTCTTTCATAAAAAATTGAGGGTTAAGTTTATATGTTTCACCGATACTATTCAGAAATTCGAAATCATAAAGTTGTAAGTCATATAAAAAATTGAGAATCTTTTTTTTTGAAGGATTTGTCTTTTTAAGTTCTTTGGCAATTTTATTCATAGCTAGACTTATTTCACTCAATTTGATTCCCTACTAGTTATTTCGCCAAAATATGTGATTTCAATTATATAAAATTATAAGATTATTTTTATACATTTTGTGATTGAAATGAATAAAATGTTAAAAAAATAAAAGATTTAGAAAGAAAGGGATTTATTTTAGAAAAAAATAAAAAGAAAATGTTATTCCAAGAGTATTTTCAATCCCTGTATGAACTGATGTGGCGTAATACCATGTAAGAGAACTTGATGCATTAATTTAATATTTAATTTTTCAACAGAGATATCTTTTTCCTTAGTGCTTATTTGTGAAACTACCCTTTTTAAGGTCTTATATAAAGAGTAGTTGGAATCTTTTATCATTCCAAAGTATCCTCCATAAGCCAAGAACATGTTTGCCATAAGTTCGAGGTCTTCTCGAGAATTAGTTTTATAACATTTCTCACATACTACTCCAAAATGAAGCCCATCTTGATAAATTGTTGCTGAATTCTCTATCTCAGCATGACAAATACCACATTTTATTATATTATTAAGTTGATGCTGAGAAGATCCAGAATCAATAGAATTTATTTCCATGAACTCTAAATATTTCAAGTATATTTAAAAAAAAAAATGGGTAATTTTAACTTATTATAATGTTAGTGAAAAATAATCCCTCTTTGTTCAATAGTATAACTAAACTCCCATTCACCACCATCTAGTAAAACACGTATTTTTTTCTTGTTGCCATATGAACCGTTATTCAATATGAAATCTATAGTCTTCAATCTATCGAATAATTTATAGAAAAAAGGCTTAGTACATGATAAGTTCGGAACAAAAGTCATCTCGTGAATAAATATCAACACAATGGAATTTCTTTTACAAAATAAAATCAAGGGCATTATTTCTTCTTCAAAAAAATCATCTAATATCTTTGAGATATGCTTTATACCCTCATTTTGAGTAATCCGATACCGTAGATGATGAGAAATGTTATCTACTACAATGAAACGCAAATTAGGTGGTAAAATTGAGGATTCAATGAGTAAATTTTGTATTAAACTGTGTTGTTCTTGATATGTATGGATTACATGATTTTTAGGGATAATATAGATATTGTCTCTAAGATAATCCAATTTGTTGGGATGTTTTTTAAAAATATGTTCTAGTCTTTTGATTGGAAAAATTTCACTTGCCTGAATCCATATACATTGTTCTCCATCTTTCAAACAATTTCCAACTAAAGAAAGAGCTAGAGTTGTCTTACCGGTACCAGATTCACCAGAAACAGAAATAATATTGTTATATGTAAAGAGTTTAGTGATTCCTTTAAAAATTTCATGTTCTAAAAGCATTTCAATCTTCTTCTAACAGTTCAAGTACTTCTTTCTTTATTTTTTCAATGGTGTCTTCTCGTTCCTTCTCTTTCTTATTTTTAAGAGAATGGTGGTTATGATTACTTGGTTTTATTAATTGCTGAAGCATCATCAATGTGATTAAATTATCAATTTTAGAATCATATTGAGACTGTTTACCACTCAAAAATCCAAAAGTTCTGTTCCCCGGGGAAGAACGAGACTTAAAAAAGAGATATAACCCTATAAAGAGAACAATAATAATGATAGCATATAAGGGGTTTTGTTGATAAAAAATAAAAAAACCTAATATTAGTACGATATAACATAATCCTTTCATTTCTTCATATCACCACTTAGCCCGAGGCTTTTTTGGTTTATAATGTTTTCGCGTGAACCGCCCTATTTTCGCTTTACTTGGTTTTTTATAATCTCTTGAAAGTATCAAATTTGACACGGTTAAAATACTAAAAATACTAAATTTTAATACTAAATAGATCCCCGCAATAGCTAAATAGTAAAATAAATCCAAAATGAATACTACATGAGTATACCATAAAATCATCCACAAAATCAGCCCTGAAATAAAAATTAGAAATAGTTGATAAAAAGAATTGAGGGAGGCCTTTTTAAAAGCATCAATTATATAAAGAAAATCTCCGTACGAGGGCGCAGCACCAATGAACAATGAAATAAATAAAAATCCAGCTATAATTCTTAACCATGGATTAAAATCAGGACCTATCATAATATTAAGGGAAAGAAATATGAGCCAAGTGCTTATATATAGGGGTGCTAAACAAATTACAATAGCCTGTAAGAAACTAGGGGGTGTAACATTGACGGATCCATGAGGATTTTTATTTCCCCTTTTATCCCTCCATTTTATTTCTATGCGTTTTGGAATCTTTCCTACTGCTAAACTCATAATATAATGGCTAATCTCATGAACCATTACTCCAATATACCCTAACCGTAGCAAAATTTGATATATAAGTCCTAATTTTTCTTTTGACTTGTAAGACAATAAATTCTTCGCAAGTAAAGAAAGAATTAAAATGACCAAAAATACTATTGGTTCCTCAAGCATGATTTCTATTTCTTTTTTACTAATTTAAAGGAAAAAATTAGTTTTCCTTTTAAACATTAGTCTTAAATAGATAGTATATAGATATTGAAAAATATATTCTAACAGCTTATTGACACAGTGTTCTACTGTATGCTAAAATGCCCTTGAAGAAATAGAAGTCTCTAATAAGATCGAACCCTTGAGATTCTGGGGTAAAAGCTTCTGCACAAAGAATTTCGGGTATTACTTTCCTTGATTGACATTTTTGTCAGTGATCGATAAATTAGAAAAATTAGATCATTTTTTGTTATAGTCCAAAAACTGCTAGTCAAAATTTGTGAGTAGACGCGTTTTTCTCATAGATCAATTTTTGAGGAAAAGGTTTAAAAGCAAAACTCCTGCCCTATATCCTTTAGGTAAAATAAAAAAATAGTGATCAAAACAATGGCAACTTATAATGAAGTTCAGAATAGCACGCTTCCTCATAGTTATTCTCATCTTAAATGTGATATCTGTGGTTCTGCAGATATTGTGGATACTATAGAGGGTTATGTGTGTCGAGAATGTGGAATCGTTCTCGAAATTAAAAAATTGCAGTATGATAAACCTTATAATGAAGATATAATCCAATATGCAAGGGGTGTTGGCACAACTCAGATTGGAACGAGGCGAGAAAGGGTAATCTCGCCTCATTCAATCAAATTACAAAGAATAAATAAGTATAATTCAATAACTAACAGTGAAAGAACAGTACTAGATAAAGCTCGGATTGAAATCTCAAGAATTTTTAACTCTTTAGATTTAGTTGGAGGATATGATGATATAAAAGAAATGGTTTTAAATAAATTCAAATTATTAAGAGCTCGTATTCGGCCAGGTTCTAAATACAGAAGCGTAGAGAAGTTGGTTTCAATCACGATATATTTCTGTCTTAAACTTAGGAATATTTCTATTAATCCTTATGAGTTAATTGAAAATTCTAATATTACAAAAAAGGAGTTTAATGATTTCAATTTACAACTTCAAAGATTCTTACCAAATTATGCTGAACGTAATAGACAAGAGTATATTCTCCAAAGAATACTCGAGATATCTGAGCATTTTGAGTTAGGGATACCCTTTTACTATCTTTCAAAAAAGATTTTATATAGGTTATGGCAAGGAATTAAAAATACAACGGATAATGTAGTAGCAGGATTAGTAAGTTCAATTTCAATATTATGTTCATATAAAGAAAAAGTTAGTGTGAGTTCGATTTGTAATCGTTTAGGAATTAGAATGAGTACAATCCAAGCTCAAGTTAAGAAAAAAATATTTGAGAAATTTAAAGTACATGGTTTTATCAGCTTAATTAGATCCTCCGATATTTTAGTAAAGATTATGGAAAAAATAGGAGTATTGGAAAAACGAGAAGCTGATACTGCCATTCAAGAAGAAGAGGATTATAGACAAATAGTCCTTGGAAATGCCACGAATATTTTCAATGCCAAAGATAATTTTGATTACTATTATTTTGCCATGAGGGGACAAAAGAGTACTCCAGTAATTGTCACTCTCAAAATAAACGATTTTCCTTTAGTTGTTAAATCTGAAAATCGACCTGAAATTCAATCTAACGAGTTACTAAATTTTGAGATATTTTATTATTACTCTACAAAAGATCCTCCCGGAATAAAGACTTGACAGTTAGTCTAAACCCTGACTAAATTTTATTTTCTTTATTTAATTTTTTATATTCCTTCTTCTGAATTTGTGTTTAATCACTGTTTTTTATTTATAAACGTTCGTTAAGAAGTAGTTGTAACCCAGTAAATGTTAACTTTAGGTAATTTATAATGAAGTCTAAATATTCTGTATTGGTTGGAAGTATAGTAATAATTCTTTTAAGTGGTATTTTAGCTCATCCCTTTTCTCATTTTAATAATTATGAGACACAGTTAGAATCTCCAAATCTCTCTTCTCTAAGTAATAGCGATATCATTAAATCTATTTTTAATACTAAAATAGAGAACTATACCACATTGGGATATTTTCCACAAATTTACGAGCCATCCTTACGAGCTACATATTATGGTCTTTATATTCTTGAAAGTCTAGGAAAACTTCATGAAATAAATCAGACAGAAATATTGGATTATATAATGTCTCATTATAATCCCAGTACTAATCGCTTTATGGATACGTTGGCCTATCGATATTTGGATTCAGACTTTTCCCTAACGTATTTTCCCTTAAGTACTGTATTAGAGGTTAATTGCTATGCTGTCCTTTCATTAGACATATTAAACAGTACAAGTCTAATTGATACGGATGAGATGATCGATTTTATTTGGGATTGTCAATACCTTGGAGGATTTATAGGACAAGAATATGACTCTGATTTGGATGCAGGATTCAAAGTTCCTACTGCTGACAATGCATTTTTTGCTGTATTAACTTTAGAAGTATTGATGGATGATTGGAGCAGTTATTCAATTGAGAAAGATGCAATAATACAATTTATTAATGACCTACAGATATCTGGAAGTTTTCCGGGGATAAAAGGAGGGTTTCGAAATGATGAGGATCTAACTCTTGATACACTAAATCCATTTTTTGAGCCAAGCTTATTATCCTCTTACTATAGCATTAAAACTTTAGAAGTTTTAGGAATGGAATATACCATTAATAATATTGAGTTTCATCAATTTCTTGATAATTTGTATTCTTCACAGTATCATTATTTTCTCATGTCAATTGACGGGATGAATTATACTAATATAGTTGCAAGTGCTTTAGGGCTAGAACTATCGGAAATTACAAATTATCTCACTGTTTCTAAAGATGAAGTCTTTGAATTTATTATGGGAAACCGTAATTCTTATGGAAATTGGGATCAATCCACGAAATATAAGATTCATGAATTAATAGATACATTTCAAATTATCCGAGCGTTACGTAATAATATTTCTCAATTCTCCCAAGAAGAGATAAACCAAATAGGAAACACCACTTTAATGTATACTTCTTATGGAGGATTCGCACTTCTTTCAGAAGATTTTACTTCTTGTAGATTTATGAATGCATTTGTATCATCCTTGGCTAAATTTGATAAACTTTCTAGTTTAGACATTCAAAATACCTATTTACAGCTCAAATATTCTTATAATGATTTTACTGATTTTGGTATATCAAGATTTTTTCAAAGTATATTAACTCAAGATACCAGTGTTTCAATGGGAGCGATGAGATCGTTTCCAATTGAATATTTTACTACAGGACAAAAAAATTATATTGAAGATATTTCAATGTTAAATTCCCATGAATCAACTTATCACGCTCTAAACTCTTTAGAGAAACTTTATAAATTAGACGATTTTGCAGGTGAGTTTGATATTATGAGTCTACTTAATGATATTGTGGCCACACAATTCCTTAATGAGTCTTATTATAATATATATGGTTCTTTCTCTCCCATATTAAAATATAACGATTATTGGTCTTCTGAAATTATTAGTAAACGCTTGTATTTTGAATATACTTATTATGCGATAAGATCCTTAGAGATTATTTCAAATCAATTGTCATTAAACTTTACTGGATTAGGATTTGATGTAAATGCTCTCTATACATATCTAGATAGAAATACCGTTGAAACTTCCACAATACTCTATTTTTCTCCACGATATATTTCAAATGTAGAAATTATCTTACAAAATACCTATTATATGATTTATATTTTAAAGGCATTGAATTTATTCAATAAAGATATTGGAAAAATCAGAAACTATGTTATGACCGCCTTAAATTATAATAATATTAAAAATGTGTATTATTGCTATAAAATTTCTGAGATTTTGAATCTAGGGATAAATTTCAATGTTGAACTTACTCAAAATTTAGTGAATTCTATATTCTGTAAAGAATACAGTGAATTCTATTTAAATACGGATAAAAACAAAATCGATCAAAATGCATTTTTATGGATCTGTGAAATGGCTCGGGATAGTTCAATTCAAATAAATGCTCAATATTCAGATATTATTGAATTAGGAGAAATCAATCACATGGAAGTATCCCTTCATAATTTAATAGTAAATGACTTTGGTTCATACATTACCTTTAAGTTCGAAAGTAATCAGACCGGTGCATATATTTTTGATAAAATCGATAATAATACATATGTAAAAGATATTCCAATCCCAATGGAATTTGAATATTTTCCAATAATTCAAGGAGTTCTTCGAGCCTATGAAGGAGCTCGTATAAAAGCAGAAACCAATATTATGTTTGGTACATCTTATGGGTTAGAATATAATCTCAAAATAAACAATTCTTCTACAACAATTATGTTTGAGGTTAACGGCTCACTTTTGGCAAATAATTCCAAATATCCACTATCTATAGGGAATGTATTTACCAAAATTTATAGAGATACAGTTCTATATGATCAGAAAGATTTCTCACGTACAGACTTTAATTTATCTAGTACATTTTATCTTGAATATTTCTTATCAGAACCAGGAGAATATTACTTTGATATTCTTCTTAATGACCAAGTTAGAGATTTAACTCTTAATATTGGAAACTCAAGCTTTACAATAGAAGGACCTGAACCTCCACCTCCAAAACCACCTAAAAACTATGATGGCGAAATTAATGCTGCAATTCCTTTAATTGTTGCATGTATTGCAGTACCTGGATGTGTTATAGGAATCTCAACTCGACAACTCAATAAAACAAAAAAGAATAGAAATCACCACTAAATTTTTTATCTTTTTTTAGACGAAAATTCATTATTATGAACCCTATTATCCTGATTACAGTACCCAAACCATTAACATTACTAAACAAACGCAAATAAGTCTCATTTAACCTAAATTGGATGGAAGGAAATTTTTCCAAAAAGAATAATATCACGATTTTTCGTGATATTATAAAAAAAATATATTAAACCCTGAAGTGATACACTTTCTTAATATTTTAATAAAAAAAAAGGAATTAAAGATCTTCGGTAACACGCTTTTTTTGATAAATATCTAAAGCAGTAGGCATGTATAATCTATTAAGTTTCTTGTAAATCCTTGTATTTGATTTAATTGGTTCAAATTCTTTTTCAAATCTAACCATTTTT
>JBHLLP010000071.1:0-12053 GCA_048885525.1 Candidatus Hermodarchaeota archaeon | reverse complement strand
TATTTTTTAGCAATTTGTAAAGCTTTATCAGTATTATGTGGTCCACCCTTTTCAAAATAAGTAACTTCAATATTTAAATCTGCCATATTACATCACGCTCTAGAATTTTCAAATTTATAATACTCTTTTTTTATTAATGTAAAATATGATTCTAATTAAATGAATATTATTGAGGTTAAAGTTATTCTGAATAAGTATTGATATAGTTTTAAAAAGATCAAGATTTAATTACATTTAATTATTTTTTAATTAATTTTAAAACTAAACTAGGGAAATTATATGAGTGAAAGAAAAGTATCATTAAAAGAGAAAATACTATTTGGTGCAAACGCTTTTCCAGATCAAATTTGAGTGAATTATAACGTCACCAAAGATTAAATTACATATCAAGCGTTTACGATTTATGTGTTTACTTTTTATTTTGCAGTCGTAGGGCTTTCAATGCTTGAAATGTGGATTGGATTCTCCTTATGGGGTATCTGGAATATGTTTAATGATCCATTATTGGGAGCATTAAGTGAGAAAACAAAGCAGAAAGGAAAATTAGGAAAAAGGAAATTTTATTTGATAATATCCTTTGTTCCTTTAGCGTTGATAATGATTTTTCTTTTTACTGCACCTGCAAATTTTAAGTTTTGGTATTTTATCTTCATAATTTTCACCTTTGAATTCTTTTACACAATGTTTTCAGTAAATACTAATGCTGTTTTCCCTGAAATGTTCCCAACGGAAAAGCAAAGAGGAGATGTAAACGTATTTATTAAAGCTTTTACAATGATTGCAGTAATACTTGCTTCATTAATTCCAACTATTATAGTTACTCCTTCGTTAGTTCCAGAAATTGATCCACTAGTTGATCCAGTAGGTTATGCCGCAGAAGTTGCTAGTATTCAATCTAAATATGTAATTTCTGGTACAGTACTAGCTGTAATAATAGTAATCACTGCAATTTTGTTTATTTTCTTTGGTGTGAAAGAAAAAGAAGAACAAACAAGTGATTTCGAAAAAAGACCAGGATTTTTCCAATCATTGAAAATTACATTTTCAAATCGAACGTTTATAAAATTTACACTAGGAAATATGCTTATCTGGTATTGTTTTAATGTGTTATTAACGGTATTTCCACTCTACGCCGTTTATGTATTAGGAAGGACTGAAGGGACCTTATTGATTGGAGTTACTTTAATGCTAGCATTATTATCTGCTGCATTCTTTATGCCCGTTCAAGTAAGAATTAGAAAGAAATATGGTACTCGTAAAGGATTAATGATTGGCTTAGGAATATGGATAATTACATTATTTCCTTTAACTCTTTTATCAAATAATGATATAAGTAGACTATTATCATTTTTTGTATTTATAACGATTGGTTTTGGATTATCAGCAGCACTATTCTTTATCGATATAATTCATGGTGATGTAATTGATCAAGATGCACTTAAGTTTGGCGTAAAAAGAGCTGCTAGTTATTATGGTGTAAATGCTTTTATTCATCGTTTTTCAATGATACTTGGAATTACAACTATTTATATTATATTTTCGGGAACTGGATGGAGCAGATATATACCTGTTGTAGCTGATCCGTTGCTAAGAGAAATCGGTATAAAAGCTTTGATGTTTCTGTTTCCTTCAATAGCTCTTGTTGGATCAATTCTCTTCTTTAAATTTTACGATCTACATGGTGAAAAACTCGAACAAATGAGACAGGAATTGGAAAAACATCCTGAATTAAAGTAAATATTTTATTTTTTTATTTGTTTATTTTTTTATTTTAAACCTAATTTTTCTCTCGCTTCATTAACAGTAGCAGGTTCTCTTCCAAGTTCTTTGGCTAATCGAACCATTCTTTTTACTAATTGGGCATTACTCTGAACAATTTCGCCTTTCTGATAATAGATAATATCTTCAAGCCCAGTTCTTACATTACCTCCCATACAAAGAGCAATAGTGGTTGTTCGTAGATTTAGTTTACCCACAGTGACCACTTGCCAAGTAGATCCTTTAGGTAATAAATCAACCATGTTTAATAGATTTCTAATTGTTGCTGGTGCGCCGCCACCAATTCCTAACACAATACTAAAATGTAATGGAGGTTTAAGGACTTTAAATTGTGAGACTAATGTTTCAACATTTGATATATGACTTGTATCATAAACCTCGATCTCAATACCAAAACCTTTTTTATTACATTTTTCAACATACCGCTTATTAAAAGAAATAGGATTATCAAAAGTATGATTCCCGTATTTTGTTTGAAATTCAAATGTACCTGCGTTAATGGTATGCATATCTGGTGGCGGATCTATATTAAGAAGATTCAATCTTTCCTTTAGAGTTGGCATCACTATAGCCTGACCATATTTACGTCCCTTACTACTAGTTTTAACCCCATATGCTACGCGAGCACCAATTCCATTTCCAATTTGAATTATAATTGGACATTTTTCACGTATTAGTTTGACAGCCTTATTATAATACTTTAGATCTGGCGTATTTTGTCCATCATCTCCACGAACATGAAGATGTAATATTGAAGCACCTGCTTCATAACATTCCAAGGCATCTTGAGCCTGTTCTTCAGGAGTTATTGGTATGGCTGGATTTGCCCATTTTCCTTGAATACCCCCAGTAATCGCTGCTGTTATAATTACTTTCTCATCTTTAAGTAGATTTGGTTTCAATTCTTAAACCTTTTATTTAATTATTAACAATTTTATTATTTACTTTGGTTGTTAATTTTACTTGCATTAATAATTTCTTTCATTTAATTCTCATGATTTATAAAAAATACAGTTTTGTATTAAAATAAACAAAAAATAAATATAATTTTGAAATTAAATACCTTATTGTAATTATTTTAAATGTAGTATCAATTAAATCATGCCCACGTATACCCCTAAAGAAGCTGAATTCTTTACTTGTTTTGGTAAAGAAATGCAAAAAGCTTTATCTAATCCAAATCAGAGTATCGCCACTTCTATTGAAGAATTAGCAAAAAATATCCCAAATAAAAAAGCCTTACTATATGAAGATTCTTCTTGGACTTGGCAAGAATTTAATGAAGAAAGTAATTTAATCGCAAATCATTTTCTTAATTCAGGATTAGAGCCAAGTGATACTGTCGCCTTAATGCTTGAAAATTCACCTGAATATCTCTTTTATACAGCTGGAATTAATAAACTGCAAGGGATTAGTGCCTTAATTAATTTTAATCTTCGGAAACAAGCACTAATCCATTCTTTTAAATTGGCAAAACCAAGGTGGATTATTGTAGATGGTGATAGTATGCCATACTTCATTGAAATTGTTGAGGATTTAGATTATCCATATGAAAATATTTATGTTATTAATAATGATAAGAATAATCCTCATGATTTTACCGACTTGCAGATGATTACTAAAAATTTATCCAAAAGTAATCCTGATACTACTTATAATTCGATTTTACGCCAAACAGCATTGTATATTTACACTTCAGGTACAACAGGCCTCCCTAAAGCTTGTGTAATGGAAAATTTTAAATTACTTACTCAAGGGAACTTTTTAGGAATAGCTTTTGCAAAAATGGATATAAATGATATTGTATATATCCCTACTCCACTTTACCATAATTTAGCTATAGGTGTTGCCTGGCCAGCTGTTTTTCGAACTGGAGCTACTATAGCGATAAGAAAACGTTTTTCTGCCTCTGAATACTGGAACGATATTCATAAATTTCAAGCGACTTATAGTATCTATGTTGGTGAAATTCCTCGATATCTTCTAAATCAGCCACCTTCTGTACATGAAAAAAATCATACACTCAAAAAGATGTTAGGATTAGGACTCAGAAAGGAGATATGGGAGAAATTTCAATCTCGTTTTCAGATTGAACATATATATGAATTTTATGGATTAACTGAAGGTCATCGATCTCTTATTAATGTTGAGGAAATTCCCGGAATGATAGGGAGATTAACTCAACCTGGATTAATTCTTGTAAAAGTAAATCCTGAAACAGGGGAATTTTACAGAAATGAGAGAGGTTATTGCATTAAATGTGAACCAGGAGATATTGGAATGGTTTTACTTAAAATTGATAAAGCAACCTTTTTCAAGGGATACACAGATAAAGAAAAAACAGAAGATAGATTTTTACATAACGTTTTTTTAAAAGATGATACCTATTTTAATACTAATGATATGCTATTGCTTCATGATGATCTTTTGGTATCGTTTGCAGATCGTTTCGGCGATACTTACCGATGGAAAGGAGAAAATGTATCTACCCTTGAAATAGAATCCATTCTAAATTCTTATCCATCAATTTATATGTCCGCTGTTTATGGTGTTCCTATTCCAAATACAGAAGGAAAAGCAGGGATGGCTGCGATTAAATTAGATCAATCTTTAAAGTTTGAGATTGAGGATTTTTCTCGATTTATTTTAGAAGTTTTTCCAGTTTATTGTATTCCTGTTTTTATTCGAATTTGTGAAGATGAACTAGAAATCACAGGACCTTATAAAATTAAAAAAACCAACCTACAACGGGAATGGTATGATATCGAATCAATTGCTGATAAAATATATCTATGGAATCAAGAAGACAAAAAATATGTAATATTGGATAATCATTTATATCAGAAATTAATAAATGGGCAATTCAAAATATAAAAAGGAATTTTTGGAGTTTCTATTTTGAAAAATCTCTTAGATGGAAAATATGCATTAATTACTGGTGGCGGGAGAGGAATTGGAAAAGCTGTAGCTCTTGAATATGCCAGAAATGGTGCTAACGTCGCAATTACTGCCTTAGAAGAAAACGAATTACTTAGAGTTGTTGATGATATTAAAAAATATGATGTGGAAAGCATCGCAATTCCAGCAGACTTGACAAATATAGAAGAAATAAAATCAGTCGTAGAAGAATATTTTAAGAACTTTAAGAGATGCGATATTTTAGTAAACAATGCAGGGATGTCTTATTATTGCCCCATATTAGAAGTATCGCTAGAGAAAGCGGTAAAGTTGTTTAAACTTAATCTAATTGCCTATTATGCTATGATAAAATTAATTTTACCAAAAATGGTGGAACAAGAAAAGGGAAATATTATTATGACAGCATCTGTACATGGGAATATGTTTTTTAATCCTAATCAAGTAGCATATTCTTCCGCAAAAGCAGGAGTTTCTGCAATGGGCAAATGTCTACATAATGAATTAAATCCATTTAATATCCAAGTGAATGTAGTTCTTCCAGGTGCAATTCAAACCAAATTATATGAAGACAGCGCAGAGCGAGGACAAATAACACCTGAATCAATCTCTCCTGAAGAAATCGCACTGATTTATCTTTTTCTCGCAAGTGATTTATCATTTAAAAGATATAAAGGAAAAATTATAAATCAAATGCTACTCTTCGATCTTTTACCTAAAATTAAGAATGAAGTAAATTATAAAGATTTCAATATTAAAGAAATAACTAAATCTATGAAAACCACTTTAAGGAAAGGAGAATACAGCTTATTGCGAAAAAATCAAGAGCTAATAGATTTTCTGATTAGATATTAAATTAATCATCTTTATATGGGATAAATATGAAAGAAATTCTAACTAGAATGGAAAAAGATCTACTATTATCACATCTTCTTTTTATTATAATATGCGTATTCTTAATTCTTATACCATTTGACTTCGGTATGGGATTTAAATTGTTTATACTAGTAATTATTTATAATGTAATGATAGGATTAATAGGCATTTGGCGAAAATATGATGTTTGGATAAATATTTGGATTTTTATATTATTAATTAGTATATTTCAAATATTTCCTGACTGGTTTTTGTCTTCTGAGCTTAACATTTTGGTATTTCCTGAAGATGGGTTTATTAAAGTCGGAACAGTATCATTATATATGCTAGGTTTGTGGGTTATCCCATTATTTTTAATTACATTTATTGGAACTAGCTTTCAAGAAAGATTTTCAAAATTAAGAACCTACTTAGTAGTTTCACTTTTATCCTTGATAATATTTGGATTAGCTGAACAGACAATGTGGATGCTTCAATCTTGGTATGCGCAAAATGTAACTATGATAGGGCATGTAGCAGTATACATTATTATTCCAGAGATTATCCTAGGTTTGTCAACTTATATTGGATATAGATTACTTCAAGAAAAAAACCACTTAATCAAAATCCCAATCGCATTTATTATAATGCTTTTATATCTTGGAAGTGCGACATTTTTTTATTTCTTGATCGAACGTGTGCTTTTAGTATGAAAAAAAATTAAAATTAAAGCAATTAATTTTGATAAATCAGAGATAGTTGAAGATTTTTAAACATTAAAGATTATATTTATTTAAAAAAAAAACTAAATTGGTGTTTTAAAAATTGACTGTTTGTTTTGTTTTAATGAACGTTCAAGCTGGTTTTGTAGAATCTGTTGTTCGCGGATTAGAAAAGATACCTGAAGTGAAGGAAAGTTATCCAGTTACAGGGGGTATTGATATCATTGTTAAAGTAGAAGGAGAAGATGTTGAAACCATCGCAAAAACAATTCTCGCGAAAATCCATAGTCTTGAAGGAGTTAATAGAACTGAAACGCATATTGTGGTCCCATTATAAAGTAATAGAAAGAAAGAAGTAAGAGTTAATTAGATTTTTCTTATAATATTCTATGAATCATCTGAATTATTGGATTCTTTTTCTACTTCACTTCTAAGAAATTGAATATTTTCCTTAAGGGTTTTTTTTATTGGGTCATGTTTTATCCCAAGATTATCTAAAATCTGAATTGCTTCCTCAAATAATTCTAATGCTTCAGGATATTGATCTTTTTTATAGTACAACCCTGGAAGACCAAAGAATTTATATGAAATGCATTGGCTGGCAGTTATAATAATCCATATGAGTATCATGATGGTAAGAATCCATTCAATTAAGGGATTTATAATTGATGTTAGTATCCATTCAATTAGAAGTATAATAAATATTATCCCTATAAAGAAACCATAATATGCTAGATATTTCTTAAATGCTGGACCTTTATACATTTTAGATTTAGGGACATGATACATTAAATAACTATAAAGAACTATATATAGAGCTGATCCACTGAAGCTAGTGATTGCTACAAAATTATGAAATACATCAAAGGCTTCTAATTTTGTCTCGGGTGGAATTATTCCAACTAGAGCAATACACATATTAGTGAAGATGGCAACTCCTGTTGCTAATCTTCTAATATTCTCTTTTATATATATTAATTCTCTTTCAAGATAAATATAAAATGGAATTAATAAGGATCCACTAACTACAAATGCAATACTAAATAATGTTTTTGCTGCACCTTCCCCTAAAGAACTTACAGTTTGTTCTAATGGAGTATAACCAGGTGTAACTAAAGCTGTTAAAGGAAGCATTATTGCCATAAATAGGGCACCAGAAAGACCGAAAACTACTTCCATCCTAGATTCTGTTTTTAAAACCATTTTTTCACCTTTTTAAATATTGCTTGAAATATTTGTTTATTGAGTTTCATTCTTTTTATAACTTAATTATTGTTCTACAAATTTATAAAACTTTTACTTAACTTTTTTTAAAATAAAGTCCCCTCTAGAAGAAAGATGAGGAGATCAAGCTAAATTGAATGAAATAAAAAGTAAAATTTTATATTAAACAAAATTGATATTTATAATTAGTTAAAATTCCAAAAAATCAATTAAATGATCCAATGAATGAAACTGGAGATAAATTTACATTTAAAATAACTGTTATTGGAGATGGAGAAGTAGGTAAAACTTCACTAATTAGAAAGTTTACAGAAGGGGGTTTTGAAGAAGCGTATATCCAGACTATAGGAGCACAATTTTCGAAATATACCGAAAAAATAGGTAATGATAGCTGTAAATTATTTTTCTGGGATATTGCAGGCCAAGATACTTTCCATTTCTTACGTCCTGCTTTTTATAAAGCCAGCCTAGCCGCTATTATTGTGTTTTCCCTTGAAGAAAATGATCTTGGTGCAGAAAGTTTTAAACATGTTCCAAATTGGCAAGGTGAAATAAAGAAATTTTGTGGGGATATACCCGTTGTATTATTTGGAAATAAAGTAGATTTAATCGATGAGAGAAACTTCGATGAAGAAAAAATCTTAAAATTTATTGATAAAAAGGATTTTTTCGGATATTATAAGACTTCCGCAAAAACAGGTCAAGGAGTACACGAAGCTTTCAAAGCTATTATTAACGAGTTGTATTCTAAATACAAGGAAATCTCTGTTTAATTAATATAGTTAAATTTAATTGTTTACTCAATAAATTTTAAAAATTATATCATTTAAGTCTCTTTTAGGAACATGTATTTTCCCTTCATTGTCTTTCCAATAGTCAAAAGACTCTTTATATAACTCTATCATCGATTCTTCATCGGGATAACCGATGCTTATTACATGTGTTATCTCATAATAATTAGGAATTTTGAATAATTCTCTAATTTTATCTCTGTCGATTGCTCCCATCCAGCAGCAAGCTAACCCGAAACTTACTGCGCCTAATAAAATGTTCTCGACAGCAGCACCTACATCAAAATTATAATAAGTATTTTTAATTTTTCTATTTATTAACACTATTATATATGAAGTTGGTTCTCTTCCCTTTTCAGGAGTCCTTTGTTCTTCTGGTAATGAAGCTGCCCATCTTACTAACTGGAATAACTTTTCTCTTATTTCAGAGTTTTGAACAATAATGAATTCAAGAGCCTGAATATTGCGTGCCGCGGGAGCTAAACGGGCAAAATCAATTAATTTTTTCAAGAGATCCAATGGAACGGGATCCTGTTTAAATCTTCTGATAGTTCTTCTTTTATATATTATTTCTTCCAAATCCAATTAATTCATCTCATTTCTGATTATTGTTGAGATTTAATTAAACTTTCTGCTAACCTATAGAAGCTATCTTCGACATTTTTACCTGTTAACGCAGATATTTCGATATATTCTAAGTTAAGTTCTCGTGCAATCTGTATTGCTTCTTCAGATGTGATAACTCTTTCAGAAGCCAAATCTTCTTTATTTCCTAAAATGAAACCTATTATACTTTCTTTCGATGGGCCAACATTTTTCTTTATATCATTATACCAATTTTTAATACTTTCAAAAGATTTGCGATTTGTTAGGTCAAATATTAAAATTACTGCTTCAAGCCCCTTGTAAAAATGGCGTCTCATAAGTTCAAATTTACTTTGGCCCGCAATATCCCAAAGAATCAAATTGACGTGATCATCTTGCGTGTGAATACTCTTTTCTGAAATTGACACACCCAATGTAGGAATATATGTCTGCATAAAGGCATGGTCAGTAAAATGTAATATTGTACTTGTTTTGCCAACTCCAGGATCACCACAAATGACTATTTTAAAATTGAACCTTATTCTTTTTTTTCTTTTTTTTTTTTCCTCAGGAAAAGCTTCTGTTTCAAAGACTTTTTTTTCTTTATTTCGTAAGTCCTCTAAAATTTCTGAAGTTCTAGTTTTTAAATTTGTAAGTTCAACATAAATTTCATCAGAACTAGCTTTTCTACTCTCTAACTCAATAATTTTTTGAGCACTTTCTGTAAACGCAGACTCAAGATAATTAATATATTTATAAAAAATAAGGTCATAAGCTTCATTAAATAATAAGGTTATTGATGATATCGCCGCACCACCCCTTTTAGTTTCATCTTCTCTTTCTATGTATTTAATAACACCTTTTAAATTGAACATTGGAAAAGGAATTATAACTAACGATTGAGGAATTACTCCTTGATCTGTTGAAAGAATAGTGATTGATTTAATGCTAACAGATATTCGAATATTATCTTCTAGATCAACGGGATCCCATAAATAAGGTTGTGGACCAACTTTTTCATTCAATAACGTATAGATTATAGAGTGAATTATCTTTTCTGACATTGCCGAGATTAATAGATATGATTATTTTAGAAAAGTTCAATGCTTTATTTGATCATATTTTATAATTTATAAAAATAAGACTTTATAAAAATTTTTGAATTTAAGTATTATTCTTTCTAATAAATAGTAATTCGTGAAAGTGTACTTTCACGAAGATTCTTATATTTCTATTTTTTAAATACAATTTTTTATAAACTTTAAATAACAATTTCCTTTAATTTTTTAATAAGGTTGAATCTATAAGATGTAGCCTTACATTATAATTTAAATTAGTAAATTGGATGAATAGATAATGAATGAGAATCAGAAATTCGAAGAAATAGTCAATAGAGGGATTGAAAAATATTTTAAATGGAATCCAAGAATTGCTGTCCAATTTGGCAAAGAAGAATATGAAAGAGTAGTAGAAATAGGAACTAAAGAACATATAGAGGAAAATCTTAAGTGGGTTAGTCAATGGATTGATGAACTTAGGCAATTAGGTGTTGAAAAATTAAATTTCGAAAATAAATTTTCACTAAAAGCTATGGAATACTATCATAACATCAATTTATTTATGCATGAGGCTTTTCCTTTATGGAAAAGATTCCCTAATGGATTAGCTTATTTTCAAGAGATTGTTCACCTTTTATTCCAGCGAAAGGGACCAACTGTAGACTTAGTAGATACAATCATCATACATATAAAAAATTTACCAAAATATTTAGAGGAATTTCAATCGCGTTTTGATAAAACTCCAATTCCAATTGTATGGAGAGACATAGCTTTAGAAACAATTCATACAACTCCTGAATTTTTAAAAACTATTGCTGAAGCATATAGTGAAACATCAGAAATTTCACCTTTTCTTAAAGACAAACTCTTAGAAGCCTTTAAGGAGGTAGAATCAATTATTCAAAACCATGTGAAATGGATAAAAAGTTTACCTGTGGATACTGATGAATTTGCCTGGGCTTTAGGTCCTGAAAAATTCGATAACCTACTGAGTCTACGGCAACTGCCTTGGGATCGAAAGACACTAATCTCAAAAGGGAATAAGTTATTCAGCTTAGGATTAAAAAAAATAAAACGAATTCTAAAAGAATTGTATCCCGATAAAACTCTGGTTGAGGGAATTAAAGAATTTTTCAAAGAAGATCTAATTCCTACTTTTCAAGAAGTACTTAAATACGCTCAGAACGAAGCAGAACGAGCAAAAGAGTTCATAATAAACCATGATCTTGTTACACTTCCTCAAGAGAAGTTATTAATAATCGAAACACCTCCCCATCTCGTTCCAATCCTCACTTTTGCTGCTTATGAGCAAGCTCCTTATTTTAATAAAGATCGACCAGGAATTTTCATGATTAGTCCCACCCTAAAAGAATTTCAATCTTATACATATATATCTTGGGCGATGGTTCATGAAGCTTTCCCAGGACATCATTTAGATTTTGTTAATAATAACGTTTATGCACCTCTAGTTCGAATGTTAGGATTGAGTTACTTCTCATCGACAGAAACCTCTGAAGGATGGGCTCTTTACTGTGAGGAAATGATGTTAAAACAAGGTTTTTATAAAGACAAAAAAAAAAGTCAACAGTTAATTTCAGGAATACAGATGCAACGCGCAATGAATATCTTATTAGATATTCAATTACACTGTAAACAAAGAACATTAGAGGATGCAAGTAAAACACTAATGGACATATTGTCATATGAAGAGTCTGCTGCCAAAGGATTAATTTTAGAATATACTCTTACTCCAAGCTATCCATTATCATACCTCACCGGAAAGCTCTTAATTGATGACTTACGTAAGGAAGTGGAAGAAAAAATGGGAGACAATTTCAGTTTAAAATTCTTTCATGATACTATTCTTAGAAGTGGAGATTTACCTTATTTCTTGTTAAAAGAATATTTTGAGGAAAAAATAAAGAATTTACCTAAGATCTATAGTGAAAATTTTATCTAAGTTCAAAATAATATTTTAATTAGATGCTCGAAAATGATGATTAATGTGGTTTGAGTAATTAACACCTCACTCTATTACAATGATAATGGAGCAGAGATCTGATTTCGAGCATCTTAAGTCTCATTTCCAAGCCAATATTAAACTGTTAACATACAAAATAATA
>JBHLLP010000070.1:0-12289 GCA_048885525.1 Candidatus Hermodarchaeota archaeon | reverse complement strand
TGAAATTTTATACGAACAATTCGTCAATTCTGTCTGTGAAGCATCTCGAGTGATCCGAGGAGAATTCGAAAGAATAAGCTAATTTTATTCAAGAGTTAATATTTTTTTTTCAAAAATGGCTAAATTCAGTCCTTAAGAGAAATGAAAAAGAGGTTCCATTAGTAATTGATTTAGATAAGCAACTCGGCTCTGAAAAGAAATAAAAAATGGAATAGCATATTGATATAATACACTTGTGACTGAAATTTTTCCATAGAACGCATCTCTTCTAGGTACACGGTCCATCTTCTCAATGTCATCTTAAGATGCCTGAATTAAAACAGGAACATTAAGATTTGCCAATTTTAATTAATTAGCGATTCCTTTCTCATCCGCGAAGTTAGGCATACAAATTATTACACCTTTAATTTTGTCTTGATTTTGTTTAAATAATTCAGCACATTTTTTAGCATCTTCATATGTCTCCACATCTCCAAATTGACTAGCTTCCTCTTCTAGGATTACATAATTATAACCTGATCCCTCATAACTTCAATTATTTCAATTCTTCATTGTTAGCTAGTTCACTAGGAAAAAAACCTCTATTTCCCACTATTATTCCAAAAGTTATTTCTTCTGATCTGATGTTTATAAAAGACATTTTAAATCTCTCATTATGAAATTTCAAAATAATATTTTTAATACTTTAATTTAGGAAATCAAAACTAAATAAAATATTATTAATTATTCACACTATCACTCGCTTTATATTATTGTTTATTTTTTTCAATAAAATTGATATTTTAATGAAATTAAAAAGAGTTGGCCTTTTATCTCAGAAAATAAATTGAAAAAAAAATAGTTTTATTTAAATCTAATTTTTAGTTTTCTAGCAATTAGGACTACAGTTATGGAAAAAACACCCAAGAGCAGAAGTAGGCTATATCCTGGAATAATTTCTGAAGGTATTACTTTTTGAAGTATTATTTGGTGAGATCCAATGTTTCCTGTAATATCTCTTGCGTAGAAAACTATGGTAACCTCCCCTTTTGCTACATTATCCCATTGATCTTGATCGATTGTACCACTTAATCCCGTAAAAGTAATATTTGTGTTTCCATCATCTAAAGTATACCAAGTATCATTTAGATAATCCTCAGTGATAGATACGGTGAAATCTGGAGCTATCTTTCCAAAAGTATTTCCCGTGAAGTTTACTATTATTATAGGATCGATCACATCTTTTATGATATTCACGGTTTTTGATATAATTTCTCCTGCAGAATTATTTGCATAGAATGTTAGGGAGTAGTTTCCAGTAGATAAAATATCCCATTGAGTTGGATTGATCACACCGCTAAATTCCGTAAAAGTTGTATTAATCCCGCTATTTAACGAATACCAAGTTCCATTTCGATATGGTTTTTCTGGATAAATTTCAAAATATGGAGAGTTCGCTCCATATCCAGCGTTGTTTAACGGCTTCGCTATTGTTAAGTTTTCTACCAAAGCTGCTTGAATGATGTAATTTTTTACTAAATAAGTAGGAGTATTTGAAGCTAAGTCTAAAAGTTCTGATGTAATAACTACAACGGTATCGAGTTTTGGAATAATTGATATTTGCTGTCCTAAAGCTCCAATTGCAGAATAAAAATCATCATCTAGCCAGAACAAATATCCATATTCCAAACCTTCCCCTACACCTATAGGAATCGAATGTGTCGTGGTTGCATTTTCGATCCATTCTGCTGGAATTACCTGTGTGCCATTCCAATTTCCATTATTCAAACATAACTCTCCAATCCGAGCTAAAGCTCTCGGTGCGGCAAAAATCCCAAAACCTCCATGAGAAATAGTTGTTAATGCCCCCGAACCCCACTCCCAAGTATCTTCTATCCATTCAATATCATTTTCATCTACTCCAATTGGATCAAATAGATATTGCTTAGCATAATTTGCTAGTTTTACACCTGTCCTATTTTGTAATATGGCTGCAAGAAGTTCCGTATTTCCGGTTGAATATGTGAATGTTGTACCAGGATCGTGTACTAATGTTTTATTAAGAATATAATCGAGACTATACCCTGTTCCAGGCCATATTTCAAATGCATCAACAGCCTCATTCCAAGAAAGCCCTGAAGTCATAGTAAGTAAATCTTCAATAGTTATATCCTTCTTGGTTTCATTCTGATAAATTGGTTTCCACTTATCTGGGAAGATATCAAAAAACTTTTGTGTTACATTATCTAAATCTCCCAAATCGATAGCAATGCCAACTAATAACGATGTAATCGATTTAGTTACACTCCATACATGATGCCTATTCTCATGAATTTGATCTAAAAGCATATCGTCATAGGGATTATAATAGAAATTATCGCCCGTACGCTCGTATGCATACAAATATTCATCCTGTATTAAGTATCCATCTCGAGATATTAAAATACTTTGAATAACTTGCTCATTATCAAGAATGTAATCGTACATTTCCTCTATGATATTTGAGTCCAAACCTCTTGCTTCGAGAGTTTTAACTATCCAAGAATCATCATCTTCTGCAAAATAATAGGCTTCGTTAGCTAACACTACTTTTTGAGGAAAAAAACTAACAAATAAAATTGCAGTAATAATTAAGATTTCAAATACGTTTAACTTTTTTTTCAACAACTAAATTCGCCTAAATTTGTTATTATTGATAGAAATGTTCTTAAAGATATAAATTGGTCTTCAATATTCAGTTATGATTCTTTTCTTTTTAAGATTTACCATTTAAAAAGAATAGAATTAGAGTTTTAAAAAGTGCTCTTAATGAAATAATTTTATAGCATTCTAATTTTAGTAACTTAATTTAAGAATTTAAAACTAAAATTATAAATGGATAATGACTCAATGAGTCTAAAATATACATTTATTAAGAGAATTAGAGAATTATTGAAGCAAAAAGTATTTAGGTATGCCCTACTTCTCCATAGTTTTTATTTCGTACTATCAATTATATTATTTTTCATATTCTACCAAACAAAAAATGATTTCATAATATTTTATAATGTAGGAAAGATATTTCTTAATGATATTGAAAATCTTTATAATCAAGCTTATTACTTATGGGATTTTAGATATTTTCCATTATCTGCTATATTCTTTATTCCATTTTCCTTCTTTGATTTTCAATTTGCATTTGTAATTTTTAATATTTTTAATTTAATTCTAAACTTCCTAATATGTATTCTTCTCTATAAAATAATTTTTATAATTAAATACAAAAATCATGAAAAAAATGATAAAAGGGTAATTTCATATATATGTATTTATTTAATGGGAGTACCTCATGTTTTGAATTATATTTACGGGCAAATTAACTTATACATTACATTTTTTATCTTATTATCTCTTTATATTTTCCTTAAATTTTCAGATTATAAATGGCAATTATTGAGTAGTATTATCCTTGGATTAAGTATCATCATAAAACCTACTGCAATTCTGTTAATTCCATTTTTAATTATAATTAATTTTGATTTAGAGCATAAAGAATTGAAAATTGATATTTCAAGAAGCTTAATTCGTTTAGCAGGAGTTTGTACACCCATTTTGTTGAATTTTATCCTCTTTTTCTTGTATCCTACATTATGGGAAGGTTTTTTGGATACTAACTTTACAGGGAGCAATCCAATAGCTCTTAATTTTTCTTTTAGCCTCACTAAGCTTATTATTAACTTCTGTTTCTTTTATAATATTCCCTTTAATCAACTCTTCATATTTATTGGAGTTATTGGAATTTTTGGGTTTTTAGGGTTTGTAATCTTCATAATAAGAAGATTTGAAGAAAATTCAATCATATTTGGTTATTCATATGGAATTATCATAATGCTAATAGCATACTTTGATTCATGGGACCATCATTTACTGAATTTAACTCCAATTTTAATTATAATTATGTTTAATATACCCCGACAATCAGAAACGGTTAAGCCTATTAAATTGAGTTTATTCTTCTTTAGCTTCTTTGATCTCGCCTTTACGGGTTTTTGGTATCTTACATATCCATTATTTCCTTATAATTTTGAATCTACTTTCTTTCTTACTTTAGCTTTCTACGCGATAAGTAAATATTGTTTAATAAAACAAGGAAAATAAGAGAAGGAGGTTTGATAAATCAAAACTAATAATGAAATTGATTCCTTTTTTATTAAAAATAAAAAAATTATTTAGAAATTTATGGGATTATAAGGTTTTTCGAATTGCTTTTTTAATTCATTTAAGCTACTTTATATTATCCTTGTTTCTAACGCTAAATCTTTTTAGATATCAAAACGATTTTCGAGTTTATTATATAACGGGTGAAGTTGTTCTTCATGATATCAACAATCTCTACACTTTTGATTTTATTGTGCCATTTAGATATTTTCCAGTTTCAGCATACTTTTTTGTACCTTTTTACTTAATGGGTTTTGATTTAGGTTTTATAATATTTAATTGTTTTAATCTAATTTTAAACATTTTAATCTGCCTAATCCTTTATAAAATAATTATTCTCATTAGAAGTGAAAATCATGAAAAGAATGAGAAGAAAGTTATAGATTATATATGTATTTTTTTAATTGGATTACCTAATATTTTTAATTATATTTTAGGGCAAATAAACTTATACGTTACCTTCTTAGTTTTACTATCTCTTTTCTTGTTTCTAAAATATGAAGAAATTAAATGGAACTTTTTAGCAAGCTTTATATTAGGAGTAAGTATTACCATAAAACCCACTACTTTCTTTTTAATCCCTTTCTTAATAATACTTCAATTCGATTTAGAAAATCGAAAGATAAAGTTTGATGTTTATCGAAGTATAATTAGAGTAATTGGAGTTTTGTTACCTGTATTATTGAACCTCATTTTTTTCTTCTTTTATCCAACGTTTTGGGAAGGTTTCTTAAATGCCAATTTTACAGGAAACAATCCAATCGCTCAAAGTTTTTCATTTAGTATTTCTCAGTTAATTGTTAATTTCTATTATTTTTATAACATTCCATTTAATCAGATTTTTATAATTTTAGGAGTTATTGTCATTATAGGGGGTTTAGGTTTTATAATCTTTATATTTAGAAGATTTGAAAATAATTCTATCTTATATAGTTACTTCTTTGGAATTATCATTACTTTACTTGTATATTTTGACTCGTGGGATCATCATTTACTCACTCTAATACCAATCTTAATTATTATTTTCTTTAACTTACCTTTTGATTTAAAGATAAATCGTGCATTAAATATTAGCATTTTTTTCTTTAGTTTTTTCAGTCTTATTTTTACAGGTATCTGGATGCAAATATATCTGATATTTCCATATAATTTTCTACCTACTCTCTTTTTACTATTATCTTTCTATGCAATAAGCAAATATTGTTTATTAAAACAAACGAATGAGAAAACGGGAGGTTTAATTTAGTGAAACTGAAAAAAATTGTTTTAAAGTTTACACTTCTTCTCTTATTAGTTAGCAATTTAATTTCAAATGTAGCTGCTATTAATTATAATATAGGAGTCCAAAGAGATCAAGAATTAGTATGGAAATGTAAATTATGTAATGAAAATGAGATGGATAACATTTTTGGTAATAATTGGGATGCGTCTGGAATATTTCAAAATCTAAGCAAAGGAACAAAGATGAAATGGAAAATCACAGATACAGAATATAATGAAATATATTTAAAAATAAATTTTAGCATTTGGATATGGACTAGTAGAAAAATTTGGGGCGATAAAGATAATGATTCTCAAATGATCTATTTTTCAAATCCAAAAAACTACCCTCAAGGATGGAATTTTTCAAATGATACCTCTTTTGTCCCATTTTGGTTTCCAATTCCCATAGGGGACTATTTGGCTAGTTTAAGTTTAAATGAGTGGTACGATGTAGACAATAGAGTTTTACCTACTTTAAATGTTGAGATTAAAGAAAATGCAGTATTACCCGGAGTTCCTTTAAAAGATATTAAAATTATTACTATTTATAACGATCAAGGAATTCTTAGTTCTTATAAACTCTATATTAATGAAAATGTCGTTATTATAGATATAGCTTTTGAATTTATACCGATTTATGTAATACCTACATTGATTGGATTGATATGTGTTTTAACTCTTAGTATAATAATATATATAACTAAAAAAAGAAAATTCGTTAAAAGAAAATGAATTAAAAATGGTAATAGAGAAGTTATATAGCAAAATTAGTAATCGGTTTAAAGTACTCTGGCAATATAAGATATTTAGATATGCAACCATACTTCACGGTGTATATTTTATGCTTTCTTTAATACTAACTCTAACTATATTTAGAAATCAAAATGATTTTTTAGTATATTATAAAGTTGGAGAAGTGTTTATCAATAATATTACTGATCTCTATACTGCTGACTACAATTGGCCTTTCAGATACTTTCCGATCTCAGCTCTATTATTTATACCATATTATCTTTTAGGATTCGACTTAGGATTTATTATGTTTAATATTGTTAATCTAATTCTCAACGTCTTAATTTGTAAGTTCCTATATAAAATAATAATGGTAGTGAAAGGAGTTGATCATGAACCAGAAGAAAAAAGAGTTATATTTTATATTTGTTTATATTTAATGAGCTTATCGCAAGTATTTAATTACATTTTAGGTCAAATTAATTTGTATATTACACTTTTTTTACTAATTTCACTATACCTTTTTCTTAAATACGAGAGTTTAAAATGGAACTTGGTTACTAGTATAATTTTAGGAATTAGCGTAATTATTAAACCAATTACTTTATTTTTAATTCCCTTTTTAATAATTATTAATTTTGATTTAGAAATAAAAAAATTTGAAATTCAATTTCTGAAATCAATAATACGCTTAGTTGGCTTTATAATACCCTTATCATTAAATATCTTTATATTTCTAATACATTCAGAATTACTTGAAGGTTTTCTAAGTGTAAATTTTACTGGTGAAGATACAGTTCTTATCAATCATTCATTTAGTATAACTAAACTAATTCAAAACTTCTTTATATTTATAGGTTTTTCACAATCACAATTATTAAGTTTTCAATTACCCCTTTTTATAATCATTCTTATCATTATAGGTGGAATAGGATTTGTCTTCTATTTAGTAAGAAGACTTGATAATTACTCTTTAATATATGGATATACA
This sequence comes from Candidatus Hermodarchaeota archaeon, assembly GCA_048885525.1. Taxonomy (GTDB): domain Archaea; phylum Asgardarchaeota; class Lokiarchaeia; order Sigyniarchaeales; family SOKP01; genus Loki-b32. The sequence continues at coordinate 5,127 of JBHLLP010000070.1, read as the reverse complement.
TTAGGTATTTTAATAATGCTACTAGGATATTTTGACTCATGGGACCATCATCTTTTAATCCTAACACCACTTTTGATAATAATAATATTTAATTTACCGCGAGAGTCGAAATTAACGAAAGAATTTATTAAACCAAGTTTTTTCTTTTTAAGTTTCTTTGATTTAGCATTTATGGGAATATGGTTCCTCTTGCAAAACTATTTTCCATTTAATTTTGTACCTACTATCTTTCTATTACTTTCATTTTATACCATGAGTAAATATTGTTTAACAAAAGAAATGCAATCTAATAATAAAAAATTCTAAATATGATCATTGAAAATATATAAACAGATAAAAAAATCCCATTAATAGAAGAATACATTAGAATTTAAAAGCTATTATGTTAGAATTTTACCCACCACCATTATTATTAATTTTTGCTCCAGCATTCCTTTTAGGAATTTTGCATACTCTAATACCATGTGAAGATAAAGCAATATTCTTTTTTTGGTCATTTGGAATTTCTAAAACCCCACAAAGAAGTATATTTATCTTAATGCTTTATGGTTTGGGTTTGATGTCTTCGAATTTATTGATTGCTTTAGGGACTATTTTGATTAGCTTTATTCCACAGATCTTAATTCCGGGGATTATTCCTGATGCCTTTACTATTAACTTTTTTGGTGCTATTAGTTCTATGTTTGCTGGATTTATACTATTATTCTTCATAACCAGAAAAGATTATATCCCCCATTCAAAACACAAGGATGAAATTTTTCAATTCAATTGGGAAAAAAAGAAAACACCATATCTTTTCGGGATCTTGGCAGGATTTGCTCCTTGTATCTTTGAATTTATCATTTATTCTCAATGCTTAACATATTCATTAGGTGGGGGTTTTGGCTTTATTGATGGCATTATGATTGTGTTTTATTTTTCATTAGGTACGTTTATCGGATTATTTCCACTTGCATTAGCAAAACACGGAACATCTCAGATTATTAAATCTTATAAATCTAGAAAGAATTGGATTTTAATAATGATGATCTTGATAATTATTGTATTTAATACCGTCGTAATGATATTATCTTTTTTGAAAATTCCTGTCTTCCCAGAAGTATCATTTTAATTAAATGTTGAATTTGTCATTTGAATGCAATGAAAAATTTAAAATCCTATTAAAAATTCCATTGTTATTAAAACAATAAAATTGGTCCCCCATTAAAATATTAAGTTAGGATTTTTTCTATTATAATATAGATTCTAAAATTAAAATCAAATTTCATACTATGAAATGTTTATTCTGTGAAAACCAAAAAATCGATTTTACGTGTGAAAAATGCAAATCTAGTTTCTGTATTAATCATATTGCTACAACCGAAACACATGAATGTAAAAAACACAATCTCTTCTATTCAAAAGTAAAAGCTATTGAAAGAAATTTTAAATGTACAGTTGTAGAAAATAGTGAATGTCCTGTATGTAAACACATTTTAAGATTAGAAAGATTGTCTTCAGGACAATATTATTTAGAATGTACTAACCAACAATGCCCCGAAGCATGGAATTCATACTTAAAAACTCCTGGATTATTCTTTCCTTCAAAGGAAAAGCTTGTTAGGGAAGCGATAAGATACAACCTTATTAAAGGGAACAGATTAGTGTTATGCAGTAAAAGATTGCGATCTATAGTTGGAAAAGAAGTTTGCCCTAATTGTTTTTTAGATCTATTAAAAAGAGCACCCCTTACCAACTTTTCTACAATTATTAATTCTTTCAATATTTCTGCAGAGCAAATGATTAAATTTATTAATAAATACATGGATGAAGAACGGATCTATGGAATTATTGATCAAAAAAATCAAATGTTCTATTACATATCTTCAGAAATGCGTGAGAAAATACTTGCAAAATTCCATGATGAAGGTATAGTTAATGTTGCAGATTTAGGCGTAATGCTTGATATGAATTCTGAGGTTGCGATAAAGGTAATTTACAAATTAATCAACCAATTTCAGATAAAAGGTTCATTCTCATTAGATAAAGAGATATACTATACTCAAAAATATATAATGGATAATTTAATTAAAGAAATTCAAAATAAAGGTAGAGTTACCTTAAAAGATCTAGCAAATAATTTTAATATACCAAAAGAACTTGTTAAATCATTTTGTGTCAATTTAATGAGAGCAAAAGCCGTAAATGGCTTTTTTGCAGATCGTGGAAATGAAATTATTACTGCAAATCAAATTTATAAAGATATTAAAAACTATTCTAAAGAAACAGGGTTATTTGAACTTTCAAAATTAGCATTAAAGTTGAAAATTGCAGTAGAATTAGCAAGAAAAAGCCTTCATGAGTTAATTAAAACTGGAAAAATCAAGGGGATATTTACTCAACGAAGAGAATTCATGACTAATAAATACCTAGAGCAAAAGATAAAAGAAGTTGCTAGAGCTTATAGAACTATGCCTTTAAGAGAACTTTCAAATCGATTAGGAGTAACAGAAGCAAGTATAGAAGAGAATTTAGCTCAGATTATTGCGCGTGGTGATATTGACGGTTATATTGATATGCATAAAAAATCTTTCACCGCATATAGTGTACCTATAGAGATAGAATCTCCTGATAAAGCAAAGGTAACACCAAAACCTACCGATGGGGGGAACATTGAAGTAGTTCGTGAATATGATTTCGTTGGTGGTCAACTTCATTTTAAAGTAGTTGTAAGGAATGAAACCTCTATGGCAATAAATTCAGTAAAAGTTCTTTTAGATGTTCCTTCTAGTTATAAAGTAAAAGATCCTCTCATTAATATACCCGTTATTGAGGCTAAGAATTCTAGAGGAGTAGATTTCTATTTAGAACCAAAAGAATGTGGAATATCCAATATTGGTGGAGATGTCATCTACAAAAGAGCTTCAGGAGAAAAGAGAACTGTACACATACGAAAAAAAGAAGTTCAGATAAAATGTCCATTAGTTGTTTCATGTTTAGCTACAATCGAGGATATTCAAATAGCAATTTCAGATCTTCCTAATGATGCTAGAGCATTTTTAATTGCAGATTTAGATCCACGTTTAGCTTTCAGAGCAGCAGTAAGAACAATAAAACGTTTTGAAGTAAGTACAGTAACTTCTCATGAAGGTAATGATCCTAAAGGAAAATATGAAGCAGAAAGTTGGCATTGTTCTGAAGCGAAGGTTGGGGGAGGCAGAATTGTGACAAGGGTTTATGTGTCGGAATCTAATCAGTCACTAGAGGTTAGAGTTTGGTGTAATCATCCAGGACAGCTAACAGGTTTTCTTGCTAAGATAATTGAGTTATTATTTGAAGAAATTAACATTATTAGGAAAATTAAATCGGAGGAAAGAGAAAAAACGATTGATGTGATGGCGATAACTCAAAATTTAGCTGAAATTTCTGATTATTGTATGTTAAGATGGAAAGCCCAAAATATTAGAACCAAATTACACGATACTTTCGTTAGGGTAAGAAAGATTTTAGGAGATAAAGAGGCAATTCTTGGGAGAATAGAGTACTGGCTCACTGAATTGAATAAATTTGGTAAGGATGATAAAATTACTGATGAATTAGCAGATAAACTAGTAAATGATATTGAGAATTTCAGGAACGTTATTGCAAGATCTATTAAATTGTAAGTCCTTTTTTCTATCAAAAAAGATTTATTAAGGTACAAATCTATATTTTATATTAAAAAACAGTATCGAAAAGAAGAAAAAACTCATGTCCCCAATAATATCCGTGTCACTCAATGAGAATCTTAAAAAATTCATTAATAAACTAGTTACTAGAAATCAATATGAAAATAAATCGAAACTAATTAGAGACGCTTTATTAAGGTTAATGTCAACAGAAGAGATCTCCGCTAGTCTAGATAGCTCAAGTGACCTAATCCCATTAACAAAAAACATAATTGGAAATATGATTATTGTTGCTCCAAATGATTATAATGTTCAGAAGAAATTAAACAGAATTGAAAGTGAGTATAAAGACCAAATTGTTAGTAAAAATCAAAATTTTATTAATCCAAATTTTATAACTTTCATGGTTTTTGATGGAAGTCTTCACGATTTCCAAAAACTTGTAGTAGAAATAAACAGTATTGAAGAAATAAAGAATTTCAGGTATTTGATTGTAAATTAAAGGTTCTAAATATTTCCAAGATAGCTAATTTTTTATTGTAAAATGATATTTTTAAGTTAATCAAATTTAGAGAAGTTATTATGGGAAAAAATAAATATGGAAAAGGATTTCAGAAGGGAACACAATCAAAGGGAGGAGGTTCAAAACAAGGAGGAGACCCTATACGTGGTGGAAAAATAAAGGCAAGTCACATCTTAGTTGAGAAGTTTAGTAAAGCACAAGAGCTTTATGAAGATTTAAAAGCAGGGAATAACTTTGAACAGTTAGCAAGACAAAACTCCATATGTCCAAGTAAAAAAAGGGGAGGTAATTTAGGTGAATTTGCGAAGGGTGATATGGTCCCCGAATTTTGGAATACAAGTGCAAACCTAAAAATAGGTGAAATTTCACAACCTGTGAAATCTAAATATGGTTATCATATTATTAAACGCACAGAATAACCATACTTTTCCAAGTCCTTTGCAAGGTTTATCCTCCGATAACTATAATTTATTTATCAGAATCATCTTTCTTGGATTAAAGTTGTTTATTTTAAAGGGTTAAAAGTCCACTTCTATTGTTAGCATTTAATAACTATTCCTAAGCAACTTTATTTAATCTGATAATATATATATTACGATTAAAATTGCAATTACTATAAAGCTTACACCAGATGCAATATCAAAACTTGTTATTCTATTTCCTCATGCTAGCACTGTATTCGCAAAAAAAATTGAAATTAAAGCTATAATTGTGAATGTTAATATTAAACCTTGCAATAGATGTTCGTTTACTCTCATTTTTATTGGAACTATATATTTTTTCTTATGATATCCAATTGATAATTAAATAAGATATGTTGATATTTTAATGTTTATTCAAATTTAATTTGATGCCTTTAATTTCAAGAATGAAATATTAAAATAGCGGATAGCGGATTCGAACCGCTGTCTCGGGATTCAGAGTCCCAAATGCTTGACCTCTACACCAATCCGCTAA
>JBHLLP010000069.1:0-12327 GCA_048885525.1 Candidatus Hermodarchaeota archaeon | reverse complement strand
ACACTAGAAATTATTAAAAATCTTCTACTATAATTAACAGAAAGAGAATCATAATGAGCAGAAAAAATAACAACGGGTCTTTTTCTACGATCTTGTTTAGCTATAACAGTTGTAAGAATATTTTGTGAAATCGATTGTTTTGAATGGGTTTGTCTTTTATATAAATTAAATGTATACAAATTTAAACTTATATCCGATACTACAAATTGCTTTATAAAAAAGAATATAATGATTAATACTATTAATTTGAATAGCCAAAATCTAACTATAAAAAAACTAATTAAACTATCGGCAAAAATTAGAGAAGTAATACAGATGGAGTATATCCTTAAGGTATGCCAAATCGAGAACCATAAAAACGGTTCTATCTCAAATTTTATACCTTCTTGTTTTAAATTATTTCTAATATACTTGATAGTTCTTATTTCTCCTTCAGTTCCTGCTTTTCTCCCAAAAGCTAGTGATTTTACATGATTTATTGCTGATTCTTTGTTATATAATGATGAATTTGAATTCACATATTTCATCTCCACAAGAAATCCGCTTTAAAGGTATTATTTCTCCTTTCACGCCCATAGCTTCTAACCAACCTTTATGTCTGAAATTACAGGCGCATTTATATTCTGAACTTTCCTTAGATTTTTGTACCTCCTTCCAAATGAAGCACTTTTCGACCAAAGCAATTCCTTCGGTTTCAGAATATACAAAAAATTTGAATTTCATAACTTTGGGAATAATAACTTCCATAAAGGTATTAATTATTTTAAAAAGTTCAGAAATAGTATTAACAGTTCCTTTTTTGATACCTAGAGCATTTAAAATATGTCTAGCTTCGATTTTACCCATTGAAAAGACCACCATTTGGTTTAACTGATTAGCTTCATTTATACCATGCTTTTTCTTTGACTTTAGAAACCATTGTCCATCATGCTGAGCCCAACACATTTGTAGGATGAACTTTTGAGTCTCTAATGGGATAGAGTATTTATCCTTTACCATTAATTCCATGGTTTTCATCTAAATCACTATAATATTATTAACTCATTTCTCAAAATAAAATGTGAAGTCTCTAAAACATCTGCCTTTAGTATGCATCAAACAACCTTCTATAATTGGATCAGCATCGTATTTGATACCCAAAGTTTCAAACCATCCTTCAATCCTATCAAAAATTCCACATTCGTATTGTTCAATTACTCCAATTCGATTTATACCATCATATGCCCAACATTTATGCATTTCACATTGAAGGTGGTTCATTTTCGGAAAATTAAAAGTTAAAACCATAAATTCTGCTTTAAATATATTTAATGCTGTATCAAAAAGAAATTTTAGGTCATTAAAAGTATTAATTTTTTTTATGTTATACAGTTTTTGGATCCTTTTAATCTCTATATTAGCTAAAGCTTTTACAGCAGCTCTATTTATTTTGTTAGTCTTCGCCATACCACATTCTTTTAAGCAATGGTAGAACCACATACCATCATGAGTCATCCAACACTTAATTAAAAGCTCTTTTAAATCTTCTATTTCCATAAAAAATATAAAAATATTTTAACTTTTATTGTTTTTCGATCAATTACAACTAATTTTTAGTTGAAAATAATAAAACCTAAAATATTATATTCTTATTAAAAATATAATAATATAAGACAACCTTTTTTAAGTTGTTATTATTTGAGGATAAATTGTGATTAACGAAATTATACAGGAATTAGAGGAATTTTTAAAAAGTGCTAGTCTCTCCAATTATGAGATTAATGCATATATTACTCTCTTAAAATCAAGTACATTAACGGCAAGGGAACTTAGTGATAAATCAAATGTACCCTCAGGTAGAATTTATGAAATTTTAGAGGTTCTAAATAAGAAAGGAATGATTGAAATCCAAGATTCAAGACCTAAGATCTACAAAGCAATAGCTTTTAATGAAGCCTCTCATAATATTATTTCACATTTAAAGAACAATCAGGAACGAAAAGTTTCATTTCTGATTGACCATGCTAAGCAATTGGAATCAAAAATTAATAATTTAAGTTATTCTATTAAATCAGAATCTTCAAAAATTTTTTGGTCAACAGCATATGGATGGCGCTCTATTTTTGAATTATATATAAAAAGATTTAATGCTTTAAAAGAAAGTTTATTGATGACGGGTTTTTTAAATGAAAATACTTTAAAGATTCTTCCACTAGCTAAACAGTTTTATAAAGGCATTCTTGTTGCTTTAAATCGAGGTATTCAAGTAAAGTATTTATGGAGCTTCGAATTTGATGAAAGACCATTATCAAAAGAACAAAAAGCGAGGAATGAAATACTCTTCAAAAGATTATCAAAGAAACTTAAAGATTTATTCAACTTATCTTCAAAAATGCATGAATTTGAAATGAAATTTATGCAGAAGAGAGTTCCTACATTTTATGACATATTTGATAATAATAGGGTACTAATAAAACTTCAAAATCCTATTAAACCGTGGCAAATTTTTGCATGTTTAAATGTTTTAGATCCAGTTTTAGCACATGATTTAACTGAAAAATATGAACAAATGTGGTTATTTGACGCAATTATATGAAAAAAAACAAAAAAATATATATTAAGCTTTTTGGATTTTTAGATAAAAATTTTCTCTTTCAATCTTGAATTCTAAGACTTTATCTTCAATTCTATCTATATATCGTTTAATATTCTCTCCTGCTTCTGCGTAATCACCAGAAACTTCAAGAATTTCTCCACTTTTCATCTCAAGTAGTTGTCTCTTGGTCTTAGCAACTGGCAGTGGACAAACAAGCCCTGAACAATCTAATTTTCTTGAATTTAACATCATTTTAGACCTTCTTATTTTTTTTAACTGAAAAGAACATTGTCTGCTTCTACGCACATATCAACAAATGTATTCATAGTTGTTTTTTCAATTCCATCTATTAATTCATCTTCAGATAATCCGCGTGCTTTCATACATACTCCACAAGCTTTAACGTTTGCTCCTTCAGAAATTACATCCATCATCCATTTTCCAATATTATCATATGTGGTTGGATCTTGATTCTTTTTTCCTACAAAAATACCTTCCTCAACTAAAAATATGTTTACCTTATGTTCTTCTAATAATGCAGTATAGGCAAATCTTAACATAGTAAAAGGACGTTCCTTAGTATACGGACCATCCCCAATAACAATCGTAAAAATTTTCTTTTTCTCAGCCATTTTTAATTTCTCTAGATAATACTTAAGTATAAAATATGTTCTTTGATTGTAATTGAAAAAAAAAATAATAATTTATTAATTTTTTCGTAAGATCCTATTAAAAATATCGATAAATAATAATAGATGTATTGTCTTATATTTTAAATAGAATATCAGACATTTCAAACCCATTTAAATTATGAATATTGAATACCTAAGGAACTTTATTAAATTAACTCAATATAAAAGTTTCTCAAAATTAGCAAATGATCTTTCTATCTCACAGAGTACTTTATCTCATCAAATTTTTCAATTAGAAAAAGATTTTGGTGGAATAGTGCTAATTGATAGGACCACAAAGAAATTTGAAATAACAAAATCTGGAAAACTTTTACTTAAAAGTGCACAACAGATAATTGATTTGTATGATAGTTGTAAAATAGAAATATCAAAATTCAATAATAGTATAGAAGAAAATATTATTATCTCCGCATCAACTATTCCGGGTTCTCATATTTTACCACGATATATTGCAGATTTTAGAAATAAAAATCCAACTGTGAATTTTAAAATATTAATTAATAATTCTCAGAGATCTATTGAAAACTTAAGAAATGGAAAGGTTGATTTTGCGGGTATTGGCAGTTTTATGGGTTATAATGAAGAAGATTTTGATTTTCTCAAAATTGGAGAAGAAGAATTTAAATTCATATGTTCTCCTAATCATGAATTACTTAAAGATGGAGACTCAATTAATTTTGATAACTTAATCAAATATCCTTTTGTATGGAGAGAAAAGGGTTCTGGAATGAGGAATACGTTTAAAAAGCAATTTCCAGATTATAAAAAGTTAGATATTGAATTAGAATTTAATGATAATGACTCAATTATTTCCACCGTTAGTGAATCTAATTATATAAGTATTATGAGTGAGCTAATAGTTGAAAAAGCAGAATCAGCAGGTTTGATTAAATCCTTAAAAATTAAAAATTATCCTGTTATTGCTAAAAGAGCTTTATATTTTGTTAAGCTAAAAGATAAAAAGTTAGGTCGATTAAAAAAGAAATTTTGGGACGAATTAAAGTCAAATGGCTGAAATTAGAAAAAAAAAGAGTTTAACAATAGATAAATTTATTTTATTAAGACTCCTGTTTGATCGAAATTTAAAAAAGCACTAATTTTCTCCTTAAGAGGATAAATTCCTTCTTTAAATAAGGTAATTAAAAATATTGCAATAAATACAATTGAGCCTAAGCCTGGTGCAAATCCGCTTAAAAGATCCACAAAAGACGATGATGGGTCCCAGGAGAATAATGTCCAGACCAAAGAAATTCCAGCCACTAAAATAGACACAAATGATATTATTGCGGCAGTTTTTCTGCTAAGATTTAAATGTATTGGCCCGAGCTCGAGCCGGAAATATTTAGGTTGCACAATTATTGACAAGATAGTGTGACTAATTACTTTATCTTCAAACTCTATGTACACATTTAAAAATCTCCTTTCACTTTCTTTTTTCTTTTTTTTCTCTTTTTTGGATTTTAAGGGCATTATAGAGAAAATCATCACAGGAGGATTTACCGCATCCTTTTTAACTTCAACTTTTCCAAAGATTGGATGTACTTCGAAACCTTCTCCACCAATTTTAAGATCTAACACGGGAGGTTCTGCTTTCTTAGTGACTATTGTGAATGTTGTCTCATAGACAGTTTTACCCTCTTCATCGACAATCTTCAGTTCTTTATGCGAAAAATAAACATAGAACAAATAACTTCGTTGTTCCATCATAACGGAATAATATTGAAGTCCCATATTAATCTCATATACAGTTGGTTGAGGTTCTTCAGGAGCAACTATAGAAGGTTCTGCTTCTGGTTTTGGTGGTGGGGTGCCAGGGCCTGTTAATGCATCTGAAGGCGGAGGAGGTGGAGGTGTCGCAGGTGCCGTAGGTGCGGGAGCTTTAACAGCTGGACCACCAACAGGAGGAGGTGGAGCGCCTCCTGCTCCTGGAGGTGCAGGTGATGGAAAAGCTCGTGATTTCTTTTTTGCTTTTGGAGCTTCTTTTGTCCTTCTGGATTCTTCCCGTTCCCTTTCATCTCTTTTGAGTAATTTTTCTTCTTCAAATATTTCTTCCTTATACATTGTTGCATCATCTGCTACTGATTCGGCACTTAAGATATCTTCATCATAATAAGCTTCTTCTTCCATCTCATAGTCCTCATCTTTCATTAACTCCTTAAATTCTCTTTTTTCAGCTGGTTCTTCAACTTCCTTCTCTGGTTTCTTTTTACTTAAGAGTTTAAGGTGTTTTAATTTGGTAGTTTCAGGTATTCGGGTACTAGTAACAAAATCCATAAAATAAACATCTAAACGATTCAATTGAGTATCTCCTAAAGATGCAAAAATATCGTCTAAAATTGTGCTAAGCCTTGTTGATTTCTTATAAATCCCTACAAACATGAAATCTATAATCTCTACTGATAATACATTTGTTTTTTTATCATAGAATATCTTATTAGTTGGAATTTCAAGAATAGAAATACTTTTCAAAGATTCCAATTTCTTACTTACCTCTTTTTTCCTTTAATGAAGTGGTGTATAATTTTTAATAATTAATAATTAACATTTTATAAGTTTTTATAATGATAATATACCTAATATAGTTATCAAGTTCTTTTTATTAGGCTAAAAACGTTAATCCAATTAAAGTTACACAAATTACTTCTATATTTATTAATAATTCAAACAAAATACAATTAAATATCAAAAAAATGTGATAATTTTGGAAGGAAAATACATTCTAACACATGATTTAGGAACTTCTGGGAATAAAGCTGCTTTATTTGATTTGAATTTAGAGTTAATTTCTCAAACTAAGATAAATTATCCTTTATATTATCCAAAATCAGGATGGGCAGAACAAAATCCTGAAGATTATTGGAATGCAGTGAAAAACGCCACCATTACTTTGCTTCAACAACAACATATAAGTCCTACTGATATTTTAGCCTTTTCATTTGATTCCCAGATGAACTGCACCATTCCGATAGATAATGATGGTATTCCTTTAATGAACTCTATTAGCTGGTTAGATACACGAGCAGCTTCAATAACTCAGAAATTTTCAAAAGGTTTAATAAAAATATCTGGTTATGGATTAAAAAAAATATTAATGTTACTTAAAATTACAGGTGGAGCCCCCGGATTTAATGGGAAGGATCCTATATCTCACATTTTATGGTTGAAAGAGAATAAATCAGAAATATACGAAAAAACATACAAATTCTTAAGTGTAAAAGATTTTATTATTTTTAAATGCACCAATAATGCTGTAACATCAAGGGATTTAGGTAATACAACTTGGATGATGGATAGTAATCCTGGAAAATTTGAATGGTCTGATAAAATTTTAAATAAATTTAAAATCGATAAGAAAAAACTACCAGAAATAAAAAAGTCAACTAATATTGCAGGTGAATTAACAATTGAAGCTGCTAAAGAGTTAAATTTGAAATCTGGAATTCCAGTCTTTGTCAGTTCTGGAGATTTAACTTCTGCTGCTTTAGGTTCAGGGGGCATTTTAGATAATAAATTAATTATATGTTTAGGAACGGCAGATTGGGTTGCAGCTCATACATCTAAAAGAGTAAAAGATCTCTCTCATTATACAGGTTGCATATGTTCATCTCAAGAAAATTATTTATGTATATCAAAGCAAGAAACGGGAGCTACTTGCTTAGATTGGGTTGTACAACAAATGTTTAGAAATGAGTTTGAACAATACCAATCGAATTTAGATGAACTATATTTTCACTTAGATTCACTTACAGAGAAAGCTGAAGTGGGGTCAAAAAATCTTATCTTCACTCCATGGATGTTTGGAGAAAGAAGTCCTATAAATAATTCAAATGTTAGAGGTGGTTTCTATAATCTTAGTCTTGAACATACCAGAGATAATATTTTGAGGTCAGTCTATGAGGGAGTGGCTTATAATATAAAATGGGCTTTAATTTTTGTTGAAAAGTTGGTTGGCACGTCTGAAAAAATTAATTGCATTGGCGGAGGGGCAAAATCAAACATCTGGTGCCAAATTCTAGCAGATATACTTAATCGAAAAATAGTTCAGATGGAATCACCCGATTTAGCTGCGGCAAGAGGTTCTGCAATAATCTCAATGGTTGGTCTAGGAATTTTAAAAAAATTTTCAGATGCAGTTCCATTGATTAAAGTCAAAAAAATCTTTGTACCTAATTCAGATAATAAAGAAAGATATAATAACCTCTTTAAGGAATACATAAAAATCTATAAACGGAATAAAGAAATGTTTAAGAACTTAAATCCCTGAAAAAAGATTTAAAAATTGTAAGTTCTTCCTTAATATCTTTTGCTTTTTCTATTTTTCTTTCAATTCCAATGATTTTTTCAATTGCTTCATCTATTATTTCAAGATCTCTATGTGCCCGTGGATTCTCATAAGTTTGATTTTCCAAGTTTCCTTTCCATGGCAGTAATTTTGGTGTAGATTCAAGATTTCTTAAATTCCAATTAATATTTTCTTTATATTCCTCAGTTAAAGGTTTTAAATTCATTTCATTCCATCTTTGAATAACCCATGGGGCATATTCATGCAATTTATCAAAATCAAATTTTAAATCATATCTCCACTCATAATGATGATCCCAATTCCCCACTGCTAAGAAATTCTCATTTTCTGCCTTTTCTGGAGGAAAATATTTCCAAGCATTTCGATTTATATTCTCATCTCTAAAAGGTCTCCCTTCAGCATATTGGAAGAAGTAACCTAATTTCTCTATATTTGATTGATCTTGTGGGTTTATTTTTACATAAAATTCTATTTGCGTAATGTCTATTTTACTCTTTATTATTTGCTCTTGAAAAAGTTTGTAAATTACATTTTTAGCTTCGTTTGGATGGCTCTTTCCTGAAAAAATTGGATAATATATAAAACAATAATAATCATAATCCTCAACAGTAATCCCTCTATAAATTTCTACCCAACACTCCAATGGTCTAATATATACATTAGATTTTATGACATTGATAATTAAAACCACATCAGCTATTACACAGATTACGATAATTACAATAAACAGAAACAAACTGAAAAATATGGCAGCTAAAAAATATGATAGGGCAATGTAAATAAATATAGCGCCAGAAATGAAAAAAAAAGCTATCAAAGAATTATACGCTTCATGTTCCTTATCCTTTTTAGAATATAATATTACTGGTACATTATTAATAATAATATCTTTCCCATATTCATTAATAAATTGCTGAAAATCAACCTTACTCCATTCAGAAATAGACATTTTAAAACAAATTGAATTGTATTTATTTAAATTTGGTTTGATCAGTTTAAAATATTAATATTTTTTAAATTTTAGTTGGAGGATTTAGTTTTAAAAATATTATATAATTAAGAGTTAATAGTTTAAATCAAAAAAAAATAGGAATTTTGGGGTCACCTTCGACGTCCCCTTCGGTATGATTCAATACATACTATGACACCTATCATTAACCCGGTCCAAACCCAGAATAAAGGATAACTTGGAATAATACCAGATACAACTGGTCGCGGATAACGGGGGACTGAGATGACTGTAAAATTAGCTGTAACTGTATAAGTTAGTACAGTAAGGCTAACCCGATAAATACCTGTATCATTAAATTGACAAGCATAGCCTTGAACCCCTAATTCTGAAATATAAGACATAGTTATATTATAAGATGACCCTGCAGTTTCTACATAGAGCTTATCCCCATACCAGGCATAAGGATCAACTAAATAAAATTTAGTATATTGTTCAATTTCAATATTACAATTAAGAGTTGCTGTTATTGCATATATTGGTATATCAGTATTATCTGTCATAATCTTTGTTAAATTACAATTTTTTATATCAACAAAATAGAATCCTGCATCACAGTTCTTAGCGTATAAATTTTCTCCAATCATATCATATCCATGGATATAGAAACCGAGTTTCTGGTTCTCACATATAATATTATTCAAATACGTTCTTTGGTTAAGGCTAACAGAAAGTAGTTGAATTCCAATGCTACAAGGTTCAGTGATATGAATATCTGATAGAGTAAGGTTAGGACAAACTGCAAAAATTAATTGTCCATATTGAGACGCATTGGCTTGTGTAAAAACCATATTATCATCTCCCCAATAACTCCCAAATATCCCTATTGGTTTACCATTGACAGTATTACTGCTATCATAATCCATCATGAACATAAACAGGTAGTCTGGGATAAATCCACAATTTATTAACTGATTATTGTGAAAATCTTGTAACAATCCTGCCATCATCCCGACTGAGCAATCTTCAATACGACAATCTTCGATAATACCTGCACTTGATCTAACACAGATGCCAATACCACCATAATTAATATAGTTGTTTATATCTACACTAGCAGTTATCGAAACCCAATTACAATTACGAATATTACAATTTGAGATATTCACTGCAACATGTTGCCATCTACTATAGATGCCTATACTACAATCATTAATCTCAACATTTACAATCGGATAAGTTGGTCCACCAGATGATATTCCGATCGATAAAAGAATCCCGATAGATATGTGTGATATTTTACAATTTTGAATAATGAATGAACCATTTGTATTAATATAGATACCTACATACGTAGAGTCGAGTAAAGTGTCGTTTCCCGACTGTATCGTTTTGACACCATCACCAATGATTTCAATATTTTCTATAATAAATGGGTTTAAATCAGAACCATTTCCAGTAATGAAGGGATAAAGTGCCCAATCAATCCATGATGAAATATTAATTGGCTCAACCAATTGATAATCATTACTCATCGAGATTTCTTCGCGAATATTATTAGTGATACTTCTCTTTACGTCTTGAGTGGAATTATTATTATGGCTTCCGAGAAAAATGTAATTTAGGAACATGAGTGAAGACAATAGAAAAATAAAGAGAAGTAAAAGGTTTATTCTTCTCTTCTTCAATAAATTAAATCTGATTATTTTATATCTAATATTAAAACACCTAATTTTTATTTGATTTCTATCAAAGATGATATAATGAAAATAAGACAATTTTCTATATAAAATAATTTAGTTTACAACCCTATTTTTATGAATAAGATAATGCTTGCAGTAGTAAAATTATTAGAAATAATTAATTTATTACCCCTTGAAATTTTTAATTGAGAGTGTTCATTATTGTTATTGAAGCTATTTATGGTTGATTTCGAAGAGTTTTTACATTTTATCAAATCCCAAGATTATTATAACGATCAGATATACCATATTGAAGATATTTCAACTCAAAATGCCCATTTTAGTGATTTAGAAAATCCACTTAGAAAACGTCTACAACGCTGGTTAAATTTAAACAATATCAAACTATGGAGCCATCAAGCGGATGCTATCAATAACATTCGTGAAGGAAGAAATACTGTAATTGTAACTTCTACTGCATCCGGAAAATCTCTTTGTTATAATTTACCAGTTCTACAATCATTACTTGAAGAACCGAAAAACACAGCTCTTTATATCTTTCCTACTAAAGCATTAGCTCGAGATCAATTTACTGCTCTTTCAAAAATACTTGAAGAAACCAATATAAAACTAAATAGGATTGGAATTTATGATGGAGATATAGAACCCAATGAAAAAAGATTCGTTTTAAACAATGCTAACATTATTATAACAAATCCTTATGGTTTACATTATTATTTACCCTGGTTCAAACAAAAGTGGCGGAGAATTTGCCAGAATTTAAAATACATTGTCTTGGATGAAATCCACATTTATCGAGGGATTTTTGGATCCAACTTTGCATTATTGCTAAGAAGATTAAAAAGAATGCTTGAAGCTTACAAAATTAATCCTCAATGGATTCTCTCAAGTGCTACAATTTATAATCCTAAAGAGTTTTGTGAGAAATTAGTAGGTGAAGAGTTCACTGTCATAGATCGGGATGATTCACCATCGGGGGCGAAAAAAGTTATACTATGGGATTTACCTTATGATAAAGTTTCTAATAAATATCGTTCAGCTCACCAAGAAACCAAAAATCTATTTGTTAGCCATTTAAAACAGGGAATTCAAACATTAACATTCACACTCTCGAGAAAAATGGCAGAATTACAAGCTATATGGATTAGAAATACTCTACCTACTATTAAAGATCAAATATTCAGCTATAGAGCGGGTATTAGTAAAAAAAAAAGGAGAGAAATTGAGGCAAGTTTTAAAGAAAAGAAAATCTTGGGAATAAGCTCTACTAATGCGCTTGAATTGGGAATTGATATTGGATCTCTTGATGCGACAATTAGCTCTGGGTTCCCATCAACAGTTTCAAGTTTCAAGCAGCAAATTGGGCGTTCTGGTCGAGGCATCGATCTTTCTATATCAACTCTCATACCTATGCAAAATCCTTTAGATCTTTTCTATATACATAATCCAGATAAATTATTTGGACCAATCCAAGAGGAAGTGTTAATTACTTTAAACAATAAATATCTACTAAGAAATCATATATGTTGCGCAAGTAAGGAGAGCCCAATAAGAGTTGATGAATATAATAAATTTGGTATTCAAGATAAGAATCTCTTTTTAGAATGCCTAGAGGATTTGGTTTCAGAATCTTTACTAATGAAACAAGGAGATCGTTACTACTGGAATAGTGATTTTTTTCCAAATGAAAAATATGGCTTAAATGATTTATCAAAAAGAAGTTACAAGATTATCCTCAGAACAGATCTAGGAGAAGAAGTTTTAACAGTGGAAGATGAGAGTTTCGTATTCCGTGATCTTCACCAGGGTGCTGTTTACCTTTACGAAGCAGAAACCTACTTGGTTGAAGAACTCAATTTAGATGAAAGATTGGTCTATTTGAAAAGAGCAGATGTAGACTTTTATACTCAATCTTTAAAACACACAGATATCACTCCTCTAGAAGTGATTTCGGAAAATAAAATAGGTCTAAACAATACTATTGAAACATTTTATGGAAATGTGAAGGTAGAACATGAATATTACTCATATAAAGTTATTGATACATTAACTCAAGAAACACGCTCAAGGCACACTTTGGATGATATACCTATTATAGAATTCGA
>JBHLLP010000068.1:0-12342 GCA_048885525.1 Candidatus Hermodarchaeota archaeon | reverse complement strand
ATGGCGGTCCAAAGTATAGACCTTCCTTTTTTAGCTACACGTTCAATTTTTTTGGAATTTTCTAAATCTGACATAATTTTCCAGATTTGAGAGTTAGAGAGCTTAAAATATCTCCTTAGTTCTGGGGTTGTCATTTTTGTGCCACTCAACAAATTTGGGATCAATCTTATTATTTCTTCAATTGTATTCTCATCAGAATCTACAATTGTTTCTTTTTCATCATCTTCATCATTTGATTCCATTTCAGTAATAATTCGTGAAGCAATTTTGTTTAATTGTTTAATATTATTATCAACATTCTGAGGTTTCATGAAAAGACAACAAAGTTCTAAATCTCTTGGAAAAGCAACTATGTAAAATTCGTCATATAGAATTGCTCGTGGTTTTTTGACTGAATTATTTCCTCCACGAAAAGCTAAATAAAAATTCATGGCAAAGTCATTTAAATTTACTTCATTGTTTATATTTGAAAACTCCTTTTTCCATTTTAAGAAGGGACCATCTATCATATCAAAACCGATTAAGGCAGCTCCAAACATTTCACTTTCAGTAAAATTCAATCTTTTAATCTCCTCCTAATTGCTACTTTATCTAATTCTTTTTTAATAATATTCATCAATTTTATCCGTTCTGAAGGGTTAATAGCTGTTAACCCATAAGTTTTGCAGTGGAGTACATCTTCAACACGTTTTACATCCATTCTCCCATCAATTTTTACTAAGTCTTGCTTATTTGCAATTGCAATAATAGGACATTCCTTTCCAACGAATTGACAAGCATAGTTAATAAGTTCCCGAGAACTTAAGATATTTCGAGGAGTTGAATCAGTTACTATGAAAATGATATCTGACCCTAAAAGATAATCTTTTGAATAGGTCTTAAGATAACTACTTTGACCTGCTAAATCCCAAACCCTCAAATAAAAGTTTTCAAGTTTTATTGTTTTAAGATCCAAACCATGAGTTGGAATGTATAATCTGTCAATTGTTTGTTCGGATAGGAGCTTTAACATCGTAGTTTTTCCGACTGCTGGTCGTCCTATAAAAGTCACCTTTCTTAAAAGACTTATTTCAGAACTTAACATTTTAATTCATAAAATTAGATGATTAATTAAGAAAGAATGAAATGAAAATATGAATTTGGATAATATCTAAGTATTATAAAAAAAAATAATATTTTAAAAAGAGAAGTTATTTAGTTTTTAAAAGGAACTTTTTCATCCATTTTGGCAGAATAAAACCTCCATACCAACAAATTGCACTCAATATTAAAATTAATCTGACAATAATTACTGTTGGTTCACTAAAAGGTATAGATGAGTCTATTAATGCTCCAAATGAAAATGCAATATAAGCAACTATTAATAATTTACCCTTGAGTCTTACTTCTGGATCCTTAGATTTTAAAGAAAGATTAGCAAATAAAAAACCTGAAACTACGACAATTATAAGAAATATTATTAAAAATACCATTATAAAATACTTATAATTTACATCTACTGGGCCATTTAATTCTCCAATCAAACTTTGATCGAGAAATAGGAATATAAAAAACAGAATCTCAAAGATAGCTCCAATTATAATGAAAAGAGAAAGGATTAATTTGCGTTTTTCGGTATACAAGAAATCAGTAAAAGCTAATAACCAAAGAATTATCGCTAGGGGTACAAAAACATTTCCAATAAAAAAATATATACCTGATGGGATTCCAACACCATTAACTAATGCTATTAGGAAAGAAATACTAGAAGGCCACCAAGGTTCAGATATAAATATCCAAGTTGCCCCAACTAAAAAATATATCTTTTCTTTATATTTAAAGAATCTCGAGAGTATAATAAAACCAATTAATAAAGAGATCACTACAAAAATAAGAGAAAATATTCCATTTATTGTGTCCAAAGGACTTAATGACATTTTCTAATTCATTTTTTTGTTTTATTTGTATAAATAAAAATTAAGAGAATGGATTATATAAATTTTGAATTTTTTGTGCAATAATATTATTAAATAGTTTAGAATGTATATAAAAATATTAAAAATGCCAATGAAAAGATAGTTGGGGCAATTAAACTTATGGTTAATAAACTTTGAGAGACTCTGATACATTCCTTAAGCGTATCGATTATAACATTAAAATAGTGCGGGTCTCCCCAGATCTTCACATTTTCTAATGAATCTTTGTAAAGGAATTCAACCGGTTCTAAATTTTTTTCAGCCATTTTGATAAGTACTTCTAACTTTCTTAGAATGAAATCTATTTTAATTTTATCTCCAATTGGGGAATATCCTCGATTGGAAAATTGCCTAGCTACTGTATGTGAATCAGATGTTGTAATTTCTGCCCTATCTATTCCTTGATTTTGTAAAAAATTTAAGATATTGGAACGAATTTCAACATACGCATTATTTCCATCGAAATGAATTATTACAGTTTTCTGGTTTGTTATTGTATTTTTAAATAAATGAAGTGTCATCCCTCCAAACCCAATTCCATCATATTCAGAAAATTCCGTTAACTGATCCTTTGCAACCCCATATAACATTGGAGCATATTGGATCTTTTTTACAGTTTCACTCTCCATATACTTTTTAACAACATCAATTAAATCATTAGCTTCAATAGTGTTTTTCTTAATCAAAATTTCATCTCCAATTATAGCATTATGAGAATCTATGATGATAATTTCTTTATAACCATTAGATTTAGAAATATCTCTTATATCATCCCCAATTTCTACCTCAATATCGTCAGAAGGAAGTGGATGTCTAGTTATAAAAACAACTGGAACATCTCCAATCTCAGTACCAATAAGTTTTGCCGAATTTGAAATTTTTCTTGTGAACCCTCTTACTTCTTTAATCCAATCATCTTCTGTGGTTTTCTTGATTTCAGAAAGGTCTTGTTTGACTCTCTTAATTATTGTATCAACATAACCTTGAGTTGTAAGATTTTGAGTATGATCATTTGTAGTATGAAAAACTGTAATTCCAGGAATATCTTGAAATTCCTTATAAATATATTCAGGTAAATCCGATGAACCACAGCTCTTAAAAGGTCCAAAATGAACGTGTGGTATAATAAATAAACCTTTAATCTTTTTCGTATTTAAACTTCGGATTACTAGATATTGGATTTTTACTTCAGATTTTAAACCAACATTATCAAAATAACGCTCGATAAGATCATCATTACCCTCTGTCATCATAGAAAGAATAAATGCTCTAATAAATGCATATCCTCTCATTCCTGTTGCTTCTTGGTATATATTGCTTACTTTAAATAATCCCCTTCTATAAGGTACGGCAAAAAATAGAGCACAAACTATAAAAATTATCATAGCTCTGATAAAAAAATCAATTTCAAATTGACCTGTATATAGGCTATAGGTTATAATTGCTGTGAAGGGTTGAATTAATGCTAAAATTAAATTTCCACTGCGTCCTACTGTTGTGAATGAGAAATATATTACAAAGGCAACAATATATGAGAGAATACAGCCTAATATAAGAAAGACTTCCTGCATTCTAATATTATTTACAAGTATCGCTACAATCTGACCAAGAATAAATGTGGTTTCCGTTATAGCGCAAAAAAATGCATTCATTTGAATAGACCACCCAGTAGGAGGTGATTTTAAAATGGGGGATCTTCTTGAATAGAATCCCATTGAAAATAAAGTACCAAATCCAGAAGTTAAAAGAAAAAGAAATACAAATCGGATAAAGTGTAGAAGGTCTATATATCTCTTTATTAAAAGATAGTTCAATAGTAATGATATTATGCCTAAAGCAATAGGAGTCCCAAAAAAGATAGAATATGCTAATTTTTTAGATGAAAAAAGCTCCATATATGAAATAATACCCGGTATTTGACGACCCTTCTTTCTTTTTACAATCATAAACCAATAAATTAAAATTATTTAAATTGGTAATCCTTAATTGACAGACTTTCTTCTAATGTAATAAATAAATAATACAATTATATCTTTATGTAAAAAATTATAATATTATATAAACACAAAACATTCTTTTATAAGGAATATGGAAAAAAATTCACATAAATTGATAAATCTCGCTAATAAAAGCTTCAGTGAAATACTTACAGATGGATTTAAATTGTTTTTACAATCGTATAGAACTTTAATTATACCACTGGCTTTGTTCCAAATATTATTGATCGTTTTAAATGTTTTATTGTTAACTGATCTGAGTTGGCAAATTGATACCATAGGAATAAATATTCCTGATTTAATGGAAAAATTCATTCAGGACGAATCTCTTACAGAGAGTGAATTAAATACACTAATTTATTTTCTTTTCATGACAATAGTTCTTCTTTTTCTACAAAATCTCATAGGGGCAGTAGTTATTACTATTGCTATGTGTTCGGTAAGTAATTATGTTTTTAGGAGGTATATGGATGAAGATGTAAGTTTTGTAAAATCATTTAAATCAGCATTTAATAAGAAGATATTTCTCGTAATTCTAATTATCGGTATATTTTTACCTCTAGGGGCCGTATTATTTTATATACCTGCAATTATTATATTTGGATTTTTCATTTTTTTAATATTCACCTACAATATGGAGATCGATAAAAGTCCTATCTCAGAAGCGCGTGCTATAGCAAAGGGAGCTTTCTGGAAAATAATTGGTGTGTTTGTTGTTAATATACTCCTAATTTTAATAATTGACTACATTTTTACACTCATTATAGATTTTTTTATAGTCAATGAATCAACAGTTCCGATTATAAATAGCTGGTATAATCCCCTAACAAGAAACTTTGGAATGTTAATTCTATACAATATTCTTTATAGTATTATTGACATCTTTTTTGCTCCATTATTTATTTGTTTATTAACTGTATTATTTTCGTCCTTAAAAGCTAAAAAAGAATTAAAAATACAATATCAAGAAGGTTATTATCCTGAAAGGGAATTATATCAAGAATCTTATAGAATCTTGAGACAACAGCCCTTGGATGCTATGGAATCAGAAGCAAGTACAAGCTTTCCAGAAATCGGTACTCAAAACCGATTTTATTGCCCTTTTTGTGGAACACTTATACAATCTCCAAAGAAATACTGCCCCAAATGTGGAGAAAGTCTTAAATTTTTTCAAATAAATAATGAAAAAGAATAGCTTTTATTTATAAAAGAATAATTTATAAAGAAATTAGATAAAAAAATGTATATAAATATTGAGAAGAAGTTTGAATTAGAAAAAGAAAACATTAGAAATCCCGTTGTATTAATAGGATGGCCGGGAATTGCGCTTGTTGCAAAACTAGCAATTACTTCCATAAAAGACTCTATACATGCAGAAGAATTTATGAACATTCAATGTTTCGATTTTCCTCCTAAATCAATTGTAGAAAAAGGATCTCTAGAAATCCCTTCAGCAAAAGTATATTACAAATCAACAGATAAAAAGGATGGAAATGATTTTTTCATTCTAACTGCTAGTTACCAACCGCAAAATCCAAAGGGAGTTTTTGAATTTTCTAAAACCTTTTGTGAAGAAATGCATGAAATAACAGGAGGAAAAATCTTGATGTATGTTAGTACCGGTGCGATGATTTCTGACATTTTACATGATACTCCCTTAGTTTATGTATGTGGAACTGATCAAGATTTAGTCCAATCGTTTTTAAAAATGGAAAACACTAAATTGTATGAGGGTGGATATATTTCCGGAGCAAATGGTATTCTACCTGCTTGGGCGGGAGCAAATAATTTTGGACCTGGAATCTGTCTATTAGCAGAAACTTTGCCATTGCCTATGATGACATTAGATCCACGTAGTTCTAAGGCTTTAGTTACACTATTAAAAGAATATTTTTCAATAGAGATGGATTTTAGGAAACTTAATGAAAAGATTAAAGAAATGGAAAGTGTCTTTGAATCATTTAAAAAACAAGCAGATCAGTTTATGAAACCACCTAGCGATGATAGAGGTCCTGATTCGTATTTCCGTTGAGTTTTTGTGAAATAGATCTTATTTAACATTTTAAATAATAAAAGAAGAAAAATACTAAATATTTAATATCTATTTTACTTATTTGAATCAGTGTGATAGAAATTCGTATCATCGAAAGTAACAAAAAAATTAGAGAGGGAATTTCTAATAAGTTAAACGGGATTAATAAACAATCCCGTAATTATATTAAAGATATTATTAAACTTATTAATAGAGAAGTTGGGGTTAACAAAGTTTTATCAATTTTGCTATTTGGTAGCCAAAGAGCAAAAAGTAGTGAAGAGGTAACAAAGGTATCTGATTGTGATTTATTAGTCATCTTTAAGAACCGAGTTTCAAATCGCCATATTAAGGAGATCGAGAAATATTTTATTGCTTTAGAAATTAAACATAATTTTAGAGAGTATAGTAAGAATCTCTCTAAAAAGATTTTAGGAGTAGTTAACCAAACTACTGGTATATTTATGAGTCACTTTTTAACTAAAAAGAAATATTGGGAAGATGTTATCTTTCATAAAATATTTCGAGTAAATAAAGTATTTTCATCAATTTTTGCTCCGAGAAATATAGTACTTGGAAACATTTTAATAAACAGTTCAATACTTTACGGAGAAGATTTAAGAGAGGATATAAGACCAAATATTCAAATTACTTTTCAAGAAATGTTTAGAAGTACTGTTATGAATCTAATGATCTGTCTATTTTCTTTAGCGATATCTTTCCTTAGAAATTTAAATCCAACGAAATATCAACTTGAAGCAATAAAATGGGCGTTAAAAGCATCAAATTATTATTGTTATCGAGATTCAAAAGATCTAAAAAACATTACTAAACGTTTTATTTTATTTGAAAAACCTAAATCACAGCAAAAAGCACAGAAATTCTTTTCTGAATTTCTTCAATTGAGAAGAATGCCTCGTAATAACATGAATTTTATGATTCGATGCCCTTTAAGAATCGTTAAAATTCATGCAAAAGCTATAACATTCAAGAAATTAGTCAAGAGAAGAGAAAGCTTAACAATTCCTATTAAACGTTTAGAACCAATTATTTCAAATCATACATTTCCTATAAAGTTTTGATACTGTTATATTAAATTTAAGTAATTAATGTCCGTTTTTCGACATAAGAAAAATAAAAATATAAATATTGTAAAATTTTTATTTAGAATTGTATTATTAAAGAAATTAATTTAATAAATGCTTAATAGACTAGTAAGAATTTATCAAAGAGGAGGAAATTATGGCAGAAGGGGTCGATATTCGAGAACTATTTTTTGATATATTGGATATCGTTAAGTTTGAGCTTAAATTTTACAGATATAAAGAATCCCCAATGTTTGAAAGGATAGTGAAGACTAGAGTCTTTCAGCAGAAGCTTCAGAAGCTAAAGGATTTCATTAATACATATTTTGATATCATGTATAAGGATGAAAATAGTCCTATAAATCAAGCAGCACTACATACACAACTCGATAATATCGCTCGTTTAACAAATTATTATGATGACTTATCTG
The DNA here is from genome assembly GCA_048885525.1 of Candidatus Hermodarchaeota archaeon. Lineage (GTDB taxonomy): Archaea > Asgardarchaeota > Lokiarchaeia > Sigyniarchaeales > SOKP01 > Loki-b32. Next base: position 4,842 of record JBHLLP010000068.1, on the reverse strand, counting down.
ATTTTTACACCGATCATACTAAAATAATGATTACAAGAGAAAAGCTGCAAGGGTTAATTGAGTATTCACACGTGGAAGTTCTGTTTCTTATATTTACTAATATATTAGATTGGGAGCATTATAAAGCGAGCTTATTATTTCCTACTGATAAAGCAAAAGAAAAGCTTCTTAAAGAATTCCTTGCTAGGTTAGCTAGTTCTGAAATTAAAGATGTAGAAGATATTATTGACTTAGAACAAGCTATTGATAGTTTTGTGCAAAGCATCGAAGTCTAACTCATCCATAAAATCCTTTTTACTTTTAATAAAGATTAATTTTAGATTCATAAAAGGAAAGTTTATATTGAGTTTAACTTGTTTTATTCTTAAAGGATTACGCTTTTATATTTTTCAACTATAATCATTACCAATTTTGATTGATTATGATATTCAACTTCTAGGGATAATATTATATGCCTATTAGAATAAAATTATACGGAGATTTAAGTGAAAAAGCACCTCGATTCAACAATGGTAATGGAATGCCTAGTAGTTTAGATATTGAAATCGATAATATTAAAACTGTACTCGATATTCTAGATAGATTCAGAATAAAACAGGAAGAGATTAGTCATATCTTTATTAATAATAAATATTCTGAACCGAGTAAAGAAGTTAAAAATGGAGATCAAATTGGAATCTTTCCTAAGAGAATGGGGTTGATATTTATTGAAATCAAAAATCCATTTTAGAATAGTATAACTGTAATATACCTTTTTTCCTATGAGAAAATCGACAATAAATATAATTAAATATTTAATTCATTATCTATCTGCTTAAGCAATAAATATAGTGTAAAAAATTAAGGGATTTTTTTTCAAAATGGAAGACTGTTTAGACAAGATATTGAAAATCTGTGAAAATAGCGAGGTAAAGAGATATAAAGCTCTAATTAGTTTAATGAAGGAACTTGATAAAGAAATATCAAATGCATTACGTGTCAGAAACTGTTTGATTCTTTTGGTTAATTTATGTTTTAATCCAGAATCCCCTGATTATACTTATAATAAAGGTAAATCGCTACATGAGCTTTCTGAGCAAGAAAGAATTCAAATGCGAGAGTTATTGAAGTGTGAGTTAAATAATTAATTCTTTTTTAAAAAACTTTGAAGTCTACTTCTTTCCATTTTTGATATTGATGAAAGCTTTCATCAATTTTTTCTAAAGTTTCAATGAGCGCATCTTTTGTTTCATCATCTTGCTTAAATGTATCAATTATCACATCCCCAAGATTCACGTGGTACTCTTGAGCAAGATCTGAGATTTTTCGTAAATCATCTCTTTGAATACCTTTTTCTTTTAATTGATCAATAGCATATTCAATTTCTTTTTTTAACTTAATTGTAGCATTTAATGAATTTGTACATTTGTCAAATAATTCTTGTTCTTTTTCTCTTACAAAAATTTCTTCTTTAGATAAATCAGTTTTTTCATTAATAATTTCAAGTCTCTCATTTAATAAGTACTTAACACGTTCATAAATTTTAATGGCATCAGATATTTTGCTTAATCCTTTTAATAAATCTATTCTCTGATTTAATCTCGCCTCAACTATTTTTAAATACGCATCTTCGTAATATGTTTGTATTTTTCCAAAAGTGCTTTTTTCCCAATCGTTTATTCTATGATAAATTTGTTTTAGTTCATTATTTAAGCGGCTTTTTTCCTTGAGTTCCAAAGTCTGATCTGTTAATTCTCTTATAATCTTGTTTGTTTCATGTTTTAGCAACAAAACTTTTATATACATAATATGTGCCTTTTTTTCTATGTTTGTTATACTCCGAGAAGTACCTTCACGCTCACAGAATCTATAAATTATCAAAGCATCATCAAGTAATTCATTAAATCGATCCTGATCTGATCGAATATAATATTTTGAATCTTGAACTTTTTGAATTGCTCTGTCCATTTGAATTTCAAGCTCGAAAATATAGTCAATCAAACTCACTTGTTTTCTTTCTGATAAAATTCTGGACTTATCACTCATATCTTCTTCTACGTTCCTACTTGCCAATAACCAAAAAATAGCAGCAGGGACCCAGAAGAATATACTAAAAAATATCATATTAAAAATACTACCAAGTATTGAGATTAGTGTGTAAGAGATTAACAAGGTTAATCCTTTACTTATTTGTTCCGAAAGTTTAAAAAATGAAGCGGCTGTTCCTTTATGTTCTGGCATATTAACATCTATCATTATTGCGTTCTTATTAGCTACAGGTCCAGCCCCTAACATCGAAGCCATTAGAGCAAATATAAAGAATATAATATACGTAGGATAAGCTACAAATATCTCACCAATAGTGCGTAAGATATAAATAAAAAGCTCGTCAGTTGGAATTTTTTCAAGGTGACTAGGATAAGCGATATTTAATTTACCTGGATTAATTGGTTGTAAGGAAAGTAGTAAAACGAGAGCAAATGGGATCGAAAATATCAAACATATAGTGGCTAATCTAGCTCTATTTTTTTTATTTCGACGAAATAAAATATCTCCTAGACGTGCAAAAATACTATTTCCAAGTATATAGCCAATACCAACCATACCTGCAAATATAGTCGCTGTCTGAAGTCTTATGTCCGGATGAATTTGATTAAAAAATTGAAGTTGTAGCATTGATGTCGTGAAATATACTAACACAGTACCAGGGATAACAATGAAGAAGCCTTGTATTATTAAATAACGATTTGACTTTTTTTTAATTATTGTTTTTAGATCCTCTTTTGAAATTCGATAACTATATTCTAAATCTAATTCAATTAATTCTAATAATTCATCCTCACTCGCTCCACGTTGAGGGATCTTAACAAAAAAGAGAATAATCACTACTATCACACTAATTACTGAAAGTAAAATAAAAGGGAATCGCCAAGTAAAAATTGGTCCTAGAAAGGAAGATAAACCTTGTCCTGCTCCGTTAGATATGGAACTTAAGATCGCTAAAGTTCCAAACCAACCAGATCTCTCTTCCGGAGGTATCGCATCTGAAATAATTGAGTATCCAACTGGTAAAACACATCCCAATCCCGCACCGCATGCTACTCTAGATATTACTAACATAAAATAAGTAGCTGATAAAGCAGTTAAAATCATCCCAATTGTCCATGAAAAAGCTCCAGCTATAATAACCATGGTTCTATTAATTCTGTCAGTGTAATAGCCCCAAACTAAAGAAAAAAACGCACTAATCAATACAAAAAAGGCATCGGGAACTGCAATTAATGCTTGTGGAATATTAAATTCCTCTTGTATAGCAGCATAACTGGGAATAAGCATATTAGCACATGCTGTTGAGAGAAAAAGCAAGACCATGACTAATATTATTGGTGCTAGATCTTTGAATTTCACTGTAGTTAGTTGAAAGCGTCCAATAAGCAATTACCACTAAAATGTGATTATAATAAATAGCATTTGAGTCTTAAAAAAACTTACATTAATTCATTTTAATGATAAATAATAATCTAATGTAGCATCAACATGGATCTCTACTGTATTAAGTAACTCTTTTTTTGTGTCATTTTGAGTCAATATTAACGGTAACTCAGTACATCCTAAAATAACCCCATCTACGTGGTATTGATTAATTATCCGCAGCAAATTGTCTTTTGATTCTTGCTTGAAAAACCCAATAACTAATTCATCAAAAATCATTTTATCTATTATATTTTGTTCCTCATCTGAAGGTGTTATAACCTGAGTACCAAATTTATTAAAATAATCTTGGTAAAAAGTGTTTTGCATCGTAAATTTTATTCCGAGAAGTAATAATTTCTTCATTTTTTTTTTCCTTGCCTTTTCAAATGTAGCTTTCACGATACTTAAAATTGGTACTTCTGACAAATTCTCTAACTCATTATATACTGTGTGCGGAGAATTTGCTGCCATTACTATAAAAGCAACTCCTCCTTTTTCTAGTGATTTAATTCCACTCATTAAGTATTCAATATATTTTTCTCTATTTCCACTAAGTTCATAACTAATAACTTTCTGAAAATTCAGACTGAAAATTAAAATTTCAGGATAATTATAATCATTGAATTTCTCATAATACCTCTCTAAAAGTAAATCATAATATTTAATTGTAGATTCATACGACATACCACCTAAAATTCCTATTCTATTCATTTATTTTAATCCACCTTTCACTTCCTTCTATTTAAAATTATTTTTATACTTTTTAATAATAGATTTTACTGCTTATAACTTTTCCTCTTTCAGAAATCTCTATACCTTCCATTTCTAACAACTTACGTTTCATTTTTATCCCACCTTGATAACCCCCGAGGTCACCATTTGTTTTAATTGCTCTATGACAAGGAATTACTATTGGGAAAGGGTTTCTTGCTAGAGCATTTCCGATGACTCTAGCTCCATTAGTTATACCAATATAGTTAGCAATTCTCTTATAAGTACTAATATATCCTCTTGGAATATTAAAATCTGCTAAGAGTACTTTCTTTTGAATTTCTAAACATCTAGTAAAATCAAGGATGTCTAAATCAAACTCTATATTCTCACCTTTAAGGAAATATTGAATTTTCTCTCCAAGTAAAGTAATTGATGCAGCAGATTCTAATTTAATTTGGTTAAACGAATTGAAGGCCTTAATTTCTGATTTTTGGTCCGGATCGCTTAGGAATATACGTTCTATTAGTTGCTCAGACCCAGATCCTTTCCATACAATAGTAAATGTATCAAATGGAGATGAAAAAGTAGTATAAGATCGATATTCCATGCCTTCTCAACATAATCTATAGAATATAAATTTTTTTTAAAAAAAATAATTCGTGAAATCATCGTTTC
>JBHLLP010000067.1:0-12643 GCA_048885525.1 Candidatus Hermodarchaeota archaeon | reverse complement strand
TGCGTGGGATCCTGATTACTATTCTAATATCGAGGAAATGATCATTGATCTTACGATTTATTTAGGTCCGTTTACTTTGCTGATCCTCATGTTCGTTATGCCCGTATTTTGGGTCGCTGAAGATACTCAAGCCTACAGAGTTAATGAATACCAAGACTCTGTCCGTTTAGGCTATTATTTGAGAACTGGAATATTAAGTAAAATTCTCGGATTCTTTGGAATAGTTATTGTATATAATTTGGCTCAAGAATTTGCTTCTGTTCTTTTAGTGGAAGGGGGTGCAGCAATTACTGTTTCAGACTTAATGAAATCTCCAGCACTTGCGATTCAAGTATATTCCACAACTTTTATTTGGTTTGGTCTTATTCTCGGAATGTGTGCAGCAATTCCATTTTTAGTTACACTAGTATATTTGTCTGTCTTTCATGAAAGATGGGTAAATAACGTAAGAGTTAAGGCCAGCGAATTTATGGAACTCGGTACATTAGAGGTCCGAGAACCCGTGAAAACCAATTTGAAATATATGGAAAATCCTGAGATGCTCGATGAAACTGGTGGATTTTTCCAAACTACTCTTGGAAGGATAATTCTTTTCACATTGATTTCAGTCGCAGCTGTAATTTGTTTCTATCTTGCATTTGTATTGGGGTTTGAACAAGCATTATTGCAAAATATAGGCATAATAATTCTCATATTTATTGTTGTTGCAGTTCTATTTTGGATTTTACTTGCTCTGATAACAAGGAAAACAGAAAAATAATCTTATCTTTTTTTTTTTTTTATTCAAAATTTGTTTAATTTAATAATCAATAAATCAATCAATATTTATCATCTCATCGAAATTCCATTCTTTACACAATATTCTTAATGTTCCTTTATTGAGATTTCTCAAAAATGAAAAATTGATGCGGCTAATGCTGTTTGTATTTATTTTAAGTTTCGAAGGAGCTTTATTTACGTAAATTTACGTGATTTCTAAATTTTTTTCTTATTTTTTCATCATAAATTTTATCCAATAATATTAAAAGTAAACAGTTCTATTATTCTAACTACATAATTTTGATAAATTATATTCACAGAAAAGATGATAAATAATATGGAAAAAAGCCTAGAAAAAGATTTAGTTAAAATTCTAAAAAAAGAAAAATTCCAAGGGAATATGATAAGCTATATGTCCAAAGTTGGTAAATTATTGCTTTTCACTCTTCCTATTGTACTTGTAGTAATTACTATACTTACGTTATTCACTCGTCTTGATATCACTTTGACAATAATCTTTTATGCGATTCTGGCAGTTTATTTCTTCAATTCAGTAATGTTATTACTAGGTGCTAATTCTACAGAATCTTCACTAAAAATGCGTCTAAATTTTGAAAGAAAAAGAGGGAGACCAATAGATAGTCTTGATGGTTTTGATTTGTTAGCCAATAATGTAAAGCGAGTAACTAATTTACTCAAAATTATATCATTCATTTGTTTTATAGCTCTAGCATTATTTGTTGTAATGCTATTAGGAATTGAAGATATTTTAGGATTTGCAGCAGCAGGATTTGCATTAGTTGGATTTGGTCTAGCAATTTTAATTCGTAGTTTAAACCTTAATATTCATGACGTGAATGGATTACAGGATTTCTACAAGCCTACGACTCATTCTATCTTCCTTGATAACTTTTTTGCTGAAATTCTTTCAAATCACTTAGATCCAGTCACATTTCTCAAATGGGATGAATATCTCGCTGAACTAAATAAAATATTGACGCCAACTTTTATTCAAAAAATAAAAGTAGAAGAACCCGATGAATTACCTATTACATTCGCTATCGAAAAGCTAATGTTTCTCTATTATCTAAAATTTCAAGAAGTTATTTCAAAAGATCAATTAATTCAAGAGTTAAGAGAAATAATAAATGTAGATTCAGATATTTTCAACGTTGAAAAGGGCATATTCATGGAAGAAAGATGGTATTTTTCCATGAATGACATCAATAAATTATTTAATTATGTAAAACGATTCAATCCAGGATTTTTTGATATAATAGACAGGTTACAACTAGAGCTAGCTGATAATATCGTACGAATATCAAATGATCCAATTTATATGGACTCATCAGCTCAAGAGGTGGTTTATCTTAATACCGAATTAAACATTTTTTGCTTTTTGTATAATAATTCTCCTGAAGCTAAGAAATTTACAGTTAAAATAAATGCACCGGGATTTGAGCCTTCAAAACTTAAGCTAGATGTTTAAGTTGAAGGAAGAGGTACCTTTATGATTCCAAATACTTCAATTCCGTTAATTTCGTCGGAAGGTAGAGATATTGCTGGAGTATTATCAACAATGCTGGAAAATGGAGATACAACGTGGTTAACTTTAGAACCTAGAGAAACCGGGGAACAAACCGTTCAGATTTTCCTACTCTCCGAAGATGGGACAATTATAGAGGGAAAGACTCGTGCAGTGAAAGTATCAAAGAATATCAAACTCTTACCTTCGTTATTATAGATAATAACATTTATTTTTTTTATTTTTTCTTATGAAATGGTGAATTTTGTTAATCTAAAATTAGTTAGTCTTTAAGAGAACGCAAAAATTCGATATTTTAACATATAAATTTAAATATTATAATTAGACTATATAAGTGTTTTAAAACTCAAAAGGGAGTAAGATTTAAATCAACAATATTTATTTCTAAAAATAAGAATATTTAGTCCCATTTTATAAACTATTAAAAGTGTATGAAATTGATTGAATCAGAACTATATGCTACTGATCAGATTTTTAAGGAACTTTTAGAGAATATTAAAAGTGGAGTAGCAATTTATGAAACTGATGATAATGGTGAAAATTTCATAATAAGGCAAATGAATAATACAGGTTTAACTATTTGTCAAGTTTCTAAAAAAGAGATTATAGGCAAAAATCTTAGAGATCTATTTCCTAATGTAGCTCATTTTGGTTTTATTGATAGTTTAAGGAGAGTTTGGAAAACTGGCAGATCAGAACATTTTCCAACAGCATTATATCAAGATAATAGAGTATCTGGATGGGCAAAAATGTATATTTATAGATTACCATCTGAAAAAATTGCTGTCATTTTTGAAGAACAGACAAGACTTGTTGAAGCAGAAGCTTTATTTGAAAGCAAACAATTATTAGAAATGACTTTAAACAGTTTGCATGATTCTATTTTTATCTTAAATGCTGAAATACCTCCAAGAATTATAAAATGTAATCCAAGTTCCGAAAAAATTTTCGGATATACTCAAGAAGAGTTTATAAATCAAACAACGGCATTTTTACATATTAACAAAGATTCCCTTAAGGAATTTCAAAATTATTTATACCCTGAGATTGAAAAATCTGGATATATTCGAAATTATGAGTATAAAATGAAGCGAAAGGACGGCTCTATTTTCCCTACAGAACATAGTGTTATACCACTTAAAAATAAACAGGGTGAACGAATTGGCTGGGTAAGTGTTGTAAAAGATATTACTGAACGTAAAATCGCGGAACAGAGATTAAGAGAGTCTGAAAAAAAATTTCGAAAAGCTTATTATCAAGCTAATCTCTATAGAGATATTTTTGCCCACGATATCAACAACATACTTCAAAATATTAGTTCCTCAGTTGAACTTAGTTCTCTGTATTTGAATAATCCTGAAAAACTCCATACAATAAAGGAATTGTATGATATAGTAGATGAACAAGTTAACAGAGCAAAAAAGTTGATATTAAATGTAAGAAAAATAACTGAAGTCGACGAATCTGAAATTATTTTAGAAAAAGTGGATACACATCGAGTTTTGAACAAGGCACTTGATTTTTTGCATGCTAGTTTTCAAAGAAGAAATATTAATTTCCAACTTAATATCCCAACTAAAAGAAATTATGTATATGCAAATAATCTTCTGTTAGATGTATTCGAAAACATATTGATCAATGCTGTTAGACATAATAATAACCCCAATATCGAAATAACTATTGATATTAGTAAAGAACAAAAAGGAGATAAAAATTATATTAAAATGGAATTTAAAGATAACGGAGTAGGTATTTCGGATCATCGTAAAAAAACTATTTTTGAAAGAGGAACACAAAAATCACAAAAAAGTAAAGGAATGGGACTTGGATTATCTCTAGTAAAAAAAATAATAGACATTTATCAAGGGTATATCTGGGTTGAAGATAGAGTCAAAGGGGATTATCATCAGGGAAGTAATTTTATTGTTTTAATTCCTACTAATCATTAATTTTCAAATAAATTCTTTCTCTATCGCTTTCTTAAATTGCTATTTATCAATTTTTTCAATCCTATCCTTTAATTTATTACTATAAACTTTAAAAGCGATATAGATAAAAATGAAATTATGGAATCATATGACTTAGTTGTTATAGGCAGTGGAGTTGGATTAAATGTTTTAAATACTGGACTTCAATTAGGTTTGAATTGTGCTCTTGTTGAAAACACTAAAATGGGAGGTACATGTTTAACACGTGGTTGTATTCCTTCAAAAGTATTGGTTCATCCAGCTGATTTAATCCGAGAATCTCAACATGCAAAAAAAGTTGGAATTGAATTTAATATAGAAAATATTGATTGGGATTTAATTGCAGAAAGAATGTGGTCCCAAATTGATGAAAGTAAAATGATTGAGCAAGGATTATCAGAAGTGCCTAATCTAACTGTGTATAAGGGGATTGGAGAATTTATTGGAGAATATGAGATGAAAGTGACAGATGCTAAAAATGGGGAAGATAGAGGATATTTTAAAGGCGAGCGATTTGTAATTGCCTCGGGAGCGAGATCTTTTATACCACCAATTCAGGGAATAGAAGATGTGGACTACATAACTATTGAAAACTTTTTTGGTGATAGATTTCCAAAAAAACCGTGGAGGAGCCTTATAATTATCGGTGGTGGAGTTATAGCAGCAGAATTTGCACATATTTTCTCTGCAATTGGTACTGAAGTAACTATTGTTGAGATGCTTCCACGACTAGTTATAACAGAAGAACCCGAGATTAGTCGATTCTTAGAAAAAAGTTTTAGGAAAAATATGAAAGTCCTGTTGAATGAGAAAGCAATTAAAGCATATAAAAAGAAAAAAGAAAAGGCAGTTTTGATTAAAAATATGGAGACTGGTAAAGAAAAAGAAATAATAGCAGAAGAAATTCTTATTGCGGCAGGACGTCAGTCAAATGCAGATTTATTAAAGGTACAAAATACGGGAATTGTAACTGATGAAAGGGGATGGATAAAAACTAACCAATTTTTAGAAACCAATAAAATAAATATTTGGTGTATTGGGGATGCTAATGGTCTTTATCAATTTCGACATAAGGCAAATTATGAAGCAGAAATTTGTACAAATAACATATTTGGTCCAGAAGATCAAAAAAGGTCAGTAGATTATTCTGCTGTTCCATGGGCTATCTTTACATATCCTCAAATTGGTCACGTTGGAATGACACAAGCAGAAGCTATTGAGAAGGGTCACGAGATTTTTGTTGCTATGAAGAATTACTCAACAGTGGCAAAAGGATTTGCCATGGGATTTGAGAGTGGGCAAGAAGATGATGGATTTGTAAAACTAATTGTCGATAAATCGTACAAAATTTTAGGTGCTCACGTAGTTGGACCTCACGCAGCTCTCTTAGTTCAACCATTTGCTTATTTGATGAATTCAGGATTTACTTGTACATTACCCGAATATAAATATGAAAAAGACCTCCCCAAAATAGAAAGAGCTTGTCCAGAAGCGGGCTCATTTATGCCTATATACCATTCAATGGTAATTCATCCTTCCCTTAATGAAGTAACTGGCTGGGCAATTGGCAATTTGAAACCGGTTAATATCAAAATGAAACATCACGAGCATCATCATGTTTAAACTTACTTTATTTACTGTTTTGCAAATTTATATGCTTTTTTTTTTAATTTTTACTGAACCCACCGTATTTATATAAATGATAATTTTTCTAACATTGAAAATTTTGTTAGGAACAACCATCAACTATTTAGACTCATAATCCAATATGAAGATTAGATGGTAATAAAAAACATTAATTCTAAAAAAGATAATAGAATTGGACAAATCTTTACTCCAGATTATATTGCAGAATTTATGGTTAGGAATATAATTTCATTCCTCATAAAATCAAGAAAGAACCCTTCTAATTTAAGAGTCCTAGAACCTTCTGTAGGAGAAGGGATTTTCTTAAAATATCTTTTAAAGTATAACTTTACTGATATAACTGCTTATGAGATGGATGATACTTTGAAAGGCATCCTTCTGAAATCGTATCCTAACATAGGTTTCAATTTTACAAATTTTTTAGGTTCAAATCGAAATGAAAAATTTGATCTAATAATCGGGAACCCTCCCTATTTGGGGCAAAATTATAACGCTGAAATTTTTCAAGAATATGTGAAGAAATTTCCTTTTTGTGCTAAATATTTTGTAGGTAATATGGATTTATTTTACTTCTTCATTCATTTGGGAATAGAAAAATTATATCCTGAGGGTATGTTAACATTTATTACAACCAACTACTGGATTACAAAATCGAAAAAAACAGGAATAAAGCTATTAAAACCACATGTCTTGGAAGAGTGTTTTTTACTTCAATATATAGATTTATCATTTTTGAAGTTATTTGAGGGAGCTAAAGGTCAGCACAACTGCATTTTTGTTTTACAGAAAAAGACTAAACCAGAAAAAATTCAAAAGATAAACAAAAATATTGAAGTGATTCAATTAATTGGAAATAAAGATTCAAATAAAAAAAATGAATCATATAATAAGGCAATTTTTAAGGAACTAACCATTGGTACTGATTTAAGCAATATAAAGAGATTTATATCAGCATTAACTAATAATGACTTAAAGAAAGATGAAAGTTGGAATCCTATTTATCCTAAAGAAGTAAAAAAGGTTGTTGCAAAAATTGAAAATTGCTGTAAAATTAACGGTAAAATTTCTCTATTAAAAGATTATTTCTTAATTCGTAATGGGTTAATTCTCATAAGGGATTCGATTTTTATCTTGAATGAAGGCAAGGAATTAAAAATTGAGGGTGATAATTTTTATATCAAGTTAGATGGAAAATTTCTTAAACTATCTGAAAAAGAAAAAGCTAGGCTTAAAAAAATTTATAAGAGCAAATCTATAAAAAAATATGGTTATAATCAGGAAAATAATACTGGATATGTCCTTTATTTTAACAAAAATGAATATAAATCCCTCCTCTTGAATAAACGAAACCGGTGGTATGAAAAGAGATATCCTTTACTAACAGAATATATACGAAAATATGAGAAAGATTTGCGAAAAATTCTAATCAACGCTAAAGAAAATCCAGATGATTACTATTTTCCAAGAAGGGGTTCTTTTATACGCAAGTCTGATAAAAATTCTGATGAAAAATTAATTGACCTTGAACCTTTTTATAATAAGGGCAAAAAAATCTTCTTTAAATTCATTTCGAATGAAAACGTTTTTGGCTATTCTGAAGACTCCTATTATGCTACTTCAGATACATATTTTCTTTGGCCAAAGAAATCTGGAAAAAATATCGATTATTTATTTATTCTTGCTTACTTAAACTCAAAACTTGTACGGTTCCTATTTAAAGCTAAGAGTATCAACATTAAGAGAAGCAAAACAAAACTCGAGTATGGTTTACCTATACCGAACTTAAAAAAATTTACCTCAATGAAGGAAACTTTATTGATTGAATTCATAAAATTATTGACTTCTTATTTAATCAATATAGTAAATTCAAATTACGAACCTTATATTACTGATGTAAATAATGTACTATCTTTTTTGAAAAAGTTTTCCTACATAAAAGATGAGACAATTAAATCAAAAATTTTCCAAGCATTAGAAAATAAAGACCAAATTTTCATTCAATATACCTTGGATCAATTGATCTTTCAATTATTTGAATTAAGTGAAAAAGAAGCTGATTCTTTAATTAAGAAATATTATGAATGAAATTCCTCGTAATTTAACCATATAGAATATAATCAGTTAAGGAAATTAAATTATTAGGTTGCTTTTATAAAAGAAAGCTGTCTTTACACTTATAAGCAGCTTATATAAAAAAACCGATAAGTTTTTATAAGTCAATTCCCATTTGTAAATTGTAGATTGACAAAGTTATTTACTAAGGTGAATCACATGCCAGATGATTTTGATGATATTATTGATGAAATTAGGAAATATTTTAAATTAGGTTCAAATAAATTTGATGTAGATTTTTTATTTATTCCAGAATCAGAAAGAAGATTAGGATTAAAGCCTGAAGGTAAGAAAATAAAAGCATTTAAGATATCATATCATTTTGAATCAGGTATGGAAAAGCCTGAGATTCGAATTGAAGGAAATATCGATGAGGAGAAAATTCAAGAATATTTCGAGGGTATTGATATATCGCAACATCCTACCCTTAAAAAGCTCCTTGAATCAAGCAGTATTGAGGAAATTGATGCTGGGAAGCTGTCTTTAGAAACAAGTGAGCTCAATGCTGATCTTTTCATATTAGAGCCTCCTACAGAAGTAAATGATTACAATGATCATACTGAAATTGTTTTTGAAATTCCTGGAATGAGTGAAGATGATGTTATCATCGATTTTGATGAAGAAGGAAGGAATTTAATCTTTAAAGCTGAGAATCAAAGTCGAAGATATATAAAAAATATCTTTTTGCCTTTCACGGCTTCAACTAGAAAATGTGATCTACAAGTAAAAAATGGATTAGCAATTATAAGAGTAATGAAATCAGATAAATAATTGTTATTAAATTAAAAAATATTAAATAATCTTTAACCAAAAATGAATATGGAGTGATTGAAAAATGAGTGGGATAACTAGGGAGTTTAAAGGAGAAGGAACGAAAGTAAGGATAAAAGACGCCTATAAAGGAGATGCTGGGAGAGGAAGAATAAGAATAGATCCGGAAGTAATTGAAAATCTAAACCTTAGAACTGGTGATGTAATTGAGATCTCTCATAATGTAGAAGATAAGAAAACTGCTGCGCTATTATATCCAGGGAAAATAGAAGATACGGGTACAAATATAATCAGAATAGATTCTTCGTTAAGGAGGAATCTTGGTGCTTCTTTGGATGATATTGTAGAAATTCGAAAAATAGAAGCTAGTTTAGCTGATAAGATTACATTTGCTGGGTTAGAAGAGTCAGTTATTCTTAGGAGATCTGATCAATTGGTTAGAATGTTAGAAAATCGTGTTATTACCAAGGGAGATATTCTCAGTTTTAATGCAATGGGTCGAAGGATTGATTTTATTGTTATAGATTTCTATCCTAAGGCAGCGGCTGTGAGGATTCATTTAGATACCAGAATTACAATATCAGAAAAAACTCATAAAGAACTTGAAGAATTGGAGGCAAGGAGAGTCACTTATGAAGATATTGGTGGGTTAGAGGAAGAGATCCAGAAAATCCGGGAAATGATCGAATTACCAATAAGACATCCTGAACTTTTTAAGAGAATAGGAATTGACCCACCTAAGGGAGTTTTATTACATGGTCCACCTGGTACGGGTAAGACTTTACTTGCAAGAGCTGTTGCTTATGAAACTGAGGCACATTTTATCACTATCAGCGGACCAGAAATTATGAGTAAGTTCTACGGACAGAGTGAAGAAAATCTTCGTAAAGTCTTTGAAGAAGCCAAAGAAATGGCACCTTCGATAATATTTATTGATGAATTAGATTCAATAGCTCCTAAAAGGGGTGAAGTCACTGGTGAAGTTGAAAGAAGAGTAGTTGCTCAATTACTTTCATTATTAGATGGTTTAGAAGGAAGAGGTGAAATCATTGTTATAGGTGCGACAAATAGAGTGAATGATATAGATCCTGCACTCCGACGTCCTGGAAGATTTGACCGAGAAATTGAGATTGGTGTTCCAGATACAGATGGCAGATATGAAATATTATTAATCCATACACGTGGAATGCCTTTATATGGTGACGTCGATCTTCGTCTTATGGCAGAAAAAACTCATGGGTTTGTTGGTGCTGATGTAGAAGCATTAGCGAAAGAAGCAGCCATGCTTGCTATAAGAGAATTATTGCCAAAAATTGATTTAGATAAACCAATCCCTCCAGAAGTTCTAATTGATCTTCAAATTAAAATGAAAAATTTTGAAACAGCCCTAAATAGTATTGAACCCTCTGCATTAAGGGAGGTATTAATTAGTCAACCTACTGAAACATGGGATGATATAGGGGGCTTAGAAGAAGCAAAACAGCAATTAAAGGAAATAATTGAATGGCCATTGAAATATCCTGAATTATATAGACATTTACACTCAAAACCACCAAATGGAATATTACTATTTGGACCTCCTGGAACTGGAAAAACACTTTTAGCAAAAGCACTAGCTCATGAAAGTGAAGTTAATTTTATTTCAGTAAAAGGACCAGAGTTCCTTTCTAAATGGGTTGGTGAAAGTGAAAAAGCAGTAAGAGAAACTTTTCGAAAAGCAAGAGCAGCAGCTCCATGTATTATATTCTTTGATGAAATTGATGCAATAGCTGGTATGAGAGGTAGATTTGCTAGCTCCCAAGTAACAGAACAAGTAGTTTCTCAGTTACTAACAGAGATGGATGGATTAGAAGGATTAAAAGATGTTATATTGCTTGCGGCTACAAATCGACCAGATATGCTTGATCCTGCTTTATTACGCTCTGGGCGATTTGGAAGGCATATTGATATCCCCATGCCAGATAAGGAAGTACGTATTGAAATATTTAAAATTCATATTAAGAATAAACCGTTAGCCAAAGATGTAAGCATTGATCAAATGGCAAAAGATTTAGAAGGATATACTGGTGCCGATATTCAAGCAATCTGTGAGGAAGCAACACTCTTGACTATTCGTAAAGCAATCATTGATACAAAAATAGACACAAAGAATGCAGATTTAGTTAAAGTAGTAAAAATTTCAAAAGCAGAATTTGATGAATCAATAGAAAAGATATTAAAGTCAGCAGATAAAGCTAAAAAATCCCATGAAATGTATTCTAAAGAACCTTCAGAAGAATTATATCGATAATAAAAATAAAAACAAATGAAAAGAATTAGGAGTGAATAAAATGGAATTAGAGGGACAAGACGGAGGAAATGTTTTTCTTAATATTGATCACTTACTTGAAATATTAGGAAATTCTACAAGAAGACTTATTTTATCAAAGTTGGCAAAGGTTCCTCTAGGAGCTTCGGAATTAGCAGCATCATTTGGGAGAAGGATTTCAAGACAAGCAATTCACAGCCAGCTTAAAATGCTTACTGATTATGGTATAATTGAAAGTTTTGGTGAAGATCCAAGAAATATTAAATATCGCATTAATAGTAATCTATCTTTAAGAATTGATATTACTCCAGATTATTTTAATATAAATTATAATGTAGCTAAAATTGATAGCAATCGACATAATTTAGAACTTAAGGAAACTGGGTATCACGTAGATTATCAAAAAATTAGGAGTCCCGATAAAAAGCTTAGATTTTTAGGGGAAAAAATTAAGGAAATTGAACAACATATAGGTAACCTGGAAAAGCAAAGAAACGAACTATTACGAAATAAAGAATGTTTTATTATCGAATTAAAAAATATAATCAGAAACCAATATGAAGATTCCCTTAAGACAAAAGAACAACCAAATTTAGAGAAAGAGATTTTCTATACACTTTTTTACAATCCGATAAAATATTTCAATAGAATTAACATTGATAATTTACTTGATGACATGTTCTTCTCAGAAATGGGGCCAATAAGAAGAGATCAACATAAAGTCTCTATTAGGCATCTACTCAGAGATTTATCTAATTTAATGGATGTCTTTCGAGAAGATGAGGATGATTGGTTTTTTGATATTTAATAAAATCATTTTTTAATAACTTCTCATATTTTAATAACTAAATCATGAATCTACAAGATTTAAAAGAACAAATACCAAGAATATTTAAGCAGGTTAAGAATGATGTAAAAGAAGTTTATGGACGTCACAGGGCTGGCTTAAGTCTTGGACTTGTGGAAATGGGCATGTATAGAGGAGGTTTTATTGGTGGAATGCATTTTCCTCCAGGAACAGATATTGTAATGAATAAAACACCGCTTAAAATCATTTTAAAAGAACAACCTTATGAAATTGTGTGGGCTTATACATATCACATCCTTTTACATGAATATATTCATTCTTTAGGCATCCTCGATGAACAAAAATGTAGAACTATCACACTTAGAATTAGTGAGAAAATTTTCAAGGAAAGTAGCCACCCCGCTATAATTCTAGCAAAAAATGGTATTGGGTCCTATTTTCCAAATTTACGATTAATCTATGCTCCCCCTGAACTAAAACCTGATGGTATGAAAATTGAATATATATATAATTTTGATCAAGAGAGTTATGATTATTTCGCTTAAATTCAGTATAAAATATAAAAACAATTAAAAATTGTATACAAATACACAAAGAACAGTGTTGACATAAAAATTACGCAAACATCATCTGATAATGACTCTGTTGATGGAGAAAAAGAATCTATTGAAAAAAATCTAGAAATCACTCCAGAACAATTAATACTTAAATGGAAATTTCAAAAT
>JBHLLP010000066.1:0-13414 GCA_048885525.1 Candidatus Hermodarchaeota archaeon | reverse complement strand
AATGATGTTCCACCAAATACAAAGGGCGAAATCGTCATTAAAGGGGATAATATTATGAAAGGATACTTTAAGAATCCTGAAGCTAACGCAGAAATAATTAAAGAAGGGTGGTTATATACTGGTGATATTGGTTTAATGGATGAGGATGGTTTTTTCTACATCACAGACCGTAAAAAAGATATTTATCCACGTGAAATAGAAGAGGTTTTATACTCTCATCCAGCAGTTTCATTTGCAACTGTTATTGGAGTTCGGGATAAAATTTATGGAGAACTTCCTAAAGCATTAGTTGTGTTGAAGGAAGGAGAATCTATTACTGAAGAAGAAATTATCGAATATTGTAAAAAAAACCTTGCTGATTTTAAAGTACCAAAATACATAGAATTTCGAGAGGATCTACCTAAGACACCAAATGGAAAAATAATTAAACAACCCCTACGGGAAGAAGAAGAAATTAAGGATGAAATGTTCAAAGTATCTCAATATAAACAAGAGGACATTACACAAGAAGTTATTACTTTTTTTAAAGAGCGTAAGATATGTCTTGTATGTAAGGGTAGAGTCTCAAGAATTAATTATATCTGTCCTGAATGTGGTGCTCTATACTGCATAAAATGTGAGGAAACCTTAGCAAATCTCGAAAATGCGTGTTGGTTTTGCAATACTCCATTAGACGAATCTAAACCTTCAAAACCCTATAAAAAAGAGAAGGAGGATGTAGAAAAAAAGAAGAAAATTAACGAGAAAGCAAAAGAATAGTTTATTTCGGAAAAAAACATTCAAATTTGGTTAGATAAAATGACTTGTGACACTTCAGTACAACGTAGTTAGTGGTACAATTAGTTAGAAGTATAAATCGATTTATCAATTAGTTAAAAAGGTCGTGAAGCTCTCAGTTTTGTTTAGTGTAAAAAATTGAGTTGATGTAGCATTTAAGAATTATGATTTTTACTTCTAATTTGGAGATGAATAATGTTCTTCTTTATCTCTCCTTTTTATCAATATTATCAATCTTGAATAAAAGATATCTATACAAATTAGATAGCAAAGAATTGTATAAAAACTAGTTTTATATTATGTAAAAATATTTAAATTCAGAAATTATTTTATCTTTAATTTAGTCCATATAAATAAATTAAATAAATTCTTAAATAGAAATTATAATAATTATTTATATACATCATTAAAAAATAATTTAAAAAGATATTAATAACCGACGTGAGTGAAGCTTTATGTCAAGTTTTAAACTAAAAGTATTATTGACTGGAGCGGCTGCTGTAGGAAAGACTAGTCTTGTTCAGAGATTCATTAAAAATAGATTCCAAGCAAATTACAAATTAACAGTGGGGGTAGATATTTTAACCAAAGATGTAGAATTCAGACAAGGCGAAATAGCAACACTTTCTATATGGGATATAGGAGGTCAACAGCGATTTGAATTTATCCGTAGTACGTTTTATAAAGGTGCTGCTGGAGCACTGTTAGTCTTTGATTTAACAAGAGAACAAACTTATACGGAAACAAGAAAGTGGCTTACAGAGATAAGACAGTTCGCGGGTGAAAAAATTCCTTTTGTATTTATTGGGAATAAATATGATTTAATAGAAGATGTCGGCATGGTTATAGATCGGGATGAAGCACGTTCATTTGCAGAAAACGAGGGAAGTATTTATATAGAAACTTCTGCTAAGACTGGAATTAATGTCGATGAAGCTTTTACAGAGTTAACTCGTCGAATAATTGACTCTAGAACTTAAGTTTTAAGAGTAAATTCATCTATCTATTTCTAATTTGATATGTTTATGATGAGTTAGGTTTCTTAAAAGTTAAAAGTACGTTTCTTAAGTTGTTTTACATAATATTAAAAATTTTAACTAGAACTTTCAAATTCATCATAAAGGTCATCATGAATAATTGTTATTGCGTCTTTCAATTTATCTCTCTCGATAACTATTGATAAATTTAGTTCATCATAACTCTGTGAAATAGCTTTAACTCGTATATTTTTTTTATCTAAAGCATTGAAAATGTCTACTTTGGTCCTTGTTTCAAGAACTTTAAGTCCTGTTATATTAATCACAGCAACTTTCTCCCATTTGATTTTAAAAAATTCTGAAAAGAAATCTGAAATTTTTAAAGCATTAATAGCCTTCTCAGAATCTTCTTCTTTTATAATAAAAGAAGTACTTATTTCTGAGGAACTTTGAGCTACTAGAGACACACTAATTTTATTTTTACTCATAATTTTGAATATTTTAGCTAAAATACCAGGAACATCAACCATGCTTCCGGAAATAACTGTGATAATTGTAGCAAATTCTACAGCAGAAATCCCCTTAATATGATCCTTATCTGTTATTTTAGAAATCTCCGTAAAGTTGCTTTCTAATGGTTTATCAAAATTTCGTATCTCTAATGGAATTTTATAATTTTCAATAGCTTCTAAGCATTTAGGATGGAGAATTTTTGCTCCAAAATTAGCGATATGCTTGGCCTCAGCATAATCTAAATTTTTTATGAGAGAGGCATGTGGTATAAATTTTGGATCGATTGCTAATAAACCATCAACATCTTTCCACAGAATAACTTTAATGTCTTTGTCATCTCCTACATCATATAGGCTTCGTGCTAAAATAGTTGCTGTATAATCTGAACCTCCTCTCCCAAGAGTTGTAGTAATGCCTAATTTATTTCTACCAATAAATCCTGTTATACAGACAATTGTATCTTTTTTGGGATTTACAATAAGCGGGAGTAATAATTTTTCAATTCGAGAGTTAGTTAAGTTATATAAGGGGTAAGCGTTATTAAAATCGTCATTTGTAATAATCAATTTATTTGCTGCTATAAATTCAGAATCTAATCCATTACTTAAAAGATATTGGTCTAATATATAGGTTGATAAAAGTTCTCCAAAACTTAATATGTAATCTTTATAATATGGTTCTAATCCAAATTCTTTAATATCAGCAAATCTATCTTCTAATTCACTTAATTTTTCATCAATCCAATCTTTTACTTTGTTGTATTGTTCAGATTCCTCGATAAATATTTGTTCAATTATATCTATATGCTTTTTTTCTATTAATGCCATATTCATATCAGTATCTTTATCATCTTCTAACATATTAGCAGTTTTTAGAAGTAAATCTGTTATCCCATTCAGAGCTGAAGTAACGTATATTTTTTTCACATCACTATAAATTTTCGTTATATCGAGGATTCTATTGAATGCAGTTTTATCTTTTAGACAAGAGCCCCCAAATTTCATTATAATTATTGGCATATTGTTCAAGTAGTTCTTTTAAAGTAACTATTCTTCTGAATATAAATAAGTAATTACATTTAATTAGTAAATTTTATTCATCAATATTCATTTAAACAAATATATTATTGGTTTTTTAATTCATAATTCTAATGATCGATCTTCATCTCCATTCATCTGCATCTGATGGTTCTGAAACACCTTCCCTATTGATTGAACATGCTTTAGAACTTAAACTAAAAGCAATTGCTATTACTGACCATGATACAATAGCGGGTATTGAGGAATTTTTATCATATGGAGAAATAAAGGAGATTATTCTAATTCCGGGTATAGAAATTTCGATTAGACACGAACCTAAGAGGGAATTAATAGATGTTCACATTATCGGTTTAAATATTGATTATTCCTCTACAAGATTGATCAATTCGATTAATGAACAGATTAAAGGGCGATTAGAGCAAAAAAAAGCTATTTGTAAACGCTTAAGAGATGAATTTGGATACGATATTTCGTTTGAAGAAGTTAAAGCCATTGCTGGAAATGAAGTAGTTGGACGCCCTCATATTGTAGAAATTTTAAGGAGAAATAATTCTGAAAAGACTGAAGGCAAATCTAAAAATGAATTATTTAAAATGATCAGTATTGGTGGAGCTGCATACGTTGATAGAAAAGTTGAGTTAAATCTTGAAGAATCTATCGAATTAATTAAATTTGCTAGCGGTATTCCTATTTTAGCACATCCAGGAATTTATGCAGTTAAAGATAAAAAAGAATTTGTAAAATCCTGCATTGAGGCAGGGATTGAAGGTGTAGAAGTGGAATATACATATGCTAAAAATAGGCCTTATTATGGAACAGATAAAGCAGATTGGGCTCAGAATTACTTTCCTGAGTACTATAGAAAAATTGCTAATGATTTTAATCTTATAAAATCGGGAGGTTCAGATTATCATGGAAATAAGAAGAAGATTAAAATGGGAGAAGCTAATGTTCCAGATACATATATAAAGAGCTTTCTTTAGTCCCGGATTGTTTTTAATGTAGAAGATCTCTCTTTCATTATTTCATTTATGTAAGTGTAATCCTTTTTACTAGTATAAAATAATGGAATCCAGAAGCAAGTTGATATTATTCCAAATATTAATGTCGACCAAACAATAGTGATTGAAAAGCTATCAGTTAAATTCACAACTAACCCCCCTAAGATTGCTCCTAAAGCACGCCCAAAAGTATCAATGAATAATCCCATTGCTACCATTGTACCTCTATGTTCTGGTAAGTTTCCATCAATAAGAGAAGAATACCAATTTGGAGCAATCCCCAACGAGAATCCCAGACCTACACCAATAAAAAGGCAGAAAATAATCCATAATAACCAAAAACCAACTAAATTTACTGCTATTTTACTTAAGAAGAAAGTTTGATTAGCAACATCAGGTCTCATCATGAATCCTAATAGAAGAAAAGGTATATTAAGAATTCCACAAATTGTTGCAACCTTTACTCGTCCTGTTAAATCACCATTTTGAACTTTTCTATCACCCCAATGAGCTAAACCAAATTGACCAAGCACAAATCCTAATGGACCAATAATAATGATCAATACAATAATAGCTGCTAAACCCAAAGGATCACTAAATGAAACCCCCATTTCTAACTCAAAGTAGGGAAATAAATAGGCAACTAATAATCCAGAAACTACTACGTCAAATAAGTTAATTGTTAAAAAAATATTTGATTTTCTTTTGAATATCGTTCTCAAATCTGAAAAATTAATACGATAAGAATATTGAAGATCTTCATTACTTAAGATATCTTCAAATAGCTTATCCTTTGCGGCTCTCTTTGGTTCTTGGGTAAAAAAAATATTTAAAAGAGTAAAAATCAAGCCGATTAAACCTAAAATTAAAAAGGGAAAACGCCAAGTATTTAATAAATTTGAGTAATTAGCTATGATGTAGTCAATATTCTCTCTAATACTTTCTGATTCAATATCAATCTTTTCATACGGAATTTGATTAAACATCAAAGCAATAACTCCTGCGAAAAGACCTCCTACCAATTCTATAAATGTCCAGCCTGCAAATAATTTTGATCGTGAATCAGAAGATACAATGTCAGTTAAATAAGAAATAGCTAAGGGCCCTGTTACTCCTGTAGCTATCGCTGCTGCTATTCGTGCTATATACAAATGTATTATATTAGAAATTAATATATGCATTATTGCTGTTAGAGACCATAAAATCCCGGCAAATAATACCAATTTCTTTCTTTCAATTTTATCTGTTAAATATCCAAAAATGATAATAGATATTCCATGAATAATAATATAGGTGCCAATAATTATTCCAATTGTATCAAAATAAATACCTAAATCTGCAGCAATTAAAACTTGATTTGGGAGAAACAAGTAAGTATCCATTAAAAGAATTAATATCAAACTCAGAAATAGAATTAGAGAAAGGATATCTCTCTTTTTCATTTTTTTGGCTCTAAATGTAAATTAAATTAATTTCAATTGAGCCTAATCATTTAAAAGCTTTTGTAATTCTTGGATTTGCCCATCAATTTTATTAACCAATAAGTCAATTTTCTTTTTTTTTTCCCTAGCTTCTTCAGCTGTAATTTCCCCCGTGAGTTCTTTCATATCAAGCTCTATAAGCATTTTAGAAATACTTGCTTTTCTTATTTTTAAATCAAGTAATGATTTATTTATATTATCTTTTTGATATGTTTCAATTGAAGCAGGTTTTTTTGGAATTTCACTTTTTATTGGTGTAGATACTTTTGTTACTTCACTAATTTGTGGAGTAGCTTTTATTTCTTTAGATTCAAGCGGCCCTCTTGGAATTTCAGGTAATTTTGGTGAAGGAGGAATTGAAGGTGTTTTTTTATCTAATATTTTGAATGGTGATACAGCTACAGAGGCTTTAGATTCTTCCACATTTTTTACTTGACTATACGGTGATATTTTCAATTTATCTTTCGCATCTTTAGGGACAAAACTTACAGATTTTGGTGTAGCTTTTACCATAAAATCTTCTGGGTTCAACTTTAAACCAACAGTTTCTTGCTTAATTTCTGGTTTTATTGAGGGTTCAACTTGTTTAAAACTTTGAGCCTCTAGTTCAGAGATTTCTTCTTTTCTCTCTGAAGTTAAAATTTCTGAAGGTTTTTCAACTTTAGGTGCTTCAATCGGTTTTTGTATAGTGTGTAATTTTTGGGTAATAATTGATGGTTTTTCTTGAGGTGGTATGCTAGATTGTATTGTTTGATCTGAAATTCTTGGTTCTGGAACAGAAACGTGTTCTTTAAGTTCTTCAGGTTTTTCAAGATTTACTTGAGGCGTCATTTCTTTGGGTTCTATAGGTGTCGCGGGAGTACGTGGAGGTGCCCCTACTTCCTTAAGCATATCTTTAATTTTTTGTGCTTTATCAAAAAATTCTCGCCCTAAGGAATCATCTCCTAATTCTATGCATAAATCACTAATTTTATCAAATAGAAAGGCTGCTTTATTAAAATCAGCATCCTTAAGAGCTCTGACTGCTTCCTCTGTTAATTTATCTCTCTCAAGAAGGGGCTTCAATAGAGGAGAAACTTCTGCACTCATTTCTAAAATATCAGCAATTATTTGAATCATTTTATCACGGTTATTTGGGTCCAACGCTATCATAGAGTAAGTTTTTAAACCCAAAATCTTTTCAATTTGAACAGGGTTTAGCGCGTCTTTTAAGTCCTGCTTATTTCCTATTACCGCAGCTTGAGCCTTCGGAGCTTGCTCTCTTATTAAATCTAGGAAATACTTGCTTTTTTCAATATTTTCTAATGAAGAATCAGTGATTAAAAGTACCGCATCACTACCTTTTATAAAATTGTTCCATAAATAACTAAATTGTTCTTGTCCAGCGAAATCCCACAAATGAAAGTGAAGCTTACCAATTCTTATAGTTGCAATATCTCCTGTAATTGTTGGTATATGTTGCATTGGAATTTCATCAGCTTTGATTAATTTAGTAATTGTTGTTTTTCCAACTCCAGAAAATCCAACTAGAGATATTTTAGGGCGTAAATTCCGATGGATAGAATCGATAGTAGGATCAAAGACCTCGAAAGTTTTAGTATCAAACCGATGTTGTAAAATATCTTCAAATAAACTTAAGAATTCAGATCTACATTTTTCCAATTCTTTTTTTATATTCTCAAATTTATCAGATAAACTTGTCACAAATAAAAAGATGAGATTATTTGCCTTATCTGTAATGAAAGATACTCTATATTTGTAATAATCATGAAAATCTATATTAGATTCAGTCCTAATCAGTGCTTCATTAATGATATCTTCTATTAGAAGATCTAATACTTCCTGTTTTAAAGCTTTCCCAAAATGTCTATAATATAAAAGTTCATTGCTTCTATAAACAAATACTTGTCTTAAAATAATCGTTCACCATGATAAACAAAATTTTAAATCTTAAAACTTAATTTGAAATGTGTTTAACTAAATCCTTAATAATTGAATATTTATTTTTTCTAATTTTATCTCGTTCTAGAGTATCTTCAATCTTTGTGATTTCTTTTGAAAAATCGAAGACAGAAAAATTCTTTATGTCTTCTTCATTTATACTCAGATTTAATTTCTTTAAAAAAGCACTAATATTTGGCATAAACTTTGCTAAATTTACATTTAAATCTAATTTTGAGATAAGTATTAATTCTTCACTAAATGAGAATAAATAATTATATTTTTCTGATTCCAACGCAAAGGATGTTATTTTTTTTAAATTAAGTTCATTCGCTATGTCCTTAGAATTGGAAATCAAAGATAAAATCCCTTGAGGTATAACTTTTCCTTTCGTAAATTCCTTTATTAATGATCCTAATATAATTCCATATTTATTTGCTATAGCACACTCAGCATTTAAATCAGATTTTAATTGAGAGATAATATTTTCGTATTTATTTTGACTCATAATTGAGAAATTGTGTATTTACATAAATAATGAAAAACTATTTATTTATATTTGTTTAGTTCTTAGACTCATTATAATACTAAAACACAAATGATTTTAACCTTTAATTAGATTTGAAAACTTACAAAACACGTTTTTTGGAAAAAGAATCTGATGTTACAATTATATCTGATTCAAGGAAAGCAATTTTACAAGCAAAAAAGAGTTTTTATTTCCATCGAAATAATTTAGAAAAATTTGTGGCAAAGAATAGAGATTTTTTAAATTCTTTTAGTCCCGTAAAGGTAATAACTAACTTCAAAATTGTTAATATTATGGCTGAAACAGCAGAAGTTTGTGATGTTGGACCTATGGCTGCTGTCGCTGGAGCATTGGCAGATTTGATGCTTGAAGCTATGAAGACTAAAGACAATAGTGAAGAATCTGGATTTGTTTATCCCAAAATTGCTATGGTTGAAAACGGAGGAGAAATTGCACTCGATTCTCAAGAACCAATAACAATTGCTCTTTATGCTGGAGAAAATGAATTGAACCTCAACTTAGGTTTTTTAGTAAAAAAGAAAGATTGCCCTCTGGGTATCGGAACAAGTTCTGCGACAGTAGGCCATGCTATTAGTTTAGGGCAAGCTGATGCTGTAACTATCTTTGCAAAAAATGCTGCATTAGCAGATGCTGCAGCTACAAAAATATGTAATTTAGTTAAGGGAGAAGATATTGAAAAATCTATAAAACAAGGATTAGATGCAGCAGATGATCTTGATGGTATCATCGGCACATTCATATCCAGAGAAAATAAAGTGGGTCAAACGGGTAAACTTCCACAACTAGTAAAAATTGAAGGAGAAAAACATAGGATTTTAAATGGCAAAAAAGACCTTAAATTTCTAGGAGATTATGAAATATTTAAATAACCCAATATAGAGGTATTTCTGTGCCATCTTCGACTTTCGATGAGCAAATTTTATTTAAATAATCGAGATTATAATATTGTTCTGTTTCCTCTTGTGTTAAACGTCCAAATAATTCAAAACCTCTATCTATTATATAATCATTCTCGAAGATGATATATACGTCAGTTTTATATTTATTTTTAAGGTCTTTTAATAGATTTATCCCACTTTCGTTAATATGATTAGCCGGTGGAAATAAATCTATTTCAGTGGGTATGATATAGATATTCTCATTGTATAGAAGAGCTCCATCTTTATCGTTAAAAGGATAATCATAGTAATTAATTACATATCCCCATCCAAATTCAGAAAATACTACATTTTGATTATGAGTATTATTTGAATACCATTGGAGAGTGCTTACTTCTCTATTTTTCGTATTAAAAATCTCAATACTTACAAATTCATTAAAATAAGTAATAAATAATGAAAATGCAATTGTTAATAAAATGAATAATTTAATACGTACACTCTGAATTGAATTTACCTTTATAAGTTTATGAATATATGAAATAAAACCAAACACAATTAAAGGGGCGATAAGAAATAAAATTCTTTCCCAGACCATTATATTAATTAAAAATATGTTAAGGATAAACCCTACTCCTAATAATACTACAAAAAATGCACCCCAAATAAATAAGACTTTACCTTTTGGCTTTTTTTGAAAAATAATTAATCCCCAGAATGCAAAAAAACTAAAAAGTATGATTTCAGTGATGTTTATTATATTGATAGTTTCGAGATTAAACAATAAAATATTTATTATTAATATAATAATTGTTAATAAAATTACTATACTAAAAATAAGAGGAATTATTATTTTATCCTCTATTTTCTTATAAATTTTATTTGTCTTCCCTATTATTGTTGATTTATATCTTCCCTTGGTAAAATTAATTGATTTTTGTATTTTCCAGAAAATGATTGCTCCTGATACGATTCCTGCAATTCCAATTGCTACTATAAAATACCAAGAAATGTTAATTGGAATAAATAAATTAGCATAATCCCGCCCTATGCCTAAATAATTCAAGATTAATA
Organism: Candidatus Hermodarchaeota archaeon; assembly: GCA_048885525.1. GTDB lineage: Archaea > Asgardarchaeota > Lokiarchaeia > Sigyniarchaeales > SOKP01 > Loki-b32. The sequence goes on along the minus strand of JBHLLP010000066.1, from coordinate 3,182 downwards.
AGATTCCAAATAAGCCAAAAACAAATAAGAGGTCAATTCCTCTTTTATAATCTTTTAAGAAATAAACAAAGTATAACCATATAAATGAAAATAAAAAAATTGCTGCAGTTATCACGTGTGTAAGGAAAGCACTTATGAAAATCAATGCTACTAAAGAGTAAATAAAATAAATATCTTCGAAAATAGCTTTCTTCTCTGGACGCTTTAATTGAATGAATTTCTGCATTCTTAAATATAAAAGGAAAAACGCCATTAAACACATGATTAAGGTTAAACCAGAAGGCCAATACTGGATCATCATTATTGAAAATCCTAATGACGAGAATTCTAAGAGAAAAACACTAAATAGAGCTAAATTTAGATTCTTAAAAATCCTCATAGATATATTATAAAATATTAAACTTGATAAGAAAAAAGTGTAAAATATGAAATATCGCGGAATAATGATATGATCTAAACCAGAAAAAAAAGTAATTAGAGCTTCAAGAATGTTTAACCCCATCCCTCCCTTGTAATTTCCGAGAGGTAGATAATGATATTCGGTAATTAGTCTGCTATTAAAAATATGTTTCCATGGATCTGTACCTGCAAAATAACTTACTCTTACAATATTTAAAATACAAATCAAAAAAATAAAAATAATCAACAAAAGTACATTTAAAGGAATCGAATTTTTAATCTTTTTAATTAGTGAAAAACTCCTATATTGATTCTTTTTTTCATCAAAAGTTTTTTTGGATTTAAAAAAATTATATGTTCCTGATTTGAGTTCGCGATATGCTATATAAGATATAACAGAAAAATAGCATAATATTAATGAAAAAAAGAAGAAAAAGCCTGTGAGAGGAATCCCTAGAAAATAACCAATATAGCCTATAAGAATATAAAAAACGAAATTAATAACGATTGTTAAACTAAGTTTCTCTGCAATAGTAAAACCCTTCTCTTTAAATATTGTGTAAAAAATAGGATATGTAGGTAAAAATAAATATATAAAAATTGTACTTAGTAAAGTGAAGGGTTGAAATAAGACTGATGAAAATCCCATTAAATTTAAAAAAACAATTACAAGAGATAAAATTGATGAGAGAAAAAAAATTAGATGAATGTTATCTCTTAAATAGAAAAGAATTTTGTAAATTTTAATTTTAATGTCGCTCATATCTCAAAATTTTCATAATTTTTATATTTATTCCGAAATATTAAGTTGCCATTCGTATGCTTTTGGTAATCCATCATCTATATTAACTTTGGGTTCAAAATTTAGCACTTTCTTAGCCTTATCTATATTAGAATGTGTGATTTCTACATCTCCTTTCTGCCTGTCATAGTATTGAACATTTTTAGGTTTCTTTGCAATCTTATACATTTTATCAACTAATTGATTTATACTTACTGGATTTGAGCATCCTAAATTGAAAACTTCACCAGAAGATTGATCAATTTCTGCTGCTAAAATTAAACCATCAACAATATCTGAAATATATGTAAAATCTCTAATCTGTTCTCCATTACCAAATACCTTTATTGGTCTGTTGTGCAGTATATTATCTATAAATATTCTAATTGCCATATCAGATCTTCCTCTTGGTCCATATACGGTATAAAACCTAAGTGAGGTTACAGGTAAATCAAATTCTCTATAATAATAATCTGCATAAAGTTCACAACATAATTTCGAAACCGCATATGGAGATATTGGATTTTTTGGATGATTTTCATCCACAGGAGTATAAAGTGGATTTCCATATATAGAGGATGATGAAGCAAAAACTACTTTTTTCACGTTCCTATTTAAAGCATTTTTAAAGATATTCACTGTGCTGATAATATTATTATCTGTAACTTTTACCGCATTCTTAATAGAATAACGAACTCCCGGTATGGCTGCTAAATGGAAAATAATATCAATATCGTAATCGATCTTTGTAAAAGTTGAATCCTCCACTAAATCCATTTTTAGAAGATCATATTCTTTATCAATTTCATAATTTTTTGTTATATCTGAAATGATCTTTTCATTTTCAGAATACGGACTGCTATAATTATCTATGATTATTGCAAAATTGTCACTCTCAATTAATCTTTCAAAAAGATGAGAACCTATAAAACCTGCTCCCCCAGTAATTACTACATTCTTATTTTTTATCATTAAGATCTGAAAAACTATTTTTAAATTAGTTAAAAATTGTATTAATTAAAATTTTATTCTCAAATGGGATATTCTTCAAATTTTAAATCTTACTAAAAGAAAATAGCAATATTTTTCAAAAACTGCCAAGATTTTCAATTTACTTGCAAATCTACACCATAATTTTTACGATACCATAAAAAATAATCGCGAAGACCCTCTTCTTGATTGAATTTTGCTTCAAAACCTATTATTTGTTTCGCTTTTGAGACATCTCCATAACTATGTAATATATCCCCTGGTCGAGGATCAGCATATTTAATTTTAAGATTTTCTTTATTAGCTAATTTTAACATTAATTTAGCAAGATCTGTCAATGTGATTGGAGATCCACAAGCAATATTTAAGATTTCACCACCAATATCATTTTGAGCAGCTAATAAATTTGCTTGAACAACATCTTTAACATAAGTAAAATCTCTTATATTCTTACCATCTCCAAATATAATTAAATCTTCATTTCTAATAATTCTACCTAACCATATCGCAATAACGCCACTATAAGGAGAATCTCTTTGCCTCGGACCATATATATTAAAATATCTTAAACAAGATGCATCTAATCCATAAACATGATGATAAGATTGGATATAAGCTTCGCAAGCCAACTTTGATACGCCATAAGGAGATAATGGTAATCTTGGCATATCTTCTGTTTTAGGTAAGGTGGGTGTGTCACCATACACAGAAGCACTCGAAGCAAATATAATCTTTTCAACATCCTTTTTTCTAGCTGCGTTTAATATATTTAGAATCCCATTTACATTAAAGTCATTACAAGAGTAAGGCATTTTTACAGATTGTGGAACACTAACAAAGGAAGCCTCATGAAATATAATATCAATATCTTCAAAGAGATCTAAAAGAAAGTTTAGATCTCTTATATCTCCTTTTTGAAAATCAAAATTTTTATTCTTTAAGGCGTCTTCCAAATTATCTAATCTTCCACTAAAAAGATTATCGATCCCTATTACTTCAGCTCCCAATTCGA
>JBHLLP010000065.1:0-13730 GCA_048885525.1 Candidatus Hermodarchaeota archaeon | reverse complement strand
ATACAAATATCTCCTTTCTACAGCACTATAACTTATAAAAATTTGAAGGAATATAATACAATTGCGATTAATTTCGTCGATGATATATATTTGTATGCTCTAGCTGCCTTAAAAGAACCAGAATCTACTATTGGTTTGACGGAGATTCCCTCAAAATATTATGATTTTAAATATATAGAATCTCGTGCCATGGATGTACCGTATATAAAAAAATCATGGGGAATATTAATAGGGGAAGTTTCCCATGAATTTCAAAAAACTAAAAAGAATGATTTAGGAGAAATTATGGTACCAGTATTTAAATTAGACGTTATATTTAATGAGAAACTTCGAGAGACTCATAAATTATTTAATAGGGCAGAGAATTTAGCGCTAGAAGCAATAATATTGACAACTCGTTTAAAAATTGCTAAAGAAAATCAAAATCAGCAACAGTTTTCTAAGATTCATAAAAAAATTGAGGATTATAAAGAGAATATTGAAAGATTTGGAAAAAATAAAAAAGCACTCAAAACAATTTACCTAATTGATAAATATATTAGTTGTTTATTGGATTAACATTTTTTAAACTTCAGCATTTTTCCTTTATATGGCTTAAATTTCCCATTAAATACAAAAAAAGTGAGTAAATTTATTAACCTTTCAGATTCTTCTAAGTTTAAGGTAATTGATTGGTTTTTTGTTTGTTCAATAAATTTTTGATCAATTTTTATTTTATTTTTATGTTTATAAAATGTTATATATGTCTCTTTATAAGGGATTTTCTCACCTTTTTTAATATTGATACTTATATTTTTTGTCTTCATTATTTTATCCTCTTAAGATCATATTTGAATATGTTTATCAATAAAATTATTTTTTCTAGTTTAAGGAAGTCTTATCTATTGAATTTTTTCAATATACATTAGAGGATATTGTAAATCTTCAATCCAGTCAATTTTTGCGATAACTTCAACAGCTTCATATTTTAAAGTTAATTCAGCACGAATAATTTTCCCGGATATTTCATCATAATCGAATTCTGTAGATTTATTCTTGGTAATCTTGTCTTTATCTAATATAATTCTTATTGATTTTACATAAGGTTGGCAAGAAATTGCTGCTTCAATACCTTTTTCAATAGAATTAATAATTTTCTCGTCTGAAGTTATTGGAATACCACAGAGTATATGATAAAGAGCTCCTAATTTGATACCAGTCTCAAAACAAGCTCTTTCTCTTTCACTTATATCAGGTGAAAAGTAGATTTTTTCGTTAGACTTAGGCATTTATTATCAATCTATATATTCTATTTTAGCTCCTTTATTATTTGGTTTACATATATAGATATGTCCTCCACCATTTTTTTGATTCTTTTGGACTTCTCTCAATAAAATTTCTGCTTCTGAGTCAGATTCTACAATTCCAATAACACTGGGCCCAAAAGATGACATACCATATGCCTTCAATCCATATTGATCAAAAAATTTTAAAAGATCTTTAACTACTTCGTGTTGTAACTCGATTTCTATTTTTTTAAAACCAATACCCTGAATTCTTTTTAATCCTTCTCCAAAGCATTTTAATTCATTTTTTATAATTCCTGGAATAATCTTCATTATTATTTGGTGAGATACTTCATTTACTTCATTTCTAGGGATTGGGGCATAATTTTGAAAAACACTAACTTCTTCATCTCCATATGCTCCTTTCTTCACATTAGGAATAACCAATACGAATCTCCAATTTTCAGGAATATTATATCTAAAAATTGTCAATGCAGGATTAGCTGAAGTTGAAGCGGATGATGGTAAAAAGGTTTCCTTTTCTTTCCCTTTCCCAAAATCATGTCCACCATCTAAAATAAAACCTCCTGTTTCAAAACCTCTCCACCCGATTCCAGAAGTGCCTCCTCTTTCTACTAATTTAGTTAAATCTTTGTGAGTTAAATGATTAATATTCTTCAATTTTGTTATTGCTGTAGCTATAGCTAAAGATAATTGAGTTTTCGAGCCCAATCCCACATGTGAGGGGAAATATCTTTTAAGATTGAAGTGAAAATTTTTATTACTTATATTATGCCTTTTGAAAACCTTTGAAGCTATTTCATTGATGACCTCGATTGATTCTCGATAATATCTATGAGCTTCAATTTTAAATTCTTTAGCACTGTTGGAGGCTTCGAATACAACGTTCGGACGGTCTAACATAAGTCCAATACCACCATCCACTCTACCAGTGTATCCATTCTCGTCTATTAAAGAAAGATGAATGCGACAGGGAGTTGTTATTCTTAAAGAAGTCATGTTTATCTTTTCTATCTAGAGTAGTCTAAACTATAAATAAGAATTTTCAAAATAATTTAAATGTATTATATACTTTTATTCATAGCTTTTTATGATTTAGAAGGATTTGAGCAATTTGAGCGATTTAGAAGGATTAACTAGGAATTTAATACGAAAGGGATATTCTGATCAACAAATTCTTGAAAGATTGGTTCATGAATATCATGATTTTAAAGAAATAGATGATAATTTAGCTAGAAAGTATGCTAAAGCAATTTTAGAAGAATGTCATAAAAGTGATATAAATAAAGTAACTCATCCTTTCATTAAAGAGATTTTAGATCTAAATAGGGCTAATGTGTCGGTAGGTCAGCAAGGTGTTGGATGTAGAGGAAGTGGAGATTTCTTTGTCCATAAACTAATAGCAGAATTATCAGAAACTGAGTATAAAGCCTATTTGGCACCTACCTCTTTAGATGATGCAGGAGCGGTACGATTACAAGATCTACAAGAAATTCAACTTGATGAGAATGAATTGATTATTGTATCGAAAATGGAGGGGATCCATTCTCGACTAAGCGATTTTCCATTCATATGTGGATTTCATGTAACCCGAGCTTGCCTCAGAGATCTATATGTTAAAGGAGCAAAGCCTATTTCGATTATGATTGATGCACATTTAGGTGATGATGCAGATGTAGGAAAGTTATTTGATTTTATGGCAGGAATTTCTGCAATATCAGAATTAGCGAAAGTCCCAATTACTGCGGGTTCAACTCTTCGTATAGGGGGGGATATGGTTATTGGAAACCGTTTAGTTGGTGGTGTTAGTGCAATTGGTGTTTGTAATCGAATTTTAGCAAGGGGGAATATTAATGTTGGGGATAAAATCTTAATGACAGAGGGTGCTGGTGGAGGCACTATAACAACAACTGCGATATATTCAGGAAACCACTATGTTGTTAAAGAAACAATGAATATTAAATTCCTTGAAGCTTGCAAAGTTATTTTAAATTCTAAGTACGTAAATGATATCCATGCAATGTGTGATGTGACGAATGGAGGACTTAGAGGAGATCTCTATGAGATTAATTATGAAGCTAAATGTGGTGCAACTATTTTTGAACAAGAGGTAAGAAAACTGGTAAATCCGATTGTTCTTGAATTACTCGAAAAAGTAAATGTTGATTATTTAGGAGTTTCTTTAGACTCTTTATTAATTTATTGTACTGAAGATGTATCAAATAAAATAATTTTAGATTTGCGAGAAAATGATATAAAGTGTTCTGAAATTGGATATGTTGATGATTCTAATCAAATTAAAATAGTCTTTGCTAAAGATGAACAAGAAAATGTTTTACCTAGATTTCGGGAATCGGCTTACACTAAAATAAAACAAGAAATAGGAGAAGAAGTACCAGAATCCAAAGAAGAGATGGAAAAAAAATTAGAAATTGCCGCAGCTAATGCGATAATGAAACGAAATAGAGTAATAAAATATATAAAAAGTTAAAAATGCAGCTAAAGATTAATCTAAATTGAGAACCTCATTCATAGAACCTGAGCGAAATCCTGCTAGATCTACTGTAACATAAATAAATCCAATTTTTTTTAGGGCATTTCTGATGATCTTCATATTTTCTTCAGTTAATACTTTTGGGAGATCGCTTTCCAAAAATTCAATTCGTCCTAAATTATTTTCATGTAATCGAACCCTCAATTGTTTTAGGTTGAAAGTATTTTTTAAGAATCGTTCTGCTTCTCTAATCATAAATAGTTTTTCTTCATTGATAATTTGTCCATAAGGTATCCGAGAAGAAAAGCATGCCATTGATGGTTTAGCTTGAATATCTAAATTATAGTATTTGCAAATTTGTCTTATCTCAGTTTTATCAATATTAAAATCTATATATGGAGTAGATATTTGTAATTCTTTCAGAGCTTGCATTCCAGGTCTATAATCAGAAAGATCATCAATATTCGAACCATCTAATATAAGATCAAAATTTTTTGAATTTTTAATTTCAATTATATCATTATATAACCCCATTTTACAGATATAGCATCTATTTGAGGGATTACATTGGAATTCCTTGTTTTTTAAAGGATCGCGTTTAATAATTTTATGTTCTATGCCATGTTTATTAGCAAATTTAGATGCTTCTTTAACTTCTTCCTCAGGATAAAGAATTGAACGTTCAGTTATTAGTAACGTATCTTTGGCATACTTTTTGGATAGATACGCTAGAAGAGAGCTGTCTACGCCTCCAGAAAAAGCTACAATAACCTTTTTTCCATCTAAAAACGATTTAAGCTCTTTAAGTTTAAGGTTTAAATTCTTAGATAAATCCATATTTATTATAATTATTAATTATGTTTAGTTAAATCTTTTAAACACAGGATTTTAAAAAATAGAAAAAAAAATAAGGTTTATGCTTAATATTTAAAGTTTTTAGTAGAAATCTGTTTTTAATTTTTGAAGTTTACTTACTTTATAGAAATTCCCTATAATACTACCGAGAGTCCCAATAAGTATTCCTCCAATTATTACCCAGAAATAAATAATGTAAGTTATATTATTGGTATCATGTGGAATTACAGTGATTGTTCCCCCTGAAAATAAAGAAATTGGAAAGATCTCAGGATTATTTAAGAGAATTAAAAAGATTGGAATATAAACTAATGAATAGAGAGCTTCTAGTACCAACATCACTTGTTGCCCCGTATGATTTCTAACTCCAATAATTAATCGAATAAAGTTGATTAAACCACTAAATAATATTAACAATCCAAAGATTTTCAACCAAGCTAGAAATTTTGGATCAAAGAGTCCTGGAATTTCAGCAAAAGGTTGTATTATTATAAATAATCCGAAGATTAATCCTGCGATAGTACCAAAAATTAATTCTCCTATTGAAACTACCTGCTTTTTTTTCAATTCTCTTTTCATTTTAGCTACTTCTTTTCTTTCCTCTATACGTTGCTTAGCTCTTTCTAATTTTTCTTCTCTACGCATTTTCGCTTCTAATAACTTTTGTTCTCTATGTAATTGTGCAACTGCTAATTTTTCTTGAGTAACTGCTTTAATTTCAGCTAATTTTTCTCTTGTACGATATCGTGCTTGTGTAATAATTTCCTTTGTTTTTTGTTTTGCTTCTTCTAATTTAGCTTTTGTATACTCTCGAGTTTCTTGTATTCCTTTTTCAGATATATGAAAAGGGAATAATAAAGCCAATCGTGAGGGAATGACACCAAAATCCTCAGGTAAAAACCCTTCCATAGAAAAATACACAAATATTACGGTTATTACAAGAGCTGTAATCAAGCATCCAATCCACATCCCTGAAAACATTTCTCCTAGAGTTAATGCCCATTTTAACGGTTGAAAAATAAACTTAAAAATTGAGACAATAAGGTTGATACCAATAACAATTAAGAAGAATAAAAGCATCGATCTAATATAAAAATCGAATAACTCTTCTGTTATATATAGTTTTGGTGTACCTCGACGCTTATATAACTTAGCAATACTTTCTGGAGTACCAATTTGTATTAAAGCTTGTTGTATATCAATATCAGATGGATCTCTCCCATTAGCGATATTTCTTGCTTCATCTAGAATTTGATTTTCTAAATCGTTTAAAATTTTATCAGCTTCTTCTTTTTTTAGTTTTAACCATTCAGGAAATTTTTTATGTACCTGAATTAAATAATTATTTACCATTTCATGCTCAGAATAGCTCATTTTAAATCCTCTAATATTTAAATTAAAAGATTAATAATTATAGTTTTAATTATTTTAAATTCTGGGTGTTTATTAAAAATAAGGGAGTCCATTTTTCAATCAGTAAATGGACTACCATTTAAAATTAGGATTGAAAAAGAGAAGCGAATTTAACTTTTGTAAAGTAATAAAAACGACAACGTAATACCACGAGAGTGAGCTAAACATGAGTATCCACTCAAGAAACTGTCTTGTTAGTGGTGCTGGGGCTATTAAAAATATTATAGAGGCCGTAGATGGACCAAATATCATAAAATAACCAACAACTTTAGGGAATATTCTTTTCCTTAATACTATTGCTAAACCTGTAAAAAAAGCCCCGAATGCGAATCCTCCAAATGCGGATGTAGAGAAATAATAATGTAAATCAAACGGAGATCGATCTAAACTAAATACTCCAACAAAAAACATGCCAATAACACCAACAAAAAGACAAACCACTCCTATATAGCCAAATATTCTTCTAAATAAGATGGTATAATGCTCCTTTTTTGAATTATCTAATTTGATATTTTGATGTGAACTGTATAATCGACTTAAGTTCAAGATTAAAGGGATAATAAAGATTGCACTTAATATACATGTTATGTCTAAAATGAAGGGAGCAGGGGTATATATGAGAGATCCTAAATCACTTATCCAATTATACCAAAGACTATACTCAAGAGGCCCAAAATTTATTGCAATGATTAATCCTAAAATTAATCCTGGTAAAAATGTTATTAGACTAACATAAATTGAAATCTTGACAATTTTAGGTTTTGTGAGAGTATCATATATGAGTTTACTATTTTTTTTCATTTTTATGATAATTGGATCAATTAATTCCTTGTATGAACTTTTTTGGCCCATATTATAATACCCTTATTATTAAATTATTAACATTTCATAAATAAAAAATTTATTCTTCACGGAAACTGAAATCAATTTATTCTTAACCCGTCTCCTTAAATATAAAATTAAATTACTGCTATTTAATTATTTTGATCTTGTTTATTTTAATAATTTTGATTGTATTATTATTAAAGATGTGTGAATTAGGAAAAAATATATTAATTTATAAAGAAATTCTAAAATAAGTGTTTTATAATAGTAACAAATTAATAAAAACTACTACTCAGTAATTAAATCATTTTGTTTTGTTTCCTTGTTATATTTAACTAAAAAGGTTTTTCCTACAAGTTCTTCTTTTTCTAGGTTTAAAAGAGTTTTTGAATCTGATGAGATAAAGGCAAAAGTACGTTCCCCACTCTCTAACTGACCTATTATTATACCTAGTTCTGGTGAACCCTTTCTATCATAAATAATCGTATAAGCTTCAATTGTAAGATCTCCATTTGCTTTTTTGACTGGTTCTGGTAGAGTTTTAGCATTGATTTTTTGTTGTATTTCATCATATTTTTTATCTTTCCAATCTGTAACTGGAGGGGTATTTCCATATATCCCAACTGATTCTGATGTATTATATCCTCCATTTGCTAGGATCATTATCTTCATTGATGGGTTTTTTTGAATAAGATTAACTGCTGTTACAATTGAATGCATTGAGTAACTACTAAAAGGTCCTCCAAAAAATGAAAGTCCTCCAGTTATTGTTAAATCTCGTGGATCATCCTTGGGAATTCCTATTTCTTTCCTGGCAATTTCAACCATACAAGGAAAACAACTATATAGATCAAAAACATCAATATCTTCTAATTTTAGACCTGCTTGCTTTAATGCGAGTTGTGAAGCTTCTCTAATTGCGGGTGAATCATAAAGCTGAGGACGTTGAGTTATATAAAAAATATTATGTAAATCAGCACCTCCCATTGGATAAACCCATAATTTTCGGTCAATACCAAGTTTTTGGGCAATATTTTCATTTGTTATGAGTAATACCGCTGCTTGATCTACATAAAGGTTTGCAACCATGTGTTTTGTGTATGGGTGACAAACTATACGATTATTATAGCTAGGTGTAATAATTTCTTCGGCATTTAACTTATTTCGTATCCAAGCATAAGGATTTTCGGAAGCAATACTAGAGAAACGTTCATATCTCTTACCTATATAATCTAAGTGCTCTTTCAAACTTCTGCCAGAAGCAGCTCTTAATGCAGTTTCAATTAAAGCATAGACATACGTAGGATTAGTAAGTTTATAACTTTTTTCAAACTCGCTTAAATAAAAAATAATTGCTTTTCGAGCTTTATTAACTGCTCCTGATGGTGGTTTTGGCCAATCTAAGATAATTTTACCTTTATTAGCACAATATCTGGAATAAGAAGCCTCTCCTCCAGCAATCAGTATAGCTTTACTTTCACCTAAAGAAATAGCTTTAGCAGCTTTATTAACTAATAATTGAGGTGTATTACCACTAATTGGAGCGGTATAAGTCTGAGTTGGTTTTATTCCAAGAAGATTACTAAGGATTTTTGAAGTATCCTCATAAATCCAACTTGAAATAGTTGACATATATATGGTATCAATTATATCTCGCAAATTATCTGCTCCAGATATATTAAAGGCATTTTTGCATGCTTTAGCAACTAAATTAAGCGGATCAAGAGGTTTATCCACATCTTTTTGTTGAGTAACCTGAACAGCTCCAATGATAACTGGTGATTTTTTTTGAAGCATATATATACTTAAATTCTATTTCTAAAACATATAGTTTTAATTAGTAAAAATTGGTGAAAATTTGAAGTTTTAAAAAGTTTTACCTTGAAGTGAATAGTAAAGTTTAAATACTATATGTAATATAGTATTCGTAGAATAATATATTTTAATAAATCTTGAAAAATAAAGAATTGAAGGTTGTAACCATGAAAACATTTATTGAAAGATATCAGGCTTTGATTTTCTTTTTAATAGCAATTATTTTTAGTTGGTTAATATGGATTCCTATGGCATTAGATCAATTAAACATTATTCAATTTAAAATTCCTATCATTGTAGGACAGACTATTGGAGCACTTGGACCGTTGATTACACTATTTATTCTAAATAAAATATTAAGGGGTGCATTAGGAGCAAAAGAAATATTTGATAGTATTCGAATAAAAGGAGAAAAGACAATTTGGTTATTTCCAGCAGCATTAACAATACCATTATTAACTATTTCAGGTAATATAGTTAATTTTTTTATTGGTAATGAAACCCAACTAAATATTCTAAAAACAGGAGCTTTAGAATTATATAGTTATGGTTTAATAGGACTAATTCCATTGTTGTTTTTTGCTAGTTTACTTTCAAGTCCCCTTTTTGAAGAACCATGTTGGCGGGGATATGGATTAGGTAAATTACAAAGAATATTTGGGAGAGAGATAGGTAGTTTATTTTTAGGAACTTATTGGTGGTTATGGCATCAACCAATTAATATTGCGAATGGACTCGAAGTCTCTCTTTACTCATATTTGCTAATGTTGAGTCATTCTTTTATCATTGATTCTTTCTATAATTTATCAAATAAAAATCTGCTAAGTGCGATGTTTACTCATAGCTCGATCATTGTATCATATAATTTTATTTATCAATCAAAAAATCTATTTGTTCTTCTGATGTTTCTTATTGGTATCCTTACATTGAGAACCCTCGAATGGAGAAAAAAAAAGGAAGGTAGTACTTTTAAACAACAGGAAATATCAATTCAGCCTGAAAGTTCTTTATATAGACAAAATACAAGTAATTCTAAATAAAATTAAAATTAATATGGAGTTGAAAATATGATAAAACGTGTAAGAGAATTGGATTCGAAGGCTTTAATAGCTTCCCAAGAATTCAGAGATTTTGTTGAAAAACAAGAAACTGAGATTAATAGAGGTATAAGTTCACTTTGCATATTATCTATAATTATTCAAGCAGGTAAAGAAGGTTCACATGGGTATAAGATTTTGAAAGATTTAACAGATCAAACAAATGAAATGTTAGTTATAGAAGAAGGAACACTATATCCAATATTGAGAAAGTTAGAAGAAGATAATATTATAAAATCAGAAAGAGAAGAGTCAGGCAGAAGGAGGAAATTTTATAGAGTTACTGAATATGGGAAGAAAGTTTTTAACCATCTTGCTGGCTTTTATAGTAAATTGTCTGAAGCTATCGCACCTTTATTTGATATAAACATTAACTTAAAATCTGAAAAATATTTATTTTGTCCAATGTGTGCTAACAAAATCGAACTTTCAAATTTAGAACTTCGGTTTTGTGATGTATGTGGAAATAATATAGAAAAAGAATTAAAAGAAAGAGGTTTAAGAAATGAGTGAAAAAGAAATGAATAATCTAATAAAAGAATATCTGAAAGATGTAAAATCGAAATTACCTGAATGGTTAAAAGATAAAAAAGAACATAAGGAGATTTTGGCTGAACTTGAAGAACACATTAAGAGTAAGGCACAAGAATTATCTGAAACAGGGCAACCTACAGTAAAAACTGTTCAAATGGCAATTTCTCATATGGGGAGCCCACAAAGCATTGCGAAGGAATATAAACGAAGAGGAACCCCAAAAGTCTATATCAGCCAAGAAATGTGGCCATCTTATCTCAAAGTGCTAGGAATTGTGTTTGCTATTGTTATTGGTATTACTATTATTTCGCAAATTGTAGATTTTATTTTTGGAAATGTTGATTTTTGGCATTTATTTGGAAACTTAATTCAGGGAATACAAATTGGATGTCTTTCAACCTTTGCGATAATCACTATAATTTTTGTAGCATTATCGATGGAGGGTTATTTTCCTGAAGATTTTAAATCTAAGAAATTGCGAGAGAAAGAAAAACAGCAACTTGAATTCGCACGGGAACAAGGAATTCCAATTTCAGAAATAAAGAAACGACCGGTAAAACCCTATATTAAACCAATTGGAGTTATTATTGGTGGTGTTATCGCAATAATTGTAGGAATTTTTTTCATAGTGCTACCAATTCCCGCTGTAAGAAGTTTGATTGATGCCGAATTTCTACTATACCTACAATTCGCAGGTCTATTCATTTTGGTTGAAGGGATCTTAGATTTAAGCAGAGGATTAATAGGAAATAGGCAATTCTTTACTCATCAGATTATTCATGGAATTACAATAGGTATAAAATTCGCATCAATATCAGTAGTTATTTTAATGATGATGCGACCAGAAATATTTCCAATATTAGTTGTTAACGAACCTGGAGACACTCTTATAAATATAGGAATTGCTCCGGAATTCTATGCTATTTTTAGAGGAGTTGCTGGTTTAATTATAGCTATAATAATATTAACTACAATTGAAGACTTCTATAGAATTTATAAGGCTGAAAAATACAAATTTTTGAAATAAATTAATAATTTTTTTCATTTTTTTTTTTATTTTTACATTTTTTATAGTTCTATTCGGTAATTGTATTAGAAATAAAATTTCCCAGTTTTATTAAGAAAAAGAAAAAAATAATATATTTTACTAATAAGACACATGCGTTGCACTCATATTAACTAATCGTGGTAAAATTATACATGAAGGATAATCCGGTCCTGTAAGAAGTGTATTGTTAGCAATATTGTATTTTAAATAATTAGTTGCTAATGGCACTCCTGTATTTGGGTTTGCTGCAAAGCGAGCATAATTCGAACTTGATATCGCTACACGTATTCTATGTCCTGGAGCAAATACATATGCAGTAGACCAGCAGTCAACTAATAATTCATAAACATCTTTTTGATCTCCCGTCATAAATACATCTGTTGTATAGTTATATCTTGATCGACTAGTTAGCGATCCGTCTGTTATTAACATAGAACGACCGTCTGGATATACATCACTTAATTTTACTGTGAAATCTGTGTCCGTACAGTTTGATGTAACAAATAAATTGCCCCAAATTCGTCCAACGATTTCAACAGCATCAGTCAACTCTGGAGTTTCGAAAATTAATACATCAGCTCTATTTTCAACAGGTCTTTGATCATAAGGTCCTTCAATATCAAAAGGTTCATTTTGACCACCCCTATTTGGTACTGGATCCCGAGGATCATATAGATATGTGAAGTTCTTATTGGTGGTCAGTAGAAGAGAGTCATTTATCAAACTCCCCGAAGAAGTGAAATACCACTTATCATCAACATGGTCAAGTGGCCAATCATAGGCATATCTCCAATAATTCCAATCATCAGAAGGAGTATCTACATCACCCATAAGATAATAGGCAACTCTAGCTCCGTCCCAATCTGTAGGTTTGCCCAAAAGCGCGTAATCAAAAACTTCTTGTTCCCAGCTAAATGCTAAATCAAATCCAATCGAATTTGAAGGATATGTTAATTCCCCTTGTTGAGTTGAACCAAATAGGTTAACATGAGTCCAAGGTCCCATTATAAGTCTTTGTTTACCACGTGCACTAGAAGCACCATAATCATCGTATCCGATATAACCATCAATGGTACCCTGTAAAAAATGATCATAAAAGCCTCCAATATGAATTCCAGCGACACTGACATTGGAAAAAGTTGGTCCAATAGGTATTGATAAGGATGTGGAGTTATACAAGACTTCATTTTTAGGAAATAGACTAAAAATTGTATTCATATGATGTTCAAAGTTTTGTGGAGCAACACCTTCAATCCAAGTTTCCACTAAGGATTTATGATAAGATCCCTGATATATCGCATGATCAAATAGTTCTGGAGTACCAAACCATAATTGTTGTGCTACTAATCCTTCAGGGTTCATTCCTGCATAAAAATATTGATTGATACAAAGAGCAGAAGCTCCAGCACTTGCTATTTTACCATTACACCAGCTTTGATCTAAAATCCAATTAATAGTGTCAACACCATCTTGATATGATTTAGAGAATATTAAGAATTTGTCACCTCCCTCAGAATCGTGAGTTCCTCTTAAATCTTGCATAACTAAGTGGTAATCTTGCGTCGAGTAAAAAGTTCTATAAATTTCCATTCCATTTTTACCATAGGGAGTTCTAATCAAAATCACTGGTCTAGGTGAACCAAATGAACCAGGAGCAAGATAAAGATCTGTAGCTAGTCTTACACCATCCCTCATTTCAACCATATAAGTAGATTTCTCTGGAAGTGTATAAGCAGCAGATACAGATAATATTGTTGTGGGTGTAGCGATTAAGAGGAACATCAATACAATTTGAACTATTTTCGGAAATTTATTTAAATAACGTCTATCATACTTTTCTATTAATTTGGAAAGTGTTAGAGAAGAATTTTTCAAGCCATAATGGAAATAAGCTAGTAAACTAATTCCAATTGCTGCGATTGAATAATAATTTACTTCAATTAAGAGAAACCAAAAAATACCGATTAGTGGAGCAAAGACGTTAATAAGTTTTACCAAAAATATCACTGGTTTTAAGCGAAGGGTATCTCCAATTTGTTTTCCAAAGTTAGAACTCACTAGTAGCGAATAAAAGCAAATGAAGATCGTTATGGGATAGTATAGCATCCCAAAAAGTACAATAGAGATTTGTTTAATACTAAAATATATTATCTCTTTCTTAGTAAAGAGTTTTATGCCCTCTTCTAACTCTTTATTTCGATCCTTATAGTAATTGAAATAATAGGTTGCAACGTATATTCCCCGAAAAATCACCAATAATACTAAATTTGTTATAAAAATCTGTTCGAGATTTAGATACCCTAAAGCATATAGCTCATAAAATATCATTATAATCCAATTAATCATAAGGATATATTGAGATT
>JBHLLP010000064.1:0-14521 GCA_048885525.1 Candidatus Hermodarchaeota archaeon | reverse complement strand
GTTATTGAAATGAAAGGATACATTCCGGAGTTTAAATCAGAAAAAACTGTTGAGAATTGTACTAAATGTGGTGTTTGTTATTATATTTGTCCCCAAACTAAAGTATTATTAAAAGAGTTGAATGATAATTATTGTATTGAAGATAATATTGGATATATTATTAAAATTCTTGCTGCTAAAACAACAATCTCAACATTAGAAAAAATTGGACAAGATGGAGGAGTGGTCTCAGCAATTCTAACATATTTATTTGAAAAACATAAAATTGATGCAGCTATTGTTTCAGAATTTAACGATAATTTTGAACCTGTTCCAAAAATCATATTTGATAAAGAAGATCTTTTTAAATCAGCAGGTACTCGTTATTCAATTTCTCCTCAAATATTTCCTTTAAAAAATTTATATACTATACCACAAGAGATTCTTATGAAAAAGGAAATATTTGATATCGATCAGCTAAGAATTGCATTTATTGGAACTCCTTGTCAATGTAAGGCTGTAAGTAAAATGAAATATTTACTTGTAAAACCCGCGCATGTAATTAAATATATTATAGGTCTTTTCTGTTTTGAGAATTTTATCTATAGCGAATTATATGATATTCTAAGAAAAGAGACTAATGTTGATCCTACTAATATTAAAAAAACTTGGATAAAAAAGAATTTTTTTATCCAAACTAAAGATAATAAAGAATTCGAAATCAATATAAAAACTCTTAATCCTGCAGTAAGAATTAATTGCCATGAATGTGATGAATTCACAGGAAGATTTACAGATATTAGTGTTGGGGCGTCTGGAGCTCCAGAAGGATATTCCATGATTTTAATTAGAACAGATAAAGGTGAGAAAGTAATAAATAATATGCTTTCAAAAGGAATAATTGAGCAACTTATTGTTCCATCTGACAGAACTATTGAATGGAAGAATAAGAAATTAGATTGGTATAATAAATTAATTTCCTTAAAGATCAAAAATCAAATTAATCGCTACTGATGATAAAAAATTAATATCAATTACTTTTTTATATTTGTCTGAAAACCCATACAATGGGTTAGTCTCCTCTTAACTAACATTTTTTTAGGAGGATCATTCCTTTTCAGATTATGAAGTATAAGGAGTTAATTCTTCTATTTTTTTCCAAACAAGTTCAATAGATTCAATAAATTCTTCCTTATATTCAAGTTCAGTGCTACAAATCCCTTTTATCTCTTCAATAATTTGTTGATCTCTATAGTATTTTAGATCAATTGCTCGAGCAGGGCATGAAGATACACAAACTCCGCAGCCCTTACATTTCAAATCGTCTACTTCAGCTATATTTTCTCCATTAACTTTTATTGCCTTATAATTACAGAGTTTCTCACATCTATGACAAGCTATACATAAATCTTCATTTATTTCAGCGATGATTAACTCTTGAGTTATTTTATCTTTAGAAAGTAAAGTAGATACCTTACTTGCCGCAGCTAACGCTGTTGAGACGGAATAAGGGATATTTTTAGGTCCAGCAGCACAACCGCAAATATAAATACCCAAATTAGTTGTTTCTTGAGGTTTTAGGCATCCATGAACTTCAGTTAAAAACCCATTGATATCTTTAGCAATACCTAAAGTTTCAACAATTTGTGTTGTTTTTTTAGATGGAATCATACCGGTGGATAATACAACTAAATCGGTATTCATGGTAATGAAATCATTTGTCAATGTTGAAGAAGCTATAACTTTTATTTTTTTAAGGTTAGGATCTTCTCGAATATCTCCTACCTTCCCCCGAATCATCATTATCCCTGCTTCTCTCGCTTTTCTATAATATTCTTCATTTCCTTTATCCCATGTCCGCATATCTATATAAAAGATAACAATTTCCATATCAGGATATTCTTGTTTTAACAATTGCGCGTTTTTAAGTGCAACATTACATCATACTCCTGAGCAATAGGGATTTCCATTTAAGGATCTTGAACCTACGCATTGAATCATTGCAACTGTTTTTGGGATATTCCCATCAGAAATTCTATATACATGACCTCCAGTTGGTCCTACTGGACTCAACATACGTTCTAATTCTATTTGAGTAATAACATCAGGATAAATACCATATTTATAATCGTTATTTTCCATAATTGGATATTCATCCCATCCCGTTGCAATAATTACCGCTCCAACTTTTATATTTATATATTCTGAAGTCTGTTCAAAATCAATGGCTTCTGCAGGGCAAATTCTTTGACAATTTTTACATCCTATGCATACACTCTTGTCAATTAACGCAACTTTAGGTACTGCTTGGGGAAAAGGTATGAAAATTGCACTTCGTTCGCCAATACCTCTATCAAATTCGTTAGGAACTTTTATTGGGCATTCAGTTGTACATAATCCACAACCAGTGCATTTTTTTTCATTAATATACCGTGCTTTTTTGTGAATTTTAACATTATAATTTCCAGGGATACCACTAAATTTAATGATTTCACTATAAGTAAATAATGTTATATTTGGATGTTTTGAAGTGCTAACCATTATAGGTGCTAAAACTCATATAGCACAATCGTCTGTAGGATAAATTCGATCTAATTGTGCCATTTTCCCGCCAATTGTGGCTTCTTTTTCGACTAAATAGACGTTAATTCCTTGATTTGCTAAATCTAATGCAGCATTCATCCCTGCAATGCCCGCACCGATAATCAATACTGATTTTTCTACTGACACTTTTTTATAAGGTATTATTTCTAATTCTCTAGCACGATTTATCCCAGCTTGCACTAACCTTATCGCTTTTTCAGTAGTCTTTCTCTTATTTCCCGAGTATGTAAATGAGCAATGTTCACGCAGATTAACCATTTGGAAGTAATAAGGGCTCAATCCTGCTTGAGTTAAAACTACTCGATAGGTGGATTCATGAATTTTAGGTGTACAAGCTGCAACAACAACTCGATTTAAGTCTAAATCTAAAATATCATTTTTTATAATATTTTGTCCTGGATCGCTACAAGTAAAATCATTTACTCTTGCTACAATAACGTTTGGGAGAGCTTCAACGTAATCTCTGATGATATCACAGTCAATAGAAGCACTAATATTAACTCCTCATCTACAAATATAAACTCCTATTCTTACTATGGTCTGTATCTCAGACATTTTATTCACCTATTTATAACATCACCAACTCCTAATAATAAAGCAAATGAATGAAATTAAAACAATTAAAAATTTAAAAATGCAAAAAATGTTTTATTATCTCTTATTCCGTTTAAATGAAGATTTTAAGTCAATTTAAAAAATATGATAAGGGAAATTTTATTAATTTGACTAATTTTTTTGTCTTTTTTTGACTTAATGTACGAATCTGATATTTATATGGTTGGTTTCATACGATGGATCTATCGGTTTCATAATTATTATTGAGACTTTATTAATATATTTTTGACAATATCTAAAAGTAAAAAACGGAAAATAGATCACATTTATATACTTTGACAACAATATTTATCATAGAGATCATAAAGTTTATCAAAATAGTCATAAAAATTTTTAAAATTAATAATGAATGGTGATGATTTTTAAAAATGAAAATTAAAGATTTTCAAGATTTAATTAAAGAGGTTCATGAACTCGGCATTTGTCAACAATGTGGTGGCTGTGTGAGTTTTTGTAATTCAATTGAAAACGAAGTGATTGGTTTTAAAAACCCTAATTCACCGCCAGAATATATAAACAAGAAAAAGTGTTTAGAGTGCGGTATCTGTTATTTGATCTGTCCACAAACACATATTTTAGATGAAGATCTTAATAAAACTTTCAATTTTTCAGACTTTTCATTAATGCCTCTAGGTTATATAGATAATATTTATTCATGTCAATCAACTGATGAGGAATTTTTGAAATATGGAACAGATGGAGGCGTTGTAAACACAATTATAAATTACTTAATAGAAAAAAAAATTATTGAAGGAGCAATTGTTGCAAAAACAAAATCAGCTTTCTCTAGAGAAGCTATTATCGCTAAAACTAGAAATGATTTAATAAATGCCTCAGGTACAAAATTGGACATGTCAGCACAATTAGACACGATACAGAAATTCCATACATATATTAGTTCATTACCTAAATTACGGCATTATAAATTTAAGAAATTAGCACTTGTTGGGACTCCTTGCCAAATTTATACAATTAGATGTATGCAAAGTCTAGGAATAATTCCATCCGAAAACATAGAAATCTGTCTTGGACTATTTTGCTATGAGAATTTCTTCTTTGATAGAACAAAAATGAAACAATTCGAGAAGCAATTTAAAATTAAATTCAAGGATATTAAGAGAATAAATATTAAAGAGAATTTAATTATTGAGTTAAAAAACCATGTAGCCGATCAAAAAGAGGTTTATATAAACTTTAAAGAATTAACTGATTATATGCGTCCCGCCTGTGAAGTTTGCAAAGATTTTACTAATATTTATGCTGATATCTCTTTTGGAGGATTAGGTTCCCCAGATAAATTTACAACAGTAATCACTCGAACTAAAAAAGGAAAAGATATAATTGATAGAGCAATTAAAACAGGGATAATTAAGAGTTTAAAAATAGATAATACAATTAAAAATCAAATGAAAGAAACACTTAACCAGTTCTCTCAATCAAAAATAGCAAGAACGGAGCAATTTTTATTAAATAAATCGAAATCATACAAAACTCCTTCATGAATACTGTGGAATAGTTAAGAATAACTGCTGAAATCTATTTTTGAATTTAAACTTTTTTTTCTCTATTAATAAGATATGATATAATTTATTTGAAACTGAAAGAAATAAGGGAAAACTGAATTATGGATTTATATGCTATATTATCTCACCCGTTTAGAAGAAAAATCTTACTTCTTTTAGAAAAAGAGGGTTATATTCCCTATACAGATTTAATGGAAAAATTGGGTCTAGAAACAACAGGGCAACTAAATTTCCATCTTAAAAAAATTGGTTCACTGATAAATAAAGACAAAAAATCATATTTTCTTACTGAAGATGGTAAACGCGTATTAAAGATTCTAAACCTTAACAAAAGAATTTTATCAGGAGAGAATATTGAGGAATATTTAGATTCCAAGGGAAGTGAAATAAACCGAATTGGAGTGATAATTTGCAACTGCAATACAGAAATTTCAAATGTAATTAATATAATGGCACTTGAAAAATATATTAGTAAGTTAAGAATGGTTGTTTCTGTAAAAATCTTCGAAAATTTATGTCAACAAAAAAATTTTGATAAAATTACTCATTGGGTAAAAGATAATTTCTTAAATAAGATTGTAATAGCAGCATGTTCTCCTAGAACTCATCAACATCTTTTTAAACGAATTTTTGATGGCGTTATTGACCATTTCAATATAGAAATAGCAAATATTAGAGAACAATGTTGTTGGGTACATCAGTTCGAAACAAATCAGATAGACCCTGTTCTTTCATTAGAAAAGGCAAAATTGCTAATTGAAGCAGCTATTGAACGGATAAGTCTTCAAGAAAAAGTAAAAGTTAAGAGAGTGGAAATTGAAAAGAGTACTGCAATTATAGGAGGTGGAATTGCTAGTATAACACTAGCATTAAATTTAGCTCGAGCTGGTATAAAGGTATATGTTATTGAAAAATCGCCAACTTTAGGAGGTAAGGTTGCCAGATGGGATCGAATTCATAATATGGGTGATTGTTCTATATGCTTGATTTCAGAATTAATAGGTGAGTTAGTTAATGAGAAAAATGTAAAAGTTCTTACTAATACTGAAATAGAAAGCGTTTCAGGTGAAGTTGGAAATTTTACTCTTAATTTGATTAAAAAACCTCGATATGTGGATATAAAGAAATGTACTAGTTGCAAACAATGCATAGAAGTATGTAGTATTGAAAAACCAAATCAATATGAATTTGGATTAATTAATAGAAAAATTATTTACATCCCATTTATTCATTCTTTTCCCTATGTTCCTTTAATTGATGAATCAGATATCAATAATTGCCTTAACTGCAGAATTTGTGAACGTGCTTGCGTGAATAAGGCCATAGATTTGACAAAAAGACCAGAGCCAATGGAAATTAAAGTAGGTACAAAAGTTATAGCTATAGGTTCTGACCTTTTCTCAGATTTAGACGATTATTGTTATAACCCACAAAATGATATAATTACATCATCTGAATTTGAAAGAATGTTATCCTCGGATGGATTTACAGAAGGCAAAATATTAAAAATTTCTGATAAAACACCTCCAAAGACAATTTCAATTGTACAATATGTAGGACCTCCTGATCACCAACATAAACTTCAAGATATCCTAGCACTAAAATATTTAAATTATATTGAAGCAAAAATTCCTAGCTGTAAAGTAAACATTTTTTACGATTTAAGTAAGATAAATAAAGCTGATGATTTTTTACTTAGATCCATGGATTCTAGAATGCATTATAGCAATAAAATAAAAATAATTGAAAAAAACAATCAAAAGATAGTAAAGGTGGACTCGAAAGAATATCCAAGTGATTTAATTGTTTTAAACCAAACATTAATACCAAATGAAGATCTAAAATCATTTCGAAAAACAATGGATTTTACATTAGATGATTACGGATTTATGAGTGAAGAAACCTTAGCATCTGGAATATATGGAGTTGGAACTATATTTGGACCATTAGATTATAATTCTACTATTTCAACAGTTAATAATACTGCAATTAAGATAATTTCACTTCTCTCCAATGATTATTTGATAGCGGAATTTAGTGGAATTGAAATCGATGATAACAAGTGTGGGTTATGTGGTTTGTGTTCTAAAATATGTCCTTATAACGCAATTACAATAGAATCAGAAAAAGTAAGTATAGATAAATTTAAATGCAAGGGTTGTGGTACATGCGCTAGTATATGCCCAACTAATGCGATAGATTTAAATATAGATAATTCTGGGAAGATTTTAAAATCAATTGAAATTTTTTCGAAGTTCAGAAAACGACCTAAAATTATTGCCTTTTGTTGTCGCTCTTGTGGTTATGCTGCTGCTGATGATGCTGGTTATAAAAAGATTTCATATAATCCGAACATTTTTATTTTACCTGTTCCCTGTACTGGTCGTATTGATACAAGTTTCATACTTAAATCTTTTGAGTTTGGTTTCGATGGAATAATGGTAATTGGTTGTAGAAAAAACGCATGTCGTTATATTGATGGAGTAGAAAAAGTAGAAAAAAAAATAATGTTACTAAAAAATATCATACCAGAGAAATACCGTGAACGAATAATTCTTAAACATATGAATGCTGTTGAGGGCATTAAGTTTGCTGAGGCAGTTAATAAATTTTATACAAAATTATATGAGGAGGTTAAATTTGAAACGTAGATTTGTAATAGTATCTCTAACATCTTGTAGTGGATGCATCTCATCTCTTATTTCGTTAGATATTTTTCCGCAATTTCTTGAAAGAACTAAAGTTATTTACTTTCAGTTTATTTCTGATGTAAAAGACATTGAAGATTGTGATATATGCTTAGTGGAAGGATGCATTTCTGAAGAAAATCAAATACCTATCCTTCGAAAACTCCGAAAACAAGCAAAAAAAATATATGCATTAGGAACATGTGCTAGTTTTGGAGGAATATTGAGTCTATCAGATGTAAAAGTTACAGAGCCAATTTCAAATTATATTGAAATTGATGGTATTATCCCTGGCTGTCCACCTCCTATGAAACTTTTTGGAAATTGTCTAATTAGATTGGTTGAAAATAAGGAAATAGAGCTCTCTGAAAAGAATATGTGTGGTAATTGTCCATTAAGAGGAGATATGAAAATAAATTCAAGTATAAATATTACAAAAATTGCTCCAAATCCAGAAGAGATTAAACTTGATGAGGAAACCTCTCAATGTTTTTTACAAAATGGCATATTATGTCTAGGACCCATAACTCGAGATGGGTGTGAACATAAATGCATTAAAATGGGTCTTCCCTGTGAAGGATGTCTAGGGCCTGTATCAAAAGATTTTACTTCTAATATTGTTAACTATTTAAGTTTGATAAATTTATCTCAAGAACTTAAAGACTATACTGGGATTTTTTATCGATTCTCTAAACCAAAATTGGAAGGGTGAGAAATGTGTTAAAAGTGATTGATATTTGTAAACGTATAGAAGGACATGGCGATATAAAAATTTTAATCCAAAATGATGAAATTTCTTTAGTTAATTTTGAATTTAAAATTTATAGAGGTTTTGAACATTTTTTAATTGGAAAGTCATTATTAGATATCCCAAAAATAGTTTCTAGGATATGTGGATTATGTTATGCTTCTCAAACAATCGCTAGTTGTAAAGCAGTTGAGGATATATATAATATCAAGGTTTCGGAACAAGCAAAACTCTTAAGACGTATTTTAATGACTGGAGAATTAATCAAATCCCATTCTATGAATTTCTTTTTCCAAGCTTTACCAGATCTATTAAATATCTTTAATATTAGTCAGAAAACTGCAAATGCTTATGATTTAATCAATTATGACCCACAACTAACTACAAATATATATGAATTAATTAAAATTGGAAATGAAATTAATAATTTGTTTGGAGGTAGATCCGTTCATTTAATTTCAATTATTCCTGGAGGAATTATTTTTTATCCTTCCAAAAAAAATATTTCAACAGCTAAAAAGAAATTTCAAAATGCATTAGTCAATTTAGAATGGATTATCGAAAAATTTATTGAATTATTTTCCCATCAAGTACCACCTAAAGAATTTGAGACTCCAAATCTCATTCATCTAGGGCTCTCGAATTTTAAAAATTCTAATCGATATTCAGGTAGAATATCACTCAAAGAGGATAATAAAAATTTAATAGATTTTGAAAAGCACAATTATTCTTCCTATTTTGGAAAGGAGCCTGATTTACGTGGAATTGATTTTTACTTTAATAATAAAAAAAATGTGATTGTAGGTCCTTTTGCCCGGTACAATATTACAGAGAATTATGGTACAGATGAGACTCAAAATTATCTTGAATATTTTGATAAACAATGGAAAAATAATATCTTATTTGCTAATTTTTTTAGATTATTAGAAATGTATTTAGAATCTTTCCAGAGTTTACAAATTTTAGATGATCCTAATTTAATTACTAAACAAGAAAACCCTGCTTTGAATTCTGTAAAAAAAGTTGAAGGGATTGGTGTTATTGAAGCTCCCAGAGGCTTATTATTACATCATTATTACGTAAATGATCATAATTTTATTGATCGAACAAAATTATTTGTTGCTACCGAATTTAATATTCCTCTTATAAATGAAATGATTACGAATTATGCAAAATTACTTTTTGAAAGAACAGGAGATATTAATTTAGTGAAAAACAATATTCAGAGAATAATCAGAGCTTTTGATCCTTGTGTCTCATGTACGACACATTAAGGTGAGTCTTCAAAAATATTTAAAAATAGATTATATATTTTAAATATAAACAATTATGGAAAAATACCTCTCACTTCAAATGCCTTAGCTAATCTTGAAATGGCTATTATATAAGCAGCTATACGAAGACTGACATTTTTTTCCATTGATAAATTATACACTTCTTCAAACGCATTAACAAGAATGTTCTTTAGTTCCTTATTAATTCTATTTAGATCCCAAAAATAACTATGGATGTCTTGTATATACTCAAAATAAGAAACGCATACACCTCCAGCATTAGCAAGGATATCTGGAACTATAATGATCCCTTTTTCATTCAAAATTTCATCTGCTTCTGGAGTTGTAGGACCATTTGCACCCTCTAATATAATTTTACATTTCATGTCAAAAGCATTTTTGTGAGTGATTTGATTTTCTATTGCAGCTGGGATTAATATATCACAATTTAATGTGATTAAATCTTCATTGGAAATGAACTTATAATTTGATTTATCAAAATCTTTTAAATAGCAATTTTTATCCCTCCATCTTAGCAAATCTTTTACATTTAAACCATTTTTATGGTATAATCCCCCTGTAATGTCTGAAATTGCTATTATTTTAACACCTTTTTCATATAAAATTTCAGCAATATTTCCACCAACATTCCCAAATCCTTGTATTACAACTCTTAAGTCTTTTAAATCTAAATCTATCTTTTCGCATAAGGATTCAAGTACATAGTATAATCCCATTCCTGTTGCTGACTCTCTTCCAACCGATCCCCCAATTTCTATTGGTTTTCCTGTCACCACACCCGGAATGGGTCTACCTTTATGCATTGAATATGTGTCCATTATCCAAGCCATTACTTGAGCGTTCGTATTCATATCAGGAGCAGGAATATCTATATCTGGTCCTATAAAATTCAAGATTTCAGCAGTATATCTCCGAGTCAATCTTTCTAATTCACCTTTAGATAATTTTTTAGGATCGACACATATTCCTCCTTTTGCACCTCCAAGAGGTAAATTCAGCAAGCTACATTTCCATGTCATCCAAGTAGCCAATGCCTTTACTTCATTAAGATCAACATTAGGAGCAAATCTGATCCCTCCCTTTCCGGGACCACGAAGGGTTGAATGATGAACTCTATATCCTTCAAAAATTTCGATAGTCCCGTCATCCATCTTAATAGGTATTGATACAATTAATGAGCGCTCAACTTTTTTAAGGTATTTTGTGACGTTCTCATTCAACCCTATTTTTTCTGCGACAATATCAATTTGATTTTGTGCCATTTCATATGGATCAGCAATCTCTGATATTTTTTTGTCAATTGACTCTAAAATTTCAGTATCCTCTGGAATAATTATATTCTTGCTATAAACAAATTCCCTTTCTCTTTTTTTTAACATTTTCGAATAAGGTTCAGTGGATTAGAAATTTAAATTAAATAAATAAAATAATATTTTATCATTTTATATATGTTATTTACAATATTTAAATCTGCCGAACTTAATCCGGCGAGAGACGGTGGGAAACGAAGACCATTCGAATAAAACTTTTTAAAGGAAATGATTTTCATTTTATGATTTCAAATCTTTAGGCAATAAAAAAATACAATAATTACTTAATTCTCATTTCTAAAAAGGGGTAACGAAAATTTAATAATATTAAAATTATAAAGACGAAAAATAGCGAAAATATTAATTTTTAGATTTTTATATAAATAAATCCCAAGATTGCTGTTAAATAATAATTCGGTCGTAAATAATATTATATAAATTATTTCACGGATTTATAAATATTTTAATTTATGATATTGACTTTTCTTTCTGAAAGATAAAAGTGAGATTTATTAGGGTTAGAAACTCTATGTGAATAGCGCTAATTTAAATTAAAATTTATTTGTTTTAAAAATGAGAATTTTGAAAAGTTAAGAGGTGTTAAAAAATAAACGAAAAAGAAAAAACAATTTTATATGTTCAAACATCACACGACCCTGAACGCCAATATTCTCCTTTAGTATTAGCTCAAACCGCTAAAGCGATGGATATTAAACCTATAGTATATTATTTAGGTACAGCATTAAGAATTTTAAAACCTGGGGAAGCTGACAGAATAAAACTTGGCTCGTTTCCAACCGTTAAGGAAATGATAGATAAGACGTTAGAAATGGGAATTGAGATTTTAGTATGCGAAGCTTCTAAAAGAATGCTAGGTTGGGAAAAAGTGGATTTAATACCAGGAGTTAAAATAGTTGGAGCTGCAACTTTAAATGATTTAGTCTTAGAAGTAGATGCTACACAGTGGTTCTAATCTTTAACTTCTGAAAATTTTATTATAGGAAATGTAGAACGTATATGAATAAATTTGAAAATTTAAAGCAAACTTTAAAATTAGAATATAATCCGATTGGGATTAAACTCATTTATAATTTTAATAAAAACTTATCCAATAAATTAAAATTTAAAGAAGTAAGTAAATCAAGAAGATTCTGTGAATATATTAAAATGGCTTCTCAAGGAGAATTTTTGAAAGTCCAGAATGGAAACTTTTCTTGTCATAAAAAGAAAGGGATATTAGCTTTTAATGAACCCGATAATCTAGAATTAACAATGAGGTTAGAAGCAAAAGGACTTGAATATATCCTACTTTTTCCTATTAATAAATTACAAGTTGAAGAATATGATAGTATTATTTTAATCTTAAATCCTCATAATTGTATGTATATTGTTGAAGCATATGTTAGATTATATCAAAAACCTTTAAAAGCAACTTGTGGTATAATTGATGGAGTATGTAGCGAAGTTACTGCTTATGTAATTAAACGAAATGAGGTAAATTTTTCATTTTTATGTCCTAATTCTCGATTGAATGGTATCTTTAGTGATTGCGAATTGTTATGTGGTATACCTGTGAAAATGATAGATGAATTAATAGAGGAAATTATACAAATCACGAGTTAATTTATGAAATATATTTAAAAAGAAAAAAATAAAATGTAAGATTTTAGTTTTAAATAAAAATCTATCTCCTTGTTCCAATCTTATACTAATAGAGAAATTTTTAGATTTAGTCTTTTATATATTGTCATCTTTTATTTCAATTACTTTCTATTTTTAATTATATAGAAAATATAAGATATATTAACCCTTAGAATAAAGATTAATAGATGATATTCTAAATTTCTGTTCGATTTAAAATGATATTAAATTGAAGAAACATGGTTTTTAATATATTATTAGTGAATCCAAACAGATTCAAAGACCCCCCAGTAATCCCCATTGGCTTAGAATATATTGCATCTGCTCTAGAGAAATACAATTACAATGTTGATATCTTAGATTTATGCTTTTGTGAATCTCAAGAAGATAAGTTATCTAATGCATTAGATAAAATTTCATATGATATCGTAGGTTTTTCAATCCGTAACATTGACTCATTAGGTTATTTTAACAATGAGTTTTTTCTACCCGCTATTAAACCTTTAGTTCAATGCGTCAAAGAACGCAACATCCCGGTAGTTCTAGGTGGTTCAGGTTTTTCTGCCATGCCTCATGAAATATTAGATTATCTTGATGGGGATTATGGTATCATTGGTCCTGGGGAAATTATGTTCCCCCGATTTTTAAAATTATATGAATCTCAAAAATTAACAAAAAAGATTTATAATGGTTGGCAATATGGACCTGATATTGAATTAATCCATTTTCGGGGTAGTAGAATTGATTATTCCATGTATTTATCTAAGGAAGAGGATATTGGATTTGAAACCCACGCCGGATGTTCAGATAAATGTCCATTCTGCGTCTCATCTTATACAAAAAGATGGTACAAAAAAATCCCACATATTATAGAAGAAATTAAATATCTTGTCGATCAAGGCTATAAGCAATTTCGCTCATGTGATAACGAATTTAATTCTGATCTAAATTTTTCAATGAAGTTTTGTAGGGCTTTAGTTAAGGAGAATTTCCCTATTAAATGGAAACTTTTTATGAAGCCATATCCTTATAATGAAGAATTATTTTCGCTACTACACGAATCTAATGCATATTTAATAGCACTTACTGTTTCCAGCGATAAAAGAATTCAGAATTTGAACCATTACGACTATAATCACCTAAAGCAAATAATTGAATTTTGTAATAAGTATCAAATAGAATTAACAGTTGATTTATTAGTAGGATTTCCAGATGAATCGCTTGAATCCGTTAAAAACATGATAAGTTTTTTTAAAACTCATCGCCCTACAAAAATAAGCGTAGATTCTTACCTTCGGGTATATAATTACACGAAATTAGCGAATACAATTAAAAACGACACTACTTTACAGAGAAATTTGATAAAACCTTATTTTGAAAGCTCCAGCTTTTTAGAACCTGTTTTTTATAATCAATTTAGTCAGAATATATTAGAAAAATTAATTTCAGAAGATAAATTGTTTAAAATTGCTTGGACTCAAGATAAAAGTATATGTTAAGTTTTTACTGCTACTTTTGTTTAATTTTTTTTCTTAAAATCCTATATTTTTATTAAACAACCTAAAAAGCTATATTAGTTGTTTAATTCTATATTATTAATAAAGACTACATTTGAAAATTCTATTAAATGTTTATTGAATATTTCTATTATCTCAAGGAAAGGTTGTCTGTAAGTATTACAGAATATATGACCTTAATGGAAGCTCTCAATCAAGGGCTTATCCATAACATGGTTGAATTTTACTACATCTCCCGCTCAATATTATGCAAAAGTGAACACCAATTTGACATTTATGATATTGCTTTTGCGAACTTTTTCAAAGAAGCGATGTTAAAATTCCCCGAAGATATTAAACAAGAAATATGGGATTGGCTTAATAAAGAAATTACGCTCCCAGAACTTATCGAAGGGTTACAACTCCTTCTTAGAGAATATCAAGAATATATAAATATTGAGAATTTTGAACAGTTCTTAGAAGAACTACTAGAAAAATATGGCGCTGAATTTGGCGATAAACTTATAATTAATGCTCCAAATGAAATAAAAGATGAAATCTGGAAATGGCTTGAGAAAAATTTTGATATGTCTGAAATACAAGGAAATTTTCAAGAAATGATC
>JBHLLP010000063.1:0-14705 GCA_048885525.1 Candidatus Hermodarchaeota archaeon | reverse complement strand
GCATTAGAGCAATTTGAAAAGAGTCTAGAATTGCGAGAAAAATATGGTGATAAATATGAAGTTGCTGCAAGTCTTTTGTTTATTGTAGGAATTCTATGGTTTCAAATGGGCGAACTAGATCAAGCATTTAAGCACTTAGAGCGTGCTTTAACTCTTGCCAAAGAAAGTAACATGAAGTGTCATATCGCACATAGCCTTTTTCATGAAGCAGTTTATTTCGGGTTCAAAGGGGAGTTGGATCGTTGCATTATGCTTTATCAGCAGAGCTTGACATTGTTTAAGGAACTTAATAATAAAATTTTTATTTCGTCTATTCTCAATAATTTAACAAACGCTTATAGATCGAAAGGAGAACTTGAACGTGCTTTAGAGTGTATAGAACAATGTATAGCATTAAGACGTGAGTTGGGGAATTTATTCTTGCTTGCTACTGCTCACGCAAATTTAATTCATATATTGATTGAAAAGGGTGATCTTAAAAGGGCACAAGAATATCTTAACCAATTAGAACAAATGAATATTGAATTGAAATCCAAATTAATAAAATTATATATTCTCAAATGCAAAGCAATGATATTAAAGACCAGTCCTCGAATCATTGATAAGGGTAAAGCTCAAGAAATTTTAAAGCAAATACTTGAAGATGAGGATTCAAGTTATGAACTGGTTATCAATTCACTCCTCGATTTATGTGAATTGCTCCTATTTGAATTAAATGCGACGAATGAGCCGCAAATACTAGATGAATTTCAAAGTTATTTGTCTCAATTGATTATTATTGTCAAAAACGGGCGATCTTATTGGTTATTAGCTGAAACTTATCTGCTACAAGCGAGAGTATCGTTACTTACATTAAATATGAATAAAGCACGGAGACTTTTTGCAAAATCGCAAGGTTTAGCTGAAAAATATGGACTTGAATTGTTAGCTATAAAAATTTCGAATGAGCATGATGAATTATTGAAACAGTTAAAGATATGGGAGAATTTTAAAGAATCAGAAGCATCTTTAGCTGAACGTATAAAATTATCACGTTTAAATGAACAAATGGAGCATATGGTAAAAAAACGAATGATTAAAGCTCCAGAACTCTCAGATGAGGAACCAGTTCTTCTTTTAATTGTATCAGAAGGGGGAACCCCTTTTTTTTCGCAATCGTTTATAGAAGATAAATCTTTTGAGGACCATCTTTTTGGAGGATTTTTTACTGCTATTAATTCATTTATTAATGAAAAATTCTCTGAAGGGCTTGATCGGGCTTCTTTTGGTGACCATACCCTTCTTATGAATACAGTATCACCTTTTTTAATGTGTTATATATATAAAGGTCAATCCTATTCTGCTCAACAACGAATTAAATCATTTATCAATGAACTACAAATAAATAAAGATATATGGGATAATTTTAAAAAATATCATCAACTTAACAGAGAGATTCAATTGAAGGATATTCCAGCTCTAAAACCTTTAATAAAGAAGGTTTTTATTGAAAAGACTATTCACCTTACAAGTTAAGAATTTATGAAAAATTAAGTAGGTTTTTAAAGTAGTAAAGTAAGTGTTCATAGTTTAAAATTAATATTTTTTTTTATCCTTTCTTTTTTATTTTGTTTGCTTTTCCTGAATTAATTTATAACATTATATTTATGTTTAAATGTATTGCAACAATTGTATAACCAAAATTCAAATTTATCTAATATAGAGAAATTAGGTGAAATCGACGTGGGATATACTTATAAGAGTGCTATATTCATTATTTTCATAGTAATGAGTTTCTGTTTCTACACTACAACTGCTGTAAATGTTCAAGGAAACGAAAAAGAATTGTTCCTCACAAAATTGGGATTTTATAATGATGGGGGTCAATTTGTAAATATCCAAATTGTTGATGATGTTGCTTTTATAGCAGATTTTGACAATGGACTAAAGATAGTGAACATTACAGATCCCTATAATCCTGTGAAGATTGGACAATTTACTGTTCAAGAAGCACGTGGAGTAAATATTATTGGAGACATTGTCTATCTTTCATGTAATCGGAATGGTTTGTGGATTCTTAATATCAGTAATCCAACCCAGCCCATTAAATTAGGTCATTATAATGCCTCAGATGCCCACCAATTAGTTGAAAGAGGAAATATCGGTTACCTCGCCAATTATTATGCAGGTATAGAGATATTAGATCTCACAAATCTTTCTGCTCCTACTAGAATTGACACATATATTGGTGACGACGCAGTTTTTTCACTTCAGATTGAAGGAGAATTAGCTTATGTTGCAGAATTTGATGATGGGTTGTATATACTTAATATAAGCAGTCCCACGAATATTGAGGAAATTGGAAAGTTTTATGACGGTGGGCAAGCTGTTGCTGTTGATGTGATTGATAATATTGCATTTGTGGCGGATAGTAATGATGGACTGGAAATAATTAACATAAGCGATCCCTATAATCCTGTAAAAATAGGACAATTTGACAATGATGGGAATGTTGTTGATGTCGATATTGAAGTTTACAACGAATCTTTAAAAATTGCTTATCTAGCAGACTGGTCAGATGGTCTAGAACTAATTAATATCAGTGATCCAACCACCCCCATCAAATTAACTGAATTCCACGATGGGGGAAGAATACATTCAGTTGAGATCATTGGAGGCCTCGTTTTTTTAGCAGATGAAGATCATGGTTTAGAAATTATTCAGATTGAAGAGAAGGACAAAATTAAAGAGAATAACAAAAATGAAACTATTGTGGGTTTTGAGTTGTTTTATATGCTTTTTGTGTTAGCAACTATATTATTAATAACAATATGGATAAGAAAAAAACACTATATCATTAAAAATTAATTCAGATGGATATGAAATGTTCGAGCGTACTCATAGGAAACTACAGACTTCAAGTCGAAGTAGTTTATGAGCAACGACAATTATTTTGGAGGATATACACTCCTTATGATTTCAATGAGCAATAGTATATTCATTTTGAAGCAGTAAAGTAAGTAATCCTCAAATTAAATTACTTTTTTTTCTTCTTTTTTTCAGAATTTTTATTTCAAATATTCTTAACCTGTAGATTATATTTAAAATTATAATTAGCTTAATTTATTAATAAGGTTATAATCCACTTTAAATGTAAAAATGTCTCATCTAGAACTAAATGAATTATCAGAAGTTGAAAACCTCTATGATGCATTTAAAGTTGATGAAGCTATTGATTTATTGGATGACTTAATACAACGCGAAGGAATTAACCTTCAGCAAAAAGTTTCATATCAATTTCTCAAGGGTCATATTCTAATTCATCAAGGAAAAATCAAGGATGTCTTTAAATTGGGAAGGAGAATATTTAAAGAGAGTCAAAAATCTAATGCACCTCTCCAATCATTTGATGGATTATCTTTGATTTGTTTTGGTTTAATTTTATTTAATAGATTTGATGAAGCACTCGAAGTGATCCAAAAAGCTGAAGATTTATTGAAACTCACTTCTCAAATCTCTCAAAAAGAAGTACTGCAAAGAAAAGCTTATATAAGAGTTGCTAGAGGAAATATAAATTTCAATAAAGGTAATATAGAATTAGCAGAGAAGTGTCATAAATGGGTTATAGGGATACAAAATGAAATTAATAACACTCTTCCAATTGTCTGGGCTCATCTTGAAATGTCAGGGATAATGTGTACAGCTAAAAGTAGATTTGATCTTGGTTTGGAATACGCCAACAAAGCATTATCAATTGCAAAGGAAATAAAATTTAACCATTATTGGATTGCTTCGTGTCATACTAATTTAGGAGTATTTTATTCAGAATTAGGTGAATATACGCTTAGTTTAGAACATTTTATTAAGAGTCTACAACTCTATGAAAAAATCAAAAATGAATTATGGGTAGCTAGTCTAAAAAGTAATATAGGGGCAGTAAATATTTCCATCGGTAATTATGATCTTGCTTTGAAATATTTGGAGGAAGCTTTAATAATTTGGGAGCAAAATCCTATACGAATAGAATTTTGTATTAGCGGTTTGATATCTGTAGCTCT
This sequence comes from Candidatus Hermodarchaeota archaeon, assembly GCA_048885525.1. Lineage (GTDB taxonomy): Archaea > Asgardarchaeota > Lokiarchaeia > Sigyniarchaeales > SOKP01 > Loki-b32. Next base: position 10,668 of record JBHLLP010000063.1, on the reverse strand, counting down.
CGAAAAGGGAGATACTGAACGTGCTCAAAAATATTTTCAACGTTTAGAAGATTTATATAAAAAAAGTAAAGATAGAGGTCTCGAAATAATGTACCAATACTATGAAGCCAAAATGTTGAAAATGAGTTCTCGAATCCGAGATATAGCTAAAGCTGAAGAATTATTAAAACAGCTTCTCGAAAAAAAGCCATATAGATTTAATGTTGCTATTGAGGCATATATCGATCTTTGTGATTTACTTCTTTCGGAATATCATCTAAATAAAAATCCTGAAGTACTTGACGAGATTGACAGTTATATTGCTCAATTATTAACTATAGCTGAAAACTCACATTCATATTTAATATTCTGTGAAACATTCATATTAAAAGCGAAATTAGCTTTATTAAATTTGGATATTAAAGCAGCACGACGTTATTTAACCCAAGCTCAAAAAATTGCTGAATCCTATGGAATAAAACGATTAGCAATGAAAATTTCGCATGAACATGATGAATTACTTAAACATTTAAACATGTGGGAGAACCTAAAAAAATCAGATGCCTCTTTATCTGAACGTTGGAAGCTTACTCGTTTGAACGAACAAATGGAACATATGGTAAAAAAGCGTATGATTGAGATTCCAGAATTTCCAGATGAAGAGCCTGTTCTTCTATTAATTGTATCAGAGGGTGGCACACCGTATTTCTCCCAATCATTTATAGAGGATAAATCTTTTGAGGACCACCTTTTTGGAGGATTTTTTACGGCAATCAACTCTTTTATTAATGAAAAATTTTCTGAGGGTCTTGATCGTGCTTCTTTTGGTGAACATACACTCCTCATGAATCCGATATCGCCTTTTTTAATGTTTTATGTATATAAAGGGCAATCTTATTCTGCTCAACAAAGAATTAAATATTTTATTGATAAAATACAGAATAATAAGCTAATTTGGCAAACTTTTGGAAAATTCTACAAATTGAATAAGGAAATTCAATTAAAAGATATTCCATCCTTAAAATCCATAATAAAAGATATATTTATTGAAAAAACTGTTAATCTAACAATTTAAAAATTAAAAATCTTTCTATATTTTAAAGTTATGAATTAAATATATTAAGTTCAAAATCTAATCTTCTTTCTATTTCTTTTTTTAAGAGTTTTCTCTTTACGGAATTAATTTTAAAGTAGAGATTCTAAAAATAGTCCAAGAGTCCATCAAAAGTTCTAGAACATAGACTATAAATGAACTGGTTTCTCATTATAAATTAACAAAAAAAACTAGAATATTGATAAAAAAAATAATGCAAGATGTAGAAAATATATATCAGGATGCTTATTACAGAACAAAATGCCTTAAAGGGCTATTTATTCATGATATTTCAAATTTATTTCAGATAATCAGTAATTCTATAGAGCTCTGTGAATCCCTACTCCTAGAAGAGATAAAAAAAGGAGATATTATGGGGTATTTTCAGATGATTGTACGACAGTTAAACCGAGGCAAGCAGTTAATCAGAAACGTTAGAAACCTTTCAGATTTGGAAGAATTTGAAATGCCTTTAGCAGCTGTAGAAGTTTTTTCTACATTAAAAACAACTATTAATTTTATGAATATTAGTTTTCCTACAAAGGATATTAAGATTAGGGTTATCTCAGATTATGAAACCCTTTTCCTTATGGCAAACGAGCTATTGAGTGAATTGTTTGAAAATATAATAACAAATTCTATTAATTACAATAACAACAAAGTCGTTCAAATTGATATTGTTATCTCTGTTATTGATTTTCGAGAGAGGAATTTTGCAAAGATCGAGTTCAAAGACAATGGTATAGGTATTGATGATACTCAAAAAAAGACTATTTTCCAAGAAAACTATTCAAAAAAGGGGCATTCTAAAGGTATGGGTATAGGGTTATCATTAGTAGCTAAATTAATAGAATTATATGGTGGAACTATTTGGGTTGAAGATCGAATAAAAGGAGATTCCTCAAAAGGAACTAATTTCATAATCCTAATTCCATTAGCAAAAAAGGGTGATATTCAATGACCTTAGGTTATGAAAAAATAAAATCAGGTAAATTGAAGAAAGATGTAAAATGGTATACTTATGTTGATTCTTATCTTGACTCTAAATTAAGAGAGTTTATGAAAGAATATAATTTAACTAATCAAGCGAATATCATAAGAAATTGTGTTGATCATTGTATTGATTATTTTAAAGAAATGTTCAAAAAGAGATCGCATAGAGATCATCAAAATTATGATGAAAGTGAACTTGATGATTTAATAAGAAAAGCAATTAAAGAATATGAATTTGGTGATGGGTTTCACGAAATATTAAAGCAGAAGTTATCGCCACTTAAACTTTCTCTCTTAATGTTGAATAATTATATCGAAGAAAAAGAAAAACTCCAAGATGGCATTCAGGATGCATTAGGCGCTTTAGAAGAGTTGGAGATTTCTGTGGAGCGCCATTTTGAAGAACCGAATATCGTAAGATTTGTAAGAAAAATTGATCTTCTATATATTGAAGATAATGAGTTAGAACGTAAGACTGTTGATTATTTTTTTAAAGCAGAGAATGTCAATATAAGATCAATAGAAACTTCTGATGAAGCTTTATATATTCTTAAGAGTTTAACTCCTAGCGTTATATTACTCGATATTAATTTAAAGACTAGTAAAATTAATGGAGATCGCTTCTGTCAAATGCTTAAATCGAGTCCTCAGTTTAATTATATTCCAATAATTTTAATTTCCGCTGCTTTCTGCGAAAAAGAAAAAGAGGAAATTTTAAGAAAAACAGGGGCAGATGATATTATTTTTAAACCTATTGACAGATTAAAAGATTTAGATGTTCTATTCAAATATCTAAAGGAGAAATATTAAATTTTTTTTATTCTTTTTTTTGGAATTATAGTTTAATTTAAGAAACTATTTGAAAATCATTATTAGTTTTGATATATTATCAATATCTAACATTAATTAGTTGAGAGAAGGGATAGATGAGTGAAAATAATTGTTTTAAATGGAAGTCCTAAAGGGATTGAAAGTGCTACAATGCAGTATATTTTGTATATTCAGAAGAAATTTCCTCAATATGAACTCAAAATCTTAAATATTGCCCAGCAAATTAAAAAACTTGAAAAAAATGAGGAAAAATTTAAAGAAGTTATAGATGACGTGAAGAATTCTGATGGTATAATTTGGGGTTTCCCTTTATATGTGGCACTTGTTCCATCTCAATACAAAAGATTTATTGAACTCATTACGGAAAGAAAAAAAGAACAATATTTTAGGGATAAATATACTGCTCTACTCGCAACGTCAATTCATTTCTATGATCATACTGCGATAAATTATATGAATGCTATTTGTGATGATTTGGAAATGAAATATGTCGGATCTTTTTCTGCTGATATGTTTGATCTTATGTTTCCAGATAAGAGAAAACAATTAATTTTATTTGCTGAAAATTTGTTTTATGCAATCGAAAAAAATCTTCCCACATCACGAAAAAATATACCTTTAATCAAACAATCATTTGATTATATTCCAGGAAAACTCGAAAAAGAAGAAAAAAAAATAGATACTTTAGAAAAAAGAGTACTTGTTGTTACAGATTCAATTGATAAAAGCACTAATCTGGGTAAAATGATCCAACGGTTTCAAGATTGCTTTTCTAATGAAATTGAAATAATAAATATCAATGATCTAAATATTAAAGGTGGATGTTTAGGATGTATTCAATGTGGATATGACAATATTTGTGTTTATAAAGATAAGGATGATTTTAATGAATTTTGGAGCGTGAACTTAGAATCTGCTGATATTTTGGTTTTTGCTGGAAACATAGTAGACAGATATTTATCATCAAGGTGGAAAATGGTTATTGATAGAAGTTTTTTCAATGGACATATTCCAACATTAAGAAAAAAACAATTTGGTTTTCTTATTTCTGGACCATTGGGTCAAATTGCTAATCTAAGACAAATCATGGAATTAATGCCTGAATTAGAAGAGAGTAACCTTGTAGATATTATTACTGATGAATATGCAAATTCGAAGATTATTGATTCATTGATCTATACTTTAGCTAAAAAGCTGATCATGGATTCCCAATCTGGTTATAAAAAACCACAAACCTTCCTGTCAGTAGGAGGGAATAAAATATTTAGAGACGCTGTATATGGTAGAATGAGGTTTGTCTTCCAAGCTGATCATAGATATTATGAAGAACATGGATATTATGATTTCCCCCATGACGATAAATATGCTAAAAAAATGAATGAAAAGTTTATCCCTTTAACTCAAAATGAGAAGTTTAGAAAGATTTTCTATTCTGTATTAAAAACTGAAATGATAAAACCTCTAAAACGTGTTGTCGAAAATCCAGATAAATAAATAGTTATTTTTAGATTTATGGAATTAATGAAAAATAATTTTGAAGAAATCAAAAAGACCAAAAACCCAGAGATAATAAATGATTTTTTAATAGAAATAAGTAAAGATCCAAACATAGATTATCTTGAGTGTATAGATTACTTCATAAATAATTTAGACACTCAAATTTTTGATAAAGTAAAAATAAACTTGGTTTTTTTAGTTGGAGAGATTGGAAAAATAACGACATTAGAAGAAAGATATTTTAAATTTTTAATTGAAACATATTATTCATCAGATAGATGGATTAGAAATGAAATAATTCAAGCGATTGGTAAGATTTCCACTTATTCTGATATAATTGATGATGTAATAAAAATAGTGGGAAATGCGGTGAATGATGATTATTCTCCTATTAAAGTTAATGCTCTTAAAGTAATCTTAAATTTAAAAGAACTTCCACTCTCTATAAGAGGTAACATTTTTCAAGCATTGAATTCGAAAAATTTTGAGTTAGAAGCACTCTGTGTAAAAATATTAGAGAAATTTGTTCCTGATTATAATCAATTATTTAATTCCTTGAATTACTTACAGGATTATAAAATTTTGAAACAAAAAGCCATTAGAGCTTTATTGTTAATATATTTTAAATCTGCACTTTATTTAGAATCATTTCGGCAAAAAATTTCTAATTCAAAATGGGAAATTGAGTATAAAGAGAATTTTTTTAAAGAAATTGACATTTATAAAAGAATTTTGTTAAAAAAATTATAATCCAGTTTAATTATTGATATTTTTTAAGTATATCTTCTAAATCCTCATAGGTTAATATAATATCATTGAAGATCTTTATTAATAACTTTATTATATCTCTTGGATTACCTTTCGTATTATTATATATATAATTTAGTACATCTTGATTTAGTGGATAATATGAATTTGAAAAATCTTGTATGTAGTCAAAGTAATTAATTTGTCCAAAAAAGAATTCTAAATTCTTTCTATAAAATGTCGATAGATCTTCTTCAATAAAATTAGATAAAATAATAGGGTCGTTTACTACATTTAACAATTTACTATCTCTTTCTTTTAGTTTATCTATAATTTCTCTGTAAAATTCGGTTGATTTTAAGGTAATAATAATTCTTAGACCATTAATTTTATTTAAATTGATGATTTTCTTTAAGATTTTATCAGCAGTACGCTTTTCTGGTGATTGTTTAGTCCCATAAAGCCAACTTCTGTCAAAAACTTCTTCAGTCTGTTCTTCTATTGGTATTGGTCTCATCATAGAAAGAATTTTCTCAAAATCATCAATAAATAATACACTACTTACCATTGCATTTTCAACTAATACTTTAAGCATTGTATATGCGTTATTCTTTTCTCTTAAATCATTTTTTAATTTCAATCTTGAAAGATCTCTTATATCTATTACTTCTCCTAAGAACCATCGTTCAACTTCTATTTTTTTATATGGATCTAATTGATGAGCTACTATTGCGTTAATGATGTCTGATATTGAATCTTGATTTTCAAAATTTGGAGCAAAAGTTTCAAATGCTTCCTTTTTAACTTTCTCAATATCTGCCAAATTGAAAAAACCAAATTTCCTTTCTGAAGCACCCCATTTATTACACAATCTTCTTGCAATGTTTCTTAAAACGTCAATACCCATATTTTCTATAAATTCCGAATATGTATTGTAATAAAATTTCTTAACGACATTTTCTAAAGAAATATAGACGAGATTATAATAATACAACCCATGTTTAAGAGCCCAGTACAAATGTGTTTTTCCTGTTCCTACTTCACCAATTATTGGTAAGATTACGTTTTCTTTTTTTTCAAGTATATTTATTATAGAATGCAATAAATCTTGTCTTGATTTGACTAATCCAATGTCTTCTTTAATTTCTCCAGTAGATACAAATTTTTTAAATGGTGAACCTATAAATTTTAAGAGATTCAATAATTTTTGTTCCTTGTTCTCAAAAAGAAGCATTTTAAATCAGAATTATTTTAAATTTTTAATTCCTCTATACCTAAAATTATAATATATTCAATTACCTTATCATCAACGTTAACTATTGGTTCATAACTTATATTAAGATTATCATTTTTATCCCTTCCAACAATCAAACAATCATAAAAGACAGGGTTACCATTATCATCAATAACTAATCTATCAGCTACAATAATTCCATTTCTTATCATTGAAACTGGATTTTTTAGAATTTCTCCTTTAAAAAAATCTAAATGATTCAGTCCAAATTCGAGGTCATTTAAAAGCAAGGCAGCTGTGTGAAGAAGATTAATGGTAAATGGAAATTCATTGGAAAACTGTCCTTGGTCATACTGTTCCATTGTATCATCTGGGATCGAAACAGAATATTCTAATGGAACATCTTTTAAATTCCATTTAAAATCAGAGTTTCTTGATATTGGAGTTAATTTTTTCCCTTTTTTTTCAAACCCGGTAAGTAAACCTTCAGTTATTATAATTCCTTCAGAATCTGAAATTTTAATATTATCTGAAAAGATAATTTTATCTTGACACTTAGATATAATAGAACCTGTAAATTCTCCATTTATCTTTATATTTTTTTGTGAATCAAATAAAATAAAGCTCTTTGAATTTTTCATGGTAACTAATTTTTCATCAATATTTTAGAGTCTTTTTATCCGAGTTTTCCAATCTAATATCATTAATATTATATATATATTCTTTCCATATATTTTTAGATAGAGTATATTACATATGCGAGCATCTTTTATAAAATGGGTTCTTCCATCCTATCTCTAAAAATTTCAGAACTTTCAAGATTAAATTTATTAGATAGAGCAAGTCAGTTCATTTTTTCAACTGGTTTAAATGATGGAACATCGAAATTGTGCCAAGCAAACATGAAATATGGTTTAGCTCAATTTCATCTTATCCAAGAAAAATATGGGTTTGAACCTAAGGCAACATTTATTTCTTCTCCTGATGAAACAATATCGAGAAATAAATTTAGATGGAATTCTGGATTGGGATATGGAGGAAGATTGAATTGGGGAGAAGGTAATGAAAAATTGATCTTTCTCAATACCAAACCTAATTGTTGCGGAATTTTAGTTGGTGGTTTAGAAGAATTACCCGATCCATATAATTTAATTAAAAAGATAGACGCAATTAAATCAAAAAAACTTTATCATGATAGAGTCTTAATTAATTGGGATTATGGTATATCTAATCATTTTATTAATTGCTTTGAAATGAAAAATTTGTCTGATATTGAACTTCCACGTTATATTTTTCTTATTCATGGCTCAGCTCCAGAATTCAGAAGTGACGAATATGGGATTGGCCTCTATATTGATAAGTCAAAAACATTAAAAGATGTTGCGATTGAAGAAAAAAGCAAATTAGGCATACATTATATATTAATTGATTCTGATGCTAAAGAATATCTTGAATTCAACAAAAAAGCTTTAGAATTTTCTAATGTAAAGAGAGAGATTATCGCTAATAACCTTTTTGATTATGGATATGAAATTATATGTAATCAACCACACCAATTTTTAAAGGATTATAATAATATGTATTTAGGAAGTAATTGTACAGATATTAAGTGTGATTTAATTAAATCAGATATTTTTCCTACAACTCTTAGAGCAGATATAGCAGCTTATTTATTTAAAGGCAAAAACAATTTATCTGAAACAACTCTTAAAAATCAAAATCTATTAGAAAGGGCAGAAACTCTAGAGCTCCTTCAATTATTAAAAAGTGCCTGTATTCTTCCTCATGGAGGAGGATATGAATTTAATGATATAGAAGATGTATTAGATATATTAGAATATAAAGATCAAAGATATTTTGTCAGTTCTCTTAAAACAAATATAAGCAGATTAAAAATAGTTAGAGACGTAAGTGAATTGCAATTTGGATATCGAGGACGGGATATCGTTCTTAAATCAATTCAGTTAGATCTAGGAGACATTATTGCTCGTTTAAATCCATTGTTTTCTTTAAAACTATAGTTTATTCTATTCTAGCACCAGGAGGAAGATCTTTATCAGGTATTAAAATTGACACTTTATCACCCTCAACACCCGCAAGAAGCATTCCTTCACTTAAGATCCCTTTTAATTTTCTTGGTTCTAAATTAGTTAACACTACGATTTTTTTTCCTAGTAAGTCTTCGATTTTATAGTGTTCTGCTAATCCAGCAACTAAGGTTCTTTTTTCAGTTCCTAAATCAATAGAAAGTTTATAGAGTTTATCTGCTTTAGAAACTTTTTCAACTTTTTCAACCAATGCGACTCGAATATCTAATTTTTTAAACTCATCATAAGAAATTATTTCTTTTTCACCCTCTTCAGGTTTCCCTTCTTTTAATTTTTGATAATTTTGTTTGATTTCCTCAATATCTAATTTTTGAAATAGTGGTTTAGGTTTTTTAATGTTTTGCCCCATATTAATAGAATTTTCATTAATACTATCCCATGTTAACTCCGATAATTTTGGAGCATTTAAATAAAATAAAATCTTTTCAGATGTTCCAGGGATAAATGGGCTTAACAATATAGCTAAAGCATATGATGCTTGAACACATAAATTAAAAACATGTCCAGCAGCTTTTTTATTTTTCTTAATTAAATGCCAAGGAGCTTTTTCATTTAAATAAATATTCCCTTCTTTTCCAAAATTTACAATATCTCTTATTGCTTTTCTTATTTTAAAATTATATAAACTTTCACCTATTTCTTTACCAATTTTATTTATCTTTTCTATAAATTTAATATCTGTATCATCAAGTTCAATTTTTTCGGGAATCTTGCTATTAAACTGCTTTTCGATAAAGGTTAATGTCCGATGTATAAAATTTCCAATATTATCATTAAGAGTTTTTATATTATTTTCAAATTCAGACCATAAGAACGAGGTATCACTTGTTTCTGGACGATTAAATACCAAATTAAATCTCCAATAGTCAAGAGGCGCTAATTTTAAGGCTTCATCAATCCATATCCCAATTCCTCTCGATTTTGAAAATTTATCGTTTTCATACATTAAAAATTCTGTTGATGAAACGTTGTATGGGAGAACTAACTGCTCGTCTTTTTTTTTATCATCGTTATATCCCAAAATAAGTCCTGGAAAGAGAATTAAATGAAATATTATGTTATCTTTACCAATGAAATAAACTGTTTTAGTTTCTGAATCTTTCCAGAAATAGTCAAATTTATCTGGTTCATTAATTATTTTTTCAGCCCATTCTTTTACAGCAGTAATATAACCTAATACTGCTTCGGACCAGACGTAAATTGTTTTATTTTCAGCACCTTTAAATGGTGCAGGAATTCCCCAGTCTAAATCTCTGGTTATTGCACGTTCAAATAATCCTTCTGCAATCATATTTAGGCACATTTGTCGAGCGTTAGATGGAATAATTTTATTTTCTTCAATTAGCTTTGTTAGTCGATCTTGTAATTTAGGTAAATCTATATACCAATGTTTTGACTTTTTGATAGTGGGAGAATTTCCGCAAATTGCACATCTAGGCTTTATTAATTCCAATGGAGTTAATAATTTTTGACATTTATCACACTGATCTCCTCTAGCCCCATCATCTTTACAATTCGGACAAGTTCCTTCTACATATCTGTCAGGCAAGAATAAGTTATCATTATCACAATATAATGATTCAATCTCTTTTTCTAAGATATACCCATTTTTCTGTATATCTAAATACATTTTTTGTACAAATTCGATATGGGTTGGATTATGTGTTATCGTGTAATTATCGAATGAAATTTTCCACTTTTCATGTAAATCTTTGATAATATTATGATATTTAAATGCTAATTCTTCCGCGGGGACATTTAATTTTTTTGCTTCTACCGAAACGGGTGTTCCATGAGAATCTGATCCAGAAACAAACACTACTTCTTCTCCTTTCATTCTCAAGAATCTAGCAAATACATCTGCAGATAAAGTACTACCTATTAGATTCCCTAAATGCGGTGTAGCGTTTACATAAGGCCACGCTGATGTAACGACCCATTTACTTCCCTTTTTGGTATCTAATTTAATCAACCTCTCTGTTCTAATTTATTAATAAAAAGAAGGATATCTTAAATAATTTAAACAAAGTAAAAATAAATAATTAGTTATTCAATGATTAGTTTAGCCCCACAAAATCTACAAGCTTTGATTTCTTTATTCATTTTTTGAAGACAAGGTTCATGGTAATATGATTTACAACTTTCACATTGGTATACATTAAAATCACCTAAAAAAATGCTATGGC
>JBHLLP010000062.1:12895-14944 GCA_048885525.1 Candidatus Hermodarchaeota archaeon | reverse complement strand
ATAGACCGGATAAATTAAATGCTATGTCGTTTCAAATGTTTGAGGATTTACATACAATACTAGATATCTTAATGGTAGACTTGAATTGCAGAGTTCTTATTTTAAAAGGCGAAGGAAGGGCATTCTGCGCTGGTTTAGATTTAAAAGAGATAAATCTTCTTAATATGAAGAAAAAGCCCGAAGATTATAAAAAATTTTATTATCTGGATATTCCTGAGCCACTTAAGAATAGAATGTATTTCCAATGGCGTCTCAGTCAAGTTATAATAAAGATGAGGAAAATAAGTCAGCCAATTATAACCATAATCCAAGGGGCGGCTACAGGAGGGGGATTTGCTCTTACATTAGCCTCAGATATTAGAATTGCTGGTGAAAAGGCACGATTTAATAATGCTTTCATTAAATTGGGACTCTCTGGTTCTGATGTTGGTACCAGCTTTTTCCTCCCCCGACTTATTGGTATGTCTCGAGCAGCAGAAATATTATATACAGGGCGTTTTATAGATGCTGAAGAAGCTGAGAAGATTGGTCTTGTTTTTAAAGTAATAGAAGGTGATACAGATAAATTGTTAACTGAAGCAATTGATTTAGCAGAAAATCTTCTTACAAAGAGTCCCTTAGGCCTAAGAATGACAAAAGAAGCTATTAACATTTCACTTGATTCTCCTAGCTTAGAAACAATTATACAAATGGAAAATCGAACACAAACTCTATGTGGAACATCAATAGATATTAAAGAAGGTCTAACTGCTTTTTTTGAAAAAAGAAAGCCAAAATATCCATTACTTTAACAATTATAAAATGAGAGAAAATAAAAAAAAAAATGCAAAAAATGATGAAAAATGGAATTAGAAACTATCAAATTTGAAGTCCAAGAAAATGGGATTGGGATTTTAACGCTAAATCGTCCAGATAAATTGAATGCATTAAATTTTCAAATGATTGAAGATTTACATTCGATACTAGATAATCTAATGGTTAATTTAGATTGTCGAGTTCTAATTTTAAGAGCTGCTGGTAGAGCTTTTTGTGCGGGAATGGATCTAAAAGAATCAACAGTTCTTCAGTCTAAAAAAAAACCAGAGGAGCTTAAAGAGAAATTTTTTTTTATGAAGGCTCCAGAGAGAGATATCATTAAATCTAAGATATATGCTCAAGCTAGAGCAAGCCAATTAATTGTTAAAATGAGGAAAATTAGTCAACCAATTATTTCAATTGTTCAAGGACCTGCTACAGGCGCAGGATTTACTCTAGTATTAGCTGCAGATATAAGAATTGCTGGAGAAAATGCAAAATTAGCGAATTCTTTTATTAATATTGGATTTTCTGGGTCTGATTTAGCAAGTAGCTATCATTTACCTCGATTAATTGGTATGTCTCGAGCTGCTGAAATTTTATATACTGGTCGTTTCATAGATGCCGAGGAAGCTGAAAGAATTGGACTTGTCTTGAAAGTAATTGTAGGTGATGAGAATAAATTATTAGAAGCAGCAGTAGAAATCGCAGAAAATTTACTTACTAAAAGTCCCCTTGGTCTTAGGATGACTAAGGAAGCTATAAACATTTCACTTGATTCCCCTAGTCTTGACACAATAATGCAAATAGAAAATCGTTCACAGATGCTTTGTTCAACATCTACAGATCTTATGGAAGGAATTAATGCATTTTTTGAAAAGAGAAAACCTCATTATCCAAAATCATGAAAAGACGAATAAAGTGTGAAAAAATATGGAATATAAAACTATCAGATTTGAAATACTAGAAAACGGTATAGGAATTTTAAGTTTAAACAGACCTGAAAAACTAAATGCTATCTCATTCCAAATGGAAGAAGAACTCCACCATGTATTAGATGGATTAATGATGAATTTAGATTGTCGAGTATTGATCCTAAGGGGTGAAGGAAGGGCTTTTTCAGCTGGCACAGATTTACAAGAAGGCTTAATCTTGAATTCGAAGAAAAATCCAGAAGGATATGAAAAATTTTATTTCTTAGACACATCAGAGCCAATAAAAAGAAAAATGTATCATCAATGGCGTATAACTCAA
>JBHLLP010000062.1:0-12795 GCA_048885525.1 Candidatus Hermodarchaeota archaeon | reverse complement strand
TAGATTCTCCAAGTTTAAATAATATATTACAATTTGAAAATAGTTCGATCGTTTTAAGTTTCTCATCTAAAGATGTAAACGAGGCATCAAGTGCTTTCTTTGGAAAAAGAAAACCTAAATATGGTCTAAAATAAGCCAAAGAAAATAAAATGATAATAAATAACTTTATTTCTTATAGAATTGATGATCTAATTATTTATTGTTAATAAGGGAGACCAAATGGAAGAAGCTAAAAAAAAACCAAAACTGAAGCGTAGAGTTTCATTATTTGCACTTACAGTATACGGTATAGGAAATGTGTTAGGTGCGGGAATTTACGCATTAATAGGAGAAGTTGTAGGGATAACAGGTAATCTCTCTTGGCTTGCTTTTGTTTTAGCTTCTATAACAGGTGCATTAACAGGTTTATCATATGCTGAACTTTCTGCAATGTACCCAAAAAGTGCAGCTGAGTTCGTTTATACAGAAGAAGCATTTAAAATCAGGATACTATCATTTATTTTAGGATGGATAATCATTTTCTCAGGAATACTATCTGCATCAACTGTTGCTTTGGCATTTGGAGGATATTTATCAGATTTAATGGGGATACCCTCAATCGTTTTTAATATTATTTTTGCAGTCATCTTAGTATTCATTCTCAGTTTAATAAATTTTATTGGGATTAAGACATCAACTCGTACTAATATAGTTTTTACATTAATTGAAGCATCGGGTTTAATTATAATTATAGTAATTGGCTTCTTTGGACAGCAAGAACCGAACTTTTTCATACTTCCATCAGGATCTTCTTTTGTTGTAATTTTTTCTGCAGTTGCATTAATCTTTTTCGCTTATATAGGATTTGAAGATATTGCGAATATTGCTGAAGAAGTGAAAGAACCTCATAAAAACCTTCCCAAGGCAATTATCTACTCAATTATCATTACCACAATCTTGTATTGCTTCACAGCAATATCAGTGGTCAGTATTTTACCTTTTTCTACAATTAGTGCTTCAGATGCTCCTTTAAAAGATGTTGCTGAAGCCGTTATGGGCCCTATTGGAGGTATCATTATGTCTCTAATTGCTTTATTTGCTACAGCAAATACAGTTCTCATAATGTTAATAGTAACATCTCGAATGATGTATGGTATGGCACGTGATAAAGCACTTCCCAGGGGGTTAAAGAGAATCTCACCAAAATTTAGAACTCCTATAATTTCAGTGTTATTGACTATGGGTTTTACAATTATTCCAATTTTTTTTGGAGACATTTCTATAGTTGCACATGCTACTGTATTTGGAGTGCTTATAAATTTTTTCTTAGTAAATATTAGTTTGATTGTTTTAAGGAAACGTAAACCAAACGCAGAAAGACCCTTTAAATTAAAACCAAGCTATAAAGGAGTGCCAATTATTGCTCTTTTAGGTTCTATTATTTGTATAGCTTTGTTATTTACTTTTGATTGGTTGGTTATAATCATTCAAGTGATAATAATACTCTGTGGAATAGTTGTATTCTACGGAATGAAATCTAAAATCGAAACTAAATCAATTAAAAATCATTAACTTTTATATCATTGATATTACTATAACCGATTACATTATCTCGGATAAATATTTGAAAAGGAAGATTTAATTTTATGTAATTATTGAGAATTTTTAATAAAGTAATGTGTTCTGGTATATAATAAATCTCTTTATATTTTTCTCCAACATGTTCTGAGTATTGATATTGCTGTAAAACAAATTCTCCTCGAAAATTGGCTTTTTTAAGAAATCTAACAATCTTATGTATGTCTTGAGGTTTCATTAAATTACCAACATAGGTTGTTCTTATTTCAAAATCAACATCTTTTTGTTTATTTACAAGATTGATAGTTTGAATTATTGCTTTTGGATCAATTGTACTACCTGTGATCTGTTTTAGTCGTTGAGATTTTAAAGGTCCTTTTAAATCTAAAGCAATCCTATTAATATAGGGCAGAAGTTCTTTTATTAATTCTGGATTTGTGCCATTTGTATCAATACTTATATATTTTCCAAGTTTTTCCATTTCTTTACATAAATCTAACAAATCGCTTTGAAGTGTGGGTTCTCCTCCACTGATACTTACTCCACGGACTAATAAATTACTTTTAACATTATCAATTAACTCATTTATTTTGATATCACGTCCTACATCCCTATTTAATAAATGCTTATTGTGACAAAATCCACAACTTAAATTACAACCAACTGTAAAAATAACCATAGCCGATTTCTGAGGTATATCCTTGGTTGAGATATCAATTATTCCCCCAACCCTCATTTTAAAATCCATACTCCTTTTTAATTAATTCTTCAACCTGAAACAATGGTAGCATGAAAGGTCCTGGTTGTTCTAGTTTAAGAGATGTAAGAGCTGCTGCAAACTTTAAGGATTGTTCAGGGTTCTTGGTTAATCTCGAACCTAAATAACTAATAAAAGCAGTATCTCCCCTCCCAGTTCTCCCTTCTGATCTTTTATTTTTCCAGGGAAAAAAAAATAAGTCATTTAGCGTAAATACAGAAATTCCTTTTTCATGGGTTATAAGAATCTCTCTTGGTCCAAACTCTGCTATTTCTTTAGCTGCTTTATAAATATTTTTTTGTTGAGTGAGGATTTCTGCTTCTTTCTGATCGAGTTTCAGAACATTTACTTTTGTTAGAATTAACTCCTTATTAGTTTTTGAAAGATCTTGATAAATAACCTTACTCTGCTCCCTAACTCTAATAAATCCTTGAATATCCAAACAGAGTTTTTCTGAATACTTCTCATATACGTAATCTAACAAATCTAAATCGATTTCACCTGCTACAATAGGACCTATAACAAAAAATTTAGTATTTATGTTTGGAATTTCTTCTTTTTTAAATATTCCAGCAAAACCAAGAGACTCGTAGCTCCTAAACTCCACATTTTTAGAAGAATAAATATTTTTTAAACCTGAAGTTTCCTCAGAAGGATAAGCATAATAATTAACTCCATATTTTTTGAAAATCGTTAACAAAGAGAAATCTTCTTCTTTTAATCTTGTGATAACGGTTATTTTAAGACCCATATGGCTGCCAGCTATTCCACCATAATAAACTGCACCCCCTAATGAAGATATGCTATTTCCATCTATCTCGATGATATCTTTAGCTAAATGACCAAGTATTATAATATCAGATTCAACAGTCATAAATATAATTATAAAAAAAATAAAGAATTAAGAAATTATCGATATTATCAATAAAAAAGTTGAATGATATTTGATTATGCTTAAATATTATAAGTGATGGATTTTCAATTATCCTTTTTTCAGATACTACTTAATAGTATTGATATAACTTTCTAAGATTCTTTCTTTGATCTTATAGAATTTTAATTTGGGAATTACATTGATTTTCCTATCACTTTCCTCAATACTTTTAATTATAATTGAACTAATTTTTAGTTTTTTATCATCACCTCTAACGATTTGTTCATTTAATTCTTCACGGTTCATTATAAATTTATAGAAATTGGATCTATTTAAACTTTTCCCACTCTTTTCCCACTATTCCAAATACTTAATAGAAATCTCAAAATAAGAAAGAATGAAAATATATCAACATTGTTCACTAATAAGACGCTTTTATCGAAAAAATTATAACTTTTCAAATTATTTACCCACACAACTGAAAAAGCTGTAAAAAAGAACTAAATAAAGCAATCTTTTAAATTATATTTTTAAAAAAACATCTAACCATAATTTCTATAGAGTAATTTATAGATGAACTTAATAAATATGATCATAAGGTTTTTTAATGGGCTTTAATTTTCAATTACAAATTAGTACAATATTTCTAAACATTTTAATTAGGTATGGGAACGTGATATTTGAAGAATTAATCGGACTTTTAAAAAAAAAGGGTTTTAAAGATACACTACATGTTTTGATAAATCAAAAAGACTACCAAACTGATAAGCATACATTTTACAACGAATTGAATAAATTTTCATACTACAACTCATTCTTTCGAGTAAAAGATGAATTAGTTAAAAAAGGTCTTATAGAGATTACAAACACACATAAGGTAAAGTCTATCAAACTAACGAAAAAGGGTTTGGATGTCTACGAGAAATTAAACGAGATTAACAACATGGTTAAAAAATAATTTCTCTATTTTTTTTCGACCTTTAATTCTCAAAGAAGTGTAATTCTTTTGATATTAAAAAGACTCATTGTGGGACCACTTGGCACTAACTCCTACATTTTTGGTTCAAGTAAAACTCATGAAGTAGTGATCATTGATGTTGGAGGGGAACCCGAAACAATTATCGATGTCATCGAAAAACTAAATGTAAAACCAATTGTTTTATTATTAACGCATGGTCATTATGACCACACTTTAAAGCTTGGTAAAATATTACGATATTTTGAAATTCCTCTAATGTTTTGTAAAAAGGAATTTGAATCTGGAATATTTACTCAGAAAAAAGCAGATAAATGGCTTACTGAAGGAGACTCGATCCATGTTGGAGAATTGACTTTAAAAGTCCTTGAAACTCCAGGACACTCTCCGGGTGCGTTATCTTACTATTCAAAAGATCTCAAGGAATTTGAGGGTCAGAAGATTGACGGAGTAATTTTTACTGGTGATTTAATATTTCGTCGTAGTATCGGTAGATCAGACCTAAGAGGAGGAAATTCACACCTCTTGTTTGAAAGTATTAAAAAAAAAATTATGTATAATCCTGAAATTACTAATAATTTCTTAATATTTCCGGGGCACATGGGTATTACTTCCGTTGGTGAAGAAAGAGAACTAAACATGTTTAAAAATTATTTTTTATAAGCCACTTTCAGCTCCTTAAAAAATAGAATAAATTTTATTTCAAAAAGAATCTATAATATAAATTTTTAATCTTTGATTTCTTTGCTCAGAATATTAAGATCTTAATAAGATTTGATAAAAAGTTTAAAAATGAAAAAGATATATTACTTAAGGATAATTAGAATGAGGTTCTCTTCTAGTGCAACCATCGTCTCTCCCTTCGAGGTTTCAAGCCTGATAAAGTTAAGTTCCCCTTCCTTTAATGCATCTACCACTTGCTTCCCCTTCCCAATTAGAGAAGTAACATAAGCAGCAACAGATTCACTAAGTTCAATCTCTAAATTAGAATCTATAGGTAACCCTGATGAATCACAGATAATTACACCACGAATTCCTTCGCGCTCCTCGAATCTTCTTATAATAGCTTTCACTTCAGCACGATTAATCAATAAATATTACACCTTGAGAAATTATAAAATCTATTTTAATATTATAATAGATTTAAGGTTTTTAAAAATTTATATTAAAAAATACATGACGTAGTTTGCGTTTTTATATTATTAAATTAGATCCTTTTCTTATATCCAAATAATCACAAGATTAATTTTCACTTTTCCTTTTTTATATATTTGATAAATTTAAATTGCTTAAACTCTATATTTAATCTATAAATTTATTTAAGATAATTTTTTAACCAATTTCAGAATTCAAATCTATTCAAATAATTTTGATAGGATAATATTATGGTTGATAAAAAAGTTTTAGAACAGAAATTGGCAGAGCTCATGGACATAGTCCCTGAAACAGAAGGTCTTATCGCTGCTGATATAGATGGGAAAGTTTTAGTCGGCCAAACGATTACAGACATGGATCATGGGAAAATTGCCAAAGCTTGTGCTACCATTATTAAGGATTCCAATAATTTGGGGAAAGATATAGGAAAAGGTGGATTGAAAACAACTACCATTGAATTAGAAAAAGGATTCGCAGTTTTGGTAGGTTCTCAGAAAACGGTTTTAATAGCTCTAGCTGGAGTAGACGGAAGGAGTTCCCTCGCACTATTGAAAAGAAACTTGACTTCAATATCCAATTTATAATTTTATAATCTCTTTTTTTTAAAAGTACAAAAAAAGTTAAGTAAATAGAATTTACTCTTTAGGTTTTTCATTTTTATCTACCAAGCCTCTTTCTTCCAGTAAAGAGTCAAGATCTGTTTTTTCTTTTTCTTCTTCTTTTGGAGTTTCTTTCTTTATCAGAGCTTTTTTAACTGGTGCAGGTTTTTTCAATTCTGATACAGGAACGTATCTTTCCTTTCTTGGCCTCTTTTTAATAGGTTCTTCAATTGGTATCTCCAATCGTCTTTTAATTCTGCGGGCATAAAGTATTGCTGTGATCCAAATTAGAGTAAAAACCCCTATTATAATAATAATAAAGAATTTGATGAAGTAATCATAGATAGGAATATCGTATGTTTTGAATGAGGCATCTTTCGAAATTAATATATATTCTGTTGTAATTATATTTTGAGCTCTTATTAAAATCGATATTTCTAAAGTATTAACATATCCTACTGCTATTTGCACAATTAAATTAGTACTTGCTCCAGCTACGAATTTGTCTAATGTCAAATAATCAATTTCAACTATGGAATAAGATAAGTTATTATTAATCTCAATAGAGATATTTTCAAATACTTTTAAAGTTGAATCGCCAACATTTTTTATATTGAAATTAATCGTTGTGTCTTTATTTCTATATATAAGTACATCTCGTGATATTATTGATATCGAGATATTATTTTCTTGATGGATAATATTAATTGAAATATTTCGTGAAATTCCGTTTACAGAATCGCCATTCCAAGATAATTTTACTAATAAGTTACCCTCAAAATCAATATTTAATGTATTTATTAGAAAAGCAGTAGTACCATTTGAATCTGTAAGATCTGAGCTTACATCAACCCATAAACCTTCTTCATTATATTGACAGGTAACATTTTTATCTATTAATTTCTCTCCAAATTCAGTTGCCAAAGTGGAACTAAGATTGAAAGATTGACCTTTAATTGGAGTACTTGGATCTATAGTAATATTTGTGAATTCGCTATTAAGTTTTAAGGAAAATTCACCAGTAAATTGATGATAACTGCTAACATAATTTTGGTCAATAATATTAACTAAAAATAATGTTTTATTGGGAAGGTAAAGACATTCATTTCTGGCAAATTCATTAAAAATGCTTCTACTTGTTACTTCTTCCGTTACTCTCAACCCGAGTATGTGTCCATCGAAATTGGTACTGGTTTTATTACTCAGTAATGAGAAATCACTGCTTTCATATGTACCTGCAATATTATCCTCAATAAATATAGTAATTATTGTTCTAGCTCCTCCTAATCTGATGGGAGCATTAACACCCATCCAGGTATTTGTGGCCAGGTCTAGATTAGGAATCTTTAAATTCACGTCAAATTCATTACTATCATCTTGATGTCCTGAAAAATTTAAAATGACATTATTAGATGTTTTTTCTGCAATAATCCATTCATTATTTATATAAGAAACCAGTTTTACATTAACCTTTACCCTTGTGGGGATGAATGGGTGTAAATTTCGGATTGATGTCTTTATATTTATAGTTTCATTTGGATTTAAAATATTTTCACTCTGTTTAAACGAAGTTACTAATACAGGTAATAATTGATCTCCTATTGTATAAGAAAAAAGAGAATTTACATCTTCATTCTCAATAGGGTAAAAATTTGGTTGAGAAATGCCTGTTGTATCATTATAAGAGGCAATAAATAAAGTATAAGATGGAGAAACTTTATGTTTTGTTTCGCCATCTAGGATATTTTTAAGTTTGATAGAGCTATATTCACATCTATATAATTCAATATCATATTTATCAAGATAAATATGAATTTTTTTACAACTTATTGCTGAACCATTAGACCAGAAGAAACCTAAATAATACTTACCAAATTCTGTGAAAGTATTTGTTAAATCCAAAATTGTTTGATTACCAAAATCATAATAAAGTGTGGATTCATCAATAAATCCAATAGAATCATTCAACCTTGCTCCAAGATATGTGGTGCCATTTGGATAAAATAGAGTAACATTAGCATTACCACTTAAAGGTGCATTTAAGTTATGGTCTTGTATACCCACTCTTACTGAGATATTGTCTCCATACATGAAACCTTTTGTCTCCCATAAAATACCATTATAATTTATAAAACTATTCATATTTTGAATGAAGTTATAGCTAGTCAGATTCAGAGAATATAAGCCATCCAAACCTGTTAGACTATTTTGCACAATTATTCTGTTGTATCTTGGGTTATCATCAAATTGACCTTCTCCACTTGTTTGAGGGAGAATTTGAATATTACTTGGGTTTGTTAAATTATGAGCAGTTAAGAAATCTGGATAGATGTACCAAAACTCGAAAAAAGTCCAATTATCAAACAAATAATTACTTTTATTTAAATCATAGGTATATAACCATTGAGGATCAGTATCGTAATATGCAGTATATGTAGTTAAAGCATCATCAATCCAATAACTATTAACGGAATATTTAACATTGAATTTAAATCCTTTAATATTAGTTTTATTCCATAAAAGATCTATTCGGAACTTGTTAAATGTGTCATTTTCAATGGGAATGGAAAAATTGTGAGACCATTTACCTATACCCCACTCTAAATATGAGCTTTCATTATAAGGAAAAGATTGAATCTGGTCATTCTCAATCGGAATATCTTGAATTACTAAGGTAGAAATACCATCTATATCAAAATCTGATGGCTTATATCCTCGGGTAACATTCAATTTAAATTTACTAGCATCTAATTGACCAGAAGAATAAGGTGTTATTGTTGAGGGAATTAGCGTTTTGGCGTTAATCCAGCTTATTCCATCATTTATAGTTGTTTTTAATTGATGTTCTGTACTTCCATCATCTCCATAATTATAATAAGGAAGTGTTACCAAACTATATACTTGTTTTGAATTATTAGATTTGATCACAATGAAATAATTAGAAACATTCAGGTTACCAGTGTTAACAATGTTAAATCCAAAATAAGAAACATTATCTCCAGTATATGTTACCTCTATCGAGTCAATCAATTGATTGTAATTAGGACCGAGATAAATTTTTCGTAAATTATCATCGTCTCTAACAATGGTGGTATTAGCCCGATATAATGTTATATTTAATTTTGTAGTTGTAGCTTCATCCAGATCTAGGGTCCTTATCCACGCGTAGAATCCATTCACGGTTGATTTCTTTCCTAGTAAATCAAATTCTAATGCAACATAAGTAGAATTTGTTATAGGTAAATCAAATGCATAAGTAGAATTCATATTAAAATTATACAACCATGCCTCAAATGGAGTGTGATCCGCTCTTTCAAAGATGAATTGGATATAAGTTGTGTTATAGAGATCTATGAAATTTAAATTCTCATTAATTAATTTATCTTTGAGTTCTTTAATACCTAAACTACTGTTAATTGTGAGTGAAGATATAACTTCTTTCCAAGTAGGTTGTGAAATATCTTTTACACTCACAGTTAAATTCACATCTTCATCAAGTTCGTAAACTATTGATAAAAATAATCCTAATATCTTAGATCGATCAAACTTGACATCCCCCGTAATGACACCTGAAGTATATTTTGTACCAGTGAAATTAGCGAATATTGTAAAGTTTATAAGACCATTAGGAGCATTTATATGGATAGCAGTAGAATTTGAACCATCAGTTATATAACTAAAATCAGGATCACTTGAAGTTCCATTTATTATAGTTATATTAGAATAACCTTGGCTTGTTTTATAATCAAAAGAGATAAAGTTTGTAGCGTTTAGAGCATCATCACCCTCTATAATATAGTTAGTTGTAAAGTTATTTTGAAATTCAAAATTGAAATCTGCGTAAGTAAGATACATATTTTCTGATGAAAGTGAAGGTATTTCAAAAAAATTCTCATTATCAAGTAAGTTTTCAGATATATTATTTGCATAAATCCTCACATTTTGATTAATACCAGACCCTATTATAGGATTGGTTAAATTAAGATTAGAAATCTCAGGTTTATCATCTAAATTCCCCTCTTTTGAGATTTTATCCAACTTATCATTTTGAAAGGGAATAAAATTGCTAAAGAGCAGCGTAGTAGATAATAAAATTGTAATAACAAAGAGTATAGCGAAGGATAAAGGTTTTATCTCTTTTTTTCGTCGAATCAATAAAATAACCGTGATATCCTAATTTTTAATAATAAAATAATTTAAAAGTATTAAAATTTCCTAAATTTTTTAATTTAATTAAGGAAATTCCCGAATTAACAAAATTTTATAAAATTCTAAATCCTTCTTAATATCTATAATAAAAAATAACTTTAAGGAAAATTGAAATGAGCGAGGATCAAATTCTAAGTGAAATTGAACAGGATCATGATGAGTATATTGCCTTTTTACAAGAAATAATTCAAGCTGAGTCTTATAATCCTCCTGGGAATGAAAAAAATGTAGCATTAATTATTGACAAATATTTAAAAAAGTTTAACATAAAGTCTGAAATTTTTCCTTTTGGTGATAATCGTGCTAACTTAATTGCATATTTAAATGATAACCTTGAAGGAAAAAATCTCTTATATAATGGACATATGGATGTTGTACCACCAGGAAATGAAGAAGAATGGAAGTATCCTCCTCTCTCTGCCGTCATTAAGAGAAAAAGAATGTTTGGAAGAGGAACGGTTGATATGAAAGGTGGAACAGCAGCAATGGCTGTGTCCTTAGCAATACTAAAAAAATTTGGAATTAAAACCTCTGGTAATGTAATTTTTAATGCTGTAGCTGATGAAGAGGTAGGTGGTATTTTAGGAACAGGATGGTGCCTTGAAAACTTACTGAAGTCAAAAAAATGTGATTTTGCTGTAATAGGAGAACCAACTGGATTAAATCCTTTACCTAAAATGATAAGTCTTGGAGAGAAAGGTCGATTTGCCATAAAAATAATCACAAATGGAATTTCTGGCCATGCTTCTGTACCATTTTTGGGGATAAATGCAATTTATATGATGAGCGATATAATTCAAAATTTAAATAAATTAGAGGATTATATTCCAAAATTCAACCCTCCCTTATCAAAAGATGAATTAGAAGATTTAGTATGTAAGTTATTTCCTAGTAGAGATATTTTTGATAGATTTTTGAAAGAACAACCTTTACTTCAACATGCAATAAAAGCTAACACGCAGTTTAGTTCAAATTTAACGATGATCAAAGGAGGAATAAAATCTAATGTAATACCTAATCGATGTGAGTCTATAATTGATGTTAGAGTGTTACCAGGACATACTATTGAAATGATTTTAAACGGTTTGAAGGAGTTGATTAATTCTTTAGGATATAAAATAAAAAATGAACCTAAAGGACTTCCTAAAGAAATTTTTGTATATTTAGAAGTATTAAATCAGGGTGAAGCATCATATTGGAAAGATTGGAGAAGTTCCCAAGTTTTAAAAGATTTTTATACTATTACAGAGAAATGTTATAACAAAAAACCTTTCTATTTCATATTGCCGGGAAGTGCAGATACAAAATATTATCGCAACACTAACTTTTGCCCATCTACAATTATGTTTGGCCCAGGAAATGCTAGACTTTCTCATACAAATAACGAATATATAGAAATCCAAGACTATATTAATGCAATTAAAGTCTATACACTATTTGCTTATAAATTTTTAAAAAGTTAACACATTTTAATATATGTATAGAAATTTATAATATTCTACTAATATTATTTTATTAAATTTCAATTAATAAGAAATTATATGAAGATTTGTCAGATTTAAAAATAGAGGATACTGTTATTCTTTTAGATACTTCGAGATCTATGTTGAGAAAAGATTTTAAACCAAGTAGATTGGTTGTTGAATTACAGACAGCGAAGAATTTCATTCAATCAAAATTATCCATTGATATGAAAGATCGAATTTCCATCATTACTTTTGGGAATATTACAAAAAGGTTGATTAATTTTGCCTTTGAAGAAGAGAGATTAATTAAATCATTAAAAAAAGTTCAAATATCAGGAAAAGGTTTTTTACATGAAGGGATTGCATTTGCTTTACAGATTCTTGTTGAGGAAATGCGAAAAATTGGTGGAAAAACTCGACGTATTTTTATAATTACTGATAATAAATTAGAACTAGATAATATCAGATTGGAAAAAATAATTAACATCGCAAAAGGTTTAGGAGTTTTTATCGATACTTGCCAATTAGGGGATAAAAAAGAATACGGAGAACATTCTTTAAAGAGAATAGCACAAAAAACTGGAGGAGAATTCGGATATTTTAATAATTCTAAAGCTATAATCAATGCAGGTAAAGCTTTTGCTTCTAAAAAAGACGTAAAACAAAGTACGGATTATTTTCCTCCAGAGAAAAAGGATGAAATTGCACCCTTAGTTAGTGAGATTGCTCTACCTTTAAGAAGACCGACAATGTTAGATATTAGGTTAATGATGAAAGGAACAAAAATAGGACAAGAAAAATGTCAAATTTGTCATTCTATAAAAGCAGCTGTTACTGGTGCCGATTTCTTTAGTGAGGGACGTTACTGTCCTAGTTGTGATCGCGCAATGCACTTATCTTGCGCTGCTATGTGGGCTAAAAAAACGGAATATAAAGATAATGTTTTCAGATGTCCTTTCTGCTTTTTTCTGTTAGAGTTACCAAGAGCAGCTTTAATGCTAGTCAAAGATAAAGTCCAAGAATCTCAAGATATAATAATCATTGACGAGGAAGAAAAAGCAGGTGCAAAAATGCTTTTAATACCTGATGAAAAAATAGACCAAATTGATGCTTCATGTTCTTATTGCCATAGCATTTTTTTAGGTGATTTTAATGTATACCAATGTGAAAGTTGTAAATCATATTACCATGAACCTTGTCTT
>JBHLLP010000061.1:10175-15205 GCA_048885525.1 Candidatus Hermodarchaeota archaeon | reverse complement strand
TAATGACTACTAATCCATCTAGGTGTTGTGCTTACAACAGAAAAATTATGACCCCCTCTTATTAAACTCATATAATCATCCATTTGAAATACATGGCGCCCCATGCTTGAAAAAATATGTGCTGCAGCAGAACCAGCTTTTTTTACTCCTTCTCCAGCCTTACCACCTACAAGAAATGTAAATAAATCTGAAACCATTTATTTCCTAACCTCACAATATATAATAAAAAACGCTCAAATTCGTTTTAATATTTGATTTAGCTATAAATTATTTAAATATATGGCTTATAAATTTTCAAAACTATATTTTGAAGATTGAGAAGATACCTTATTATTTGAAATTCTCAGAGAAAAAGGGAATGGACCTACATTAAATGAATGTTAACCACTACTTATTATGCAGCTTTACTGACTCCAAGCACTTTTCGGCAATTTGGACAAAAAAAGACAGTTACCGTAAACATTACAGTTTTTAAACCTAAACTATATTTACCTACTTTTTGATGTGTGCCTCTTCCCTGTTCCATGAAATCTTCAATATTTATCTCTTTTTCACATCCAGGACAAATAGGAGTTAAATCACTCTTAAAATCAAACTTTTTTGAAATATATTTTGACATGTTTATAATTTCGACAGAAAAATATAAAAAATTATGTACAGCATAATTTGAAATGCATTTTAAAATAAGACAAAACCACAAGAAGGGCAATTTTTTCTGGCACCCATTATAATTTTACTACAATTGGGGCAAATATTTATATGCTCTCTCTTTTTAGTTTCCGTAGGTTGAATTTTAACTTCTTCCGCTTCCATTTTAGCCCTAATCGCAGCTGCCATTGGATCTTGGGCTTGAATAACTTTAGGTTTTCTTTTAGCTTCTAATTCATGCATATATTCTATAATATTCTTTTTCTTGACTTTACTTAGCTCAGCAATGGTAGGTACTTTGCCTGCTTTTACATCTTGGACAAAATTTTTTTCTAGTTTTAAGATATTAAAACAATTATGACATCGAAATACATAAGGTATCCCAATATTGGAAGTTTCCGCCCACTGAGCCCAACATACTTTATGAGCAATACTTTCACAGGAAGGACATTTAACAATATTTTCATTATCACTTTTAAAACAAATTGAACATGTTTCTGTAGCATCAATAACTTCAGGTTCATCAGCTAAATTTATGTAAAAGGGTTGATTGTCTGGTAAAATCATTCGTAATCTTTGTTTAATAAATGATGGCTCTGAGATATACTTCTTCTCTGATAAGGTTGTCAAAATAGGAGCTAGTTCTCTAATGGTAGCAATTTCGTAAAATTCACCATTACATAATTTTGTTAGTCTCATTAAAGTTGGACTTACTTCTGAGTTTGGTTCTCCTACTCGTATAATATCGATAAAAAAGGGCATATCTTTGACAACTTTAATCAATTCTTCTATAGGGGGAAGATATTCTGAAGGGATATCATAAGCACCTTCATCTATCAATATTAATAATCGAAATATTTTTTCAGAAATTTTCTTATATACTTCAATTATAAAAGTTATCGCAATAAAAATTCCACCAGCAATGTTGGCATTAGTGATATTCTTACTCATAGATTTCAAAGTGTTTAGAATATGTTCATTATCAAAGGTAAAATTTTCTAAATAATTTGGACCATCATGCTGAAACACAATTAAATTAAATCTATCAGATGGATCAGCTATTTGTTTATTTTTCATAAAATCTGCGATTGGACTGAAAACATGACGCATTTTAGTAACTTCTGGAGTAAAGCCATAAAATATAAGACAATCTTCACTTTTCGTGGATTCCATGCTTTTTAAAGAGAATATAAGTATTAATTAAATTACGATTTGTTTAATATAAATTTCGTGTAAAGATTAATAAGTTTAAGGTTAATCTTAATCAATTTTAAGTTTTCACATATCTTTCTAATAAAGGATAATTAGATATTAAGAATTTTGTTTAATTGATTCTTAAGATTTAAATATAGTGTTGTTTTTTAATAAAAGGTTTAAAAAATATGAGTATGAGAATTTATGCTTAAAGGAACAAATATAAATTTAAGATTTATGGAACAAGAAGATATTCCCCTTTACCATGAATGGTTTAATACACCTGAAATTAAAGGCATGTACAATGCAGGTACATTTAATCAAAGATCAAAAGATTTATTGCAGAGAATTTTAAGTAATTTAACTAATGATGTTCAAATTTTCATAATTGAAAAAAAAGATAAAACTAGCATCGGTATAATACTATATTTTTTGGTAAAAGGAGGACCTGTTGAATTATTAGAAATTGGATATTTAATAATTCCATCTGAACGGCAGAAGGGGTTCTGTACCGAAGCCGTTACGATTTTTGTAGATTATTTGTTTTTAACTAAAAATATTTCTCGTATTCAAGCTACAGCAGATGTTAGAAATATTGGATCTCATAAAGTCCTTGAGAAGACAGGATTTAGTAAAGAAGGGGTTATGCGACATATGATATTTAATCAAGGTAATTGGAGAGATTTCGCTCTTTATAGTATCCTCAGAAATGAATGGAAAGAACCTAAAATACTTAAAACTTAAGCAATGGAAAAATTATTTCTTCTTCTTTTTTTTCTTTTTCTTTTTTGAATCTTTTGTTTCTTCTCTTTTTGCCTTTATCATTGCTCTAATATCCGCAGCAAATGGATCTTCAGTGTGAACTACTTGTGGCTTACTTTGAGCCTCAATTTTACGTAAATAGTCAGTTACATCCTTCTTTTTCATCTTTTTTAATTCAGCAATAGTAGGAATTTTACCAGTTTGAACATCCATAATATAAAATTTATCTAATTTTAAGATATTAAAACAATTATGACACCGGTACACATGTGGAATTCCAATATTAGATGTTTCTGCCCATTGTGCCCAACATACTTTATGAGCAATTGTGTGACATGATGGACACCTTATAATCCCCTCATTACCTTGTTGAAAGCAAATTGAACAAGTAGAAATTTCATTTACATTTTCAGGATTATCAGCTAGATTTACATAAAAAGGTTGATTTTCCTTAGGAATAATAGGAATAGTTTGTTTCCCAAATGCTGGTTTTGTTATTTTTTTCTTATATGACAGTTCCGTTAATCTATAATCTAATTGATCGATATCGATAATTTCATGATATTCTCCGTTACATAAGTTTACTAATTGAGTTATATTCTTACGTGCTTCATATTCTGGATGACCTATATGTACAATATCAATGAAAAATGGCATGTCCTTAACCTTATTAATTAATTCTTCTAGAGCAGGAAGATAATGGGTTGGAATTGCATATGCTCCATCGTCTATTAGGATTAAAAGCCGAAATATCTTTTCTGATATCCTTTTATAAACCTCAATAACGAAAGTAGTAGCTACAAACACACCACCAGCAATATTCGCAATCGAAATATCCTTTTCTACTGACTTTAACAACGATAATACATGATTTGTGTCAAAAGTAAAATGATCTAAATAATTTGGACCATCTTGTAGAAATAAAATTAGATTAAACCTGTCAGAGGGATCATTAGATTGCTTTTTCTCCATATATTTTGAAATTGAATTATATGCATTCTTAAATTTAGTTAACTCTGGAGTTAAACCATAAAAAACTAAAACATCCTCACTTTTAGTAATTTTAAGTTCCATGATATTAATTTCGTGATAGAATTTTTAAGTTTAGGTAAAAACAAATTTTCTTTTAGTTTCTATAAGGGTTTTTCAATAATACTTGAAATTGTTAATTTTCGAATTTATATTACAAAATTATAGCATAGCGCTTTTTATTAAGGGAACTTTTACATTCTTACACGAAATTTTTTATAAAAAAATACTTTCTACAATTTAAGTTAAGTTAAAATATCGAAGGATATTATTAAACGTTTATATATCTACAAATATTTTACGCTGATGTAAAGGTCAATTATCGTTTCATTTAATAATGAGGGAAATAAATGCAAATATACCGCTTAAAAATAAACAAGAATTTATGTATTGGTTGTAATGACTGTGTTGTTAGTTGTCCATTAAACTTTCAGCAATTAAAAGAGAAAGGTTATTTAACCAAAGAAAATGCTGTGGTTTTAGTCAAAAATGGAATGGCTTATGATATTTATGTTGAAGGTAGAGATGTGAATTGCGATGGATGTGGTGTTTGCTTAAAATATTGTCCCGTTTCTGCTATTGAATTACATTTAG
Organism: Candidatus Hermodarchaeota archaeon; assembly: GCA_048885525.1. GTDB lineage: Archaea > Asgardarchaeota > Lokiarchaeia > Sigyniarchaeales > SOKP01 > Loki-b32. The sequence goes on along the minus strand of JBHLLP010000061.1, from coordinate 10,978 downwards.
TTGAAGTTAAATGAGGTATTAAAAATGTCATTTCCAAAAATATCAAGAGAAATTAGTAAAGAAATCGAACATATTAAGGTACAGTTTCTTATAGAGAGCTTAGAGTTAATATTAGACCGTACAAAATGTGTAGGCTGTGGAACTTGTGCTCGGGTGTGTCCCAAGGATGCTATTTCACGTGGACCTGTAGCAGCGGCACGTCGCTTTCCTAATATGGAAGATATTATCCCAGAGATTTATGATGTTCGCAAATGTACATTCTGTGGAACTTGTGTCGTCATGTGTCCCTTTAGTGCTTTAACGCTTAAAAAGGATGGAGAAATAATCGAGTTAGAAGATATTCAAATAGTAAAAGAGAATGTTGTTCCTAAACTCGAATTTGAAGCTAAAAAAATAAAGGATAATGCTGGAATTGAACGAGTTGCTAAACAATACATAGATGGTGAAATTAGCATTGTTGACGAGGAATGTGCTGGGGGTTGTGAAGCTTGTGCCGATGTTTGCCCAAGTGGTGCCATAACAGTTCCGGAAAAATCAGATAAAGGGTGGGAAACAGTTCCAAATGTTGTAGTGGATGATAAAGAATGCATTTTTTGTGGTTCTTGCGACAATGCATGCCCAACGGGTGCAGTAAAATTAAAAATCACTGATGTTAAAACTTCAGGAGAATTTAGTGAATTGTTCTGGGAACCTCTATTAGAGAGAATAAAAACTCTAAGATGGAGTGAACAGAAGGAGGAATAATAAAATGAGTGTTAATAATTTAATTTTAATAACTTGCCGAACAATTAATCAAGGTGTTG
>JBHLLP010000061.1:0-10075 GCA_048885525.1 Candidatus Hermodarchaeota archaeon | reverse complement strand
GCTTTTGATAAAGAGGATTTCAAGAAATTAGACTGCCTTGTTGGAACACCAGTTAAAGTGTCTACAGATTATGGTGAAGTTGTAGTATATTCTACGATTTCTGAAGAAGGTCCACATCCAGGAATTATTTTTATTCCAATGGGTCCTTGGGCTAATCAAGTAGTCAATCCTGACTCTCAATCATGCGGTACTCCTACATATAAAGGGATGAAGGCACGAGTAGAGGCAGTACCGGGTGGAAAAGTTTTGGATGCCGTAAATTTAATTAATCTATTAAGGGAGGCTTAAAAGATGGTAGAAAAAATTAGAACTGTTACTGATGTAATTTGTCCCTTTTGTGGTACTTTATGTGATGATCTAGAAATAGATATTGATATAAAAGAGGAAAAAGTAGTAGAAGTTCGAAACGGATGCCAAATCGGCACTAAGAAATATTTCTCGTCCAATCCGAGTAAACATAGATATGAAAAACCCCTTATTAAAGATAATGGTTCATTTAAAGAAGTAACATGGGATGAAGCGATTGACAAAGCAGCTGATATTCTAGTAAATACGAAAAGACCATTACTTTATGGATTTTCAAGTACTGAATGTGAGGCTCAAGGAAAGGGTGTGGAATTAGCAGAATTATTAGGAGGGATTTTAGATAATACAGCTTCAGTATGTCATGGTCCTTCATTACTAGCAATTCAAGATGTTGGTGCACCTACGTCTACTTTAGGTGAATATAAAAATAGAGCAGATCTAGTGGTATTTTGGGGTAGTAATCCTGTTCATGCACATCCACGACACCTAGGAAGGTATAGCGACTTTATTCGAGGATATTTTAGAAAAGATGGGAGAAATGATCGATTTATTATAGTTGTGGATCCGAGAAATACGAACACAGCTCAATTAGCTGACATCCATATTCAAGTTAATCCAAGTGAAGATTATGAATTAATTAATGCAATAAGGGCAACATTAAGAGGTGTTGAATTAGATGGTGATGAAATTTCAGGAGTTCCAAAAGATAAAATCATAGAATTAGTTAATGCTTTAAAATCATGTAAATTTGGAGTTATTTTTTTCGGAATGGGATTAACTCAAACTTTATCACATCATAGGAACATTGATGCTGCAATTTGTCTTGTACGCGAGTTAAATGATCATACTAAATTTTTACTAACCCCTATGCGGGGACATTATAATGTTGCTGGAGCAAATCAAGTATTTTCATGGCAAACAGGATATTCCTATTCTATAGACTTCTCAAAGGGATATCCGCGTTATAACCCCGGAGAATTTTCCTCTGTAGATGTTCTATTAAAGGATGAAATTGATGCATCTCTTATTGTTGCTTCTGATCCAGCAAGTAATTTTCCAGCTGCGGCAGTAAGGAATTTGTTTAAACATCCTATAATTACAATTGAACCTCACCATACACCAACATCTGTGAATTCAGATATTATTTTACCACCTGCTATAGCTGGCATTGAATGTGAAGGTACAGCATATCGTATGGATAGTGTACCATTAAGACTAAGAAAGGTTAAAGAAGCACCTGGTGAATGTTTAACTGACGAAGAAATATTAGAGAGATTAATAAAAGCTGTAAAAAGTAAAAAGGGGGAATAAATGTATGGCAGAAGTTAAGTTAGAATTAAAAAAAAATCCTGAATATCCATTAGAAGCTGAAACTATATCACCAGATAAATTCTCTGGAAAATCAGCAGCTGAAATTAAGAAGCTTATAGTTTATCACGGAAATGAGGAAAAAACTTTAGGAGATTTTTTTAATATTTCAGGAAATGGAGGAGAAATCAACGATACCAAAATTATAATTGAGGGAGACGTTTCAAATGTTAAGAGAATAGGAGAAAAAATGACAGGTGGAGAAATTGTTATAAATGGTAATGTCGGGATGCATGTAGGAAATAATATGTCAGGAGGAAAGATATTAGTAAATGGTGATGCTGACGATTGGGCAGGTGCTATGTTAAAGGGTGGAGAATTAGAAATTACTGGTAATGCTGGACATTATGTTGGTGCAGCATACAGAGGTTTTTGGAAGGGAATGGAAAATGGGTTAATTAAAGTAAAGGGTAAGATTGGGAATGAAGCGTTATCATGGGTAACCGGATCAAAACCAGCCAAACGGTTTCCAACATTAATTTGTGGTGGTGCTGGATCATTTCTAGGAATTCATAGTCATGGAGGCACTATTATTGTAGAAGGTGATTGTGATAGATGTATTGGAGCAGATCAAGTACGGGGAACAATAGTTGTAAAGGGCAAAATTTCGAGAATTCTTCCCTCCTATAAAAAGTTAGGAGAGGTAAAAGAAATTGAATTGATGAGTGGAGAAAAAATTCAAGGAAAATTTATTGAATATAGCGGAGATCATTCTGTTGAGAAAAATCATTCCAAAATTGATAAAAAAACCGGAGAAGTATCAAAAAGCTCTAATGGCAGATTATACGTTGCCGTTTAAATACTAATATAATTTGTTAGAGGGAAAAGGATGAACATTTATACACATCCAAATTGTATAACTACAACTTGATTCTATGCTGAGAATTACTTTTTTATTAAACAAAATAAACAGATAATTGTTTAAATTTAAAAAAATATTACAAACAAATAAAGGTTATAATTATTTAAGGTCACTTCAAAAAAGAAATTTTAAATGAGGAAGAAATTTCATGAAGCATAAAACAGGAATTATTTTATTAATTATCGGCGGAATATGTATGATCTTTGGTTCTGTAATTGGAAGTATTAAAGTATTTGAATCTCTTTATGAGATGGTCGCAGCTCAATGGCCTGATTACGAACCCTTTTTTAACTTGTTAATTAATATCATATTTAGGTGGATTGCAGATTTAGGAGGAATAGCAATAATTGCTGGAGCAATATTGATTGCATTAGGTGCACTGAGGTTCGGGAAATTTATAATATGGATTGGGTTAGCTTTTGGTACAGCAGCTTTAATTATATGGATAATTACTCAAGTAGTAAATTTCACAGGAATTGTAATAGATCCGCCGTATGACCAAATTCTGGATGATCTTTATAATAAATTCGACTATGGCTCCGGAGTGGGTTTTTTGGGGGTAGTTATAGCTATAATAGGACGAGCTTTTATAAAGAAAGTAAAACCACCGAAAGTTAAGGAAGAAGAAAAACGGGCAGAAGAGGGAGAGGATATTAAAGTAGAAAGGGAGGTTTCGGCAGAACCCCCAATACCCTTTCAAAATATATATTGTCCAAATTGTGGAGCATCTTTACCATTTAATTCTCAGATCTGCAGTGAATGTGGAAATAGTTTTGATAAAGAATAGGACTTCTCTTTATTAGAAAAAAGAATTATTCAATATTTAATTAAATTTCTTTACATTATTTGATAATTGAATCAATAACTTCGATTTGGGATGGAATTTTGTTTAAGCGAAAAGTAAATATTACTCAAATAAAAAAAACTGAGAAAAAGGAACTAGAAGATCTAGTTCTTTTTGAGAATCCAGTTGATTTATATGTAAATTCCAAACGTCTTGTAAATATTATTTGTCTACCTAAAGATTTAAAAGAATTATCAATAGGATTTTTATTTTCAATAGGATTAATCGATTCAATCAAGGACATTAAAGAAATTAAATTAGATGAGTTAGATAATTCTATTTTTGTGGATTTAACAGAGGATATTGAGTTAAATTTTGAAAAACTCGATGTTAATCCCGTAAGCCGAGTAGTTGATACGACCTGTGGAATATCATCTCCATGGCGAAATATAATTAAGGAAAGCTTGGATAAGGCTAATACCAAGGATATAATAAAATCAAAAAATAAAATAAAGCTTAAAGCTAACGTTATTTTTTCTGCTATAAAAACAATGCAAATTTCAACTCCCCTTTATCGAGAGACCGGTGGTTGTCATGGAGCAGCAATATTTGATATTAATGGAAATATTCTGAGTGTGAAAGAAGATATTGGTAGGCATAATGCTATTGATAAAGTAATTGGAGAAATGTTGTTAAAAGAACTAAAATTTGAAGAGATATTTTTAACTTCAACAGGTAGATTGACAGGAGATTCAGTTTTAAAAGCAATAAGAGCAAAAATCCCTATTGTAGCTTCGCTTTCAGCAGCTATTGAGTCAGGGATCCGATTAGCGTTCGCATATGGGATTACACTGATAGGTTTTGCGCGTGGATCAAGAATGAATATTTATTCTCATCCTGAAAGGATAATTATATAATTATTAGATTCTTTAGATTTTTCAATATTTTTTTTTATTCATAATTATACTATTATTATTCTAAATTAATAGAGAGAAGATTTTTAAAAAATTCAATATTTACAAATACAAATTATTGTTAATAACAAAAAACTTGAGATAACTTAAAATGGCTAAAGCAGAAGAATATAAAATGTTTCAAGGATGTGTTATAGGCAACAGAATTCCTTTTATTGAAGCATCTGCTAGAAAAGTGTTTGATAAACTTGGAATAAGTACTTCTGATGCCGCTTTTGCATGTTGTCCAGATCCAGTTGGCTTTAATAGCACTGATCATTTAAGCTGGATGGCAATGGGTGCAAGGAATCTTACTATTGCCGAAGCTGAAGGAAAAAATATCATTTCTTTATGTAATGGATGTTTTCAAACATTAAAGCTTGTTAATGAAGAATTAAAGCATGATGATCATGAAAAAGAACACATAAATAAAATCCTTAAAACAATCGGGAAAGAATTCAAAGGTACTATTAATGTGAAACATTTTGTAGAAGTATTACATGAATATATTGATAAAATAAAGGAGAATGTAACAAAAGAACTAAGTGGATTGAAAGTTGCTTGTCATACTGGATGTCACTATAATAGACCATCAGAAAAGGTTCAAACTGACGATCCTATGAACCCTGTTAAATTAAGAGAAATTGTTTCTGCAGCTGGGGTAACTCCAGTAGATTATGAAGAAGAAATGCTTTGCTGTGGTACAGGAACAGGGAATACAGAAGAGGAACCTTCAATGCAAATTTTATCAAACAAGTTATCAAGTGCTATTAATGCAGGCGCAGAGGTTATGATTGTTAATTGTCCAGCATGTTTCCAACAATTTGATAACAACCAGAAAAAAGCGGGAGAAGTAGGAGGAAAAAGTTTTGATATTCCAATATTGTATGTTACTGAATTGCTTGCTCTTGTTTTTGGTGAAAAAGCTGATGATTTAGGATTAAAATTCCATCGAACTAGATTAACTTCGTTTTTGGAAAAATATGGTTTAAAATAAGTTTAAAAATATCTATTAATTTTATTAAAACTTACTTTTTAATTTATTTCATCCATAGAATTTAAAGTTTTAATGGCATTTTTTTAAAAAAATTGATAATTATTTTTTTTTCCAGAAATATATGCCATGAGCAATTAACCATATAGTTACAAATGCTAAGAAAGTCCATTCAGAAAGATAGACAAATACTTGAGGTTCTATAATTCCTGATTCTTGAATTATGAAACCACCGATAAAAATTGCAGATAAAATTGCAGATATTATAGATATTATTGCTAAAATTTTTGAAAATTCGCTATTTTTATATTCTATATATCCAAGATAAAAATTGGAAATTGCTATAAAACTAAAAAAAATTACAGCCGCAATAGAGTGCATGAAATAAGCAACTATCATAGTGCTATCTAGTGGAAAAATACCAATTAAGATAAGCCCTAATCCAGCAATAGTTCCAGATGCTTGAAAACCTAATATCCGTTGAGATCTTTCTTCTTTTATCTTTAGAAATCCAGAAATATACAAAATAAGTAATATTAGAAAAATTGCTCCTAATATCATACCAATACTGAAAACAAACCTAGAACCGATTGGTCCTGCACCTAAATCACTAATGTAATTTAAAAATATGCTATAAGAAGGATCAATAGGTAAATAAATAAATAAAGCAACAAATATACCAAATCCTACAGATATAAGCGTCAAAAATGCAAAATAAGCCCCTTTTATCTTTCCAAAAATTTTATCAAATAAACCCATATGATTTTACAACTCTACGCAATTGGATAAATTCTAATTTAATTATATTCATGTAAAGATTCCCTCACATTTAAGGTTTCAAGATATATATTAATTCATTAAAAAAATCAATTAAATTTTCGTATATCCTTTTTTTTTCAGCTATTATAGAAACATTAATCGGTTTTACCGGGTGTCACTTGTATCGTTTCGCTATCGGTTCTGGCTGTGGGTTCTTCCTTTTCATGTTTTACGTAGTAAAAGATGAATGCTGCGAGGAACCATAGAAAAACTATGAGATATATCAAATGTATAATTTTTGTATACAAATAATGAGTAGCTGAGAATTTTGGATTTGCTAAAATCCCATAAATCCACCAAAAAAAAATGTACACTCCTAGTATATGCCAAACGATCTCCATTATTACCACAATTTTTACTTTGTCCCATTCTGTCTGTTGCCATGCTATAAAAGAAGCGCATGCATAGCCTAAGAGGGCTCCACCAAATAAACCTCCCATAAAAGAAAATGGAACATTAAAATGAACACCGAACCAGTCCAAATAAATATCTACCATAAAGAATAACAGAATTCCAAAGACAAGAGATACAATAAAGTTAATTAAAAATGTTCTCTTTAAACCTTTCGAAATTTCTATAACCATTTTTTTAAATTACCTCCTTAATTGAGAAGATTTTTTATTTATTTTTAATTTAATTTCTTATTTTTTTCTTCAATATCCTTTTTTTCTTCAACCATTTTAAAAGGTTTTGTTGGTTTTGTATTGTCAATTGGATTATTACATACCCAGCAAGCATTTTCCATGGTTGATAACGCACGGGCACACTCTTCATGATATAATGCGTCACAATTAGAACAGATGAAAATATAAAACCCAGCTACTTTTCCTTTGCATATCAAGCAAATTTTTTGCTCCCGATAATATGTAACTTCTTCTTCGGTAATATGTTCAGGTCTCTCAATTATTCGAAACAATGAATCTTCAGTTGTAACCTTCTTTTTAACTTTCTTTTTACGCTGCTCAGGTTCTGCTCTTAAACCCAGATATGCAAATATTGTGGTTATGATATCAATAATCGCTCTAATTATTGCACCTGGGACAGGAAAAGGTTGTTCGAGATGACTATATCCAAAGAGCTGATCCATACCACGAATAATTATAGCTGTTGACAAATAGAAATACTTTTTTCTAATCATTCTTTTTACCCTAAAAGTTTTATATATAAGACCAATCCCGATGAATACGGTATAGGTTGAGCTAAAAGCCATAAACCTCCAGGGAAAGATTTGTTCTGGAACGAGATTTGGTGGTAAAGCAAAGCTGACTATTATGAGATCTTCTCCGGGTGTTGCAGGATATATAATAATATGAGGCGTCCAATGAAATAAAAATAGATCCAATAAATAGAGTGTATTCAATGTTAAAATTAGAGATAAAAAATACCATTTCTTTTTTGGTATTAATATTTCAGCAAATACATAAACAAAAAAAATACTAGTAATAGCAGCGGGTCCCCACGTTAAATAAAATTTTAATTGGCCGTCCATATTATCTCCTGTTATAAGGATAGTTATAAAATCTATAAAAGTTCCCAATCCCATAGATACGCTTAAACCCACTACAAAAATACCAAAATAAAGGAGGAGCTTAGTTTTTGTCTTTCTTCCTTGGAAAATATAAAATAATCCTAATGTACAACTGAAAAAAAAATTAATACTTCTAATAATTGCAATAATAAAAGGTCCCTCAGAAAGCATTATCATTTTGAATTCCACCTAATTAAATAATTACACTAAAATGAATAATACGATGATTATACGCTATACATTTGTGTATGAGAATATATACAAGCTTGTATAAAAAGGTTATTACATAATTAAAATATCAAGTAAAAGGTGCCAAAACTACAAAATATTCTTTGGTTAACTTTCTACTCAATTGAAATAAGTGAAACAGCTTCAGACAATAAATCTTCTGGCATATTTTCTAAAAAACCTTGAGATGATTTAGGATTTCCGCCTCCTTTTCCTCCATACTTTTGTGTTAAACTCTGCAAAATTTTATTTGCGTCTATTATTTCACTTAGAGAGAGAAATCTTAGTTTGTTATCTTCAAATCTTACGATTAGTAATGAATTTTGGGGAAAATTTTCTAGACTTCTATTTAATAATTTAATATCGATATTATAATCAATATAAAAGAGTGATATACTCCCAATTACTTTAGTTGGGGATTTTGAAATTGATTCTAAATACTTAACAGATAGTTGTTTTTGTTGTTCTATAGTATTCTCAAGGAGATCTAAACGCTTTTCTATAAGAACTTTAGTTTTTTCCAACGAAGAATTTAACCTATTTGCTAGATTTATCATGCCTACATTATCTTGTGCACTCCTCTCTAAAGCTTTATTCCCAACGACATATCTAATCTCATTTCCTCTTTTAAAATCATAAATATATATCTTTCCTATTTCAGTAGAGTTTTTTATATGAGTCCCTCCGCAACATACTAAATCGAGACCTTCAATCTCCATTAATCTTATCTTAGAATCATCAGGAATTGCACTTCTTATTTTCTCAGAGCATTCACTTGCTTCTTTACCCGAAACAATGTTAGATTTGACTTCCAAATTATTCGAGGAGCAAATTTTGTTGACTTCAATTAATACTTCTTTTAATTGGTTATAATCAATTTCTTGAGAGATACTAAGAAAGACTTCTTCAAAATCAAGAGTAGCTCGAACAGTATCAATATTAAAATTATTTTTAAAAACTGCTGAAAAAATATGTTGAGATGTGTGAGCTTTCATAATTCCATAACGATAATCCCAATCAATTTGCCCGTCAACTTTATCTCCTACATTAACTTTATTTTTAAAATCTGAAGTAATATAATGTAGTATATATTCTTCATCCTTAGAAACCATATCAATTTTAAATTTAAGATTACCAATTATTAATTCTCCTCGATCACTTGCTTGGTTTCCACTTTCGGGATAAAATAAAGTCCTATTAAGAATAATTCCTTCTTCTTTAATCGCTATTACTTGTGCAGTAAACTTAGTTTCATATGCATTTTCCCAAAATAATTTCTCAGTCATAAATAATACCTTCTTTGATAAAATTAATATGAGATTATGTCAATTAATTATCAAACTTATTTCAAATTTAAGAATTTCAATTATATTAATTTATACTAATGAGAATGATAGAATTTTTAAGAACTCCAGAAGATAGATTTGATGATATTTCAAATTTTCCCTATAAACCTTTATATATCGAAGATTTGAATGGTTATGAGGGTTTGCGGATGCATTATATTGATGAAGGTCCAAAAGATTCAGAAGAAATATTTCTTTGTCTTCATGGAGAACCCACATGGGCATACTTATATAGAAAAATGATTCCTGTATTCTTAAAAGCTGGCTATAGAGTCATTACACCTGATTTTCTGGGATTTGGGCGCTCAGATAAGCCGGTTAAAGATGAAATTTATACGTATGATTTTCATCGTAATTTTCTCATTGAGTTTATAAAATATCTTGATCTCAAAAATATTACTATGGTAGGGCAAGATTGGGGTGGGATTTATGGATTAACATTGCCAATGGAGATGCCCGACCGCTTTAAAAGATTTCTCATAATGAATGCGATTATCCCAACTGGAGATTTTGAATTGAGCCAAGGGTTCTTGTTATTTCGCGATTTTGTTAGACGAACTCCTGATTTTGAGGCAGGAAGATTAATAAAGAGTGTTACACCCATCCTTACACAAGAAGATGTAAAAGCTTATAATGCTCCTTTTCCAGATATTACATACAAAGCAGGCATTAGAAGGTTCCCAATGATACTACCTGACAATGTTGATGCTCCAGGAGCAGCCATTTCAGGTCAAGCAGCAGATTTTTTATCTAATAAATGGGAAGGAGAGACATTTATGGCAATTGGAATGCAAGATCCGGTTCTTGGTACTCCGATTATGGAAAGAGTGAGAAAAGCAATCCGAAATTGTTCCGAACCATTTCATGTAGAAGATGCTGGCCATTTT
>JBHLLP010000060.1:0-15766 GCA_048885525.1 Candidatus Hermodarchaeota archaeon | reverse complement strand
GATCGTTATATCGCAACATCATGATCGGAAACCGACATCTTTATATATTGAAATTTATTATCATTAATTGTAAAACAAAAAAATGATTGAGGGAATAAGATGGGTCCTATAGAGAAGGAAGAAAAGTTGGATGATGTGATGGCCTATTATAAGAACATTCGGGAAGCTCTGGGCGGCCTAACTGAAATAATCAAGATAAATTTTAATGAAAAAGATTTTTATCATCAAGTAGCGGTCGATAATTTGAAAGCTTTACATGATAATGTGCTAGAAATGTTAAAAACTTCTTTTACACCTCGAGTAATCCGTATACGATTACGAGAGCTCGAGTTTGACGAGAAGGAAGCCGAGAAAGTCTTTCCTTTATAAAATTTCTAAATTATATTTTTAAATTATTTATTGTGTTAAAATAGTTATCTTAAAACTTTTTTAATGAATTCATTTAAGTTTAACATTTGAGGGTTATTAAAGAATTCATTAAGAATATTTTGGGGGATGGAATTAATTACTGATGAGATTAATGATAATTCATTACGTTTGTTTAAGTAATTAAGGAGAGAGTAAATTATCTCCGCATGATCAATTCTTTTTTCTTCCATAAAATAATATTTAAATAACTCTGTAAATTTTTGGTGGAGTTTTTCAGCTGCACTTTTATCATCCAAATTACTGCTTTCAATATGCTCTAATATTGCATAAATTACTTGAAATAATGTAACCTCTAATAAATAATTCACTTCTTTATGTTCTAGAGTTGGCACATTATAAAGCAACTTAAAATGGTTGGTATTATCTAGATAGTGGAGTAATTCTCTACTTCCAAAATATGTACCAATAGTAATTACAATTAGACAAAATTCATTTTCGTTATTAAACTCTAATTCAGTTAACGATCCGTGAATTTTAGCCCTCAAAATCGGCATTGAATACTTATTTAGGTTCCAGATCCACATATAGTGGTATTCAAATCCTTTAAACTCCACACCTACTAGTTCCAAAAGAGCTTTTACATATTCATCTCCAAAAAGATTATAATACAATGGTTTAAAATTGTATCCATGAAAATCATCAGGCTCATCAATAAGTTCTACTAATAGTACATTTAAATTTCGGACTAGTTCTCTTTTCTCTTGTTCTGAAAACTCAAGATCTTTCACAAACTCTTTATTTATAAGAGATCTCATTAAATCGATATCTTTTGATTGAAAGATTTCGAAAACTTCTTCCTTAGAATATTTTTTTGCCATGTGAATTTTTGTATTAGACTGATACTATAATAAGAATTCTACATGTATTTATTTCTTTAGGCACTTTCAATTTTTCCTTTTTATTTATAAAATTTTTAAAATTTGAAGAGTTTTATATATAAATAATCAAAGTGTTAGAAGCTTCTTTTACACCTCGAGAAATCCGTATACGATTACGAGAGCTCGAGTTTGACGAGAAGGAAGCCGAGAAAACCTTTCCTTTATAGATTTTTTATATTCTAATTTTAATTTATTTTTAGTTTTTCAATTTCTATTTAATATCTAAGTAAGTTCAATGCTATTAAATAATAAATATATATTAGATAATGGTATTTCTAATACATAGAAATCATGTATCCTTTTAAATAAAAAGTTTTAATGAAAGATAAAAACTCATATAAACCTAAGAAAATTCGTTCATTGGCAATATTTTTTACAGCTGTTCTAGTATTTTTAACCTTTGAAATTCCTTATCTCATTAACTCTTATCTAATTCAAATCATTCCAGCGATAGATCCTTATTTTAATCCCGAGGTAGTTGAGACAGTTATTGATACTGTTAGACCAATTGGTTATTTCAATCTTATAATCGTTATCATATTGATTATTTTTGGTTTTCTAATAAAGTACGAGAAGATTTCTGTAACAAGCTCATTTTTATTATTCTTACCGACGTTCGGAAATTTTGCGATATATATGTTTTTTTTAGCAGGATTTGGTATTCTACAAGTAATTTGGCTACCTTTCGATACACCTTACTTTAATTTTTTAACACTTGGTAATATTGTTTTTATTCCTGCACTACCTCTCTGCATTGCTTCTGTTCCGTTTGGACCCATAGCGATTATTCCAGGAATTATTATGGCCATTGGGCTTTATATCTTCACTTCAGGAGTAATCAATTGGCTTTATGGTAAACATCAGGGAAAAGAAATAATTGATTTTTCTATATATCAATATTCCAGACATCCTCAATATTTAGGATTTCTTATTTGGAGTTATGGTGTATCTATTCAATATTTGGCTTATGAGGAATTTAATTTAGGTGGAGTAGTGCCTAAAAGTGGACTAAATGCTAGTTTACCATGGGTAATTTTTGCATTAATAGTTGTAACTGTAGCTTTTTTTGAAGACATCAAATTATCAGAGAAATATCCAGAAGAATACAAGGAATATCGCAAAAATACTCCCTTTTTAATCAAAATCCCGAATAGATTAAAACCAATAATAACTCGCTTTATACGATATGTAATAAAAAAAGATTTTCCAGAAACAAAACGAGATGTCCTTAAAGTAGTATGTATAAGTGGATTACTTTTATTAATTCTTTCCTTACCGCTAGCTATATTCTTTTCCATAAATTATTAATAAGATGATCCAGAAACATGGAATAAAATAAATCATTAAGAAATATATTTTCTATCATCAAGCTGCGATAAATAATTTGAAAGCCTTAGATGATAATGTTTTGGAAGTTTTAAAAACTTCTTTTACACCTCGTGAAATTCGAATGAGATTACGAGAGCTCGAGTTTGACGAGAAGGAAGCCGAAAAAGTGTTTTTTTTATAATTGTTTTTATTTTTAATATTTTTCTTTATGAAAATGTCACATTTTATAATTCAAAACAATAAATATTATGATTAATTTCAATAATTATTGAATATAATCAAAAATTATTAGGAAGGGATAAATTAAAAAATGACAGTAATAACCACAAAAAAGCCCTTTGAAGAAGTTTTAGGTACTTTACGAGACGTAAAAAAGATTGGTCTCGTATCTTGCGGTAGTTGTGCTGCAATGTGCCAAACAGGTGGAGAAGAGGGTGCAAAGGAAATGGCGGACAAATTGGAGCAGGAAGGGTTTGAAGTTGTTGTCACGCGTGTTCCTGAAGAGGTTTGTGATAATCGAGTTATGATGAAGGATTTCCGAGAAATTGATGAAGACTTAAAGAACATAGATGCTATTTTGACATTAAGTTGTGGATTGGGAGTTGCTAGTATTACTAAAGTTTTAGAACGAAAATATCCACACATCCCCGTTTTTATTGCCACCAATACAGAATTTATGGGCATGACAGAGAGAATTGGTCGCTTCTATATGCGATGTCGCGGTTGTGGGGACTGTTTATTAAACGAAACGGGAGGAATTTGTCCAATTACTACTTGTGCAAAATCACTGATGAATGGTCCATGTGGTGGAATGGTTAAGGGTAAATGTGAAGTAGGGAATTATGAAAAAGATTGTGGTTGGGTCTTGATATATGAAAGGTTAAAGGAACTAGGTAGATTAGATCTTTTCAGTAAATTAAGAGATCCAGTAGACTGGAGTCAATCTGGTCATCAAAGAGAAGTAGTATGGAGGTAGACCAAACGTGGAAGAAAAAAAAGTATATTCAAAATTAGGTGAGATGCTCTCGAATGGAGAATTCATTTTAACTGGGGAGCTTGAACCAGAAAAAACATGTGATCTTTCCCATACTATCCAAGAAGCTAGAGAAATGGCTCCCTACGTGGTTGCTGCAAATGTTACTGATAGTCCCTTAGGGATAGTAACAATTAATAGCATGGCAGCTTCCCACATAATCCAGAAAGAAGCTGGTTTAGAAGTCATTTGGCAACTTACAGTAAGAGATGTAAATAAATTAGGAATAGCTGGGATGATAATGGGAGGTCAAGCTTTAGGGTTAAGAAACGTTTTATCTCTCACTGGTGATCATCCAAATCTAGGAGACATGCCAGAATCTAAACCCGTATTTGATCTTGATTCAGCAACATTAATTAAATTAGTAAGAGAAATGGTCGATTCAGGAACTATCAATGGCCATGAAATTGAAAATCCTCCGACTTTACATGTTGGTGCAGCTGCAAATCCAAATGCAGATCCAATGGAATCTGAAATTTTAAAAATTGGGAGGAAAGCTCAAGCAGGCTGCGAGTTCATACAGACTCAAGTGGTTTATGATTTAGATAGAACAATTGAGTTCTTGAGTGAAATTAAAAGATATAAAGTCCCTGTCTTGCTTGGAATTTTTCCAATGAAAAGTTACGCTATGGCGAAGGGTTTTGATACATTTGTTCCTGGAGTTGATGTTCCAAAAGATATTTTAGCTAAGTGGAAAAATATAAAGACGGAGTTTAAAGATGATAAAAAGGAACAAAAAAGATTGTATGATCAAGCAAATTATGAATTTTTTAAGCCCTTTATTTCTGAGCTAAAAAGAAAAGACCTCTTAGCAGGAGTACATTGTATGGCTGTCCACTATCCACGAATTTTTCCTAAATTGATGGAAGTAATTCAGGCTTAAAGGATTTAAGCAAACCAATTCTCTTTTTTTATTTTTTTCATATAATAATTGCTTTATCTTTGTTCTTAATTTGAAAATCTTTTTTTTAAAATTTTTTAAGAGTTAAATGTAAAATATGATATAAAAAAAAATTTTAGAACGAGAAAGAAAAAATCATGTCAAAAAAAATACAAGAATTCTTGAAAAGCCATTTAGGTTATACAGATGAGGAGATGGAGTTATGGCTCCAAAACCCAAGAAATCAAGAAGCACTCTTTAAGGTGCCAGGTTTATTACAAAAAACAATCATAATTGAAGTTGTAGAATCACATGGATGTAGCAGTCTACATAAAGTTGGAGATAAATTTTATTTTGATGGTCCAGGAAATCTTCTTACTAAATTAAATCCTAAGCGAATTTGCATATATGCATTGAGTCAGATGGAACGGTTAATCTTTGCGGCTCAAGAACTATTTTATGCAGGTGTTGATCCTAATGAAATGAGAATTAAAAGGGTTGGCTGTTTTGATATAGGATTAAAATGCGGAGGGTGGGGTAAAATAATACTTGAACTTAAAGTTGAAGACAAGGATAAAGTTATTAAAGATATAAAGGAAGGAGATTAATACAGTTTTTACATCTTTTTTTTAAAATTTTGACTATCTTGATATAGTTTACTTCATCGAAAAATAATATAAGTGTTGAAATAATTAATAAG
Organism: Candidatus Hermodarchaeota archaeon; assembly: GCA_048885525.1. Classification (GTDB taxonomy): domain Archaea; phylum Asgardarchaeota; class Lokiarchaeia; order Sigyniarchaeales; family SOKP01; genus Loki-b32. The sequence goes on along the minus strand of JBHLLP010000060.1, from coordinate 10,517 downwards.
ACATTAAATATAAAAAGAAATAATACAATACTTAGAGGGAAGAAATAATCATGTCTAAAGAAATTCTAGACAATATTAAAAGTCATTTAGGGTATACTGACGAAGAAATGAAATTATTTTTGAAAGATCCAAAGAATATTGAGGTTCTTAGGAGAGCTCCATATTTAATGAATAAGACAGTTGTAATAGAAGTGGTTGAGTCGCATGGTTGTAATAGTCAGCATAAAGTTGGAGATAAATTTTACTTTGATGGTTTTGGGAATTTATTAACTAAACTTAGTCCCAGTAGAATTTGCATTTCTGCTTTAGGTGCTGTGGAAAAATTAATATATGCTGCTTCTGCATTAATGTATACTGGTCAAGATCCAAATGAAAAGTTATTCCCTGTCAGGACAGGTTGTCCTGATGTAGGTTTAAAATGTGGTGGCTGGGGCAATATTGTTATGGAGCTTAAAGTAATAGATCGTGAAAGATAATAAGGAAAAACTCTGAATCACAATAGAGATAATATATAAACCCAGTAGTTTAGTTCAGGATTTTCAATTTTTTTTTAAATTTTCCACAAACAACAAAATAGTTAATTTCAATTAAGCGACTTTAATATTTTTACCAACCTTTAAATCGATATAAGCCTCTTTAAATGTCTCTTTAAACGCATTTATACTTTCCATACTGCTATCATGAGGTGAAAGTGCAACTATTTTAGGTTTTCGTGCTTTAAGATAATCTAATGTATCATCTCGATCATTCTTATGCCATGGTTCCCAAGGTGGTCTTCTTGTTACAATAAATTTATATATGGGCAGTCCTTCCCAAGTTATATCCTCTCCGGGGAATTCTGGGATAGGTAAGTGTAAACCGCCAATAATTCCATAAATAGGAGTATCAAACAAAGCTTCAACACGGTCTATTATCTTATGGATTCCTTGATGTCCGCAGCCTATAATTATCACAATCCCTTTTCCTTTGACATTTATAGCAAGAGCTTGTTCGGAGGTATCTCCAAAGAAGAACATAGGATTCCGTATTGAACCTATAGAAGCTATACCTTTCATAATAACCATTGGTTTTTCCACGTGATGTATTTTAGCTGTAGGGTGATTCATTGGTACTGGAGTAAATGCTTTCACATGATTTAAATCAAGTTGAGTTCCCGAAAGAGAGAATGTACTAATACCAGCCCATTTAGAGCCTCCTACATGATCTCCGTGTAGATGGGATATAAAAACGTATTTGAAATCTTCTAAGGCAACACCTAAAGACTCCATATTTTTAAGAAGTGGAGAAGGATGATTCTGTTTATCATTTAAACCAGTATCAAATAGAATGCCAGTATCATCAGCTTTAATGTAATAAGAAACACCTTCTTCAGTAAAGAATTCACCTTCAGCATGAAAATCAATGAGAGGGATAATTTCCAAATGTTCAATAGCACCCATATTATCTAATTTTTCAACCTTGGTACTTAACCACTCCTTCTCAGCCACTTGTTTATTCTTTTCAAATCTCTTATTCAATACCATTAGTGTAAAGAGAGACAGCGACCTATGAAAAGCTCGTTCTAATTCACTCTTAGAAAGTTTTTCACCCTCTAAAATTTTAGATACTATCTCTCGATCCTTTCTTAAAGGATATTTTTTAAGGAGCTTCTTGATTTCTTCTAAACTTAAATCACTCATTTCGAAAACCAATGTTTGATTTCTTGATATTTTCTTTCAATTTACAATTTTTTTTATATCTTATTATATTAAGCGATCTATTTACATTTTAACCAAAGGAAATTCCACCCGATTTAGTAATTAAACTCCAATCTTCCCAAACATAGCTTGTATCGATCATAGTAGGAGAATTACAGCTATCACATTTTTCTGTATCTTTTAAATACTGTTGGAATCGTGGTAGATTCAAGGCTTCTTTAACTGAAATTTCTCGTAAATTTGCTATTGGCTTATCTAATCTAAGACAATCCTCAATATCACCATTGGAATTAACAAACATAAAGACTTTTCTTGCATGGCATCGATATGATTTCTTTCCTCCAATAAAATGTTTTAAATACATTTCTGAATTTAATACATGGGAACCATTTCTTTTTGCTGTTAAAATTCTTGAAAAAGCATCACTTATTTCTTGATTTGTTGCGGAAAGCATACCTTTTTCATCAACATTTCCTTTTGAATAATGGCGTATAGTATTTATCACATTAAATGCTATGGGAACCTCTACTTTATCTCCAAGCGCAATCATCTCATCCACACGATGAATATTATATTTACTGATAGAAAAGCTAAACTGAAGAGAAATAAGAGGATAATCCTTTTTTATTATTTCTACTGACTTCATTATATTATCATACAGTCCGGGTAATGATCTAATCTTATCATGTTCTTCTCGTATAGGAGAATCAAGAGATATAAGAATAAGGTTAAGATCATCCCCGAATTCAGATATTCGTTTAGGAATAAGAAAGCCATTGGTTACCATTCCTATAAAAGCAAATTCAGCTTTATGTTTGACAAATTTTATAATATCTGTAATATCTTTACGAAGTGTAGGCTCACCACCCCAAAGAATAGTTAATAAAAAGCCTTCTTCTTTGGCTTCCAAATAAATACGCTTAATTTCTTCTAATGTTAATTCATTTTTAACTAAATTATCTTTCCAAAAACAAGATTCGCAATCACAGTTGCATCGTAATGTCATAAGAAAATGAAAAATGAACGGTTTGCCTCCACTATCTTTTGCTCGTTTTGCCGCAATTGCTAATTTGGCAAATAATTCACTTTTTTGCTGTTTCGGATCTTTGACTGTTGGTCTTTGATTCATAAATGTCAGTTGGTTTAATTTTAAATTTTAAATTATTTTAGTAATCCTTTTCATATTTTTATTCTCCTTTTTTTATAAAGAACTAATTTTAGTATAAACTCAGATTCAATTCTCTAAGCTTTTTTTTGTTTAATTTTATCACTTCTCGATCATAAGTAAGAAGACCATTTATTTCTCCTTCAACATCTGTGATCTGAGTATAAACTGCCCCACTCAAACCTTTTTTCTTCAATAGATTTAATTTATCGATTAACTTGGCATAAAATTCAAATAGATCAATAGAGTCTTCTAATTTCTTATAAGCAAACTTGATTTTCTTTTGCCAAGTATGTTTTTTAATTTCAAGACCTAATCCACCAAATTCCCCACAGACTGCGACTCTATCTTCTACATTTTTTGGCATTGCAGGACTAACATATTTATGGCAATCTGCAATATCACCTATATTATAGTCAACCCAACCACTTGCTTCATCAATTAATCGGGAAGAATCTAATTCCCTCACAAAATTTACAGCTCTTTTGGTATCAAATTGCCCCCAATTTTCGTTAAAAATTACCCAAGTAATAATAGAAGGATGATTATATAGGTTATTAATAATTCCCTCAAATTCTTGGTAAAATTGTTTCTTATCAGTTTCGCTCCTTTTCCAGTCCCTCTTCCTCTTTTTGCTTCTCAGAATGTTTAATAATAACTGAAATAATCCCAATTTACCTCCATTGGGCATATCTTGCCAAACTAAGATACCCAATTTATCACAATAATAGTACCAGCGTACAGGTTCTACCTTAACATGTTTTCGGATCATATTGAAGCCAAGTTCTTTCGTAATCTCAATATCATATCGAAGTGCATCATCAGTTGGTGCTGTGTATAAGCCATCAGGCCAATATCCTTGATCTAGAGTTCCATATTGGAAAAGTGGTTTGCCGTTTAATTTTATACGTTTAATACCCTTTTTATTCTTACTAAATGAAATTTTTCGCATACCAAAATAACTTTTTACTTTATCTATTATAGATTCATTTCTTTTGATTTCGATTATGATCTTATACAAATAGGGGGAATCTGGGCTCCAAAGTTTAGGGGAATGAATCTTAATTACGTTCTCGTTTTCGTTTGTTTCGAAATCAACTATACTTTGATGATTTTTCTCAAAAATAATAATGTGTGTGATATCATTCGGTTTTAAATCATTTACATTTACTTTAAGGTTTAAACATTCCTTATTGATATTTGGAACCATCTTCAAACTTTTAATATATGTATTTGAAACAGGTTCTAACCAAACTGTCTGCCAGATTCCTGAAACAGCTGTATAAAGTATTACTTTCGGCTTTAAAGATTGCTTACCATGTTCTTGATGACCTTTATCTGTAGGATCCCAAACAGATAAAGTTATTTCATTTTCTTTTGAGTTATTTAGAAAATCTGAAATTTCGAAATAAAAAGGAGTATATCCTCCTTTGTGAACACCCACTAACTTTTTATTAATCCAAATAGTAGTTTCCCAATCAACAGCACCAAAGTGTAAGAGTTTTTTCTTCTTATTCCATGATTCAGGGATAGTAAACTTTCGATGATACCATAATTTCTGGTTTGGATTTAATTTTCTCCTAACTCCAGATAGAGCAGATTCTATAGGATAAGGTACAAGGATCTTCCCTTCAAAATTATCAACATCACTTATCTCTTTTGGGCAAATAGCATAATCCCAAAGACCATTCAAGTTTAACCATTCTTCACGTTTAAGTTGGGGTCTTGGATACTTCGGAAGTGGTGTTTTAGGATCTATATCACTTACCCATCGAGTCATTATCTGACCCTCTACAGGTTTCCAGAAAGAATAATTGCTCTCTTTCATATTATTTCAAATCATTTTATCTTTTTTTCTTAGGAAAAAACATTCCTGTTCGTTCTTTATAATTAATATATGGTTCTCCATATCGAGTCTCTAAATCTTTTTCTTCTGCTTTACAAAACCAGTAAAATATTGGAAACCAAATAATAGAATATAGAAACAGAAATGGAGAATTTAAAAGCAATGCAACTACCCACCAAATAAACACTTCTCCAAGTGCTTGAGGATGTCGAATTTTTTGATATATTCCTCCATATAAAGTATGTTTTTTATCTGGAAAAAGAGCCTCTCTTCCAGCATCTTTAACTCCCTTTAGCATAATATACAAGCATGGAATTAGAATAAGAAAACTACTAATAACGGAAATCCAATAATCCCAAATAAAATATCGAGGAAAAGAAATTGGTAGAGGAAAAAAGAAATATAGAATATAATTAACAGCAGTAATCAGTTCAAAAAAACTGGCGATGATTCGATAATTTCCGCATCTAACATAAGCTTTTTCTCCTATACTTTTTTCCAACTGTGCGGGACCTACACTTTTAATGTAAAAAAATGCCATTAATATAGTTGCGATAATTAGGATTGAAAAATTGATCCATTCTATCATATTATTTACTTGAAACTAGCAATAATATAAAATTTTTCCATTCTTTTCAATTGTCTTTACTTTATCTTCTGCTTCAAGAAATAAGAGGTGACCTAAAACTTCGCTTAATGCCATATATGAATTCATCTCATCTAGATCCTCTCCAAAGTGGATTTGAGAAATTCTATAGGCAGTCAAAGGATTATTTTTAATTACACTTGAAATTTCAGCTAATCTATTTCGATGATGTTCTTTAATTTGTAAAATTCGCTCATGGGGATTATAAATAATTTCTTGATGGCCGGGAAAAATAATTTTAGGGTTTAACTTATCAATTTTATCTAACGAAGTCAAATAATGTTTTAAAATATTATCAAAATCATAATCTTTATATTTTTCTGCCAAATATTCAGGAACAACGAAATTTCCTATGTGGGGGGTTATCCTAGAAAGAATATGATCTCCTGAAAAGAGATATTTTTTCTGCTTATCAAAAACACATATATGTCCAAAACTATGCCCTGGAGTCCAGATAATTTCTAATCTCTCCAATACAGTGTCTCCATCATGTATAATAATATCTGGTTTCTGATATTGTAAGAATCTAGGCCAATATGTAAAAAATTGAACAATTCTATTTCCTTGCTCTTCACTCATTCCATACTTTTTTAATTGCTTTGCTATTTCCATGGCTCCTTGTTCTAATTCTTTTAGATTCTCACCATTAGTTTCCCATTTCAATAATTCATGAGTGATATCATGCATTAAAATCTTTAGTTCAGGGTTCTTTTGCTTAAGAACACGAGCTAAGCCTATATGGTCAGTATGAAGATGCGTAATGATACAATAATCAATATCCTGAATGGAAAGATTTATATCTTTAAGTGCTGAAAATAATTTCTTTTTCCAAGTTCCAATATTCAAACCTGTATCAATTAGGATATTTAACCCATCGAGCTTAAAAACATAAAGGGATACAAATTTTACTGCGAAAGGAACATCAATTTTAATTTGAGAGATACCTTCAATATTTTTTACTTCGTAGTTCAATTTGTCTACATACAATGCCAAAAAAACCCTTAAAATTGATATTTATGAAAATTAATCTATGAATTTTTAATTTCCTATTTTTCTATGATTAAAAAAACTCTTCTTTGTCTTATATATGAAATTAAAAATTATAATCTAAGAAATATATTTATCAGTAATAAAGTTAGATTAAATCAATTAGGAAAATAATGTTAGAATTGAATGAACTAATCAAACTTTCAAAAAAACATATACAACCAGCTATTTTAGTGTTATCAAGAGCTTTTCAAAACGATCCAGTGCTTCGGTGGCAAATACCCGATGCAAATAAAAGACTAGCAAAATTACATTATTTCTGGGAACTTATTCTTCGGATTGGAACAAAATATGGTGAAGTATACGGGACATCTGAAAATTTAGAGGGTATTGCGATCTGGCGGCCTCCTGAAAATGTTAATATTTCATATTGGAAATATATAGTAAATGGGGGATATAAATTTCCTTTTAAATTTGGGATAAAAACTACGAAAAGAATAACATTTGTTCAAGCCCTTAACCAATCCATTCGAAATATCTATATGAAAAACCCCCATTGGTACTTGGAAGTAATTGGTGTAGATCCTAAATATCAAGGAAAAGGATTTGCGAGAAAGCTCTTAAAACCAATGTTACGACGTATAGATAATGAAAATTTACCAACTTGGCTAGAAACTAATTTAGAAAGGAATTTATTATTTTATGAGCATTTTGAATTTACAATCCGAGAAGAATTAATTATTCCCAATACAAATATAGTAAATTTTTTCATGATTAGACAAAGTGAGAGTTAAATCTTTTTAAAATTCTTTTTTAAGAAAAAAAAGATAAAAAGGTTAAAATTTGGTTTTTTTCTGGAAAATTAAAATACCTAAAAATATAAACCCAACCGAAAATGCGACAACAATTAGAATTCCACCCAATAAAGTAATTGGAAGCGCTTCAGCACTTACTCCTATTAATGAACTACTATATAAGTTTTCATTTAATCCATGTCCTAACACAGTAAGCTGCAGAAATATTTGTTTAGCCCAAAAGGGGGGCATAAAATATACAATAGGACTTTCAAATGGCATTAAACTTCCTGAAAGAAAAAGTAGGACCATAAAAATTAATAGCGAAAAAGCATTAGCTATTTCAACAGTTTTCGATATACTTGCTATTATTATCCCTAAACCAACTGCAGATATCCCAAATAAAACAGCAATTAAGAATCCAAAGAATAGTTCTAATGAACCCTCTAAATATAAACCTAATATAACGTAACCAAAAATAAACATTATTATAATTTGAAGCATTAAGAAAAGTGATTCAGAAATTAATGCTCCTAAAAATATATTCTTCCTACCAGTTGGCATTGTATCTAAGCGAGTTAGCATCCCTGATCTTTTATCATTAGCAAACATAATAGCCGCATTCATAGTTCCTATACCTATGGCATAAATAATCATCCCTGGAAAACCGTAATCAAAATTACTTCTACCAGTAGGATCTTTTTCAGTACCAAGCATAAAGTAAAACATGATGGTGAACATAATGGGTAGTAAGAGTGAAAAAAATAAATATTGCCAGTGCCGCACCTTATCTTTAAGGTTCTTAATCGCTATTTGAACAGCCCTATTTTCTATGATAATCATTTTAATCTCTTAACCTCCTTCCTGTTAAATTTAGAAATACATCTTCTAACGAGTTTTGCCTAAACTTCATATTCTCAACTTCATCAAAATTTTCAATAAGCCCTTGTTGAAGAATTTTAACAAGGTTTTTTAAACCACCTTGAAAAGATATCAAAAGCTTTTTTATTTCATTTTTATCAATCTCATTCCAATTAGCAACAAATGGTAAGTGTTGTATGTTATTTTTTACTAATTCAAGGTCATCCTGCTCAATAAAGGAAACTTCTAAAGCATTATCACTGCCGTATTTCTCTTTTAGTTCTATAGGGGTTCCTTCAGCAATGATCTTACCATGATCTATAATTGCAATACGATCACTTAAAGAATCAGCCTCAACCATATCATGAGTCATAAGAATAATTGTTATATCCTGATTTTTTAGATCCTTAATAAAATCCCAAACAAGGCGCCGTGCTTGAGGATCAAGACCGGCTGTGGGTTCATCAAGAAAAAGAATTTCAGGTTCGAAAACTAAAGCCATTGCAAGATTTAAACGGCGTTGCATACCACCTGAGAAATGTTTAGCCCAATCTTTTCTTCCTGCTATCCCAAAATTTCCTAAAATTTTTTTGGCTTTCTCTTTTGCTTCTTTTCGATGAATGCCATGCATTGCTGCTACAAACTCAACATTTTCCTCTGCTCTTAAAACCTCATAAATTGTAATATCCTGTGGACATACACCAATAAAATTTTTTATCACTTCTTTTTCAGTTAAAATACTATTTCCTTTAATTAAAGCATCACCAGAAGTCGGAGTGAGAACTGTTGTAAGCATTTTTATTAGTGTCGTTTTTCCAGCACCATTAGGACCTAAAATGCTGAACAATTCACCTTTTTTAATTTTCAAGGACACACCATCCACTGCTTTAACTTCTTTAAAATGTTTTTTAAGATTTCTAATTTCGATAACAACAGAATCTTTACTTATACTCATAACCTTAAATCACAAAATTTTCTTGTTATTCCTTCTCAATATAACTCTTTTATTGATAAATAATAATGTTTTAAAAGAATAGGAGTCCAAATTTTAATAATCTCAATATTTTGTACACCATTTCTTTAATTGATAAGCATCAGTCCTATAATTTTAATACATTAGTAAAAGGAGTTTTAGTAGAGATTTATTTACTAAATCTAACTTTAAACTACTTAGTTAATTTTTCCATAAAAAGCGAGAAATTATCTAAATTTGTAATATTATCAAAATCTAACTATAAATTTTAATATTTCTTTCTTAAAGTCCAGACTATCACATAATTTATAGTTGAAATAATAGTAATCACAATATTAATATAGGTGATTGTCCAAAAACCAAGATTTGCACTTATGATAAAAGGAATAACAGTCGTAGCACTGATCCAGCAAATTACTGTTACATAATATGCATATAAGAACTTTCTTTTATACCGAGAAATCCTAACTGACTCATCGGTTTTACTCAATAAATTAAAAGCGGCTTCTCCAATCTCAGAGAGCTCATATTTGTTTTCTTTTTGTATTAATAATGGTTCTAAGCTTTTAAGATGATAAGAAAGAGTTGGACTATCAACAGGTTCTAAATTATTTTTAATTTCTGTAAAAGTTAGAGTATTCTCTCCTAAAAATTTGACAATATCCCTTCTTACTTTATGACTTAAAGATTTAAAAATCTCATCTTCATTTAAAACAAATTTCTTCTTCTTTTTCTCATCTGACTCTACTTTTACTACCATATTATCCTCAGTAAAACTAGTTTGTTCTTGTGTTTGAATTTATTATTATTTAAATATAACTTATTTTTCTTAATATATTATATTTTTAACACAAATTCAAATGGTCAAAATGAGTGAAATAAAATCAAATAAAAATGAAACAAATGATGATATTTCGGAAAAGAATGGAAAAATCTCTTTTCTTTATCGAAGGAAACCTGTACATTTGAATATAGAAAGTTCAGACGATAAATTTGATGTAGTCGTACCAAAAAAGAATCTTATAGCTCTAATTGCAATTTTTGTAGCACTCTTCTTTATCCAATTTATATACTTTAGCGGACTTTATTATAAGCTATTATTTCCAGAGGAACCTTATAATCCTGGGGAGTTCTATTGGTGGGCGCCTTTAGTTTTTATCGGAATTGCAATTATTCCTATATTAGCATGGGGTCAAATTGGGGCCCGATTTGCCTCTTCAAGTATGGTAAAATATTTAAGAAAAACAGTATCGAAAAAAAGACCGAAAGCTGCTGAAATTGTTTTAGGATATCCTCTAAGAACCAAAGATATTTATTATCTTGAAACATATCCCATGGATTTAAATTTGGGGAGTGGATTAGCTAGTATAAAGATTTTCATCAAGCGGGTGTTGAATGTATTGTTCCTTTCCATGGGTATGAGTGTTGTCATTTCTCAAATAGTAGCACCATATATTTATGCGCCAGTTATTGCGTGGGATCCTGATTACTATTCTAATATCGAGGAAATGATCATTGATCTTACGATTTATTTAGGTCCGTTTACTT
>JBHLLP010000059.1:0-15913 GCA_048885525.1 Candidatus Hermodarchaeota archaeon | reverse complement strand
GTAATATTTTTAATTCCATAATAATCTCTGAGAGATTCTAATTTATCGAATACTTCTTTTTCTATAGAAATATGGAATTCATGTTTTTCATTTTCCATTAGTTATTTTTTAATATTTTTCTTTAATAAATTTTATTTATTTTGGACATTTTATGGATATTTTTGGATAGAAAATGGATAATTTTATATATGAGAAAATATCTATTACAACTGCAGAAACAATTACTCACAATCATCATTAGATTAACAAAGTATCATCCAAGATCACTTAGTTGAGAAGTTCCATAAGTAGCATTGTTTTCAATCTAATTTATTTGAGACAATGAAATTCTATAATAAATAATATTATTCAGAAAATGATAAATTTACTCTTAGCAATTTTAACACTCATTGGTGGAATAGCTCTTATCATTTACTCTAGCATGAAGGCTGTAAAACATTCAGCTATCCTAGCTGCGGCATTAGGTATCTCACCCTTAATAATTGGAGTAACTTTGGTTTCTATAGGAACAGACATTTCAGAAATCTTTAATTCTCTTGTATCTTGCGCTGTAGGGCATGCTGATATTGATATTGGTGATTCTGTAGGATCAGATTTAACACAACTTACCTTAGTTTTTGGAATTTTACCATTAGTTGGTGGAATGTTCTATATTCATAGAAAAGATATTATTATTTTAGGAGCATGTGAAATCCTGTCATTAGTATTAATCTTTACTGTTATTGAGAAAGGATATGTTACAAGATTAGATGGTATTTTATTGGTTGGGTGTTTAGGAATTTATATTTGGTTAATTTATAATGCTAATAAGGAAAGTATTTTACAGAGAGTAGAAATGATGGAGAAAATAAAAACGCCAAAAAGTAAAAAGTTTCACCTTCTCATAGCTATTATAGGATTTGGAGGGGTCACATTAGCAGCTTATATGATTGTTGAATCTGTTATAATAATTTCAAGTGCCTTAAACATTCATGAATATATCATAAGTTTCTTCATAGTTGCAGTGGGAACTTCACTCCCGGAGTTGGCAGTTGATATCAATGCATTAAGATTAGGTCATCATCAAATCGCTATAGGTGACATTGTTGGCTCTTGCATTGTAGATTCCACACTTTCTATTGGTATTGGACATGTTGTATTTAATCGAAATCCGAATTATATAACAGCTGCACTTGCAATCCCTACAGTTTTATACACCTTAGTTGCAAGTTTTATAGTCTTTATAACAATTGCGGTTAGAAGGAAAATAGATAAAAAAACGGGAATTATGTTTATTTCGCTTTACCTTTTATCTTATATCTTTCTTCTTACATTCTGGATATGAATTTAAAAAAACTTATTATGGTTTTTTATTTAATTTGTTTAATAGTACCCAAGCATCTTTCATAGTTAGTGCTAAACCTTCCATTAGATGTATAAATTTATCAGAGAAATAGATTTTTCCCTTAAATGTTCTATTTTTGCTAATTTGTATAATTTCTTCTAAATTTATGATATTCTTTTTATCAATTTCAATCCCTAATTCATCAATATAAATACTGTCTAATTCTTCTAAAGGTGTTTCACTGGTTATTTTAGAATAAACCCAAAATTTTGATGGAGCTTTCCGTTTAGCCTTCCTTTTTTGAGCATCTTCTATTTTTTTCATTCGTAAGTGTTCTCTTTTTTTTAATTCTATAGGATCCTCATGCTCCATAACAAATTTTTTAAAAACATTTAGATATGATTCTGCATCGGTGATACTAATAACAGAGGGAAAAAGAATAACCATTGTTAGAGTAGAATCTTCCACTTTTATAAATTCAGTAAATATTTTTTGATTATTTTCCAATTCAATAATCATTTTTTTTAGTTTGATTTCACTATTTACCTTTTGAAGTTCAAATTGATTTATCATATTTAGAAAGATCTCATCAGGTAGAGAAAAATATAACACGTGTCCTTTTTGATTGAAGAGGGAACCACCCAAAATTACTCCCTCTTCCTCATTCTTCTTTAAATTATTAATAATTTTTTTAATGACTAAAGAAACAGAATAAGTGACAATATCATCAATATTTTTGCTTCCAGTTTCATATATTTCTAGATTTTTTAATTCAAGATCAGCATTCTGATAACCTCTAACACAGAACCATCTATCTACATATGCTTGAAAGCCATGTTCGCAAATAAAATTTGAAGGAACTGAAATTGTCAAAAGAGTTTTAGAATTTTCCACCATTTTTTTAGATACTTGTACTAATTTTTCCGCTTTACATATAGGACAAATTAATTTTATTCCTTTTTTATCGTCTTCATAAATTTCGTCTTTTTTTAACATCAAACATCCACGAATTCCTTATTTAAGATATTATTTCTCGAGATTCTCTATTTTATTTATACTAAAAATTGGAAATTTTAACCTACTATAATAATAATTATATTAGTAACTAAAATTTTTATCGACCATTTTCTGTAAACATTGTGGATCAGAATATAATTCCAAAATCATTTTATATAGTAGAAAAAGTAATTATTTATATTTTCTATTTAATAAATATTCATTTAGGCATATAAAACTTACACAATACACATTGATTTGCTCTTAATCTCTTCTCAGGTCCAAGAATTATTAATCTCTCGTTCATATCTCCTCCACATTTAGGACAACTTTTAGCAAAATTTTCCTTAATTGAATTTAATACTTTCTGTATTCCTTTTTCTAAATTGAGCAATTCTTTAGCATTTTGAATTATGTAATTGGCAGATATCATACCAATACCTTTAATCCAAGCTAATTCCTCTGGTTTAGATTTAGCAATTTCCTCAATACTTTTCACACCGGCATTCATTAACCTCTCTGCTGCTGTTGGACCAATACCTCTAACTCGTATCAATTCTTCAATCATATATGAAGCACAATTTACAGATTTAAGAAGAAAAATTTAACTTTGAGATAATTCTATTTTTTAAGCTCATTTTGAATCTTTTTATATATAATAATGTTAATTAGTCAAAATAAAATTTAAGTTGAAAAAATTAAAATAAAAATAAAAAAATTAGGAGTTTTATTTCTCTAGCTGTCTTCCCACACCGAGGTAATTCAAATACCCACCAATGAGATTTAAGACTAAACCGATTGGTACAATTAAAGTCCTTATTATTGGGTATTCTTGTCCTAGGAAATTTGCAAAGAAAATTGCATACATAAATCCAATTAATGCAATAACACCAATAATGAAAAATTTCCATTTCTTCTTTAATTGCTCATCTTCAAATTTATTATAAATTTGAAATGATAAATACAATAGTGGTACAATTGCAAATATTGTTACACCTAAGAATACATAAAGAAAGAAAGGTAGATGCCAAACAGGTTTCCATTCTGTAAAAGCATTAAGTGATACTCCCCATCCTTCTCCAGCTAACACGAAAAAGATCATACAAAACAGATAAATACCATAAGCTATAAATATTATAAGCTGTTTTATTGGAGTGATTACTTTTTCTGATTTCAGTAAGATTAGATTAAAGACAATAAAAAATATTGGAGCATAAAAAGCGCCGAAGTTGGTCACAAAATTTAATATAAGTACAATTTGTTCATTCGCAATAGGTCCATAAATAAAATTAAAAAATGTCCCTACTACCACAGATAAATAGAACCCGGAGAATATTAAATTTAATCTTTTTCTATCTCTTTTAAGGATACGATATGCTAAATATAAAAACCATGCAAAAACGATTCCTTGTGCACCGTAAATTGTTATAACTCGCATTGGATCTTCCAATGGTAATTGATATAAAACCATAAAAACTCACTCTAACGTAGTTATATTGTTTTGATATTAACTTTGTTATAGTAATTATTTATTGTTTTATATTTAATATTGTTGCCTTTTTCTTCTTAAAAAATTTCCTAATTGATATTTTTACCTGAATAGGTTTAAATAATACAAATTTCACTGAATTTGACGTCCTACCCCATAATATATCAAATAAAATGAGGTAAGAGTAGGTAGAGAAATTAGGGACCAGATAACTCAAAAGTTATCAATGTTTAAACTATTTGAAAGAGAATTTCCATAATAAATAAAAAAGTAAGCAGAACTTCCAATGGTAAAATTTCTTCTTTAAATATTTCCATATTGTAAAGAAAAATAAAATCCTGATCTTGTCGAATTATAAATTTAAAATTTTGATAATAAATATTTATCCTAAATCTATGAAGATAATAAGCAATATTACATTTTTTAAAAACTTTTAAAAAATTATTTCTCTCGCCACTCTTGTCCACAACGCCCGCAGCGATATTTACGCCCGTATACCCTAGGATAATCGCTTATGATATTCGATTTATCTGTTGATTCATGAATCATGTTCTTATTTTCTTCCCCACAACTGGGACATTTTCTGCGCGTTCCTTCATCCCTTTCAATAGTTAATAAATCTTTTGATTCTTCTCCCATTATTTAACTCCCTCCTTATTCTTTTAACCTTATGGCATTTTTAATAATTATATTTAAAATTGTATCTTTTATTGTTTTTATAACTTTTCGATTTTCTATCTTTTTAATAGTAATTAAATTTAAATATTGAAAAAATTATTTTATTAACTCACAAGCTTTTTTCCATAATTTTTAGCGGCTTCGAATAATTCTGGATTTGAATATTGAAATCTTATCATAAAATCATCCATAATAGTATTATAAATCTCAGCTATATCGTTACTTTTGTTGAAAATTTCAAAACAATAGATTAGGTTTAAGTTTTTTGAAATTTTTTCTAATTGATATCGGCTTATTTTATAATCTTTTAATGTTGATATATTGAATATATTTCTAATATCCATTCCAACTAAGATAGATAATCCTTGAAATGAATAGGTTTCATTAAATTCTTTTAATAATGGTTTAGTAATATTGGTAAGTGAATCTGGATCGTATAAATTTAGTGAGAGAATTATTACATCGAGTTTCTGTATTTTTTCAAACTTATATATTAAATCTTCAAGTTTTTCAGCAATAAATATCTTAATTTTAATTGGAATTTGCTTGAATACAATTAAACATTCATAATTATTAGTAGAAAGATTAAAATCTATAGCTAATTTCTTAAGGCTTTCAAAAAAAATTTCCTCTAAGGATTTTATATTACCTATAATTGCAATCCGCAAGCTATAGCTAATTTTTTTCAATAAAAATCTGTCCAAAAATAATTATTAATGTTCATAATTTTCTATTATTAAATTATTTTAATAAAACATCATAGTAGAACTTTTTGTATAAAAATTGAAGAAAATCATTATATTTTTTGATTTTAAATGTTGCGAGTTTATTTAAAATTAATTTTGATGGTTATTATCTGGAGTTTTTCATTTGTAATAGTTGATATCGCTGTAGAATTTATTCCACCTTTATCCATTGCATTGTATCGATTTGTTATAGCATCATGTACATTTCTAATTATTGATGTCTATTTTAAAATAAAGAAGAAAGGAGAAATTTCAGTGGATAATCAAAAAAAAAATATCAATAAGTTCTCAAAGAATGATTGGGTATTAATTATACTCTCAAGCTTTACAGGTGTTTCATTATTTTTTCTTGCCCAATATTCCGCAATTGAAATCATCGGTCCATCTCTTCCAGCGTTATTTGTTTGTTTAATTACACCTGTAATTATTGTGATATTAGCTTTAATTTTTTTCAAAGAAAAGTTAAACATTTTTAAAATTGGAGGATTTTTAATTGCGACAATTGGTGGATTCCTATTAGTAACTGGAGGTGATATAGCAACACTCACATCAAAGTCACCCAACTTTCTAGGTTATTTATTTGCATTAATGACTCCATTATTATGGGCAGTTTATTCAACAGCAACTAAAAAAATATCCAGTTCCAACTCAAGTAACACCATTAATAAGTATATAGCTTACATTGGTACAATTGAATTATTTATTTTTGTTTTACTTAATGGTGAACTTATGATTTTCATTAATAATTTCTTAAATCTTTTATTATTTATTTGTGCTGTATATTTGGGGTTTGGTTGTTATGTAATAGGGTATTATATTTGGCAAAATTCACAAAAAGTTTTAATATCATCTAAAGTTGCTTCCTTTTTATATATTGAACCGTTTCTTACTTTAATATTCTCACTATTGCTTCAAAGAAGTGAAACCATTGTATTATGGAACATAATAGGGGGAATAATAGTTTTGGTTGCAGTTTTGATTCTTAATTATAAATAAAAAAAATGAATTTATTTTATTACTATTCTAATTTAAGAATTTTTTTCATCCAACCTGGCATAATGAAACCAATATAGTAAAACGTGCTAGCGAGCATCAAAAAGAGTCTAAATATTATTAATGTTGCTGGTGATAATGGGATAAAGCCATCTCCTATGGCCCCAATTGTAAAAAAGTTAAATGAGAGTATTAGAAATCTGCCTTTCCAGACAATCACGGGATTATCTTTTATCTTTAGCGAAGCTATGGCAAATTCATTTCCAGTTATCGTACTGATAATTAAGGAAAACGCAAGAAAAATTAGAACAAAACCTTTATATGAGATATCAATTGCACTATCTTTAACGCCTATTAGACCTTCTACTGGAGCTCCTGAAGCGAAGAATAGGAAATATATAAGATATATATAAAATGCGATTGAAATTATTATGGCAATTATTGTTGCAATGTTTTTTTGTTTTGCATGTAAAGCGGGCATGTATATTTGTAACCAAGCAAATAATGCGATTGGAGCTCCAATAGTTCCCATTAATACATAAACAGGATAAGTTAAAGCTTCACGGGTGAATAACCAATATATATAACCTAACCCAGAAGGATACCATGGTGAAATTGTAAAGATAACCGCAAGAAAGAAATAATAGAGCATTTTCTCTTTAGATTTTATCGCTTTATAAAGTACGATACCTCCATATAACCAGGCTATAGCAACCCCTAAAAACCCAAAAATTCCAGATAATTGGGTTAAATTATCCAAAACTACTTGAAATAACATTTAATTCACTTTAATAACTAAATTATTGAATGAATCCAATTTCATATTTTTTTTTATAAATATAGTTAATACCTCGACTATATAATCTTTACCAATACGATAATAATCATCTCAATTTAACAAAAAAAAATATATAGATATTATTTATACTAGAGTTAAAAAAACAATATCAAATATAATCAAAACTTGAAGGTGAAATTAAAATTCCTAGGCGTTATTATGCGAAATCTAAAAAAACTTATGCAAAAGATCAATCCTTCGAACAGGATCAAGTAGGAGAGGAAAAAGAACGTTATTTAATCAGTATAGAATTGATGAGCTTAAAAACACTAAAAGATTATGATATTTTTGGATGGCGTGGAGAATTCTACTTTAAGGTGGATGGTCCTAAAACATTTAAAGCCCGATGGCCGAATAAAGGCACTATAAAGTTACAAAGAAATCAAGAATTTACCAGTAAAGCTGATATGTCCCTCTGGAGCCAATTCAAAACAGTAAGAGTTGATGAGCCCGCTGTACAAAGAATCAAGGTAATTCTAAGAGAAAGAGATCATATGAAAAAGGATGAAACGATTGCTGAACAAGAATTTGAAATAAAATTGCCATCAAAAACGGAATATGTTATTTTACAAGATAGTAAAGAAAATACTAAAGCAAAACTTCGGATTCAAGCTACAAGAACAAGATATTAAAACTTATTTTCTTTTACTTCTTTTTTATTTTTTATTTTAAGATAAACCTTTCATATTCAGAACTACAAGGATGATTGTCAGTAACCCAAAACTCCTTTTTAGTTGGAGACACAATAATAGATCCCAAGGTTCCTGCAGCAGGTCCATGTGTACAGACTGTGAAATCATCCGGTTCTCGATTATCATGATCACTCAAAATATTTTTAATAATTTCCATGTTAATTTGCCCTTGGAATTTTTTCAGTAATTTATATTCTCTCTGATAACGTCTTATTGGAGATTCAATAGGATTTATATCCATATCATCCATTTTAAAACGTATATAATCGGGTAAATTAGCATCTTTTAATTCCTCAGTTTGGTAATGGTTTGTATGAGCTAAGACACCATCAGTAGGTCTTCGAATTGCGTGGCGAGTACTTGTAGTTTCAACAACACAAGTATCTCCTGAAGCATCCATAAATCCATAATGACATCCGTTTGAACGACTGGTAAAGTTAGTAATAAATTTAACAGCTTCTTGTGTTGTCTTACAAGTTTCAAGCATTTCTTGTACTAAAAATGTACCAGGAACTCCCTTCAATCTGAAATCAAGTGGATCAGTCTTCCAAGAACGACCATAATTATATCCTATTACTAACCCTTTTTCATTTAAACCCATATGACACCCTGAAAGAGGATATTGGGTAAAATTTATATTTTTATAACCATCATCTGGCACTTCTTCTCGAACTACTTGAAATGGTTGAAGAACGTTAGGAAAATCATAATTTCGTCCAAATATCATTGAATTATCTGATGTTGCTTCAGGAAGTGCAAATATCATTGAACAAGCTTGAACAGGAGGATTTTTATATATAGATTTTGGATCTCCTGACATAACTTCGATAAAGTGAGTTCCATGAAGGATATATCTTTTTATAGAAGCTGCTTTACCTATTGAAATCATTTTCTCATATTGATTAGGAATGAGTTTTTGTAAATACTTCTTTATGTTCTTTTTACCCATTATACCTAAACCAAGTTTAATTATTGAGAGAGGAATTAATTTTGATGTGACTTCTGAAAACATTTTTGAGTGAAAGACAATATCGAACATATTATGAATTTTGTCATTTAATTGTTCTCCTTGTTGGAAACCTCGCTCAGTAGGGCTGCCTTTTATTTTGATAAAATCTACCATAATGATTCTTTTTTTCTAGAGTTCTGACATTCTAATTAAGATAAACAAAAGAAATAAATTGTATCTTTATAACTTCGTTTCTTGCCATCTGTAAACTGCAAATGCGAAAATTACAATAGAAATCGCTATTATTATCTGCACGATACCCCAATATGTACCACCGAATAAATCGTCTAATGCTAAGGAAATTACTAAAATTGCTATCTCAAATACAGCAAGATAATTTAAGATTGCTAAAAATTTATTTTCTATTGATGCTGATTTAGTATTAAGAGTGTTTCTTTGTCTATTTAATGTTTTTCTAATTCTAGTAATAACATCATCAGTTGCTTTTGAAAAAGTAAAACCATCTAGTTTATCAATCTGTTCATTAAACATGCTTGTTTTAAATGTGCTTGTAAATAATAACCGAGTAATTTTTGATAATATTATATCTTCATTTAATTCAAGTATGATTCTATTTAGTTCAGTTTCTAATTTTTCTAATTTATCAATTTTTTCATTCAATGTGAGATTCTCTTGAATTGCTCTAGTTTCTGAGATAATCTTATCGAATTTCTCGGCAACAACAAGGATATTTTCCATGTGCATTAGTATAAGAAACCTCTGTACATTTCCCACTTCGGGAGCAAAAAGCGTGTCAATAAACAAATTTTTCATAGAATCAGGATCAAGTAGACCCGGACCAGGGATTACCACATTTCCTGCATGAGTTATCATTACGAATTCGTCTTTATAAGGACTTAGATTTTTAAGATTAATTTGATCTCTATACGCAATTGGATCTAATTCACGATATTTATCAGTTCTTAATGTAAGTCCAATAGAATAATGAGCATTTTTACCTATTTCATTCCCTATAAAACGATAATCTGCCTTATTAAAATCGGGTTTTGCATCCCAGATTATCCAAGTATGATGCCATGGTTCCAAGACAGATTCCAATTTTGGTTTATCTGGAAAATTTCCTTTAGAAAGTCGATTTATTACATCATCTCTTATTTCAATGAATCTTTCATTAATAGTTCTATTATTATTTCCAAGAATGATATTTCTTGGTTGCGAAATCTCTATAAAATCTTCAATAGTATGATAGTTATCGAATATCATTTCACAATGGATAACAAGTACAGATCCATAATGTATATGTCCTTCTAACCTAATTTTTCCAGTAATATTTTTATTTATCGCAGATGAAAACATTTGAGATCTTTCAATTTTAAAGCAGATGGGGGCATAGTGTTGAGATTGACTAGAAATCCATTTTAATGGTTGATGACATTTCTCTCCAGTAACAGGGTGTTTCATTTGGCAATGATATTTCTTATATAGTTTTAATGAACCTTCATTTTCCAAGTATTCTCTTAATTTAGGTAATTTAAAATACTTGCCCAGTTCAAAAAATTTCCAAAATACTAACGTTACTTTAAATGTATATTCCCCTTCAGATGTCAAAAATGTCATAAATGTCCCTTGTAATAATTATATAATATACTATATTTCTCAAAAATTTAAAATAATCTCATTTTATTAAAAAGTTAAGTGAATACTTTATTTATAGACAAATTAAAAATAATTTTATTTATAGAGTAACTAAGAAAGATGACAGAGAAATTAATTATTAATATCGGGATTGCAAGTTTAGAAGATTCTGCGGGTATTCATAATGTATTAAGGCAAAATCTAGTGGAAATAAGAGATCTTGAAAAAATTGATGAAGAAGAAAAACAAAAATTAGAAGAACAGGGTTTTTTACGCAAAGAAGTAGGAATAGAATATTATGAAAATCTAATTAAAGATATTGATACTCACATTTTTGTTGCAAAAGACGAAAATAGAAAAATCATTGGATTTGCTACTATTCATAAAAAAAAGTATGATGTAGTACAAGTTCGGGATGTTATTGGCAATCTTTATTTTGAAAATGACAAAACAAAAGAACTACTTCTTAATAAAGAAAAAGAATTTGCATATTTAGACCAAATAAGCATATTACCTGAATTTAAACGTAAAGGTATAGGTACTGCTATTTTTCAAAAAGTTTTAGAAGAAGTAGATAACCCCATTGTTGCTTTTATTGTAGAAAAACCACTTTTTAATAAAGCTTCAGTTTATTGGCATGAGCATAATGGATTTGAATTCTCTGCAATAAGTGATGGTAAGTACAAAGGAAAAGATTTTAAATTCCAAATTTTTATACATTGGAATAATTAATCACGAGTTGAAATCTACATGAAGCATTTATATTTGAATATAATCGTTCTTCTTCCTTAACGCTTGTAAAAGTTCTGCTCTGAGAATTTCAATATTTATTTCATCTTCTGTAATTTCTTTATCGCCTAATTGGAGAGATTTAATCTTCTTATTTTTAATCTCTGAGAATATCTTTATTAGTTTGTCTTTTTGCTGCTCCGAATTGCATTCTACGGGTTTTTTATAATAACAATTAATAGAAGTCTTATTATCAAAATTAAAGTAACCACATCGATGACAATAAAAACTTTGTAAGTATAAATTAGTTTTTGGACATAAAACTACATCAATGACAACATCTTTTACGTTTAAACTAATTTTTTTAATATTCATTTGAAAAACCATTCTTTATGAATTTTATAGTCTAATTAGATTATAAAGCATTTAGGTATAGATTTTCCCATTTTATTTTAGTTAAGGAGGTGAATTTTTTATTCGCTGAATATTATAATAATTTTTGATAAAGTAAAAATGATTTAGAATGTTAGACATTATCTTTTCAATTCTATTATTCATTATCGGTTATTTAATAATATATTTTGCTGCAGATGTCTTTATAGATAATTTAAAAGAAGTCTGTATACTTTATAGAATATCCCCTTTTATTATTGGAGCAATAATCCTTGGCATTGATCCAGAAGAATCGATTGCTTCGATCATTGCTGCTATTAATGGACTTTCCTACCTCGCGGTAGGAAATGTCATTGGTAATTCAATATTTGCATTAACAATAAGTTTTGCTATTCCAGCTTTTTTCTATAAAATTGATTTTAACTCAATTTCTCAATTTTACTTTTTATTGTTATATACTTGCCTTTCTTTAATCCTTCTTGGAATAATAGTTAATTCTGGAATATTATTTATCGGAATTATTACTATTATCCTATACTTCGTATATTTAATTAGGAATATGAAACAGTCTTCAAAAGTAAGTTCTATTGAATTTAGTTCAACCGAAAATCTTAATAAAAATATTACTGACACCCAAGAACCTAAAGTAGAATTGAAAAGTAAAAAAATCATTTTAATCATAATTAGCTTTATATCTATTTTCCTGGGAGGCGAATTATTAATTTTTGCTTCAGAACGAATTATAATTCAGACTAAAATTCCAGAAACCTTCTTTGGACTCGTTATAATTGCATTTATAACAAATGTAGAAGAATTAACTTTAGTTATAAAATCTATAAAGAAAAAGAGCGTCGAAATCGGTTTGGGAGGGATGATTGGAAAAGTCATATGGAATTTGACCCTTAGTTTTGGAATTAGTGCTATTTTTATTATAAATCTCCAATTCCTGTGGATCTTATTTTGGAATTGGTTCTTATTAGTAATATTAATAGTCTATTTTAATTTTATATCAAAAAAGCAAAACTTAGTATGGAAAGACGGAATAGTACTAATATTGCTTCTTATTTCATTTCTAACAATTAATTTCACAATAGTAAATTAACTAAAAATATATTAAAAATAAGTTAAAAAAATATAATTTAATTATTAGTGTGTTATTCAGATTCGGGTATTTCTTTTAAAGATTCAATAATATTTATAATGTCTTCCGCTAGCTCATAGCGTTCAGCTCGATATTTTTCTCGATTTAACCTTTTCTCGACAAGTAAAGGTGATCCAATTTTAACTTTTAAGCCATCTCCAGTAAACATATTCAATATTTTAGTTTTTTCTGTTGTAATTGCTATTGGTATAATTGGAGCATCGCCTGCAATTGCAAATTTTATTATTGCTGCCATCGACTTTATCTGTACCTCACGATCATGCTTTGCTTCGGGTGTCATGCCTACAAGATCACCTTTCTCATTAAGTATTTCAAAAATTTTCTCAATTGGTTCAGTATCTTCTTTACTTTCAGTACCTCGAATCATACCAAGACTCTTTAAAACTGGTCCAGCAATTTGATGCTTCATTAATTTTGGATCAAGCATGAAATGAATTTTTCGCCCTGATACTTGTGCTATGATTAACATATCACGAATTATGTTGGGTGTGACTGTTGTTAATATTGCTTTTCCTCTAAATGGAATATTTTCTTTACCTTCAATTTTTAAATCCATAAATGCCTTAAAAAATAAACCACTTAAACCTTTTACTGCAGCATAAAGGAAATCAGTAGCTATGACTTTAGGATTTATTTTATCTCCCTCATCCTTTATTTCTGTACTTGAACTTTCACTCATTTTTTATTTACCTCTTATCATAATTTATCTATAAAATCATTAACCTCTTCCATTCTTTTTTCATAATAATCTTTCAAATCTTTTTCTGAAACAAATGTGGGTATTATCTTTTCTGTATAAAGGTCAAAAATCGTACTTAACTTAGTTTTATGTTTAAGGGTTTCTAGAAATTCTTCACCCAATTCTCGCATTTGTTTGATAAATTCTGACATAATCTTAAAATACCTCCCATTTTCCGCATCTACTGCCCCAACGGGCAATAACCTTGTTTTCCTCTTCTTTTAAGCGAACTTGTACCACCTCACAATTGTTTGGACAATCTCCGCAATGGAAAGTGGATGTTTTGAATTCCAAATCTCCTACGTTAAGACCCCGGAATAAAGTTTCCTTTTGATGGTCTAAATAATAATCTCTAACAAGAATAGCCATTCCTAAGGCTCCCATTAAAACATTATATTTCGGGACGATTATTTCGCATCCCAAATGTCTTTCAAAAGCTTGTATTATCCCCTTATTATATGATACTCCCCCTTGAAAAACAATTGGTTCGTTTAATTCTTTCCCTTTTGACAAGTTATTCATATAGTTCCTAACTAATGAGTCGCATAAACCTGCGATTATATCTTCCTTAGAATATCCTGCATTTTGTTTGTGGATCATATCGGATTCTGCAAATACTGTACATCTCCCCGCAATACTTACAGGATTTTTTGATTTTACCGCATAATCTCCAAATTGTTCGATTGGGATTCCTAATCTTGAGGCTTGATGGTCAAGAAATGATCCTGTCCCTGCGGCACATACAGAGTTCATCGCAAAATCTACTATTATACCATCACGTAAAATAATAATTTTTGAATCCTGCCCTCCAATCTCTAAAATAGTACTTACATCTGGATATAAGGATTGAGTTGCAACTGCATGTGCGATAATTTCAGTTTTCGCAAGATCTCCACCAACAATTGCTTTTGTTAAATACCTCGCTGAACCTGTAGTTCCACAGCACCTTATTGCATATTCTTGGAGTTGCTCATCTTGTTCAATTTTTAATCGTAAATCTTCCATGCCTGCTTTAGCGGATTCAATAGGAGAACCTCGATTACGTAAAAAAACACTAGTAAGAACGTTTCCGTCCATATCCATTAAAACAAATTTGCATGTAACACTTCCTATATCAATTCCAAGAAAGGCATCAAGCTTTCCCTCTTCTTTAGCCACTTTATCCGAAACTAGTACTATTTTTTTTCACCATTTTTATGTCTGAATTAATTGAATACATTCTTGAAAAAAATGTGACCCATTAGATTTATAAAAATTAGTTTTTTGTTCTTCAAGGGAAATTTGTTCAATTCCCAATTTATGCTTACGTCTTGAATCCATTAGATCTACAAAGGCTTCTAATCTTGTCCTCATTCCCTCAGTTCCAGAATGTTCATCAAAGGAAAAGAATATTATTGGAAGATCGTATATCTTTTTAAGTTTATTTGTTATAATAGTTCGCGCCGTAACCTCTGGCATACAAGTAAAGGGATAACAATGAACGGAACCATCAAAACCGCTTTGTGCTCGGTCTATATACTCTCCGAGCACCCATTGGCACTCTCCACCGATATCCATTGGAATATATGGACGTGCTAAATATTCTAACCACCTGCGATGATAATTCAAGTGGAACTTATGTGAAACCCAATCCCATAAACTTAAATTTTGGTGTATCTCCACACCCATTTCTCCAAGTTTACGTCTGATATCTACATTCACATACGGCTCTAAACTTATATGAATCTCACCAAAGATTGCTACCCGTAAAGGAGTTCGAGTTTTATCAACATCAATTCTGTTAAAATCTTCTTTGATTACCTTCTTGAAATTCCGGAGTTCCTTGAGTGTATTAGCTTGATCAAGCTTATTTAATATACTATTCAAAACTTCAGTAGTATCTCCTTGATTTCTTTCATAGGCACGGAATAAACCTTCTGCAGTCTGAATATCTTGTAATAGTTTTGCTTTTTTCAAGAAAAAAATCACGCCTTTCACGAATCTAGGATAAGCAAAAAGCCCACTCTTACCACTAACTTCTTGTAGAGTTTTAACCCAATGGAATTCTAATAAATCTGCTTGATCTAATGGAATTACTCTCACATGTTTGTAACCCATATCATGTAAAAGCCGTTCTTGTACGGCATGATAAAATCCAAATCTACATGGTCCGCAATCGATGGCCATCACTAAAGTGTCGGCACCCTTTTTAATAGCATTAACAAAATCTCCTAATGTTGCTTTAAAAGGGAAACAAACAAACTCAGGACTATATTTTACACCAACTTTGATAGCTTCACGGTTAGTTGGGTCTGGAATCACAATTTTAATCGATGGATCAAGCTGTTCGAAAAGTGTCTTAAATGCTACCCAATTAGGACCCATGTTCGGGAAGGATAATATCATGTAGTGCTGATCTCCTTAATCTACTCAATTATCTTAGTTAACTATAAGTGAATAATTTCACATTTGCTTAAATAAACTTTTGTTTAAATAACAAAGCAAACAATAAAAAATTACCCATTATTAACAAATTATCAAGAGTATGAA
>JBHLLP010000058.1:0-17609 GCA_048885525.1 Candidatus Hermodarchaeota archaeon | reverse complement strand
CATAGTTGGTTGCATTAATTTTTGAGCTAATTTATCTACAAACTCATCTGGTTGATGTTGAAATTCAGCATGTTTAGCAATTTGCTCATATTTAAGATAATCATCTAAAACTTCTTGGAATCCTACTACACCATATTGAATTATTGCATCGATTTCTCCAGATTTCATTAATAATTCAGGTAATGTTATATAAAAATAAGGTAGATCCATATCAAAAGTACAATCTACAGGATTTTTAAAAGTTCCTGTTGGAGGTGAAGCACTCTTTAATTCTTTTTGAAGAGCCTCTGAAAATTCAGGGACAATTAAACCGTGTTTTTCTGCATTATTAGCCACCATTGCTCCTGGACCGCCTGAATTTGTTATTATTCCAAGTCGATTTCCTTTAAGTATTATCCCTTTTGAAAGAATGAGAGCTATGTCTAAAAATTCTTGAACATAATCAGTTTTAATAATACCAGTTTCTTTAAAAAGACCCTCATATATTTTAGAGTTTCCTGCTAAAGATCCTGTATGACTTTGTAATGCACGATTACCTGCTTTAGATCCACCTACATAAATTGCTATGATTGGTTTTTTAGGCGTGATTTCTTTTACTAATTCTATGAATTTTTTTCCTCTTTTTATCTCTTCGATATATAGTCCGATAATTTCAGTATATTCATCATCCTTATAGTATTCTAAACAATCTACAAGATCTATATTTGCTTCATTCCCAACAGATAAAGACCTGCTTAACCCTAAATCAAAATTATCAGGATCATACCATATATGACAAGAAAGTGTACCAGATTGAGAAGCTATAGAGAATTTACTACGTTTGAGATTTTCCCAAATATAGATATTAAAGGACTGATTTTCTTCTTCTGGTCCATACCAATTATTATAAACTCCAAGACAATTAGGACCAATAAATCTCATTCCGTATTCTTTAGCTATATCCTTGATTTCTTCTGTTAGAGTATTTTCACGATCCTCGATTAATTCACGAAATCCCCCAGAAATCAAGACTATTCGTTTTACTCCTTTTTTTCCACATTCTTTAAAAATTTGAGGTACAACTTTAGCAGGAAGAACAATCAATACAAGATCCGGGATTTCTGGAACTTCAATAATATTTTTGTAAGCTTTAAATCCCATAACTGATTCTAATTTTAGGTGTATTGGATAAACTTTACCATTATAGCTAGATTTAATTAAATTCATAATCTGGAGGCAAGCTAAAGAATTACCTTTATTATTAGCTCCATAAATTGCTACGCTTTTTGGATGCAAAAATCCGTGTAAGAAATGAGATTCATTCATAAATATTCCCCTAAAGTAAAAAATATTTCATGATTTTAAAACCTACATAAGTAGATGATAATGTATAAAAGAAATTATAATATTAGAGATAATTATGCCAAAAATTTTTGAGGGAATAAGAATCCTTGATTGTTCACAATTCATTTCTGGACCTTGGGCTTCTACTTTCTTTGCAGATCAAGGAGCAGATGTAATTAAAGTTGAACCACCTCCCTTTGGGGAAGCTTTTCGCTTGTTTATTCTTTATGATAAAACCGTTTTTCCCTTATTCTCAATTTTGAATAGAGGAAAGAAATCTATATCACTCGATTTAAGAAAGGAAGAGGCAAAAGAGATATTTAAAAAATTAGTAGAAAAATCTGATGTCCTCGTGGAAAATTTTGTCCAAGGGACAATGGAAAAATGGGGTCTAGGATATGATACTCTAAAAGAGATTAATCCTAGACTGATATACGCAAAAATTTCTGGTTATGGAAATCAAGGTTTAGAACAATATACTCAGAAAACTGCTTTTGATATAATTATACAAGCTCAAGCCGGAATTCTTGATGCATTAGGCTTCAAGGAAGGTCCACCACGATTACCGATAGCAGACTATACTGCAGGTCATATTGCAGCGATCGGGATAAGTCAAGCTCTTTATTATAGAGAAAAAACTGGGATAGGACAATTTATCGATATCTCTATGCATGATATAATGTTTGCGATAAATATTAGAGCTCAGGCAAGGGAATTTATGCCAAGAGCTCAACATGTTGATGTTGCTTCAAAATTTTTACCTATATACAATCAATATCGATGTAAAGATGGATTAATTGCTTTAACTACTCTAACTGAAAAACAATGGATCCGATTATGTGAGAATGTTTTAGAACAGCCAGACTTAATTAAAGACAAACGATTTGAAAATATTATAAAAAGATTTGATTATGTTGAGGTATTGGATAAAATTGTTGAAGATTGGAGCAAAAGACTCACCCGTGATGAGGCAATTAGACAATTAGAAACAGTGAGAATCCCTTGTGGAAAAACTTTACGAATTGATGAGGTTCATAACCATCCAAATCTTAAAGAAAGAGGGATGCTGTGTGATCAATTTGATTTTTCTAAATGGGGGGTAGAAAAAGCAACGATCCCAAATCGATTAATAAATTTTTCAGATAGTATTGGATCTGTAGAAGCTCCAGGCCCCGAATTCGGTGGAAATAATGAAGAGATTTATTGCGAATTACTTGGATTTACAAAAGATGAATTAAAACAATTATCAAGAAAGAAAGTAATATAATTGATTTAAAAAAAAAGGGAAATAGGTTTTAGAGATTTAGAAATTTCTTAGCATTTAATCCTAAAAGTTTCTTAATGTCACTTCTTTTAATCTTTAATCCATATTCATCTGCTTTTTCTGGAATATTTTTTATCCATTCAACCCAATCTTTTTGTTCCATAGCAGTTTCTAATAATGGCCAATCAGTCCCAAACATTATTCTATCTTTGAGAGGAGCCAATAAACTGGCAGAAGTAAACATTTTAAACAATAATTTTAGGAAATGATCTGTATCGAAGAATGCTCTTGATTGCCATCCAGATATCTCGGTATAAACATTATGTCGAGCATTCATTATTTCCACACACTTTGAGACCCATGGTAATCCTCCAAAATGTAACATAACTATTTTCAGGTTGGGAAATCTTGCTGCCACACTGTCAAGATATATGGGATCCGCAAATTTTCCCTCCATGAGTGGTACAGAGAATACAGAAGTGTGAGAAAAAACAGGTATTTTTAGTTCTAAACATTTCTCATAGAAAGGGAAAAAATCAGGATTATCTGGATAATAGCCTGCCGTGGGATGGAATTTTACCCCTATCATGCCCCATTCGTTTACAGCTTTCTCAACAAGTTTGATTGCCTCTTCTCCTCTACGAGGATCTACTGCACATATCCCATAAAGCTTATCTGGATATTCATCAACTTGATGTTTAACCCATTGATTCTGTTCTTCAACAGACCACGTAGCTTCTCCTGCTGCTGACTTCCCCCAATCAGTACCATTAACTATTCCAATATCAATACCAGCATTATCCATAGCTTCAACATATCTTTCTGCATCTGCATTCATAATCCTGGGTAATAATGTCTTAATTAAAACATCTTTTGGAATATTCATAGCTTCTGAGAAGATATTTGCATTTTTGTCCCAAAAGTACTCTGACCACATATTTCGATGAATTAAATGTGAATGTACATTAATTATCACACTATTTCAGCTCTTATTATTCTTTAATTTTCTTAATTAAATCAAATTATAATTACTAACATATGGATTTTAATATTTAAAAAAATTATTTAAAATAATTAAAATTAAAATGTGTATACGAAAATGAGTGAAGAAGGAGAAGAAAAAGAAAATTTCATAGAAAAATTGAATAAACAATTTAGTGATTTCGTTGGAAGTGTTTTTGGTGAATCTGGAAAAGATTTTATAGAAGAAACTTCTGAAAAAATAAAAGAATTCAGTTCTGATGCAATTGAAAAATTTATGGAATTTAGCGATGATGTAATTGAAAAATTAAATTTAAGTGAAAATGAACAAGTAATTAAAGCTCGAGATAGTGTAGAGGATTTGTTAAAACAAGCAGGACTTTTAAAAGAAAGTGAGGAAGAAGAAGAGTTTTAATTCAAATTTTTGAAATTTCGACCTAATTTTTATTTCTTTATTTATTTTAATTTTAACAACTTATTTTTAAAAATCTAATTATAAAACATTAGCATTTTTTAAGAAAGATTTAATTTCATCTTGAGTAGCATTAAATAATTCTGATATAACCATTAAGGAAGTTGCCTCATCCATACCTAAACCTGTATAATCTTGATATAATTTTATCCAAGTCTCTTTTTGAGTATATTTATCCGGATGTTCTTTTTGAATATGTTGCCAATAGGGGTGTTGTAACTCAACCCCACAATACGGGCAAAAACGACTTTCTTCTTCTCCACTCATAAGAATTATCCCTTAACTATATAATTAGTATATTTTTTTTTTGAATAATTAGAATAAACCAATGTTTATATAAAAAACTTATAATTTCAAATATGTAAAAAAATTTATGTTAAGAGCTTTTATTAAGTGGTTTATTCCCATTTATTTTTTAAATCTTCATCAGTCATTCTTCTTATTTTATCTACAGACCATAGTACATCAATAATAACATTTTTTTGTTCATATTCCACTTTTTTGATATTCTTCCATAGCTTCAGATTAACTGAAATCATAACCACAGAGTTCTAAACAAATCACAGAGCCTAATTCCTTTTCAAACTCATGAGAAAACTTTGCTGCTTTTAAATATGTCTTCAACATGGTTTCATTATGCATTCTTTCATGCCCTCCCGTTATAACTCCTAATGCTGAACATCCTCCACCCACAGCACCGCAGGCTCCTTGTCATCCATTTCTAGACTTATATCCACCAAAGCCTCCTGCTAATGGAATTGTGGTATTATGAAATATCTAATTATCAATCTCTAGAACATCTAGCACGCTTGTCAATGTTAACTCAGCACAATTTACGCCTACCTTTAGATTAGGTAATGAAGCCTTTAATTCTTTAATTTTTTCATCAAATCTTTTATCAATATTTTTTAACACAGTTATCAATTACTTTATCTTGTTATTCTTAAAAGAATATGGTTTTAGTTTAAAATTAAATATGAAAATAGCTATTAAATTCTTAACAAAATTATTTAGTGAGATAGTTATTACTTATATTTGTTTAGCTCTATGTTGAAGGAACTATATGAAATTGGCTTTGTTTTCCGAGGATTTGTACTTGTAAATCATATCTTTAAAGAATTGCCAATTCAAAAAGAACGTGGTATAAATAAAGATCTAAGAGGGGCATTTATTTCTGCCATCAATACTTTCGTAAATACTGCGTTTAATAAAAGTTCTTTAGAGTATTTAGAATCAGGAAATATCCTTTTTATCTTTAAATTATCTGAAGTTCAATCGGAAGATAATCGTTATAAAGAACCAATAATTTTGTATGGATTACTCGATAAATCAAAAAAGAAATCTGATAGACTTGTTCGGAAATTTTTCGAGAGAGTTAATCCAGTATTACAATTGTTTATTCAAAAATTCAATGGAGCCGATTTCACCCAATTAAATCAATTTGAGCCTTTTCAAGAGAAGATACAAGAATTTTTTATAAAAAAAACTCAAGAATAGTTATTCAACTATACTCCAACCTTTAGGTTTAGAGCGAGAATACTGAATTTTTCCTTGACCCTTTAAAATAGCAATTTCTTTTTCAATTTGTGTATTAGAGAATCCTTTTTCTTTGATATCCTCAATAAATTTAGCTTTAGTTTCTACAACTCCTTCTTCCTTTAAATACGCCATAATTATTTCTTCTAATGAAGCCCCAGCGCTTACTGGTTC
Organism: Candidatus Hermodarchaeota archaeon; assembly: GCA_048885525.1. GTDB lineage: Archaea > Asgardarchaeota > Lokiarchaeia > Sigyniarchaeales > SOKP01 > Loki-b32. The sequence continues at coordinate 11,859 of JBHLLP010000058.1, read as the reverse complement.
TTTGGAAATAGGCTTTTCAGGTTCACTCTCTAGTGCAGCTCTTAATTTTTCTTTTATAGGTTCTACTGGTTTTTCAATAACTAAAGGTTGAACTTTAGGTTGCGTTTGTTCCTCAATTAAAATTTCAGCTTTAGCTTCCTCAGGCATTTCTTTTTGAAGTTCTTCCTCTGGTAGACTCCAAACTGAATAAGAAAATTTTTCATAAGCAACTGATTTTTGCGTTTTTAGAAGTGTGAATTCTTCTAATATTTCATCCTCTGAGTAGCCTAATTCTAATAATTCATTCATTAAATTCTTTAGATGTCCCTTTTCTTGCAAACTATTATATATATATTCTCTAATATTCGTTGGAATATCTTTTATTTGAGCGATTTGCTCAATAAGATCTTCTTTTCTTTTTGTTGGAACTTCAGGGATTTGAATTTTTTGAGGGATCTCAAGAACTTGTTTTTGGCCCCATTCAAAATCAGTCACGTTTCTAATTCTACGATCATACCCTCCAAATACAATTTGGTTTAATTTCTGTCCATCTCCTGAAATGTAACATATATTTTTGATAGATGATGCCACTTTAGTTTTCCATTTTAACTCAAAATCTTGAGAATTTAAAGATTGATTATGATAAATCTTTAAAGACCCATCAGCACATCCTGCTACAATTTCCTTTGCATTATCACCATCTATATCTTCAATTAACAGTGAAACTGGACGTCCGTCCTCAATAACAATCTCTTTTATAATCTCTCCTGTACTATTTAGTATTTTAATATATGAGTCATCAGTAATTAATATGATCTCATTAAATCCATCGTTAATTACATCTCCAATTTTAATGTCATTAATCTGAGTATTAAAATTGTATTGCCAAGTAATATCTGGCGTATTCTCTTTAAATTGAATTAATTGAACCAAACCACCTTTAGTTCCAACTAATAATGCATAAACTGGCTCTTCAAGATCGGGTAATTTTATAAAACCTAATGAACAAGCTGTAACCCACGAATCATAATAAAATATATATTTTGGCTCTTTAGCTTTAATATCATCGAAAATTTTAAGCGTTTTATCTTCACTGCCAAAAATTATTTCAATGTTGCCATCTTGAGTAAAATCTCCTGCGATACAACAATTTATCCGCTTGGAAGACTTATATCGCATTAGTCCGGCCAGCTTATTTTTTTCTACATTTAATTTCATAACCATAAAATTTCCATCACCTGCTCCTACTAATATCTCATCACATCCATCTCCATCTAAATCAATTGGATAAGTGCAGCGGCACCATCCATCAAAAGCTCGCTCATCAAGTATGTTTTTTTCTTCATCCATTAGATAAAGAGTTTTATCATGACCACCAAATACAAGAAAATTTTTATCCTTACATTTAAGAATAGAACATGTTAACACCGCATCTGGGCATTCAAACATCCAATTTAACTGATAACGTTTTCTTATCATGTTTTCTTTGAGCTATTTATGATTAAAGAAATTAATTGTAATTAAATTATATTTCATTCTTTATTCATTTAATACTTATCCTTACGTTTATTAAACTATTATTGTAAATAAAAAAAAAAATAAAAAAATAAAAAATTTTTATTTTATCTTAGAGCGCCAATTGGGCATCAGATGGACTATATTTGCCTGTACCAGTTATCTCATAAGTAATTTCTAAACTATCCCCTACTTCCAAGAGATCAATGTCCCATTTTAACGTATCTTGACCTACTTCGTCCGTAATTTCTGGAGTCATAGAATAAGTTCCATATTCAAATGAATCTGGAACTTTATCGAGCATGATCAGTTTTCTTAATGGAGATTCGCCAATATTTTCAAGCGTTAATATAATTCTGTAATTTCCCAGATCTCCAATTGGGACCACCTCTTTTCCAATGCGGAACTTTCTTCTAATATGCATTGCCTCAATTATAGGAACCTCCGGTTTAAACTCCAATTCCTGACTTATTGGAAAAGTATTAGCGAGATATGTAATTTCAGATTTAAAGGTGGATTCACGTGCAGGATTTATAGAATGGATTGGATATTGAAATTCCATTGTTGATTCTGGTTTAAACATACCACTACTACTATCTTTTAAATCATTAAGATCTATTTTAAATTCATTATTATCAACACTTACAGCAGCAGCTGCTACTTCAACTTCTTCTCCATCCCAAATTAACTTGATCTCATCAGCTTTTGGTGGTTGATATTCTGTTGAGAACGTTTGATGTATAACTGTTACCTCATTTAAAGGAGCTGAACCATTATTAACTACTTTCAGTGTAGCCATCACATCCTTTGCTCGATAGGTAGGAACCTCTGTTATATCATAGGACATTACACCAGTGATACTACCAATTTCTAAAATAACATCTGAAAGGCTTACTGTTCCGTTAACAATTGTTTGAAAATCAGGCATTACTCTAAATTCTAATTTTTTCCTAAAAGTAGGATAATCCTCACTCTCAAACTCCCATTTCGTTGAATGCCATTGAGCGCCACTTGGTAATAATGGAACATCGTTTGGATCAATATCTACAAACTTCTTTGATTTATCTTCTGGAGAATAAACGTCTGCATTGAATAATTGAATAATAAACTCTGAGGAATTATCAAATACAAGCTTACAATCGAATATGCCTGGTTGCTCATCTCTTTCAATTGTGTCTACATAGAATTTATTTCTTGTATACGCATCAAATTTACCAATATCTAAACCTTCAGCAAAAGAGGAAGCACTCTGATATGAAACATCAACAGTTCCAGTTCGTCTTTTAATGATATCGCTAACCATAATGTTACATGTGAATTTTAACATCACAGTATACTCTGGAGCTAATCTTTCAATTGTCCAGATTATTTTATTTCCTTCAATATTAGCTCTTCCTTCAGTAGTATCTAGAATCCTCGGATTTGTGAAATCATCTGGAATATTTTTTATTACTTTAATGTTGGAAACTGGTTTATCAAACAGACTTCTAAGAGCAATAGCAAAGTGGACAACATTATCTCTATCAATAGAAATTCCGAAAGACTCCAAACCAGTTTCAACAAGAGTCCCTCCGTCACCCCAAGTTTCACCTTTAATTTCTTCTTCTTCTTCTTTTTCTTCTTCTTTTTCTTCTTCTTTCTCTTCTTCTTTTTCAACCTCAGGTTCTTTTTTAGAGGGTTTAGAGGGTTTTGGTGAAGCACCACTTTTTTTATCTTTTAGTTTTATTATCTCTTTTTCAATATCATTTATATTTAAAACATCATCAGCATTCGGATTTGTATTAATGAATTCTTTGACAAGGAATAGATTTTTTATATCCTTTGTTATTTTAAATGTTCTTGAGTCAACATTATCTGGTTCTTCAGTACCTAATTCTTGTATTGAAATATCCTTCGATTTCAAATCTGTACTTCCTATATTTTCAAGTGAAATATCAATATCCCATAATCTATCAACTTTACTAGGATTTTCGATATTGAGTTTTCCACTATGAGTAAATGATTTAATATTGGCATCATGATCTTGTTCTACATCTACTTCTTCAATTATTTTAACTAATGCTAGTAATCCTTCCCGATTACGGTCTTTTAAAACTATACTACCTTCAAGTTTTCCAGTGTCTTCATCATAAGTTTCGATAACTGGTGTTGAGGTATCTCTATCCATTAATTCAACTCGCCCTGTGTCCATGTCCTTTCTTTTTAATGCCTCAGCAACAATTTCTTCTTCAGCTTCACCTGCATCCCAGCCCATTCGTGCCGTTGGTCTCGTTTCTTTCTTTTTCTTATCTTTTTTTACCATAGTTTTTTACCAAGAATTTGTTTTGATCAAATTGAAAATTATTTACCAATTAATATAAATTAATCGATAGTCTAATTTCAACGCGAAACTTTAAAAAATTTATCAATATAAAGTTAGGGAGATCTGCGTTAAGAGATAAGGATATAATCAGCTTTATATATATTTGTTATCAAATTCCTTTTTACTCTGTGGTATAAAAGTTGGATCACTAAATTTGTAACCACACATAGGGCATTTAATCTGTCTTTTTTTTGTTTTAACCTCTAAGTGAAAGCTAAAACCACAAGCGGGGCAAATCGTTACTTCCCTCATATTTTTTACAATTTTATTTATTTAAACTAAATGACCTCGAAATTAAAATCAATAACAAATCATTTACATTACATCCTGTGGGTCCTGTAATGATTTCGGTTCCTAATTCCTTGAAAAATGAATTTGAATCATTATTTGCTAAAAATTTCTCAACGTCGATTTTTTTTGAAATTAATTGCTCCAATACGTAATTATCAATTAAAGCGCCCATAGCCTTACTATTTCCTTCAATCCCATCAAGATTAGCACCAATGATTAAGAAATCATAATGTAGAGTAGTATCTTTTATAATATTTAAGAAGTTTAACAGCATCTCTTGATTCCTCCCCCCGATACCAGTTCCTTTAATTGTAACAGTTAATTCACCAGTTCCAATTAGAGCAATTTTTTCATTTTTATATTTATCTGATCTTTCTTCTATATAGGTAGAGATTATGCTATAGAGGGATTTTCCAAATTCTCTTGCTTCACCAATAATATTATTTGAAAAATTTATAATCTTAAATCCTTTATTATTTAAATATGTTCTAATTTCTTGAGCAGCAGAGGCTACACTTCCAATTAAATAATTAAAAATATTAATAAAACATTTATCATTTGGCTTTGGATTCTCTAACTTTTGGTTTAATATTCCTTTCTCTATATGTTCTCTTGCTATTTGAGGAATTTTATTTAAAAGTTCATATTTCTTTAAAATTTCAAGAGCATCCTTAAAAGTAGTTTTATCCGGCACAGTGGGTCCAGAAGCAATAAATTCTAAATCATCTCCAACTACATCTGAAATGATCAAAGAAATTAAGGTAGCACCACTAGAATTGTATAACTTTTTTACAAGGTTACCCCCTTTAAAATCTGACAGATGCTTTCTGATTGTGTTAATCTCCTGAATTGATGCTCCTGAAGACAAGAGTAAAGAATTGATATCCTGTAAATCTTTTAGGCTTATACCATGTTTTGGTAAAGGAAGTAAAGCAGAACCACCTCCAGAAATCAAAACGAAAATAAGATCATTTTTGGTTGATTTTTCTATAATTTTTATCATTAATTTCGTTCCTCTAAGTCCATCTTCATTTGGAATAGGATGAGAAGCAAAATTGATTGAAATTTTACTTTTTTTAAACATATCTAATGTTTCAAGAGCTTTTGGAATATTAATAATCCCTTCATAATGGACATCTTTTATATTTAACAGAATACCTTCAAGTGATGCTGCCATTTCAGCAGTAGCCTTACCACCACCAATGATATAAATTTTTTTAAATTTTGATAAATCAAATTCATCTTTTTGTATAATTAATTTGCTATTTTTGATTTTAATAGATCTTTCCATCAGATTTTTAGGTTTTACAGCGTAAATTGATTTTTCAAGAGCTTGAAGTCCAATTTTTCTTAAAATTAATTGATTCTTATCTAGATTATCTAAAAGAAGATGAGCTGTATTTTTAATGTACAATAATTACACTTCGATATTTAGAAATTTTTTTTATTATAGAACGAAATTGTTAATTAAGACTGTGAATTTCTGATAAATAATCATTTCCAATTTAATAATTTATTTATACAAAATGTATTATCATGAAGAAAAACGAAATTTATTTATAGATGAATTTATTGTAAGTTTACACAAATTTGAAATTATTGTAATAAAATATTATCCAATTTTAACGATTAATAAATTTTATTTTAAAAGAACTTAATTTACAACCTTTTACAACTATTTCTCTATATCCTCCTGCAGTATCAGGGTTTTTATAGCTCCCTAATCCCAAAGCGGGGGTTTGCACTACAAAAGGTCCATTCTCCCTTATACTTTTTGCATCTGAGTATAGTTCAGAATAATCATCATAATATATTGCAGCTGGATTCTCGATCTTTTTTAATCTAAAAGGAGGTGCATCATAAACACTGGATTTCTTCTCAGCATCTTCTAATCTAAACTCCTTTGAGTCGTGAGTATGACCCGAAAGAGTGAGAACGCAATAATCTTTACAAAATTCAACAAGTTTTTCCCAATTTGATGAGACTGATCCATATTTCATATTAAATAAACCATCTATACGCGCTGCTGATATAGGTTTTCCTAATTTTCTAATCAATGATTCTTTAAACTCATTTAACTTTTGGGTAATAAATCGACTTCCCTTTTTTTCAAATATATTAATACTATATTTTTTGCCTCCAGTATTTAATGGTGGTCCATGTAAAAAGAGAAAAGTGTTAGTATCATTTTTAATTACATTATTTATTAGATTTTCTAAATATTTTATTTGCTTATAAGAAATTCCGGTAACCGATGGATGGCCAGTAATTAAATCGCGTACATTTTTGAACGAATCAGAACCAGTATTGAGTACAATAAACAAATTGTCTCCTAGCATGAAAGAATAATCAAAGGAAGAATTTATTTCTGACAAATATCCCTTTAAAGCTAATGATGTTTTTGTTAAAGCTGTAATAGGGGAAGCAGAAAACATTTCATTCAATGCTATTGCTTCAGAAGCGTTTAATCCAATCTTAGAATACATTTCGCCCCATGTTAAGTCATAATGGAACGGACGATAATCATGATTCCCAACTGTCGTAAAAATTGGGCAATTTAATTCTTCACCTCTGATTAATCCTTTATAAGTTTCCTTTGAAGGAATATTTAAAAGTATATTTTTAAAAATTTGCCAATTACTATCTTCGTAGCTAAATTTCGTAGCTAAGCCTAGTTTTCGAAGCTTCTTTGATATTCTACTTAAAATTGTATAATCAACAATGTCTCCTGTTATTACAATGAAATCTAGATCATTTCTAAGGACTTTTCTATTCATTAATTTTATAAATCTTCGAAATTGATTATTTGGATTAATCAAGCGTTTTCTCAATGGGATTTTAAGATCCGATAAAATTTCTTCCTTTTCTGATTTTTTCTTTTTAATTTTCAATTTTTTTTTAACTGTCTTAAAAAAATCTTCAACCCCCTCTTTTATCGAAGATTCTGTCCATTTTTTAATTATTTCATAAATTCGATCATTTCTTTCAGCTAAATGCAAATCAGTGGCATGAACAAATGTAAAATCATTCCATTTTTGCTTGGAAATCACTAATGAGTGATAACTAATCCTGTTATTGGAACAATTAATGTCAAACATGACAAAATTTCGTTCCTTCAAAAACTTCAGAACTTCTTTATTTAGCGTAAATGCGATTTTTACTTCATAAAATTTATTTAATTCACCAAATATTTGATTTTTTATTAGAAACTCCTGAGGATCCAAATCTTCTATAGAAGATATATTTTGGATAGGAGTTACAGAAAATTGTTTAATTCCTATTATTTTTGGTAGAATAGGTTTGCCTCTATGGAGTCGAGACTTTAATTTTCTAATCAGTCCTAAACTGAGTTCTTCTTCTGGTACAATTTTTAATTTATCTTTAAGAAATCTCTTTCTCTTTCTCCTAAATCTTCGCTCCCTCCATTTTGAAAATAAACCTTTTTTAGCCTTTCTAAAAGCTAACTTATATGACCATCTATAATCAAATAATGGAATTAAGGATATATTTTCTTGGAGTGAACTTCTAATTAATTCTGTTTCTGAATCATCACCAATAAAAAGTAAACGTGTTTCAAAATATTTCTCTTTTAGTTTACGATCTATTTTTAGAATTAATGGGTGTCCCAAATTTGGACTAATTAAGATTGGTTTTCTATCTTTTATTAATTCTGGTGAATTCACTTTTTAAATAACACTCTAACTATAAAGCTAATTATTAGAAAAATTACAAATAACTATACTATTACTTTGTAGATAATCACGCTTTAAAAATATAATTAAGTGTCTCCTTTAAAACTATGGCAACAAAATTGCATGTATGATTAAATTTTAGATACAATTATAAGATGATATACCATTCATTCTATAAATGAGCTAGATTGACGAATATTACATTGTCTCCACGTACAACGATACTTCCTAGATTTTCATGCTCTTCCCGAATATTACCTTCATCATCTTGATACTCGAAAATCTGACTAGTCTCTTCAAGATATAGGTTTAAGTGCTCATCAAACCCGCCTAAACGGCCTCTGAACAATCGGTTACGTTTAACTTTAATGAGAATTATTTCATTAATAGAGGATTTTAAATAATCAATAGGTCTATTAGATCTTCTTTCCATCTTTTAAAAACTCAAAAAAACAATTATTCATAAAAAATATTTATAATTACAATTAAATACAATTCTAATTAAAACCTTTCTATAGTTTTTATAGTACTTAACTTTAAATACTCATATAAAAATCAATGATGAAATTGTCTGAAGAAAAACAAGAAAATGACCAAACAGTAACATGCTGCGTTATGAATTGTCAAGCAGAAGTACCAATCGAAAAAGCGATATTTATCGAAGGTCAATACTTTTGCCCTATATGCGGTGTAGCTTATTATAGAAGTGCTCTCAGTTTATAATATAATTCGATTTTAGTTGAGATATTCATTCAACTTTTTATTATATAATATGTTTATATGATTATACAAATGCTTATTAATATTAGGCCCGTGGCCCAGTCTGGATAAGGCGGCAGCCTCCTAAGCTGAAGATCAATGGCTTGTGAAACCTTTGATTAGAAATCAGGGGTTCAAATCCCCTCGGGCCTGCCATTTTTCATTTTCGAAACTTTTTAAATTATCTATTTTTTTTAATGATAATGATTGAGAAGTATGTTACTGACTTATCTTATCTAAAAGTAGGAGTAAATCCACGATTTCCGAAATTCATAAGATCTATTAATAAAATTATTAGGAAACATGGTTATGTTCCTTTACTGAAGATTTTGGGGATATTTTTGGGATTAGGGTACGCTAAGAATAGTGTCAAAAGATATCCTGAATGTATGGTAAAATTGAAAGATGGAACAAGATTGGCAACAGATGTATATGTTCCAAAAAGTGTCTACAAGAAAAAAATAAAGTGTCCAACTATATTAGTAAGATTACCCTATTGGAAAGACAGTATAAGTATCTTAGGGTATACCTATGCCGCTTTTGGATTCGTTACGATAATTCAAGATATAAGGGGGACAAGTCATTCCAGTGGTTTCAATTATTATTTGTTTACAGAAAGAGATGACGGAATAGAAACATTAAAATGGATTTCTAAACAATATTGGTACAATGGGAAAGTAGGAATGGCTGGAGCGAGTTATTTTGGGTTAACGCAACTAGCAGTTTCTTGGGATAATAATTATTTAACTTGTATTTCTCCGGCTCTTACATCGACTTTGAATTTATGGAAAAATAATGGTGGTCTCGAAATTCATGCTTTAACGACTTCAATTTACCGAATAATGGTTAACATTGCGTCCCACAGAGAAGCTCCTGATGTAGACACAATGACAAATCTAATGTATGAAAGGTTTATCAATCCCAAATATTCATTATTCAATGATCCTATTAAAAAAAAAAGTCAACTTAAGTTATCTCAATTAAAAGGGAAATCTATTAAAGAGGTTCAAGATCTCTTAGTAGCTTATTATAATATTAAAGAATTTGATCCTTCTAAACGTAATCTTAAAATTTATTTTAAATTTTTGAATGATTTTTTAATCACTCGAGGACTAGATAAGGATTCACGTAAAATGTCAGGATTCTTAGAAATGGACAGTACTAAATTCTCACAACCTGCTTTTATGCTAGCTGGCTGGCAAGATATGTTTTTAGAGAAACAATTAGAGGATTTTATTGAAATTAAAAACAATGCTAAGGGTGATGCTAGAAAATATTCTAAATTGCTTATAGGATCTTGGGCTCACGGAGCCAGCGGTCATCCTGAAAGCCGGATTAGAAATGCAGGAATGCTTAGATTTTATAAAGAATTTTTAAATCTTAACTGGAACCGTTATTGGTTGATGGGAGATATAAATGCTCTTCCAGATATAAATAAACCATCCATAAAATATTGGATAATGGGTAAAAATGTTTGGAGATACACAGAGAAGTGGCCGCTTGAAAATGTCGAATACAAAAAGTTATATATTCATTCTATAAAAGGAGCAAATAGTATAAAAGGAGATGGGCTGTTAAATTTCAAAGAACCAATTAACGAACAAGAAGATATTTATACTTTTGATCCTATGAATCCAGTCATAACAAAAGGTGGCAGAAACTTAGGCATTTTAAAAGGAGCTCAAAATCAAAAAGATGCTGAAAAACGAAAAGATGTTTTAGTCTTCTCCACTAAACCTTTAAATGAAGGATTAGAAGTAACTGGTCCTGTAAAGATGATACTTTATGCCTCTTCGTCAGTAAAAGATACAGACTTCATGGTCAAATTAGTTGACGTTTATCCTCGAGGAAAAACATTAAATATTTTAGATGCTGGAATTAGGGCTAGATTTAGAAATGGAGAAAATGCAGCTTCTCCTATTGAACCATATAAAGTCTATGAATATGAGATAGAATTAGGTAATACATCGAATTACTTTAGAAAAGGACATAAAATACGCATAGAAATAACTTCTAGTAATTTTCCCCGATTTGATATTAACGCAAATTTAGGAGGAGAAGGCCAACCGGGAGATTATATGGTAGCTGAGCAGAAAATATTTCACTCGAAAGAATTTCCTACTCATCTCATAATTCCTGTTTTAAAGAGTAGATTCTAGAATAGAAGCATTTAAAATATTTTCTCAGAATATAGTTTTAAAATAGTACCAAATTTACGAACAATTTCTTCTAAACTTAAGCTTAAATCGGGAAGTCCTATCATCTTTCCCTCCTCGTTGCTTAGAAAGGTATCTTTTTCTTTCAACTTCAATTCTTTTAATAATGATAGATATATGTTGCGAAAGTTTTTATTCATATTAACTAGAGTTAATGGTACCTTTTTTATTTCTCCACTTTGAATAATCTTGAAAGATAAAAACTCTTTATCTTCTTTATTTAACTCGACCATATATCTTTGAAAAAAAGCACGGTTATTAAAGAAATTTATTCGATTCTGTTAAAATTATCGAGATTTCAAGTAGTTGTCGTTTTGAATGACAATACATAACGAGTTGTTTAAATAAAACAGAAACACTATTATTACTCGCCTAAAAAAATAGAGGTGAAAAATTTGCCAAAAAGAATGTTAAGAGTGAATATGACTAACCTTGAGGCTAACTTTGAAGATTTACCAGAAGAATTCAAAGAATTAGGTGGACGTGGAATGACATCAACTATTGTCGCAAAAGAGGTTCCTCCCACCTGCCATCCATTAGGTCCTCATAATAAATTAGTATTCGCTCCAGGGATTGTAACTGGAACAGACGCACCTACATCTGGACGAATCTCAGTCGGGGGTAAATCACCCTTGACTGGTGGAATTAAAGAGGCGAATGCAGGAACAACATTTGCTCAAATGTTAGGAAGAATGCGAATCGCTGCTATTATAGTTGAAGGAAAGCACGAGGGAGATGATTATTATCTTCTTAAAGTTACGAATGACGGAACAGAATTTATTGATGCGAATAAGTGGTCAGGAAAAGGATTATATGATACCTATAAAAATCTTTTTAAGCAATTTGGAGATAATGTTGGTATTTGTAGTGTTGGAATTGCTGCGGAGATATTAGGTGCTGCTTCAGGAGTATGTTTTAATGATCCTGAAGGATTACCAAGTAGATATGCGGGTAGGGGTGGTCTTGGGGCTGTAATGGCATCTAAAGGATTAAAGTTTATTGTTGTTGATGAAACTGGCGCACCAGGAGTGGAAATTGCTAATGA
>JBHLLP010000057.1:0-18051 GCA_048885525.1 Candidatus Hermodarchaeota archaeon | reverse complement strand
GAATTCCTTTATAATATTGGTTTTTAATTCATTCCAAGTAGAACTGAGGATCGAAGAAACAAACCCAATCATACTCCCATCTGGGGGAATAACTAAATCAACTGACTTTTCATGCCTATATGAATGGTCTGCACAGGAACATCCAAAAGCAGAGAAAGCAGGAGCCCATTCTGGTACCAAGATTTCTTGAAAATTTAAACCTCTTGAATATCCGGCTACATGTAAAGGTCCTCCACCACCAAATGAGATTAGTGTATAATTTTCAGGTCTAAAACCTAACCCTTGAATCATTCCATTAAGATGGTTTTTCATATTAATTTCGATAAGATCTAAAGCGCCTCGAGCTGCGTTATAAGGATCAGCTTTAAAAGGTTGAGCTAACTGTTGCTCAATACATTTATAGGCTCGTGCTTTATTTAAAAATACTTTTCCACCAAGAAAGTAATCTGGATTAAGATAACCTAAAATCAAACTACAATCAGTCATTGTCACTGTTTCTACTCCAGATTGTTCATTACAAACCCCTATTTTATATCCTGCACTTTCGGGGCCAAATTCCAATCTACCTGAAATATCGTTATACCTTACATACATACCAGTACCTGCTCCTATTGAATCTAAAGCGATCATAGGAATATTTAGTATAAACCTTCCTAGCGAGCTTTCCCATTTAGTTGGGAGATATCTCTCCATGACAAGTCCGACATCGAAACTTGTACCTCCAACATCGCTAGATACAAGATTTTTTATTCCATATTTTTCAGCAATGAATTTAGTACCAATCATACCTCCAATTGGACCTGAAACCATAGTTGGAATTAGGGTTTTATGATATGGAGACATCGTTCCACCATACGTTGTTAATATTCTTAAAGGGGCTGGAACTCCTTTCTGTTTCATTGTTTCAGATATATTTATTAATTGCTTCCTAGAAGGTTCTGCTGCATATTGTTCTATAATAAGAGCATTTAATCTTGGAGTTTCTCCCCGCACAGGGTTGTGTTCACACGATAAAATAATTGGAATCTCCTTATTGTGTTCTTTCATTATCTTTTCAGCAATAGCCTTTACTTGTAATTCGTGGCTTGTATTCATATATGAACAAAGTAAGCATACACAAATACTGTCAACATTCATATCAAGTAATTCTTCAATGACTCTTCTAACATCTTCTTTATATAAAGGAATTAATTCATCTCCCCAAAAGTTAATTCTCCCACGTACTCCTTTGATTTGCTTTCTAGGTATTAATGGTTCGGGATGTTCATGTTCTCTTGCGTGCAATCGCCCTCCATAGTCAAGATAAATCCAACATTGTAAAGCACGACCAAGTCTAAGTAAATCTTCAAATCCTGCATTAACAATAACTCCTATATTGCTATTACCTTGTCGTTCTAAAAGTCTATTTACCATGGCAGTTCCAGAATACACTAAAGCTTCAATAGATTGACCTGATTCCTCTATTTTTGTTTCCCATTGTTCCAATGCGTCCTTAATAGAATTCAAAATACCAATAGATTCATTTTCCGGTGTAGTTTGCGCTTTTCCTACTACAAAAACTCCATTCTCATCAATTATAAAAGTATCTGACATTGTACCTCCAGTATCAAAAGCCATTGCAACTAAATTTTTTGTATTCGACAAAAATATCCACCTATATTTTTAGTTAAGCAAATTATATTTAACAATTCTAATTCTTCTTAGGATTATTTAAGTCTTTTATTTTAAAAAACAGAAATAACTTAGTCTAATAATGATCATATTATAAATACTTTTTTTAAGAAATTAGCAAAATTAGCAATAAATTACATAGTTAATTTAAAAAAAGAGGAATAATATCTATATACAAATTTGTCTTAATAAGTAAACGTAATAATTAAGGCACAATCAAGAGCTAAGCGTGAGAGGACGGCGATGTATGTCGATTGTGTTTGCGGCTCTATTTCTTCAATAATATCATTATCTGCAGTAATTTTTGTTGCGGTAACGGAGGGTATTAAACCTAATCCTTTTTTTAGAATAGCCCTATCCTTTTGGATTCTCTGGCTAATACTTTCTATAACAATAGTGGGGATTGGATTACATCTTTATTTATTGGAAAAAAATTATGATAAATGGAAAAAGAAACAACAGAAAAGAAAAAAAAAATTAGAACCTCCAATATTATAACACCTTTTAGTATTTTTAGTATAATTAAGGACGATGGAAAAAACTATTTTTAAATTTTGAAGATAAGTTTTATATACATATTTGTCTTAATTATGTAATGCAGAAAAATTATCCTTCTTTATAAAAAAAGGGGTGAAATATAGAGAAATAGGTTATGCAATGTACCGAATATGCTAATGCAAACATTATGCAACAAAGTAAGTACATTTAATACAAATACAGGAAAATACATTTATTCCTTAAAATAATTCTATATTCACCCCTCTATTAATAATCTTACCTTAGCTATCTATTTCTAATTATTGTATTATATTAAGGCAAAGTAGTCTTAAATTTGGCTCATGCAAAAAATAAACTGAGTTCTCTTACTATTCAATTTCATTAATCTTCCATCTAAATTTATTTTTGGAAAATTTTTTCATTAAATTCATACATTAATGGATTACAATGATATCTATATATTATAATAGAAAATAAGAAAGCTGGAAGATTTATTATTAAGATATCATAAAATTTTTTACACACAAAATATTTCCACTAAAAATTTAGGACATATGTCATATAGGATTGAATATTTATAGTATATATACCATTTGTGAGGAATAGCATCACATAAAATTAAAAAAATAATTGAGTGTAAAAATAGGTGGAAGTTTAAATAATTAGACTGAAAGTAAAAGCTAGGGAAAGATGAAAATTAATACTAATAGTGATGAGTTAGAAATAGATTACTATTTGCAAATATTAGACTATTTCCAAAAAGAAAAGATTAGTAGAGAGGAAATCGAGATTTGGATCGATAAATCAATAATAGAATTAATGAAATATCTAAAGCGTACTCAAAATCGGACTTTAGTTACTAATGCCCTAATTTTAATACTTTCATTATTTGAAAACATCCCTCCTGATAATTATAATAATCGTGGTGTAGAGATTAACGTCGGCTCCGAAATAGATAAGCAATCTATATTAAAAAACTTGAAAAATGAATTCTTACCAAATTAGAAAAAAACATTGAGTACTAGTTGAGAATTCATTATAGAATAATAGTTACAATCATTTAAATTTATGAAACTTTATTAAAATTACATATAGTCACATTATTTTTCCTAACGGGGATTAAGTTTTATAAAAATCGCAATATAATGATGATTAAACTATGCTAAAGTTAAATAATCCAAAAAATAAGAGTTTCTTGTTAATTTTCACGACTTTAATCTCTTTATCCTTAAGTATATTCTTATCGAGCTCTTTTATGAACAATTACTTAAATATTAATAATTATAATGAAGATTATATAAACGATGTTCAACTTGAGAATTTAAGAAGCCAAGATTTATCATATGATAATAAATATAGTGGTATAGGCGACCCTTTAAATGTGACTCATTGGGCCAATCGAACAGATTATAATCTAGCAGTCAGTTTTACTAATAACTCATATGATATTGCAGACATACCCTTAGGAAGCGGTTGGAACGGATATAAATTAAGAGCAGATATAGATCAATTATTAGATACGCGGAATTGGTGTAATGGTTCATTTAATTACGGTGATGATAATAATTATCAAGATATTGGAAATGATACTTCTTATATCAGTAATAAATTTCAAAATTGGACTTTTGGTAAATATGATTATTATGATGACAGTGACATGGCAGGAAATTATCTAGATAGTACCAGTAGTGATCCTGAAACTGACGGTCATGATTGCTTAGAATTGAAAATTACAGGTGACCCTAATCCGCCTAATTCTCATGTTTACGATGGTCAAGATCGCTGTTATTGGACTAGCTTTATTAAAATTCCTAGAGGGAGAGTAATCGATAGTGTATTAAAATTTGATGTAAGAGATTATCATTTAATGGAAAGTAATGATTTTGAATTAAGAATTTCTATAAATGACCAACATGTGTATTCAATTGGCGCTCTCAGTTTGGTGGAAGCTTGTAAAGATTCATGGAGAACTTTTTCCATTTCTCAGGGAGTTTGGTGGAATTCATCTCAAATTTATTCAAATCCAATAAATAATTCATTACTAAAACTTAATTTCACTTTTATTTATAATCAAGAGGGTAGTTGGCAATATACTGGTGTTGAAAATCAAGATTTTCAGCAACTTTTCATTGATAATATACAATTAATAACGAAAGCAGAGGTAAAACCTTCACAAATTCAATTAAAAATGAATAATCAAGGTGTTAATGATATTAATTGGAGTAAAGGAACAATAGAACAAAATAACCTATGGACTACAAGTTTAGTTAACGCAAATTTTAGCAGTAATGATGATTGGGAATTAGGAGGATATGGAATAGATTTAAAGACAAACCTAAATTTATATGCTAAAAAAGATTCTCCAGAGACAAATTATGAAACAAATTCTGGTTCATTAGGTACAGGTTTTTCTGTAAGTAATAAGAGCATTGCAAATTGGGATTTTTATGCATATTTTTCTGTTCCAACTGGTTATGAAGAACATGAGATGAGAATTAATTTACCTTCAGATTTTATAATTACTTGGGTATCTGAACCTCAAGATCCAAGCACTAATAGATTAAATGAATGCAATACATCAACTCAAGGACTTCTTATAGTTCCAGTTAATAATATTTCATTGACTCCAGATGGATTTTGGAGATTTAAAGCTACATCTCCAAATTATTGTGAACAAATAAATATTTTCAATAATGCTACTGGTTCATGGAGTATAGATGATGAATTTTTGAGTGGAGATTACATTAACATTACTGCTAAAATATCTGATACGTCTCTAATTACAGGATATATTCAGCAAACTCAAGCTCAACTTCAAATAAGATTTCCTAATAGTTCTATGTGGTTTACTCAGAATCTTTTAAAATCACCCGATATAAACGGATATGTATATTTTGATCCTTTTCAAATACCAGTTTCACCACCTAATTATGAAGTTGGAGAATATGAAGCGATAATTACATGGAATAATTCTTATTCTACTTTCGGGTTGAATGAAACAGGAGTTATATATAAAAAATTCAATGTAATCCATAAATCTCAGTTAACGGCTGATCAAGACTTTTATGCCCAGATATTTGAAGGTGAAATAGTAAATTTAAAAGTATCATATAACGATTTAGAAAATTTTAATGCAATCCAAAATGCTCAAATATATTTAGATAATTTTACAGAAGGTAGACAGTATTTTAGTGAGATTAGTCCGGGTTATTACTTTCTTGAGTTTAATACAACGGGAGGAGATGCTGGAAATAATACTCTTACAATCTATTCCGATAGCATTTCATATTTAAATAACCAAGTAAATGTGACCATTGAAATAATTCAACAGACAAGCCTCACAGCTCAAGAATATCCAACCATGCAAGTAATTTGGAATAATAATTTTACAATTCATCTAAATTATACTATAAAATCTTCTGGAGGAGGTATTTCAACAACACCTACAACTAATTGGGTAGGTGAAACCTATACTGTTGAAAGAAATCAAGGAGAATATGATATTACATGCAACAGCTCCGCTTATGAGGTAAATAAGATTCATTCATTAATTATCAGCTTCCAAAAAGAGGGATTTGAATCAAAATCAATAATAATAGGTATTTTTTTAATAAAAAGGCAAGTAAACATCTCAGTATATATAGATTCACTAAAAATTCCAGAGATGTATCAAGTTGAACGATCTTTTAATGAAGAGTTCTCAATATCAGTACGGATTTCTGATTTAGCAACAAGTGAATTCTTATCTTTTGAAGGTCTAACTTTAATCAGTGAAAAATCTGTAATAAATTTACCATATACGTCTGATTTTTGGTACAATACATCAATAAGGTGTATTCCTCTAAATTTTTCTTTGGGATTGAATTTAATTGATATTCGTTTTATAAGGGATAATTATGAGATAAGTATATTTTCATTTCAATTAATTATTAATCAAATTGAAATCAAGGTTAATCCTATTGGTTTTAAAGATTCTTTTAACGCAGAAATTGGAGAAACTATTAATCTTCAAATACAACTGCTTGATCCAGATACTAATATGACTCTTAAGAATGCAATTGTTAAGTATTCATGGGAATATGGTATCGGTAATTTGACTGAAACCACCCCTGGGACATATCAAGCTTTCATTGAATTACAAGAAGATTTACGAGGTAATCATAAATTCAATCTTATTATAACTCCTGAGAATTCAACATACAAAACAACTCAATATTCCTTTATTATTGTTATTGGTGAACCTGTTAATGGTCCTCAATTACCAAATTATCTACTATGGGTTATAATAGGTGTATTAATTATTATAGCTAGTGCTCTTGGAGTTTTAAGTTTAAGATCTTATGTGTTCTTACCACGAAGGCGTCGAAAAGAAGCCAAATTACTTTCTAAAGCTCAAAGATTTAAAGATCTTAAAAATATTCAAGCCATTGTAGTGATTCATAAGTTGAGTGGTGTTCCAATTTATTCAAAAAGTTATTCAGTCCTTGAAAAACATAAAAAAGAACTTTTTTCAGGATTTATTCAAGCAATAACTATGATCGGTGAAGAGTTCACTGAAGGAAGGATTCCAGAATCAGAATCTCTTGGAGCTGGACTGGGTTATGGCGTTGAAAAAATGATGGAATTAGATTTCAAACAATTTTATTGCCTAATTGCTGATTTTGAAGCTATTCGAACTGTTTTTATTCTTAAAGATAGATCCTCTGAAAGATTAAAAAGACAAGTTTCGAATCTTATTTTAGCATTAAATCTAAAACTTTCTAATGAATTAGAAAATTGGGATGGTGGTTTAGATGAATTTGAAGAAATGGTTCCAGAAATATTAAATGAATATTTTGAATTATATTATAAAGATAATTTTAGATTATCTGAGGATATCAACTTTATCAAGATGAAAAAAGAAAAGAAATTGTCTAAAATGGAAATACGAGTAATAAATGTTATTCAATCGATGTCTGCGGAACATAAAATTTCTGATCTAGATCACATAGTTCAATTAGTCAGTGAAGGAAATAAGGATTTAGTTATTGAAGCTATCGAATCATTACTTAATCAAAAGTTAATAATCCCAATAAGTAATTAATTCACATAAAAAAGTATTATTTTTTATTTTTTTTTGCTTATTTTTCTAGGAACAAATGAAAAATTTAAGATTTGCATGCATTAGATGTGGAAACTGCTGTACCGATAAAAATACTTTAGTAAATTTAACATATTTAGATATAGTAAGGATAAAGAATGGCTTAAATTTAGATATTAATGAAGTGCTTGATTTTTTAGGATTTTTTGTTTTTAGTGATAAAACAAATAATGTAAATAAAAAAAAGATGGTTATTGAACCTATTGCAACAGAAAAAGGGCCAGCATATATTGCTCTTCTTAAAAATAGTCTAGGAGGCTGTTATTTTTATAATTCAGAAAAGAGAAAATGCTTAATTTATAAATTGAGACCTAATTTTTGTCGAACATTTCCATTTTCGTTTAAAATTTTAGATGAGTCAAAATCAGATTCAGAATCATTAATAAATATATTTTACACTGAAAAGGGAAAAGAATTTTGTCCTGGAATTAGAAATAATGCACCTCTCATAGATATTGATTATTGGATTAGGATTGGTAAAAAAACTTTAGAAGAATTGGAAAGTAATCAAAAACTAATTAGAAAGTGGAATGAATTGGTTAAAAATGGGAAAGTCTATCCTACTGTTAAGAAGTTTTTACTAATGGTCTTCGAATTAAATAAATAATAATATTAATTCTGATTCTTTTTTTATCTAATTATGTAGTTATAAATTGTGAACTAGCTAATAAAGCCCAATATAACATTTCTAACTCTATTGAAAACCCGATTTTGTCAATTCGCCAATTAAAGTCTTTATTGAGATTATCCATTTTGAAAAATTTTGTTTTATTAACGAGATAATTTACCAAGCTACTACATAATTCTGATTCACGATTTTTCAAATCAAGTAGAATAAAAATTAGTAAAGTTTGTGCCGTATCTGTTATTATATCATTTATAGAACCATTTGACGCTATTAATTTCTTTAATTCATCAAAATATTGAGGTTTAAGTTGTAAGAGATTTAAATCCTTATTTAATAATTTTATAAGTCCTAGATGGTTGTATATATCTAAAGGTAATTTAGGATTATTTAATTTTAATATATTTAAATCAGTGACAAGCTTTGAAATTGAATCTTTATTGAATTCAATTGGTTTTTTTTCTGCTAACAGTTTTAGGCATAGTACACAATAAAAATTTGATAGAACTTTTTCTAGAATAAATGGTTCCAACTCTGATTTGAGGAACTGTTCAATCTTAACTATATCAATTTGATCTGTTTTATCATATAGATTTAATTCAGAATAAATAGCTAACCCAAAGAAGATATTTTGTAAATCTGGTGACTTATCTTTTGAAGAACTAAACATATCACTATTTATATGTTCCTTTAATATCGCTAGAATTTCAAATTCGGTAAAAGGAAATTCAAGATCTAGCATTTTAATAATAGATATATAATAAAATAGATTTTCTAAATCAAAAAATTCTCTATTAACTACTTTTAAATTTATTAAATTCACTCTATCAATTTTAAATTTTTTAATTAATTCAGAATGAATGGGTGGAAAACATCCAATGTTATCAAGAAAAGTTCCGCTATCAATAAAGGTCGTTAAACCTTCCTCTCTTTGAGGATAAGTTCTTATTTCATGATTTCCATTACTTATTGATGAGTTCTGAATTCCTGTTTTAGTAAGGAGAGTATTTTTTTCAGGTACCAATTCTGTTTTTATACGTTCTAGTGAAGATTTTAGCACTTCTTTCTTAGGAGTTTTTAACGTTTCAATAAAATTTTTCTTTGCTTCTTTTAATTGGGTTAAAATATCTAGCTCAGATCCATTTTTGGATTCGATCAGAGTTAAATCTGTGAAATTAATATTACTTTTATAATCAAATTGTCGAAAATCTTTTATCATATCTTCAGAATTGATTCTTGCTTTCTTGAATTCATCCATTTTCGAAATAAAATGATTAGGTAATAGATCAAACAAATTCACAGTCTCAAGCTTTTTAGGATCAATATTGAAAAGATAATCAAGTAAAATTTTAAATAAAACTTCATTCACGTAATTTTTCATATAACTCTCAAAATATGAATTATAATCCTGAACAGCACTTCTTTCTTTAGATAAGGTTTCTAGAAAACTGTTTTGATTTTCATTTAGCATATCCATTGATACACCAAGTGTATTTAGGCCAGTTTTGATTGCTTTTAACATCTTTGCAAGAGTGCTTTTGATCTGTTTTTCACTTTGAGATTCAATTTGTTTTTTTAACTCAATTTTTTTGTACGCTACCAGATCTTTTAAGTAAGAATAACTTTTTTGGTAATATTCTAATATCTCATTTCTCATTATGGAGAAAAAATCAGTTAAAATATCAGTAATCTTTTTCATGTCTCAATAATCTTATTATATTCAATATTATATATTGAAAGTTATATATCAATATTATCATTTATATATTATAACGAATATTAAGAGTTTGCATTCCATGGAGGGTTCAAATTATAACCAAATCGCAAAAGATTATCATATGAAACGTAAAAAACCATGGCGTCCACTTGAGTTTTTTTTAAACGACTTAAAAGATAAAGGATATACTTTTAATGGAAAAAGTTTAGATTTAGGGTGTGCAAATGGTAGAAATTTTAATTTAATAAATACTCCTCCTAATAAATTAATTGGTATTGACATCTCTCTTGAATTAATAAAAATAGCTTACTCGAATTTAAAAGATAAAAGTCAATATTCTCAATTCGAATCAAAATTTTTTCAATTAATAGTAGGAGATATCACATATCTTCCGTTTAGAACGAATTCCATAGATAATGTTTTTACAATCGCCTCTATACATCATATTAAAAAAAAATCCATAAGAAAAAGCACAATAGCACAAATATTTAAACTTTTACGTAAAGACGGCTTCTTGATTCTCACAGTTTGGCGTAAATGGCAGAAAAGATTTAGAAATTATTTTATTAGTGAATGGGTAAAAAGAAAATTTATAATGAATTATCAAAAACACCAAGAATCAATTGGACTGGTGGATTTTGGTGATAAATTTGTCCCCTGGACTCTTTCTAAAGAAGAAAAAATATACAATCGATTTTATCATTTTTTTTCTAAAAAAGAACTTATTAAGTTATTAAAGAATTATAGAATAATTGAGTTTAAAATAACTGGTGGCCCTTCAGATAGAGATAATTTTTTTATTTTTGCACAAAAGTCGATTTTTTAATGACATTCTATCGAATTATAAGATTTTAGTATATATGGTTTAAAATTTTCATACTGATCACCAATTATTGAAGTATGTATGTTAATTAATCGTTCAGAGATATCGCAATAAAATATACAATGTATTACCTTTTCGGTATAAAACCTCTTCCTTATCATCTTATTTCGGTGCCCTGACCAAAATGTAATTTCATGACTCATTAACCAATCTCTGTTTTTTTCAGTCACGACAATTCCGATTGCGTTATACATATCTATTGAAGTCTGTACTTCCTTATAATAAAATAAATTCATCCGATCTTTTTTTTCCCAGTTTATCTCTATTTTGGATTCTGGCCCCCAGATCTCATCGTATTCATTCTGACTATGCAATGCAATAGAACCCTTTTGCTCATCACCTGTATATTCTATTTCTTTGTACCATACTGGCATTTTGTTAATTAAAATTCCACATTCTGGTTTATTATAGGCATAATAGTGGTATTCCATTTCAGTTCCCAATTGCTAATTAATTTTTCAAGAATTAGATTTACTACTAACATAAATTTATTGTTTATAAAATTTCTGTCATTTAGAGAGAATTTTAAATTAATATCTAACAATTTAAGAAAATAATGTTAAAGAATATTGAAACTAATTAAATTAACTCTTTTCCTTCTTCAATCCATTTTTTTAGTCTTTCCAATGATACCCCTTTAATTAGTAGTGCCAATTCTTCAGGATTTTCTTTACATAATGTTTCTATATCATTAACGCCAAGTTCAATGAATTTATTCGCTGTTGCTGTGCCTAATCCAGATAATTCAGTTAAAGGTTTACCCGTAACTTGAACAGGTGCTTCTTTTATTTTTACAGGTTTTTTTATTTCTTCCTTAGCGGGTTTTGCTCTCTCTTTCTTTCTGGGTTTTGGTACTGGTTTTACAGGAGTTACTTTGGGCTTCTTTTTAATCTTTTCCTCTATAGGTTTAAATGGTGTTCTCTGTTTTTCTTTTTTAGCAAATGGTTTTTTTTTCTTTTTTTTTTCTGGTACTGAAAACTTAAAAGATTTTAACATCTTAATGTTTTCAGGATAAGCTGATTTCCTAAAATAATCAATTTTTATTTTGGATTTTTTCAAAAAATCAATAGATTTTCCCGCTTCTTTAATCTCCTTTAAGGAGAACCCGTGACTTTCTCTTAGTTGAGCATTTTTAGAAGGACTCTTTACAAAAGCAATAATATTTGATTTATTCTCCATTGTAATCAAAAATTATAACATCATATTAATTAATTTTGAAAAATAAGGAAAATTTTTATTTTTTTCGATTTAAATTAATGATTTGAACTAAAGATAAATTTCAGACCTTTATAATATCTAACTCTTCTAATTTTTTTAATACTTCATTTATTTCTGTACGCTTCTTATTTAATTTTCTAGATATTTTGAGAGGGGTATTTTTCCCAGTACATTGTAAAGCTACTTCAAAATCAAAATTATTAATCATTCCCATTGTTAGGACTTTTTCTAATACACTTTTTACAACTAATAATTCGGGGAAAACCTCAGCTATACTTCCACCAATAGTAAGATTTTCTATATCGGCCACTAAAGTTTGAAATCTACTTTTATCTGTTGTTGCTCTGAAATTTTTGAGGTCTGATTGATGCTTTTTCCAAAAACGATTGGCAATTTTATGAATTACTTCCTCAATTTTATCAGAATTATCATCTGCATCCGAAATTGAACAAAAGAGTATTCTTGATAATGGGTGATAATAAATAAAAATAGTGCAATCCTCAGATACTAGAATTCTATTCATTTCATTTACTCTTCTTCCCTTTATCATTGCTTCTTGAATAACATTAACAGTGGTATTAATTGCTTTAAAAAATCCCGTTAATATATCATCTTGAATCTTCTTTAATTCTTTAAATGTCGATTCTAAAAGCGATATCCCGTTATCCCCGTCTATTAAATATATCTTATAAATCAATTTTAAGAAAAATTAGATTTTTTTAATTATATTAAAATTATAAAAATTCACTCTTAAAAGAATAATCTTTTGTATTCTTATACCATAATTTCTTAATGGTTAAAATTAAAAACAGGGAATTTTATTTCTAATACAAAAATAGTATAATTCTTTGATTTTAATATGAAAACTAAAATTGGCTTCTTTTTTTTATATTTAATTATCTTTCCCTCTATTAATTCATTCAGTTTATCTCTACTTACACCCAATAATGCTATAGTTACGTATCCATCATTGTCCTATCCCGCTGAAGGCATTTCAAATTACAACGTTACTCAGAACGTAAAATATCAAGTTGAACTCAATTTTTCCTTGACTCACACGAGAATCTCTCCCCAAACTTACAATTTTAAAGTGGCTAGATTAATTGATCGTAATCCAACTTCAATCCTAAGTCCTTATTGTCCTCCCTATCAACAAAGTACTCTCTTATATAATTCTGTTACAGGTTGGGATGCTATTGAATGGGGTTCTTTGGATAAGTTCAATAATACGTATGAATTATTTAATACTACCCTACATACCTCTGATAAATTAACTCTTGCTCAAAAATATAATATTACACTTAGTGGGATTAAGTTTAGTGATATTGAAGATATAGATATTGGCTCTTATAATCCTGGAGATTATATACATGCTTTATATAATGTTACTGAGACATATTATGAATGTGATAGTTCAACTCTAATAGATCTCTCAAATAGCATCGTAGATCCTTTAGATAATCCTGTTGAAAAAGCAAGGGATATCTTTTATTGGATTATAAATAATATTGATTATCAAGTGCAAAATAATGAGATTGGGGCATTAGAAGCATATAATCAGAGAAAAGGTGATTGTTCAGAATTTTCAGATCTAATGATTACACTCCTAAGAATTCAAGGTATTCCCGCAAGAAAAGTAACTGGGTTTCTAATTACTAATAATCCTTCACATCGACCTCAAGTAGGAAACAAATATTATTTTGATCTTAGTTATAATGGTTTAACTCAAACAGTGTCTCATACCAATGAAATTCTCGCTCATGCTTGGGTTGAATATTACGTACCAGAAATTGGATGGATCGCATGTGATCCAACATGGGGACACGGTTATTTTAATCAAATAGATCTCTTTAGGTTTAATTTGAATAATGGAGCATGGTTTTTCTTACCTGGTGCAACCCCACCCCAGGATTATATTTCTGAATTTCCAATTAATCCTTCACCAGTATGTTCTGATCATACAGCTTATAATTGGCAGTATATGATTGAAATAACAGTTTTAGAAGCAAATCTTGCACCTCTAACTCAATTTCCTATATTTGTTGTGATTTTTATTGTTATTGGGTTAGCTATTGTGTTACTTGCGATTGTTTTACTATTAAGAAGAGGAAGGAAAAAAGAATATGTAACTTACAATTACTAATTTTTTTTTATTTAGTGATCATATATATGTATGAATTAAATCAACAAGATTTTTTGAAAAATCGGGCAAATTTTTCTCAATTTTCTCAATTTCTAAAGATTTTTCCATAAATAGAAGTAAATATAAATTGTATTTCTCTACTGTGATTTTTTTGAAGATAATTTTTTTAGACTCATCAGTTATTCCAGAGGACACTATAAAATCTTGTTTTAGTAATTTATATTCTTTAAAATTCTTATAAAGAGATTGAAAGTGAGGTGCTGAGATTTCAAATAGTTTACCTGAAATATCAGATTTTGAAAAACTAGATAAAATAATTCCATTTTCATTTAGCAGGAGTATTGTGTCTGAATTTGTTTTTTTAGCAAAATTTTTTAATTGATTTCTGAATAATTCACGATTAGGACTTAATTGAGACAATCCAAACGAATATGCTGAAATGAGACTCCAATGATCAAATATGCTTGTTTGGAATATTTTGATAAAAAATCTATCAGAATTTTTCTTTATTTCATCTGCAATGACTTCTAGATTTTTAAAAATTTCTTGAGAACCTTTGAGGTCTGGATCAAATTTATTTAAACATACAACAATAGGGGGGAATTCCTCTAATTCTATTAAAGAGTTTAATATTATCCTAAATAAATCAAGAGCTTCATCGATTCGATCAACATCTTGAATATCAATGAAGAAAAACATTAAATCGATATTATAAAGATATAATTTGCTTTGTTCAATATATCTTTCTCTATATTTTTTCTGTCCTCCTAAATCCCACAATGAAATTTGTGAGTTTTGTTCTTCAAAAATGTTTTCTTCAGATCTCTCAACACCTTTAGTAGGTAAGGCTTTAATAATTTCTGAGTATTTCCTTCTAATCCCATATAAGAAGCTAGATTTCCCCGCTTTATCTAATCCTGTTAGTAAAATTTTTATTTGTCTTTTAGTTGAATAAGGATCTTTTATTTCCATAGTAAATTCAAAAAGTTCTTCTCTAAATTCATCCAAAATGTTTTCTCTTTCAACATGGTCTTTATTAATTTGAATCAAAGTAGCGGCTTTATCAATAATAATTCTTAGATATTTCATATTCTCATAAAAAAAAACTCTATCATCTTCATTGATTAATATAGTAATAGTCGCAGCTAAAGCTTTACCTCTAGCTTGTGCATCAGGTATGAGAAAGAAATACGTTAATCCATTTAATTTCAGATCAGGAAAAGGTAATATTCCAAAATAGTTAACACCCTCAGTACCTTCTCCATTTTGATAGGTACTATCTCCCATTAGGAGAGAGATTGTTTTCATAGCAATTGAAAGACCTGCACTATCATCCAAATCAGAGGGCCAATAAATTTTAGGTGTAGGACCATTCTCATCAAATATACTTAAAACAATTGCTTTAATAATATTCGATCTGAAATCGGATGTTTCTTGTTCAGTTGGTTTTTCGTTTTTTTGTTTATCTTTTGTTTTTGTCAAATTATCCCCATTTATTTGTTTGAGTAGTCTAATTATATTTGGAGCTAATGATTAGATTTATTTTAAAATATTATAAAAACTTAATAATACTTCAATATTATCAAAAAAGTCATACTTATTAAATACTTTTTTTACATGCAATCTATGATATTTGATAAATCTAAGAATAAAGCTTTATACATGATAGATTTGAATTCTTACAGAATATCTCAATGAATTTTTTAATAGACATATTAGCCTTTTTCAAATCACTTAAGGAAACAAACTCAACCGCATTATTATGAATGAAACGATGGAAATCTCCTTGAACTTTCACTCTATTTAATAAATCGACTTCAACACCGTTTCTATAATGAACAGAGTTGCTATATTTAATATTTTTATAGTTGGACAATTTTTTTACATTTTTTGAAAAGTGTTTTAAATCAAGTTTAGTAAATCTATTAATTGCTTTTCCTGAAATGTTTTCACTTAGAATATAATGTTTATTGTCTCTCTTAGATAATTCTGAACAAAATGTATTTATCTCTTTTAGAATTGTCTTGCTAATATTTACTGCTTCTAGATGTTCATGAAGTTCATAATTTGTTAAATATTTGATCGCTTCATTTAATCCAATTAAACTTATTGATAGGCTCTGATTTTCAAGATTAAATATTGGATCTCCATTAATTGTACTACTAGAAAAAGGTAAGTGATTTGATTTTATTCTTTTTTCTATTATATTAAATTTCTTTAATAAAATGCTTGAACATAAGTTAATTTTTGAAGTAAGTAATTCTAAAAAATCATCTTTGTTCCCGCTAATATAAGCATAACGAGGCAAGTTTAAACTAACATTTTGAAGAACCCCAAAATTCATTTGATTATTTTTTGTAATTTGATCAATTATTTTATCTTTATAACTATCTAAACAGAAATTCAGAAAATACAAAGAATTGACCATAATAGGATCTTCCCAGAAATTCGATATATTATTCTCAATTTCATCTAAGAATTTAATATCTAAAATTAAATAATGCTTAGGAATTGAGTATGAATTAATGTTATAAAATTCTTTAAATGCAAGAATAAGAGCTTTAAATAATCTTAAGCTTTCTTCAAGATAATTTATATACGTGTTTGTAATTTTTCCTTCAGGACCTATAGCTGGTGTTTCTTTTAATACTTCAAAAATAGAAAAGGATGAGGATATTAACGTATTTGCTATATTTCTTCCAATAATAAAAGGCAATTGATTAATTTCATATAGAAATTCCCGAATTTCTTGAATAATTTTGTCTTCCGACGTGTTCTGCACATAAGGAGCTAAAAAAATGTTGATAAATTTAAACCCTTGATTTCCATAAAACTCACTCTGTGTCATTCCTAACCATTTAGAGAGGTGATATAAAGCAGTTTTAAGATCGGTAGCGGGTTTTTGTTTGTAAAATCCTCTTAAATTATCTATTGGAAGAAGTCCATTTTTTAAAATAAGCCTAGGATCCCATAATTGACTAAATGGTCTCGAATCAAAGTAATTTAATCCATTAATATGAATATCACCATATAAATGTGCTTTAGATTCTTCATTATCTAAAATTCTTAAATGAGTATATTCTTCAGCTATTTGATCTGCTGCCCAATGGTGTATTTTTTCAGGATTTATCTGTTCATTCAACCTATCAGTCAATCCTTTTTCCAAAATTTCTTCATAGTCCATTAAAGGCATTCCAATTCGAGTATATAATTTACGCTCATTTTCAAAATGTTGTTCAGAAAGTATTGAACAAACAATTTCCCTTATATGAGGTCCAGAGAGAAACTTGATACCAGAACTAATAATTCTTCGTACAACTAATTCAGTAACATGTTTTGCGTCTGTTTCATTCATTGCTGTTTCTCTTAAAATACTTTCATAAATCTTGGAAGGATCAAATTCTGCAATATTCCCTTCTGTTCTAAATACTTTTGGTAATAAATCCATAATTATCTTGTAAAATTATTATTAATTAATTTTAAAATATTCACAGTGAATAATAAAAACTAAAAGTTTTAAAAAAAAATTATTAACTGATTAAATTTGAAGATTAATTAACAAAAAATTTAAGACAAATATAAGCAAAATGATACTAAAAGGGTTATATGATTAATATATCCCTTTATTGAAAATTGAGGTCCAATATTTATGAAATCGACTTTATAAAAATAATCAAGGGGATAATCAGAATTCCAATACTCCCTTTATCTTATTTTGTCATTTCAATATATTAAAAATAATGGAATTCTGGTCTGAAGATTTGTTAAAACAATTTTATACTGAAATTTATCACAATTTAGTTGAAACTGAAGAAAATATTGTTGAAATCTGGTATGACACTTCAGAATTCCCTCTATTAAGTCAATTCAATATTCCTAAATTAAAAGATTTCTTAGGAAATATTAATTCTATTTCCCTTCAGAAAGGTAATTATCAATATTATATCGTAATCAATAAAATTATTTTCATAATGGAAGCCATCAATATTCTACAACTAGATATAAGACAAATAACTAGAATATTAGATTATAATGGATTTGAAGCATTGATACAAGAAATACTTTCAAAAAATAATTATATTAGTATTAAGAATTTTAGGTTTTCAGACAGATCAAATTTCAAATCAGAGACTTCTCAAAAAAAATATGAAATTGA
>JBHLLP010000056.1:0-18240 GCA_048885525.1 Candidatus Hermodarchaeota archaeon | reverse complement strand
TTATTCCCATTTTTAACTTGATTAAAGTCTTTAGAATTAATCTTCTCATCATAGTTAATAAACCGCGGAGGAGTACCTTCCCATTCACCTCGAAATATATTATAACAGTAGGGTTTTAAATTTGTTTCACAATCATTTCCAAGACAGCTAAACTTTATTAATAAATTATGATTCCCATTAGCTATAAATTCACGATTATAAGATTGTCCACAAGATTCGCATACAGGTTTAAATAAGTCTTCATACTGAATATATTCTTTTAACAATATGAATGGAGTATTTTTTTTCTCACATTTTGTATTCCAACATTGAAGCTTATCATAAAACTTATTTGAATCTAATCTTTTTAACATAATATTGTTACAATAAGGGCAGTAAACAGTTCTTTTTATTTGATTTTTATCAATATCAATGCTTTCAACTTCTGATTTCAATAAAAAAGCCATTTTTTTAACCTCTAACCCAAATATTAGAATAGACTTAATAATCTGTGACATGAAATAAATTGCTAATTTAATTTATAAATATTTACATTTTTATCAATTAGAAAAGGATTATATTTTTCTGATAAAATTTTTAAATACCTGAAATCAAAGAAAAAGGGGGAATTTAGATATTATATCTAAAAAATGTTTTCCCCATTTCTTCCACTTAGAAGGTTGTAAGACTTTATATCGTTCAATTGTAAGATGATATTCTTCTACAAATGATTTCCACAGATCATCAGGCCATCCATCTTTATAAGATTCTAACAATTCAAATATATAATCTCTTAGCATAAATTTTCAGTTTTTCTCACATTTAGCAAAAGAAATATAGACTGTTCCAACTTAAATCTTCTACATTATAAAATAATTTTATTTATACGAGAATATAATTAGGAGTTTAGAATTATTAAATGGAACCATCAGAAAAAGAAATTGGGCATTTTGATTTTTTTAAAGCGATAAATAGAAGAGGAATTATGTACCCCGAAGTTTTAATTGAAGCTGGATTGGATCCAAATTCGTCTAACACTTTATCACCCATTGGAAAAAATTTTCATTGGAATGCTGAAAAAATTTTTATGGAACATACCAGAGACCATAACTGTCAATCTTTCTATGATGTCAACGAAAACGGAGATATCGCAATTATAATTGATGAAAATTTCAAAAACTTATCCAACAATGCTGGTTTCTTTGCCCATATCCGACCAGATATTAAAATCATTAATGTTGATTATTATCTTGGTGCCTCAATGGAGCACGCGCGTGACTATAGCATTAGAGGATATCAAGGGAAGAAAAAAACACTCTTTCTCGTATCCCTGAAAGCA
Organism: Candidatus Hermodarchaeota archaeon; assembly: GCA_048885525.1. Taxonomy (GTDB): domain Archaea; phylum Asgardarchaeota; class Lokiarchaeia; order Sigyniarchaeales; family SOKP01; genus Loki-b32. Next base: position 16,922 of record JBHLLP010000056.1, on the reverse strand, counting down.
AATGAACCCCAATCAGTCGATTACATTGCACAAGATGATCATAATATTTTTATCTTAGATCCAAATAATTTTGCGCTTTTTATGGGATATCAAGGAGAAACCTATGATGACTTCATGGAATCTGTCAATCTCGCCAAAAAAGCCATATATGACGAGGACGCTCGAGAAATATTAAAGGAAAAAGCTGTTGAAAACATTGAAGTAATTAAAAATGACCAAAGCGATTTGAACTATTCTACTAAAGAATTTAACGAATTATTCTAAAAAAATTTTTTTTGTTTAATATATTATGAGCATTATAGCAGAAATTATAAATAGTAAAAACGTTATTATGCATAAAAACAAGTTTATTTTTACAAAATGCGTTTTTGAATAGTAAAATTTAATTTGTTAAAATATATTTCCATCAAATAAATTAACCAAGTTTAGAATTACAGCAAGGAGGTAAATGAAAGGTGCTCCATAATGTTTATTTAATCCACCAACATAAAATGTGCAGAGTTTCTCTGCCATTTGTGAACGGGTATTTGTTTAATACATCGTAAGTATGGTAGCATCGAATTTAATCAAGATTTAGTGAGTGGCTTTTTAACAGCCCTTAAGGACTTTAGTGTTGAGTTTTCCAAGGGAAGTGGCGAACTCAAGGTTATAGGTTTTAGATAGTTTCTATCTAATAGTAAAGACATGCAGGTATTTTACTTGCTTTTAGTCTTTAAGGAGGGAGTTTTGATAACAGCGGCGGCGGATAAGAACGATGATGCGAAGATTACGCATAAAGCGTTAACGGATATTATTGATAAATTTGTGGTTGATTATGGGGATCAACTTGAGGCGTGGTCTGGAGATGTTCGTATCTTTCGGGATTTTGATCAAATTATTGATGAGATTTTAGAGAATGGTAGGCTTGCTGAGATAGAGTTAAAGCTTCCTATACTGAAGATATTTAAGAAGGATTTTCTAAAATCGCAGAAGCAGATTACGAAGAAGGGATTAGTTATATCAGAGGAGGATTTACGTGAAGTGAAGGATGTAAAGCCCGAATGGACTTCTAAAAGGCTTCCTAAACAAATAATTACCCAGGGATTTCTGGATAAGAAGGAGTATAAGATAGCTCATTTAGCGGATGGTTTTCATACGATTGCTGAGATTGCTGAGGAGAGTGGGCGGCCAGAGGGAGAGATCCAACGTATTATTGGGAGTTTAGATAATTTAGGGTTACTTTCTTTTATAGAAATAAAGTAAAACATAAATCTATTTCATAAATCTATTTTTTAATAACACCTCATATTATTTAAAAGATTTTCTTGTTTTTTGAATTTCTTGACATTTTATTGGATTAAATGAAAATATTTTTGAAAATTGTTTTATTAATAAATTTAAGATGAATGTCAATAAAATTGATGATAATATTTTCGAGATTTCACCAAAAACTTTAATGGCAAGGATTAAAGGTAACATTGAGAAATTTCAGATGAGGGTTCCTGTTAAAATTTATGCGAATGATTATATTTTAGAGAAAATAAGGCTTGATCGTACACTTGATCAAATTTGTAATGTTGCTTGTTTACCTGGAATACAGAAACATGCTATTGCTCTTTCGGATGCTCATCAAGGGTATGGATTTTGTATTGGGGGCGTTGCAGGAACTGATGCAGAGAATGGGATGATTTCTCCTGGAGGAGTTGGTTACGATATTAACTGTGGTGTAAGATTATTACGTACAAACTTATTTCTTAAAGATGTTAAAGGTGTACTCCAGGATCTTTTAAATACTATCTTTAATAATATCCCTTCTGGGTTAGGATCAAAAGGGAAACTAAATATAAATTATTCAGATTTGGATAAAGTATTGAATAATGGAGTAAATTGGGCATTAGATAATGGTTATGCTATTGAAGAAGACCTTAAACACTTGGAAGAGAATGGTTGTTTAAAGAATGCTGATGCTACTTTTGTTTCCCAAAGAGCAAAACAGCGTGCAATAAAACAACTTGGTTCCTTAGGGAGTGGAAATCATTTTCTTGAAATTCAAAAAGTTGATGAAATTTATAATAAAAATATCGCTAAAACTTTAGGAATACATGAAAAAAACCAAATTACTGTAATGGTTCATACAGGGAGTAGGGCTCTTGGACATCAGGTTTGCACAGACTCTTTACGTAATATTGAACAAGCAATGAAAAAATATAATATTAGAGTACCTGATAGAGAATTAGCAAGTGTTCCAGCGGATAAACCAGAAGCACAAGACTACTTAAAACAAATGGCATGTGCAGCTAATTTTGGATTTACAAACCGTCAATTAATTACACATTGGTTAAGAGAATCCTTTCAAAATATCTTTAAAAAAGATATTGACACTTTAGATTTACATCTAATTTATGGGGTCTGCCACAATATTTTAAAAATAGAAGAACATGAAATTGATGGTAAAAAGATGAAATTAAATGTCCATAGAAAAGGAGCAACGAGAGCTTTTCCACCAGAACATCCTGATCTACCATCTGATTATAAATCTATAGGACAACCTGCATTAATCCCTGGAACAATGGGTTCTGCATCTTATCTATGTGTTGGAAAAGAAAATGCAATGGATCTATCATTTGGTTCGACTGCTCATGGCTCTGGAAGAGTAATGTCTAGATCAAAAGCTACTAAGGAATACTGGGGGGAACGAGTTAAAGAAAGTTTAAGAAAACAAGGTATTATGATACGTGCTGCTTCGATGAAAGTAATTGCTGAAGAAGCTCCTGGTGCTTATAAAGATATAGATCAAGTTGTTCAGGTTAGTCACAATCTCGGTATCGTTGAAAAAGTAGTTAGATTAATCCCAATAGGAGTAGTAAAGGGATGAATTCTTCAGATTTAAATATTAATTTTTATTTAAATATCAAATACAATATTTATTATAACTCCTTTGGCATTTTCTTCGATTTTCATAAATGAATAAGTTATGGCTTTAACTTCTGTGCCTGGTTCATGTTTGTTTTTATTAAATTTAGTTCCTTTAACATATGCTACTAAATGATATTTTTCTTGTTCTTTTTTAATAGGTTGGATATCAATCTTATTAAAAATTAGTTCCTCTACATCAAATAGATAAAGAAATTCAGTTAAAAAATCAAATAATAATGCTTCTTTATCTTCTGCTTCAATTGTAATGGTTCTTTCAATTTCAGAAGATAGTATTCTTAAACTAGGAGTTATTGTTTCCATTAAACTATAAGCAGTTTGCTCAAAAGCTTCTTCCAAGTTTCTGCCTTGAGCTTCAACCGAGACATCGGCAGTATGTTCTAGAAATCTATAACCTGCTTTCTTCATCTTCTTTTAGCCAATTTGAGTAGAATTATGGGATCTAGAAGTGCTTGATATATATAACATTTTTGTAATTATATAAATTTCTGAGTAGTTTAAATTGATTATAGGTAATGTAATAATATGTTTTATACGATTGCGGATGATCTGATACTTTATCAATTGCTATCATTTGTTAAAAGATATTCAAATTTTGAACTACTTTTGCGTGAATATTTCGCAAAAAAAACAAATGGAATATATCCAGAATTTCTTGTAGTAATTAATAATTATATCTTCTTTTTTGTTAGAAAAAAATATTATTCGATCTCAAAAATGCATTTAGATTCAATAAGGAGGCAAAATATTAAAAGGAAAATAATGATTATAAGAGTAGAGAAAATTCTAATCAATCTACTTTTTAGTTTTTTTCCAGATTTGAATATTGATGATATAAAGATTGAATTTGATAATAAATCTGGAAGTAGAGAAATTTCTGTGTATTTTCTATTTTATGAAGAAAGAGGGATTGCAATAGGTCGTAATGGAGATTATATTAGAGCAGTAAATGAATTCTTTGAAAAATATGTTGTTTTTGAAAATCGCAATAAGCCTTTAAAAGTTAAATGTAAATTTAGGGAATGATATCAAATTATAGAAATTTTACCAAGGTACGTTTTTTAGACCGATAATATAAGCTACTGTATTTGCGATTATACTCACAGCGGGAGTCAATATTATTAGAAAAATTATGATAAATATGTCGGGAAGTAAGAAAAGATTTGGTAATAAGAATCCTGGGATTGAAACAAAGAGTAATGCTACTAATGCAAAATCTAACTGATCTACGATCCAGAAAGGCGCTCCACTTTTAATATCAATTCTTCTTTTCAAAAAAGAACCAATTAAGTCGCCTACTACAGCCCCATATGATGCCAATATAATTCTAATTATTAAAACTAAAAAATTGGCAGGGAATTCTCCACCTAAAAAGTAATATTTAAAAATTCTAATATCATTATAGAGGAGATATTGCCCTTGAGCACTTGCATCAATAATGAGAGCCCTTATAGGGACCCATAAAAAATTAAAAAGAAGAAATATGCAAAAGGAGATTGGAATTCCAATGTATAATGGTCCCTTTAATCCATTCCAAGTTTTATGATCCCCTAAAATTCTTCGACCATCCCGAAGAGTCCTCCCACCATCAATAGGTTTACCTCCACCAGTGATAACCATCGAAGCATTTGAAATGTAAGCGGGAACAATCAATAAAAGGCTGAATATTAATAGAGCAACCCAATCAGCCCATTTGAAGAAAATAGCAATTAGAAGAAAATTAGCTAAAATTAAACATGCAAATGTTATAGCTAAAATTCCTGCTATTTTTTTATGATTTTTTTCAGTTCCAGTTCTCAATGTATTATATTTCCTTAGTAGGAGTATTTTTTGCGTTAATAAAATGAATAATTAGACAAATATTTAATTAAATTAAACATTTTTTAATTAAAAGATCTGTTAATAAGAACTTAATAAATATTGCTTCATAAATAATATTCTTTTAAATTACCGACAATATTATTAAAATAATTAAAAAGATTCATCAAATTTAACTATTAAAGCCTTAACATTTTTCTACTATATTAAAGATTAATAAATAATTTTAAATATGCAATTGAAATATTGAATATATCCCAATTTCGAGTGGAAATATATCTATTAATATGATATACTAATGGTGTCATAATTGTTGAAAAATCATAATAATAATCATCAATTTAACATTGATAAATTTTACAAAAACTATCTAAAAGGTCCAAGAATTTTTAAAAATCGAGACGCCTTAGATTCATCCTATATTCCCGAAGAGCTGCCTCATCGAGACTCTCAAATTAAAAATATTGCTGAAAAAACGGCTTGTGCTCTATTTGGTGATATACCTCCTAATTTTTTGTGTTATGGAATGACAGGCACGGGGAAAACGGCAACTATAAGATATGTAAGTCAAAAACTAGCCCAACAAGCCTCAGAAATTAAACCATGGTGGATTTATATCAATTGTAATATTGTATCAACCCCCTATCGCATATTAGCTCATATTTACAACACAATTTCAAGACAGGAGAAGATTCCACCTACTGGGCTTCCAAAGGATATAATTTTTAAAAAATTACTAGGAATCTTAGATTCTAAGGTCAGGAATTCAATTTGCTTTTTAGTATTAGATGAGATAGATATCTTAGTGGATAAGAAAGGAGGAAACGAAATTTTATATGATTTAACAAGATTAAATGAAAATTTAGATAATAGTAGAACAAGTATAATTGGAATTTCTAATAAATTAAAATTCAGAGAAAGCTTAGATCCAAGAATATTATCTAGTTTAGGTGAAGAACATATAGTTTTTCCTTCTTACGATGCAAGTGAGCTGAGAGATATTTTAAAAGATAGAGCCAAAATTGCTTTTCAAGAGAATGTGTTAAAACAAGACGTAATACCATTATGTGCTGCTCTCGCAGCAAAGGAGCATGGTGATGCTCGGAAAGCTCTGCAATTGTTTAGGAAGGCAGGAGAATTAGCTGAAAGAGATCAAAATAAAATAATTACAGGTAAACATGTAGAGAAAGCTCAAGAGGATTTAGAAAATGATCATATTATAGAATATATAAAAGGTATGCCACTTCAAGCCCAACTGATATTAGCATCAATTTATTTAATTTCAAGATTTAATTCTGAGCATATTATTATATCTGGTGATATTTATGATGTACATTCAGAAATTAGGGGATTAATCCCTGGTGTTAGGCAATTAACTAAGAGGAGAATAAGTGATTATATCAATGAATTATCATTGGCAGGAATTATCTCTGCTGATGTTAAATCTATGGGACATTATGGAAGAACTAAAATAATTAAATTTGATATAGGAATGGAACTCATTGAAAAAGTTTTAGCAGATATTGATAAAATCAAGGGAATTATGAATTATAAACCGGTTTTTTTACAAACTGATAAAGTTAAACTAAAAAATAACATATTTAAAAAGCTGATTTAGGTAATGAATTCCCACTTATCTATATCTTCCGCTAATTGATTTAAGAAGTACTCAGCAGATTTATTATTTTTCTCTTTAAGTATTAGGAAAAGTTTTGCTATGTGTTTACAAAACTTCTTATTATCAGCTCTTCTAGTCTCAAAATCATGACAATTATGACGTAATATCTTATCATTAGTATTTATTTCTATAATATATGATTCTTCTTTAGAACCCTTAACTTTTGACTTAATAATTCCTTCCAAACGATTATATTCCGATATATCAAATGCAGCATCAGAGACGGTTACAGATCTATTTAACGTTCCTTTATCTACGAAAGCGTTGATTAATAAGCCAAAATTAGATAAATCTTTTTTATCAATATCATTTTTCAATTGAGCAATTTTCTTTGCAGAGTTGATTTTTTCAATAATACTATTCTTTCTAATTTTTTGCCAATTTTTTAATTGATCAGATAGATCTTTTGATAATTTAAGATTATAATCATTATCTTTGATAATGAGTTTTTTATCAATACAGGTGTTTATGAAATCAATAGCTTTATCTGGAGAAAGGAGAAATAAATCAAATGATATTTTATAAAATAAATCATCAAATGATATGTAGGGTAGATCAATTATTTTCCAAATATATAATAACATTTCTGAATTATTATTACGAGGAAATGCAAGATTCATATTATTAATATTGTCCACATGAATAATTAAGAAAGATAATTAAACACTACTTTTTAAATCTAATTGTGTTCCATTCAGACTATCTAAATCAACAATGGATAAAATACCCGGAGTAGGTTTGATACCTAAAGAGTTCATAAATTCTGTCTGACTTTGGAAACATCCTGAATTAGTTAATAAAATATTATTATACGAGCCCATATCATTAATATGAATATGTCCTGTATGAAAAATATCGGGAATTTTATCAATTACAAGCCAATCTTTATTTGTGGGTGCTATTTGTGTTTTTTTTCCATAAATTGGAGCTAAATGTCTACATATTAGAAGTTCTTTCATTGTTTCGATTGGTTTATTGTTTTCTAAACCAGGTATTAACATATTTAAATCGAGAAGACTATCACCATGGAAAATTAATGTATTAACCTTATGGGTTTGCACAATTGAGGGGTTTCCTATACACCTAATTCCATTACTTATAAGTTCTGAAGAATATTTTTTTGGTACTGCAGGTCTAGGAATTGCATTTCTCACTGGTTCATGATTACCAGAACTGTAGAAAATTTTTATATAATCGGGAACTCCTGAAAGCAGTTTTGTTGCTTTTTTAAATTGGTTATGAATATTAGTGATATTAAGGTCACTCTGTTGTGTTGGATATACTCCTATTCCATCAACTAAATCACCATTAATTATAATATATTTAATTCTTCCCGCTCGTTCTCTTTGATTCTTGTTTCCAATTTTCCCATTTAAGAAATTTATAAATCTATTCCATAATTTTTCCTCAAATTCTTTACTTCCGATGTGAGTATCAGAAATTAAAGCAATTGATAAAGGATCAGGTGATTTATTTGGGTTATAGTCTCTTGGAATATCAATTTTAGATAAATAATTACTATATATTATACCTTTTTTACCTCTTTCTCCCGGATTGTAAGTTCCTTCGATATAAATCATCTGATCATTAAGAATTCTTTCCGCAAGTTTTACACTGTCTTGATTTTCTGAGTCTTTATAGATAATAACATTAATCGTACTAGTCTGATCTTCTAAGGTTACAAAATAATTTCCATTTTTAGTTTTGCGAATCTCATTGACTATTCCAATGGCAGAAACTTCTACTTTATTATTTAATCTTAAAATATTGTTAATATTATTTGCGGACAGAACTTCTGGCCTCTTTCTCATTAAAGCTCGAAGTTTATTAAATTTATCTAAAGTTAAATTGTAAAAATCTTCATAATCTCCATTTGTATAGAGTTTTCCAGTAGGATCCTTTAAAATCTCGTAATCAAAGTCAAAATCTTTTGCGATTGGTCTAAAGCTTAGTGTAGTTTTCGAACGATCAAAAGGTTTGACTCTTAATTTATTTTTTTTTTCAATTTTAGATAAATCCTGATTGTTTTTTTTTAAAATCGATGATTCCTCATAAAAATCTAGTTGATTTTTTAATTGAACCTCATTATCAGTAATTTTATGAGGTTTTGTTTTGGGTTCTTCAGTTTCTTTGACATTAAATGAATTTGGTAAACCAATATCATGATTTTCTCTTAATTCTTTCTTTTGAATAGTGATTGAGTTTGTTTTTTTTAATAATACCTTCTTCAATGATTTGCTTAGTTCCTCATTCGTAATTTTGTGCAAAATTTCTTTTGTTAAATGCCCATCAAAATCAGGAAGAAAACTAACATTTTTTATAATCATTTTAACATTCTGCAAGGGGTCCTCCAAATTTACAAGAAAATCTAAAATTGAGGGAGTTACATTGATACCAGAATTAACTAATTCTTTAACAATGACTTCTTTTTGATTTAAGTTATCGATTTTCAATATTCTTCTATTTAAAATGGAATTATTATAATTGTTGAGGATAATAAATAAATTTTTTATTATTAAAGGAAAAACATATTTCTTTTTATAAACTAAGACTGTAGAAAATTAGCATTCTCTCTAAATTTATTAATGAAATAGCTGATTAATAAATGAATTTAATTTAATTCATAAAATTAAATATATTAATTCTAAGTTTCATAAAATTGGTTATTCTCAATTTTAAAAATAGTGTAATTTATGCCAGATATAAGTAAAGGTATGGAATTATATTTTAATCGAATTCAGAAGCAAGTTGATAAATGTTATTCTGTTGCAGAACAAGCACGTCAAAAAGGACTTGATCCTGAAGTAGAAGTAGAATCTCCTCAAGCGAAAGACTTAGCTGGACGAGTAGAGAAGCTGGTAGGTCCAAAAGGTGTTGCAGAGGTAATAAGAGCATTAAAATCAAAAGGATTAACTGAGAATGAACTTGTTTTCAAAGTAGTTGCAGATATTTTAGAAAATAAAATAGGAGAAATTGAATCTTTAGAGGCTCGTGCGGATAGAGCAATAAGAATAGGATTAGCTATAAAAACAATGGGAGTTGTAAGTGCTCCACTTGAAGGAATTTCTAAAATTTTAATTAGAAAAGATACTTTTGGCAAAAAATATTTGTCATTATATTTTGCTGGGCCAATTCGAGCTGCGGGGGGTACAACCGCTGCATTATGTGTGTTGATTGCTGATTATGTGAGAAGAAAATCAAAAATTCCTAAATATGAAGCTACTGAAGCTGAAATTGGCAGATATGTAGAAGAAGTTAAATTATATGATAGAATTGTACATTTGCAATACCCTTCATCGAACCAAGAAATTCGATATGCTGTGAGTCAATTGCCAGTAGAAATTAATGGCGATTCGACTGAGGCTGAAGAAGTTTCAGCATTTAGAGATTTACCTAGAATTGAAACAAATAATATAAGAGGAGGTGCTTGTTTGGTTCTAAATGATGGCATACTCCTTAAAGCACCTAAATTGCTCAAGATCGCAAATGCTATGAATTTAGAAGGTTGGAACTGGCTTGGGGAATTGAAAAAAATTGTTCAGAAACAAGATAAGAAGGAAAAAGTTCAAAAGGGAGAGAACAAAAAAAAAGTAGAAATTACACCAAATTCTAAATACGTAGCGGATATTATCGCAGGCCGACCAGTTTTTAGTCATCCTTCAAAAGTAGGCGGTCATAGAATAAGATATGGGCGATCTAGAAATACAGGGTTAGCTGCAGGAGGAATGCATCCTGCAACAATGGCAGTTTTGGATGAATTTATAGCAATTGGGACTCAATTGAGAATTGAACGCCCAGGAAAAAGTACTAGTATATGTCCTGTAAATAGTATTGAACCACCTATTGTTAAACTAAAAAATGAGGATGTAATAAAAGTTTCAAGTTTTAAAAAAGCAAAACAAATTTTTCCAGAAATTATGAAGGTACTATTTTTAGGTGATATACTCTTTGGTTATGGTGAATTTAATGAGAATAACCATATTTTAATACCCTCTGGATATGTAGAAGAGTGGTGGGCTTTAGAATTAGAGAAAGCTACTAAAGATCTAAAAAAAAAAGACACTCAATTGGATGACTTTATTAAAAATCCTTTTCAAAATATCCCATCAGCAGAAGAAGCAATAAAAATTTCAAAAAGATTTGATATTCCTTTACATCCTTCATATTTAGATTTCTGGGGTAATATTACAACAGAAGAGTTGGATTTAATACGAACTGTTCTAATAAATAATTTCTCTAAACATGAACCAAGGATTAAATTACCTTATGAAAAATCAATTAAAAAAATTCTGGAAAAAGCATTTATTCTTCATAAAGTAAAGGACAATAAAATTGTCTTTAGTAAAGCAATGAGTTTTATTTATCAAAAAATTTTTAATTTAGAGGATGAGAAAGAAACAAATTTTGAAAAGGATGATGACGTTTTCACTTATTTCTATAAGATTTCTCCTTTTAAAATCAAAAATAAAGCACCATATTATATTGGATCACGTATGGGACGCCCGGAAAAATCAGAAAGAAAAAGTATGAAAGGAATCCATACACTTTTTCCTTTAAGTAATGTTGTTGGTAGTTCAAGATTACTTGTGAAAGCAATTGGATATAATACACGAAAAAAAAATGAAAATGAAATTAGACTTAAAAAAAGGAGCACTGTCGATTTTAGTAGAAATAATAACATTATAGAAACGGGGAAAGTCATAATAGATGTATGCAGAAAAAAATGCTCGAATTGTGGGAAGCCTAGTATCTTTAACATCTGTCCAACATGTGGTGCTCATACTGAAGTGCAAAAAATATGTTCACGATGCAAAATACTTTACCCTACCTTTGAACAAACATGCTCAAAATGTCACGAACTTCTGAAAACCACTAGTGAAGTAAAATTCAATATTAAACAATATGTACGCTCAATATTAAAATCACTTAAATTACAATTACCTAAGAAAACAAAGGGTATTATCGGTTTAACCAATGAATATAAAGTTCCCGAACCTCTTGAAAAAGGAATTTTGAGAGCAAAAAATGATGTTTTAGTTTATAAAACAGCAGAAATAAGATATGATGCTACTGATATACCATTAACTCATTTTAAACCATTAGAAATCGGTGTATCAATAAAATTATTAAAAGATTTAGGATATGAGCAAGATTGTAATAAAAACACTCTTATAGAAGAAAGTCAAGTTTTAGAATTGAAAGTTCAAGATATTATTCTCTCTGATGATTGTGCTAATTATTTCATAAAAGTTGCGAATTTTTTAGATGATGAATTAGAGTTTTTTTATAAAATGGAGCGTTTCTATAATGTATCAATTAGAGAAGATTTAATAGGACATTTAGTGGTAGGTTTAGCACCTCATACAAGCGCGGGAATAATTGGTAGAATAATTGGATTTACACCCGCAAGAGCAATTTATGCTCATCCCTATTGGCATGCAGCAAAGAGGAGAAATTGTGATGGCGATGAAGATGGGATTATGTTGCTTTTAGATCCTATACTAAATTTTTCAAGACATTATCTTCCTAGTAAGATAGGTGGAAGAATGGATGCTACTTTAGTAATTGGTACTAAAATTGACCCTAATGAAATTGATGTTGAAGCACATAATATAGATACACTAACTAAATATCCGTTAGAGTTTTATGAGGCAACTGAACAATATTGCTTGCCTTCTGAAATAGAACCAATAATGAATTTAGTTAAAAATCGATTAGGACTTCCTGAACAATATGAAGATATAGGGTACAATATTCCAACTAATGACATTAATGAAGGTCCTGTAACTAGCGCATACAAATTGTATGAATCTATGGACGATAAGATCGAAGCTCAACTGCACCTTGCAAACATTATCAAACCTGTTAAAGCAAAAAAAGTGGCTGAAAAAATTCTAACTACTCATTTCAACCCAGATATACTAGGAAATTTGAGAAAGTTTTCTGTTCAGAATTTTCGGTGTGTTAAATGCAATGAGAAATACAGACGTCCTCCTATATCAAACAGTGGAAAATGCATTAAATGTGGTAATAGAATTATTTTAACCGTAAATCGTGGAGGCATTGAAAAATACATTCCTCGCGCTTTAAAATTATGTGATGAATTTAATTTAGATGATTATACTAAACAGCGAATGGAATTAATAGAAGAATATGTTGAAAGTTTAACTAATAATCCAAAAATTAAACAACATAAACTCTCTGATTTTTTTTAAATATCTTCTAACCTTAAGTCCACACTCCTCAGACTTTGAAGGCAGATATTTAAACACCCGTTAAGATTTTCTACAGAACACAATGCAGGTGTATCTTTTAAAGAATGGATATATTTTGAATCTTTACTTGAATGAAAGCAGGCTACTTGTAATTTTCTTCTAGCTTTTTTAGCAAAGCTTTTAAAAGTTTTATAATCACTTTGAGGTTTAATAGTTTTATTATATTTTACGATTGGTAAATTCAATTGTTTTGCTGTTGCTTCAAGAATATCATTTAGATTTTTATTAATTTTCCTTCTAAATATTCCCGTTTTATTTAGAAGTCCTATGTATGTTCCTACCATATCGAGATTAATATTATAAGATCTATTGAAATCATATGTTCTAATCAAACTTATAAAGTGAGTTCGACAAAAACTTCTTGAGCCTTTTAATCCCCATTCTTCAGCGCCACACCATAACAAAAGAAGATCCATATTTTCAAGTGGGTTTTTTTTAAACATTTTTGCCATTTCAATTAAAATCGCAACACCACTTGCATTATCAATTGAGCCAAATGAATCTTTTTCACTAAATACTAGATATAGTATTGGGATTGAAATAAACACACCACCAATAGTACTAAAAGTTATTAGAATAACAATAAAATTTGTGAAAGGGGCGATGGCAAGAATATCGAGAATAAGTATTACTGAAAATGTTATAGTAAGTAAAATGTAAAATATGACTATGAGACGATAAATAAAGAAAATAATCACCTGTATTTTATACGGTAAATTTGCTGAAATTGAATCATAATGAGCAGTTATTATGACTAAAGGTCGATTTGGTACATTTTCCTTAGCTGGGATAAGTGTATAGATGTTCTTAGATTCTTCATTTTTTACAAATGTGATTTTACGAGTTTTTTCAAACATATTTTTTATAATAAAGTACGCGATAATAACTAAATATAGGCGAAAAAGGATTAAATAAATTAAAATTAGGATATATGTCGTTCTCATCAATATCTTCAGGGGTCCTGCCCACCCAAAATGTTCAATTTTTGGATTAATACCACTCTCTATTAACTCTTTTTCTATATAATTTACTGCTTCAGTTTCTCCCGTAGACGTAGCAGTTCGATTAAAAGCTAATGATTTAACATGTTCAAGCGTGTTTGGTTCATCATATATCTGTAATGTTGAAATTGAAATCACTAATTATTTTGTTATTGAATATTTTATTTTAAATACTATAGTTAATAGTCATTAATTTAAATTCATTTTTTTTAGTAGAGATATATATTATAATTTTAAATTAAGATTTAATTTATCTTTAATTTAAATATAATAATATATGAAAATAATATGAAATTCAAAATAATGTGCAGGAGGTGGGATTCGAACCCACGAATTTAGGTCGAGGACAATGTTCCTTCGAAGACCTATGTCACTAGAGCCTCAGTAACGCCATAAGAGCACAATAGTGCAATATTCTAGCGCCGTAGACCAGGCTTGGCAACTCCTGCCGTGATAAGGCTATTTTCTTGTAAACAAATTTCTCTTGAATAATAGATTTAAGATAGTGAATACAATTTTTATAATTTTTCTTCCTTATTATCCTTGATTAATACATTAAGTTATTTATTATATTTAAAAGAGAAACTGGATCTTTGAAGAAAAATAAGAGCTAATTTTTGTTGTAATTCCATAGATGAGATATCTCATTTTATTTTTATAAATCACGAGCTTAAATTCAAATTTCTTTAAGATTATCGTTTTCTATAAATTTTTATAACAAATCTATTATATAAAATAATATATTTTATTTATTCTATAATGCATTTGGAAATAAAATTAAATGGTTGGTTGATTCATGTCAGTTGATCGAAATAAACTTGAAGCATTATTAAAATGGTATAAACAAGAAGTTGGAGAAAATTTAATCACAGCTCTTATCGTAAATAGAGAAGGTCTTGTAATGTCTGCTTTAAAAGGATCTTCGGAAAGTGAAGTAGAAGAAGATGTAATTGGCGGAGTGAGTGCATTAGTGGAACCGGTTTTGACCAGAATTACTGAAGAATTCAGTTTTGGCTCTTTTGGGACAGGAACTTTTGATACAGAAGAGCAAAGATTCATTTTTTGTGAAGCTGGTCCTGAAGCAATTTTTGTAACTGTGTTAGATTCGGTTGCTATGGTGGATCCTATATTTCCATATGCATATTTAGCTGCAGAGAAAATTGCCAGAATACTTGATGGTCGAACGGTAAGTCCTGTGATTCCAAAATTATTCACAGAACAAGAAGCTCCGAAGATTCAAAGAAAAGTTGATAAGCTTCAGCAAATTAAGATACAATCAGGAGAGTATGCATTCAAGTTAATCCTTGGTGGTGAAGGTGGAGTAGGAAAAACAAGTATGGTCCATCGATTTGTTGAGGATTCATTTCAGAGTGATTATAAATCTACAATTGGAACATCTATAATGAAGAAAGAATGTGATTTTCAAAGTTTAGAATCAAAAGTACGTTTTGTTATCTGGGATTTAGCTGGACAAGCACAATTTAAACGTGTAAGGCAAACATATTTAGGGAATGCAGAAGCAGGTATTTTAGTGTTTGATGTAACTCGTAAAGACAGTTTTGACAAATTAGAAAATTGGTTTAATGAAATTAAGGAAGTATCTTCAACAATTTCACTAATCTTGGTGGGAAATAAGATAGATCTAGAAGATCAACGTGTTATATCATATGAAGAAGGAGAGGAACTTGCTCAAAAATTAAATCTTTCATATATTGAAACTTCAGCTAAAACAGGAGAAAATATCAACGATGCATTTAAAATGCTCGCTTTACAAATGATAAAGCGTTATGTTTTTACTGAGGAAGTAAGATGAGAGCCTCTGGGGGGATTTGAACCCCCGACCTACAGATTACGAATCTTTAACATTTTTATCAAAATGATTTTTAATGTTGCTATACCCACTAAGCCACAGAGGCAAGAAATCTTAAAAATGCGAAAATCTTCAAAAATTATAATTATAATAAAATTTTAAATTTTATTTAATGAATAATAATCTTCAGATACGAAATTTAGGAGAATTAGAAATAATAGAGGTCATAGAAGAATTAATCTTTAAAAAAACTGGAAAAGAACTATTAAGAGATGATTCTTTTTTTTTTGAATTTAAAAACGAATATTCAACTAGAAATATTATTTTAAATTCTGATATGTTAGTTTCCACCACAGATGTCCCTCCCCAAATGAATTATTATCAAATTGGTAGAAAATCTATATTAATGAATGTGAGTGATTTATTGGTTAAAGGTGTAAGACCAAGTGGTTTAATTATATCTTTCGGCTTACCGAATGAATTGAAAAAATTTGAACTTGTTGAATTATTGAATGGGATTATTGATTATAGTAATAAATTTAATTTAGATTATATAGGGGGGGATATTAATGAAACAAAAGAATTAATTATAAATCCGACTGTGTTTGGTTTTAAGAATCCTTCAAGAATAATTTATAGGAAAGGGATAAATTTAGGTGATATAGTGGTAGCTAATAATAAATTTGGATTAACTGGAGTAGGTTTTGATATTCTTTTAAACAGAAGGGTTGATTATCATAACTTTCCAAACTATGAAAGATCTATAATGAGTGTTTTAGAACCGAAAATCTCCGGAAATGAAGCATTCATATTATCAGAAACAAATTTAGCAACTTCAAGCATAGATTCTTCTGATGGATTGTATAAATCTTTAAAGGATTTAATGTTATCAAATCCCAAATTAGGTTTTGAAATCTATTTTAATGATAATTTAATTGATGCAGAAGCAATTAAATATTCCAAGGAATTTAATGTTTCCTTAGAAGAATTGGTCTTCAATGGGGGTGAAGAATTCATTCACCTATTTACTCTAGATCCTAAAGATTTTAATACTGCTCAAAAAGAACTTCAATCCAAAAATGGGCAGATTTTTAAAATAGGAAAAGCAGTGTCCGAGGAAAAACTTTATATTGTTAAAGAGAGTGAGAAAAAAGAATTAAAGAATTATGGATTTGAACATTTCAACAAATAGGTTTGAGATTTTATAGCTCTTTATATACTATTTAAAAATTGAAGGAAAGAATCCCATTTAGATAAAATTTTTATATTATAATGGATTTATTCTTATACAATTCACGCCTACACATAAATAAAATTCTTTATGGGCTATTGGCGCAGGCAGGTAGCGCAGCAGGCTTTTAACCTGACATTTAAGGAAAAATCTTCCTTAAAAAGAAAGGTCAGGGGTTCAATTCCCCTATAGCCCG
>JBHLLP010000055.1:0-20987 GCA_048885525.1 Candidatus Hermodarchaeota archaeon | reverse complement strand
CTTAATAGTATTATCGAAACTATCCAAACTAAAGTATTATCACCAGTTGATTCTTGTAATACTACAATAAGAAAAGAGAATTCCGTAATTTTATAAAATCCTTCTTCAACTGATATCAGAAGATCAACTCTAAAACTTCCCGATGCACTGCTTGGAATATTTATTTGAATTTGATAAGTCCCATCACCTAAATCTTCAAAGTAATTTAATTCTGTGGAATATCTCCACAAGAATGAAATATTAGCATTCGGAATTAAAATTCCAGTATTTTGTTCAGTCAAGTTAATCTTAATTAATTGAGTGCTTCCAGCATATACGTCAAGAGATGTTTTAAAACCTATAGTCCCTACTGAAATCTCTACTTGTTCTACTACAATTTTAAAAGTTTCTGAAGTGAGGAAATAATTTTCTTTATTGATTGTAATTGTTGGGAAATGAATTCCAATAGGTAAAGAACCTGCACTTAAATTAGTTTCATATTGTTGCCCATTTTCATTTAAGATTCTTGAAACTCCTGGTCCATTCAATTCAACCATAGCACCAGAAATGAAATTATTTGTTAAAGAATCCTTACATAATACGGTAATATTCAAATCCTCATTGGATTCAATTGTGATGGTCTTTTCTGTTGTTCTGTCTTCTTGATTCAAATATAGTTCTATATAAGCTAGTTTTGGACCTATATTTACAAATATCTTCTCAAAAGTAGTTTCATACCCTGGATGACTTAATTGAAAGATAATTGTATAAATATCTATCGAAAGATTGACAGTAGAAAAAAATACTATAAAACCATCAGAAACAGGATAAATCGTATAGGTTGATGTCCATGTTACATTTAATTGGGCTCCGGCAATTAATTCACCAGTTCCAGTTTCACTATAATTCAACTTTAAATAAAAACTCTCATTGAATAATATATTAACGATAGATTGATTTAGATTTACTGTGGCAGCTAAGGGTTGTACCTGTATCGAAATAAAGCCAGTAGTGCTTCCATAATCAGTCTTATTAGCAAAAATAGTAACAGTATAAACTTCTGTAATACCTTGAGATGGGATATTATATGTTGAAAAGTTAAGTTCATATATACCAGTACTAATATTTGTAACAGAATACGGATTCATCCAATCAGTAGTAATATTTGTATCACCAGGTAATAAAGTTCCAGAAATCGCTCCAGTAACATTTATCTGACAAATAGCATAATCATTTGCTAATGCATTGATAATAGTATGCGGAACCTCTAATTCTAGTGGTTGAATTATTATTTTTAAATGAATTAGATTTGCTATAGATTGATTCTCATAGTAACTTTTTGAAGCATTGAATGAAAAATAATAATCTCCAACTCCTAATCCACTTGAATCAACGTCGATAACATAGACTCCTGAACCAATATAAGCCATATTTCCAAAAGTCCCGAAAGTAGAATTATAAGTTACTGTAGCAAAATCAATATTTTTATTAAAATCTAAATCCACATACTTTACTCTTATTAAAAGTGGTTCTCCGGAAACTCTTTCTACATAAGAATTTATAGCAGTTAGATTTGTATGATGCCATACTTTGAATGAAAATTGAGAAAATCCTACTTTATCTCTTCTTAAATAAGATTGATTATTCGTCCATATTATACTTACTTGATATTCTCCAACCGACATGTTATCTCCAACTGTAAAATCTTCAAGATCTACATCGTATGATAATGGTTCTTTTTGAATTTCATTGAAAATCGTGCCATTAGGATATTCAATTGTGCAATTTATTTGTGTATTCGTCAAAGAAATTGTCTCATTTAAACTTACTTTTATAAGAAAGTTATCTCCGTATGAAACAAGGTATTCTTCATTATGATGTGTTCCATTCCAAACAGCCATAGTTCCTTTACTAATATAATTTACCCCAATTGCTTGAACGGTCCAAAAGCCGGTACTCAATTCCCCAATAGGTATTATTAAACTGTCAGAACCATATTCTATCCCAATGCAGCTTGATTTTTTTTCAACTCCATATCCATTCAAGACAGAAGTAACGTTCCAATCAATAGGCTTCTTGATTTCAACCCAATTATTAATATAACCATAAGGAATTGAAATAGAACACTCTATTTTCCAATTTATGTCAGTTTGAGGCAAATAAAGACTACCAGTTTGACCATTTATTGTTGAATTAAAAATTTTAATTGTTTGCGAAACAATAGTTATGTTATAGATAAATAATTCATTTGTAATAGTCGAATTTTTTGAGATTGTGAATTTAACGTCTCTAGTTACTGTACTATTTCTTTCGATATCAATAAAGGTTTTGCCTTTACCATATGTAATGTTTTGATAACCATATTCCACATTAAAATCAACATCCTTGGCGATAATTAAATTTTTTTCATTTGGTTCAGTCCAAACTTGAAATTTAATATCGTCAAGATAAAGATAGTGTATTTTGGGACTAGTTTGAGTCTCATTATGTACATAAACTCCTGCTCTTACTGTAATATTATTGGGAAGTTGCTGACCAATATTTGTGAGATCATAGGTTACACTCATCTCTGTCCAATAATTTTTCACCAAATCAATAAAGGGTATAGAAATGTTTTTTTGAACATTTCCAGCTGCAATAGAAATAAAAGCACTAATATTTTCATTTGAAATCGATCCTCCTGCCTCTAAAGTATGTTTGTATCTCATAGATAAAGTTGCAATTGTATTAGAAGCTAATGGTTCAGCAATTGTAAAATTATCTTCATAAAAACCGTAAGCTCCTTTAGGAACTAGTTTATTTTTAGCAATTTCTATCCCCACATATTCTGGTTGCCATGCTATACTCTCTATTACTGTAATATCAGAAGTAATAAATTGCCATGGAGCTACACCAGTATCAAAAGTCCCATTGATAATCCAATCCTTTTTATGAGATACTCCATCATAATATAGTGTAACATTTTTAGAAATCCAATTTTCTGATAATGTAAAACTGACATTTTGAGGTAATGATAAAGGGAGAAAGGTGTTGGAAATAGTGGCATGCTGATATATTAACAAAGGTCTTGCATTTGGACCGTTCGAATTTATTTTAGGATTTTTAAAATCATTTAAATCGTCATTAAATTGCTTTTCTTCATTGGAGTTAATTATAGAAATTAAGGAATTATTAAAGTCTATAAAACTTAAGATAATTAAAATTGAAAATGTAATAACAATTACTTTAATCCTTTTATTTTTTGAGGTATTGTGACTATAGATCATTATAAGAGTTTTTATCCTTAAAACTATAAATTATATACCTAATATTTTTGTAATAGTGTTTTGAATCTTTAAATTTATTTTTTTTTCTGGTTTATTATATCAAAATCGGAAATTGAATTATTAAAATATGTACATAATATTTTATTAGTTATTATGAAACCTGAATTTGTGTTTGAAATGTAAAAAATCTTGCTTGAAAATTGAAATTAACGATAAAATAAAAATATTATAAATATTACATAAAATTTTCTCTTCTAAATTTTTAAGGTTTGTTATCCTTGAAATAATTCAATACTTTTTGCATATTGTGGAATGAACTTTTAATTTTTGACAAATCGTTTACAAATGTGAAATTAGTAAGAACAATATGCTTCATTCCAACCTGTGCATATTTTTCAATTTTATTAATTATTTCATCAGGTGTTCCATGTAAGATATGGTCATCACACATTTTATGGGGGATTTTTTTAATAGCTTCCAAGATTGTCTCTTTGTTATATTTTGTAGGAATGTAATCAATTAATCCGTAAAAATCTTCACCTAATGGATGTTCAGTTCCATATTCTTTATAAATAGAATTCGGAAATGCCAACAACATATTTTTAACATAAGGACTGCCAATTAAATCATCACATACATTATGATCTTCATCTATAATTGTATATGCATACAATCCCGGAGTTATCTCATCGGTATCTCTTCCAGCTTTTTTTGCTGCATTGTGAATATGATTTAACCTATATTTATAAGCTTGAGGGTCTGAATATGCTGGTAACCATCCATCACCCAATCGCCCAGTTAAATCCAGCATTTTTGGTCCATGTGCTGCTATCCAGATAGGAGGATATTTATTTTTTCTAAATGGCTTTGCAGTTAATACAGCATCCTTCAGCTTCCAAAATTTACCTTCAAAATTTACTTTTTTACCACTTTTCCATAGGAGTTTAATTATTTTTATAGATTCTTCTAATCTACTAACAGGTTTATCCCATTTTATTCCATAAGGTATAATATTTTCTCCTTCACCTGTACCTATCCCTAAAATAATTCTACCTTTAGAAATATTGTCTTGGGTTATTAAAGTTTGTGCTAATACAGCTGGATGTCGTCTAAAAGTCTCAGTAACACTTGTTCCTAACAAAATTTTTTTTGTAATCCATCCCGCAACAGCCAGTAAAGAATAAACTTCATGAAAAATATGTGGATCTTGTTGAATCCTAGCAATTTTTATAAGATCTGGGGTCCAGATTGATTCCGGAGTCCAACCCATTAAATGATCTGCCATCCAAACAGAATCATAACCAATTTCCTCTAATCTTTTTATTTGATTAATTCCCTTATCAATTGGGCCGAATATGCTGCTTTCAGTTCCAATTTTTATATCTGAAATATCCATAAAACATTACCTCTTTTTAAAAAAAAAAAAATATTTAAAAGAATTATTTAATTTTGAAAAGAAATTCCTCAAATTCTGGTCTATTTTGATATCTTCCCATAAATAGCATTGGTGCTTTATCCAGATTTTTAAAAATATAAGAAGGTACTTTAATTCCTACTTGTTTTAACGATTTTTCAATATCTTCGACTGATGGGGGGCATCCATTAATAACAATCATCTCATTAATATTAGGATCATCCTTATTCGCATTATATATGCATTGCCCAACTAAGATAGTTTTATTCATTCCAGGAGTAGGTTTCATTACTTTTCCTGTTAAAACTTCAATATTATCAAAGGGTTCACCCTTCCAAGCCATTTTTATGCCTGACAAAATGATACCATTCATTCCTGAACAATATGTACACATTGTTTCATCATATTTATGATACTTAATACCAGTTATTCCTGCTCTTTGGTATGGAAGGGGCAAAGTATTATTTTCAGCATATATGTAATCCCATTCATGAGGAGAGGCTAAATCTTCTATCTTTTCACCAACAATTTCGATATCAGACAAATCTATAGGACGATTTCTATCTTTTGCAGCCTGTACCAGATGAGGAACTGCTGATGGATCAATGTCTAGTAGACTAGCCCCGACAACATCAGCTGCAAAAATATCAGTTGACGCGACTAAAATGTTACTTCTATGGGCTTTCCCATCAAATCCAGGCCCACGTTCAAGTGTATAAATTCCATCAATAATCGTTAGACAAGGAGGAGTTTTATTTGCGAGTTGAGCTACATTATAATGAAGATTTCTAATCGGATCTGCACTATGGAATTTCTTACGTGAAGCAATGTTAATCAATCCCTTTAAATTTTTTATTCCTAGACTTACAACACATTGTGCATGAGTTTTAAGGACAGGTATGTCAATTAGAAAATCCGAATTAAGCATATCGGAGTTCATTTTAGCTGTTAAGCCTTCTGTAAGTTCAACTTTTTCAAATGGTCTTTCAAAAGTGTTAATTAACTTAACCCCATGTTGTTCCTTTAAAATATTATAACCAAGTTTTTCAAAAGCATCTTTAGCAGTTTCTGTGTCTTTAGGATCTCCTGATACGATTCCTTCTCCAATGGTAATATCATCAATTCCGTGTTCTTTTAGTAAAATAATGACATCTTCAATTACGCGTGAAGTTGTAATAACACCCCATTTTGGAAAATCACAATGTCGATTCCAATAGACTATATTTGGTTTAATAAACACTTTCGCTTTATTTGGTAGTTTTTCAAATCCATTTGAAAGTTTGATAGCCTTACGAACTGAATCTAAGGCTTTTTCATACCTTACAATCGATACAATTGATTTACTCAAATAATTACACCTAATTTTTTATTGTTCAATAATAATTATTTGAATTATAAATATTTTAAAAACTAAATTGCTCTCAAAAATAGTTAATTATTTTAAAACTTATATGCTTAATTATTTATTTCTTATTTTTGAGATTGCATTCTTATACTAAAATTCCCATAAGGATTAAACCATTTTAGAAATGACTCAATATACTCTCTCTTAGTTGGTTCTAATTTTACTCTCTCTCCTATTAGTATGGGAAAAAATAATCCAATTTATAGTAAAAAATTGTCTTTTATTACCGATTTTAAGAAAAAAAAGAGAAAAAGAGATAATTTTAAAAAGTAATACTTTTTCTACGCGCTAACCATTTTACAATCTCAAATGATACGATACAGACTAAAGAAATTAAGAAACATACCAACCAATCTAATCCTGTTAAAGGCATAAACATAAAATTGATCCTCCATGAATCTGCTAAGAAAGTTTGTACTCCGGGAATATAAAGTAGAGCGATGAAAACAAAGAATAAAATTCCAATCAGAATAAACATAAATTTATTTCGATCTTCGATAAGACTCTTAATTAAAGATTTATTTGGTCTTCTAATCTGATATACAAGAAAGGATTCGCAGAAAAATAGAACACACATCATCATTGTTAAGGTTTTTCCAATAGTTCTAATTACATTTATCTTTTCTAGAATCTCGGCTAATTCTACGGCTGGAAGATTATATACCTCAGGAGGTAATAGTGTTTCATCATAATATAAATATCCAGGAACAATATTTTCAGGAAAAACAGGATAGAAGCCTGTAATAGTTATGAAGTACACTATTATCATACTTATTGCAAGTAAAATGCCAAATATCAATAATAGACGAAAAGTATTTTTTGAAAGGATTTCTTCTGAGTCTCGTGGCTTTTCTTTCATTATATCTTTTGAAGTAGTATCAAATGTAAGAATTAATCCTGGAAAAATATGTAAAGTTATTGATAGAAAAACCCATTGATAATAGAAAGCCTCATCTAAGAAATAAGGTAAATCTAAGATAATTGCTAATAAAAATTGCACAATTCCTTCAAACACATTAATAACAATATAAAAAAATACCACAGCACGGATTCTTGCGAATATCCCCCTTCCATGTTGAATGCCTGTTACTATTGAATTAAAAGAGTCATCAGATATTACCATATCTGAAGCTTCCTTAGCCACATCAGTACCGGAAATTCCCATAGCTACTCCTGCATCAGCCATATTCAAAGCTAAAGCATCATTTACACCATCTCCTGTCATAGCAACAACCTTTTTTTGTTCTTGATATTTTTCAACGATATCTTCTTTATGCTCGGGAGATACTCGAGCAAATACCTTAATTTTAGAAAATTCATCATAAGATTCAATATTGTTAATACTTTTTCCTTCTACAACTATATCACTTTCTTTAGTTATTATAGCGATTTGTGAAGCAATAGCCCTTGCTGTAGCAGGAGAGTCTCCTGTGATCATTACAACGTCAACTCCCGCTTCATAACATTGTTCTACAGACTCTCTTACACCTTCTCTTGGTGGATCTAAAATTGTAACAAACCCAATAAATGTTAAATCTGTTTCACTTATTTTTCTACCTTTATCTCCTTCTGGAGGAATCTGATTCATTTCTTTATAACATAAACTTAAAATTCTATATCCTTGATTAGCGTATAAATCTACAATTTCCATAATCTTCTTTTTTATCTCATCAGTGAATTCGATTACACTATCATTATATATTACTTTTGAACATAAAGGCATTAAAATTTCACTTGCCCCCTTAGTAAAGGAAATGTATACTTGATCTCTTTTATAAAGCTTAGTCATTCGTTTTAAAGAAGAATCAAATGGATATTCTGTAATAGATTCATAATCTTCAAGAAGATAATCACCCATACCCTTCTGGAATAAGACCATTAGTGCTCCTTCAGTAGGAGAGCCAATTACATTCCAATTATATAAGGTCTTCCCAGATATTTCAATTTCATTTTTTACTAAAGCAGAATTATTATTTAGAAATCCAGAGGTTAAAAGCAATTTGAGATATGGGTATTCATCGATATGTTTGACATAAATATGATTCTTGGGATCATCCATAAGCACAATATCTCCATCAGGACTATAACCACTACCTGTTACTCGAAAGATTGATCCATTTGTCCAGACATGTTGAATACTCATCTGGTTCTTAGTTAATGTACCCGTTTTGTCAGAGCATACAACACTTACACGTCCTAAACTGTCAACTGAAGCAAGATTTCTTATAATTACACCACGATGAGCCATAGCAAGAACTCCAGTTATTAAGACAATTGTAACCAACAATGGTATGTTGATTGGCATAAGATCGAGAGCAGAGTTTAAACTCTCCACAATTTCAGGTGTCCCCCTTGCAACCCAGATAATTATTAATGTTATAAACCAAAAAATAAACACAATAATCCCTAACCATTTACCAAAATTATTCATTTTTTGTCTAATTGGAATCTCACTCGTACCAGCTTCTTCTAAACCATGAGAAATCTTTCCTATTTCAGTATTTCCACCAGTTTTTACCACGATTGATTTACCTGTTCCTGTCGAAATAAATGTTCCATAAAAAACCATATTACTTCGTTCTCCTATAGAGATGTCTCTTTTTGTCAACGCTTCTCCTATTTCCTTTTTTCTTACGGGTTCACTTTCTCCTGTTAATGAAGCCTCATTTACTACTAAATTAAACGATTCGATTATTCTCGCATCTGCAGGAATTTTATCTCCTTGATTCAAAACTAATAGATCACCTATAACAATTTCTTTGGTTAAAACCTCTTGTTTTTGCCCGTTTCTAATTATAGTTGATGTGGGAGCAGTTAATTCACGTAAAGCTTTAAGCTTTTTAGTTGCTCTGTATTGTTGAATGATAGCAACTAAACAATTTAAGAGGACGATAAATAAAGTCAGTGCAACAGTTATTAAATCTCCCTGTCCACCGAAAGCCCATGCTAAAATTAGTATTACTGCCCCTATTAAATATATCACGATTAACCAATTAAATAATGGCGCAAGATATATTTTAATAAAACCTTTGGATACTTTAGGGATTTCATTTAAACCATATTCTTTTAATCGATTCGCTGCTTCTTTTGCAGATAAACCGTTTTTAGGATCGGTTTGAAATTTTTTATAGATCTCGCTTAATTCAAGATTATAAAAATTTTTTTCTGTAGATTCCATACTGGGTCTTCCACAGCTTTATATAAATAATTGAATTCTAAATATAATTCAATTTAATAAATAACCTATGATAACATTCACTTTTAATTTATTGCTTTTTGCTAAAATTCATTAATTAGTGTCTTTTTAAACTTGATATTATTTTAAAAATGAATATTCCTCTCTCGAGCAATGTATTTAAATACCTCTATACCTATTAGACCTGGTAAAGCAAGCAAAATGCAAAGTATCCAATCTGTTCCACTAAGGAACATAAAATTTATCTGTAAATCTAACCCGAAAACATCATTTACATAATAGTTAACAAGGTAAGAAAAGCAAATATAGAGAATATGTAAAAGCAATGTAAATATACAAATAACTAATAATGAAAGGCTGAATTCTTCTTTGATACTTCTAACAAGAGATTTATTCGGTCTTCTAAAAGTCCATATGAAATTCGTTTCGACAATATAAAGTGTTGTAATAAACATAGTTCTTGCTTTTTGGGCGACCAATTCAGAAGAAGGAGAAGCAGGATTGATATAACTAATATAAGGATTTAAGTTCCAATCATTTAAAGGAACAACTTGCCCTAAACTTAATTGCAAAGCTAAAACTAATCCAATACCCATAAGAAAAGCTTGTGTTAACAGCATTATCCACATATTTTTATTTAGTATCTGCTCTTCGTCCCTAGGAGGTTCAAGCATAATATCTTTAGGATGAGTATCGATTACTAGGGCTAATGAAGGAAGAGAGTGTACAATACCAAAAATGTAGATGTGCTGCCATTCTGAACTAAAGAGATCAAATGTAGGTATGAATTCATAAGTAAAAAAGATGATAGCTTCCATTATATTCAAACAAATAAAAAAATAGATTATTGTCCTAATTTTCGAAAATAAACCACGACCAATTCTTACACCTTTTTCAATAGAAGTAAAATTATCATCTGATATAACCATATCAGCGGTTTCTTTTGCAACATCTGTTCCTGTAATACCCATAGCTATACCTGCATTAGCAAGCTTTAAAGCTAGTGAATCATTTATGCCATCGCCTGTCATGGCGACTACTTGCTCGTTATCTTGGTAACGTTTGACAATAATCTCTTTATCTGAAGGCTCTACACGAGCAAAGACTGATATATTTTTAAAATCTAATTTTGCTGAATTTTTTAATTGAGATCCTTCGATGACTAAATCCCCTTGTTTGTAAATCCCCATCTGTGAAGCGATGGTTTTCGCTGTCGCGGGATGATCCCCTGTAATCATTATAACCTTTATCTCTCCATTTTGGCATTGTTCAATAGACTCTTTAACACCTTTTCTTGGGGGGTCCATAATTGAAACAAATCCTAATAAGATTAGTTCCTTTTCAATATCTTTTCGTTTAGGTTTGTTGATATAATCTAGTGTTTTATAAGATAAAGCGAGAATTCTATATCCCTCATTTGCACGATCTGCTATTTTATTTAATATTTTTTCTCTAACATCAGAATCTAAAGGTTTTATATCTCCATTTATATCAATACTAGAAGAAATTTCAATAATCCTTTCGGGAGCTCCTTTGGTAAAAACAAATATATCACTTTTCTTATTATTTGACCTATATGTTGAGCTCATACGTTTTAATTCAGAACTAAAAGAATATTCAGTAATAAATTCATATTCTTTTTTTACATCATGAGGGATATATCCCGCTTTTTCAACTAGTACTAATAAAGCTGCTTCAGTTGGAGAACCTAAGGCTCGCCTTACTGCTATTTCTCTTTTTTCTTTTAATCGGATTTTAACATCTTCATATACAAGTTGGGCATTATTATTTAACACCATTGATTCTATAAACTTAATAAAAGTAGGATTATCTTTCAAACTTACAGGTGTATTATTCTGATATATTTCTCCTTCAGAGTCGTAGCCCGAGCCAGTAACATCATATTCTTCTTCGTTAATCCAAAATTTTTCAACTGTCATTTCATTTTTGGTAATAGTTCCTGTTTTATCTGAACAAATTACAGAAACTCTACCAAGAGATTCTATTGAAGAAAGATTTTTGATGATTACACCACTTTGAGCCATTTTTAGCACTCCCGTAATTAAAACTAACGTTGATAAAATAGGAAGATTTATGGGTAAAATGTTTGTTGCTCTTAATATAGAACTAACAAGAGTGCTACTTATTTCTGATTGGATGAAATTTTCTTCAATTAACAATAAAGAAAATTTATAAACAATTAAAATAATCAAATTTATTACTACGATTGTACCTAAAATATACCCTAATCTATTTAATTTTCTTGTCAAGGGGATATCTTCAATACTACCCATTTCATTTAGTGTTTCAGATATTTTACCAATCTCAGTATTAATACCTGTACCAGTAATCAATGATCTTGCCCTCCCTGTATAAATATATGTTCCCATGAATATCATATTAGATTGTTTTTGTATTAAAATGCCCTTACCTTGGATTTCTTCAGTTATTTTTTCTACAGGCTCACTTTCTCCGGTCAAAGGGGCTTCATCAACTGTAAGATTTACGTGACTTATAATTCTCCCATCAGCAGGAATTTTATCCCCTTGTTCCAATACTACAATATCTCCAGGTACTAATTCTCTATTTGGTACTTCTAATTGATTACCATCTCGAATTACTGTTGCTTTTAATGCAGAGATTTGACGTAGAGATTCTAAAGCCTTTTGCGCTCTATATTGTTGAATTACTACTGTTGCAGAGTTTAAAATTACAACGGTAAAAGTGATAACTGTCTCTTCGGCAGAACCCAAGATTACTATTACTACACCTGTTATAATAAGAATAACTATCAAAAAATTGAAAATTGGAGCAAGATAAATCTTCCAAATTGATTTTTTTATTTTTGGTAATTCATTATATCCAAATTTTAAATATCTTTGATTTAATTCTGACGATTTTAATCCTCTATCTAAATTAGTACTGAATTGTTTAACCAAATCTTCAATTGGTCGATTATAATAATGGTTTGGTTTTTCCATCTCTGATGATACCATCTTAATAATTTAAACTATGATTTTAATATAAATATTATTTAATATTATTTCAATGCTTATTAAGGATTTAGCCTTAAGAAATAATTTTTAAATTTGGAGTTTAAGAGTTTGAGCATCTCCAAATAATTCTTTCAATTCATGATATTTCTTTCTAATAGTAGTACTTGAAAATTTACTTGTATGTTCAATTAAACTTTGAGTAAATATTTTTCGATTATCAAGAGATTGACCAACGTAATAAATTAAACCTGCTGTGAATGCTTTATAATTAAGATTCTGGATTTGTTTGTATGAGATTTTATTCAATATTTTATCAGCTAATAACAACATTTCCATTTTTACTTTCTCAAATTCTTCTTTATCAGTAAAAAATTCTTTTACTGCTTCAAAAGGAATATGGTTCAAATCTTTTTGAAATACAATTTTTATCCTATTTTTGATTTCTCTTTCTAGTTCTGATTTAGTTTTCTTACTTTTTAACATATTTTCAGTCCTTTTGACTTTTAACATCGCATTATTCAACATCTTTTTGTTTATTTTGTGTCCTAACTCCCTTGAAACTTTGATGAATTCCTCGATCCTTATATTTGTAGTGTCCTTAATTTTCATCCATACAATCGCAAGAAAAATTATGACCATGTTTTGATAATTGTGACGGTGGTACTTATTATACTTTAAATACCTATCTTTAATTCCTTGAAATTTCACACTATCAATGTTTAATCCAATTCCATGGCTTTTAAGTAAGTCAATTGTCTTTTTTTGTTCAGTAAAATCAGATTCATAGTCTCGAAACCATTTTTCTAAGGTCTTTATGCGGTCGTATTTCTCTTTTATAACTGGATCTTGGAGAGCCTTTGAGTCGCTTAGTTTGATCCTTCTTTCATAATCTCTCTGGGAATCAGTAAAAAAGTCACTCGTTGCTACTGTAGATTCAAAAGCTAAACCGTCTTCCATAATTAATCCGCAATCTTGACAAACAATGAATCCACTATCTTGTTTGACATTTTTATGCGAACATACAGAGATTTCTGAATTAGAATTCTTCTTCTTTTTCAAAAATAAATCATTTCGGAATATATAATTACCAATAAATAAAATTTGTCAAAAGCAATAATATTAAAAATTTTTATTAATTTCAAAAACAATAATAGTATAATTGCATAAAAAATTTTCTTGCTTTTTAAAAAGATTAAAGTGTATTTATTATGAAATACGAAAAAGTCTTAAAATTTCTTAAAATCGTAGGTTCTATATATATTATTATTTCTTTAGTCGAAATTGTTTTTATTATATTGTTAAATTTCGTATATTTTAACCTCGATGGAGATTCCTTCTTACTAGCTGAGTTTATATATTCTTCCACAATTTTCCCGCTTGAAGGAACCGTATTATGGTTTTTCATGATTTTTGCAGTAATCTTTTATTTTACTATTGGATTTTTTATGTTTAAAGTGGCTTCGAGAGATAACATTGAAAGTATTCCATTAGCAAAGTTCCTGGTTGTTATCGGAATGGTAGTTTTATTAGCAGGTTTTGTTAAAATGAATTATTTAGTCTTATTAGGTAAAACAAAGATTACGTCAACATTGACTACTATTTCTTTTCAATCTGCTTTTTATAATATGAATATCACTCCAATTATGCCTGCAATATTTTGGATTTTCTTTATTTCAGCAAATACTTATTTTCTACTCGTTGGATTAGTCATAACTGCTGTTGGAATAAAATACACTCTTCTGCAGGAACAGGAAGAAAAATCTTAAATGTTTTTTCAAAAATATAAAAAAGAAGTTAAGATAATTTACTTTTAATTTGTTTAGCTCGACTTCTAAGCGTAACCTCTGTTATTTTTGCCACATCAGCCACGCGTGATTGAGTTTTACGAATACATCCATTTTTAGCTGCAATATAAATGCAAGCTGCTGCTAATCCTTTCGGGTCTTTTCCAGTCCGTTTGAGACCGTTTTTAGAAGCATCTTTTAACATATTAATTGCATTTTTTTGAATTTTAATCGGTAAATCCAACTCATTACCAAATCGAAATACCAAACTTTCAGCAGTAATAGGCTGGTATCTTAAATTAAGTTCCGGTAATACCTCACGAATAATCATAGCTAAACTCCTATGAACCGTTCGCCTTGGTGTTAATGAGGCTTCACATACCTCATCTAATAATCGGGGAAAATCATGAACTCGAATTGCAGCATATAAAGATCCAGAAATAAAGCCATTGATTGATCTTCCCATCGTTAATTTCTTTTTTGCAACAATGCTATATATTTTCCATGCTGTTTCAGCAATATATTCTGGAATATTAAGTTTTGATGTTAACATTTTTAATTTTGGCTTTGCTTCCCAAAAATTCCGCTCTATGCTAGAAATTAATGAATTTTGAATTTTTGAAAGTCGAGAGAAAAGAGCTTGCTCCTTTGCCCCGATAGATTTACCTTTACTATCTGTTTTTGTGTTCGGGAGCATAGTTCTAGGTCCAAAATCTCTCCATCGTGGTTCTGTCCTTCGACGATTCTGAATTTCTTCAATGGTATAAGCACGCCTTTCATTCCCTACGAAAGTTCGTTCAAAAATCACTCCACAATTTAAACAAACTTTGTTGCCGTCCCGTGACTCAATAAATGGATTATTACAGCAATTTGATTGAGGTAATTGATCTTCATCAAATTTATTATTAAAGAATCGGTCACGATACTGCTCGTTCATAATTATTCACAATGCATCAAATTATTTAAAAAGCGCAAATGAAATCACAAGTATTAAACATTTGATAATAATTTAATATACGTGATATGCTTATTTACGAATATCACATATTTAAATCTTTTTGTACTTGTATAGTTGAATATCTGTTTTTCTGAATTTTTTTTTATAAATTAATCAAAAGTGGGTATATTTTCCCTATTGTTAAAAATAAAATTGAAAAAATTTGTGAAAGTGTTTAGTTTTATTTTTTCCACTGTTAATAATCTGGCCAATGTTCCATACAATATTTACAATGATCCCTTCCTCCTATATTAACTAAATCGTCAGCTGGAAAACTTTTTCCACAGGAATGGCATGATCCAATACAATCCTCACAGTAATTCAGTCGTACTTTACCTAAATATATTATACCTAACTCATTTAATTTCTTGGATTCTCCGCAAATAGAACATACGTAATCTAGTGTTTTTTTTGTTATAATTAATCTACCTCTTCAAGATTTTTTTGCTTTAATTAATTTCCAAGTTTCTAAATAAGATATACTTATCTCCGTTAATATTGCTTTTGTTAAATTTGTCTAAACTTAATTACAAAGTAAATTAAGTGAATTACAAATTTAAATTTAATTTAAAATATCTTTATGACAAAGGAAATCTGGCGATATGGGTTAATAAATATCTTATAAAACCTTAAGAAATTAAATAATAAGAAAATGTAGCTAAACATTTCTACCTTTTTACTAAATCCTTTAAAATACATCAGATCTTCTAAATAGTTTTTAAAGGTATTGAAAATAAATAACATCTATGAGTGTTGAAATTGAAGATGACATATATCGTAAGCTTCAGAAATATTTAGATTCTCTTCCAGTAGATTATCCAGAGACGGAATCTGGAGTAGAAATTATGGTAAAGTTAAAAGGAGTAAATGAAAATTTAAGGAAAAAAAAATTTTTTTTTTAATTTTAACTTTGTATTAAAGCTTTTATAGTTGGTTTTGCTTCTACAAACTCATTATATTTCCTTCTAGCATATTTTATAAGTTTTAAAAATAAGATTGTGCCAATTATAGCCATTGTGAATAAAATCAATGTGCTGTAGGGTGTAAATGAGCAATGTGCGTAGTATCCCAGATAACATGGTTTACTTGCCTCATCTGGAATTAAAGTCATAATACCTGAAGCAATTCCACCTGTTATTAGAGCAACTACGAAACTTGTATAGAATAGAAATAATGTTGTTTTTATTATCTTTTTCAATATGTTTTTTATTGAGTTTTTATTTATTTCCAATAATTTTCACCTCATTTAATTTTGAGTTAATTTATTAGACTCCATATTCTTCATATATTTCCTTGTACGCTGAAATTTATATAAAACTATAATGATAATCTATGGAAAATATAGGATTTTCAATTAAAATGTAAAAAAATTATGAATTTGATAGTTTATTTATCCACCAATTAGTTGAAAAGTTAACAAAATTTGATAATGAAATGTGTTGATTCATTTACTCTCATTTAAACTTAGAATTATATCAAGTTGTATTCTATACATAAATTAAAAAAATTTGAGGTGATGCTCATTAGTATTAAATGCCCGTGCCCTAAAACAGGATGTTCGAATCATGGTAATTGTGAGGAATGCAAAAAATATCATTCTAATTCAAATAGTTTGCCTTTTTGTCAACGTGAACATGGTTTTTTCACAAAAGTCTTTTATCGGAAAAATTATGAAATGCTACAAACATTAAGAAAGGAGGGAAAAG
This sequence comes from Candidatus Hermodarchaeota archaeon, assembly GCA_048885525.1. GTDB lineage: Archaea > Asgardarchaeota > Lokiarchaeia > Sigyniarchaeales > SOKP01 > Loki-b32. Next base: position 4,244 of record JBHLLP010000055.1, on the reverse strand, counting down.
TATGAAAAAAGTTGTAATTCTCTATGATTCTGTATATGGAAATACAAAGAAAGTAGCAATGTCGTTGAGTCGTGGTTTAGAAGCAGGAGGATTTTATGTGGATAGTAGTTCTATCGATGATTTTAAAATTGGAGAATTAAAAAACTATGATATTATTGGAATTGGAGGTCCAACCCATTATCGAGGGGCTTCAAAGAAGATGAAATCATTTTTAAACAAGATTAAACATCTTAAAATGGAAGGTAAATATGGATTTGCATTTGAAACTAAAGGAGAATTCCGATTAGCTGGATCTGCTGCCAAAAGGATTACAAGATATTTAAATAAGATAAAAATAAAGATAATCCATCCCACTATTACTGCAATAGTTCTTGATCAGAAAGGTCCTTTAAAAGATGCAACTTTAGATTTGATGGAACAGATCGGACTAAATATCTCAGACAAGGTAAATAATCGCAAAAATCAATCAGAAATTAAAAAGGGGATTAAAATATGAACAAATCAAATGTCAAACTATTTTTAAATCAGTCGAAATGGATCCTTTTAGGCGGAGGTCCAATTTTTTTCCTTGTCCGAGCTATTTATCTTGCAAGTACTGGAGGGGATACTTTTGGTACAGTAAATCCAATTTTTTCTTGGTTTCTCCTTTTTTCAGAAATTAGCTTATCAGGAATTGCTGGGAGTGTAGGGATTATTGGCTTAATATCATGGAAAAGAGAGCTAAATCAGAAAAAATTACAATATAAAAAAAATTTGAAGAAGATAGTTTTATTTGCTGGTATTAGTACCTATATCATACATTTCATAAGAGTAGCAATTTGGTTAAGTTTGTGAGTGATTAAAGTCAACATGAATTAAAATTTTTTAACTTTTTTTATTTATATAAAATTTTTTCTTTCCAAGTATCGAAGTAATATACTTTATACATGATATCAAAAACAATTGAATCGATATTTTCTTTTTTTATATTTTCAACTAATTCAGTTAGTTCTTTCGTATTATTAGCCCAAACCCAACATAAAATTATATTGGGGAGATTGCTAAATGTCCAGCAATAAAATAGATTTGGATGAAATTTATCATTTAATATTTGTGCAATTTCGTTTTTATCAACTGAAGGTTTTACAGTTATTTGGAATGTGGCAAAAATATCACTTGAAGCTTCAGGATTAAAATTAATAGATAATTCAATGATGCCTTCCTCAATCATTCGAGTTAAGCGTCTTCGAATTGTATTTGAAGTACTATTAACTTCATCTGCTATCTCTGATACTGGTTTTCTTGAATCATTATGTAATGATCGAATAATATCTATATCAAGTTGATCAAAATTCATTGATCTTGACTTTGGGACTATATATGGTATTGGTGCAGTATAATGCACCCCTGAAAGTAGTCCAATCTTTGGAGAATGAATTTTAACTACTTGGGATACAAAAGAAGCATAATCATCTAATTGATGAATATTTTCTAACATAGCTCCTATATATACATAATTTCTACTTGATAATGCAATCTGCCAAGTATTGTCATGCTTGCTTAATTCAATTATCGCTTTATCCATATCTTGAGCATCGCTTTGACCAAAAATGAATGTATAAATAGCATTGATAGCATAGGGTTTCAACCTTGCAGTGAATTTTTCTATAGTCTTTATATCTATAAGAGCTTGAATTCTTTTATACACTGCATTGACAGATAACCCTAAGTGGTTAGAGATCTCTCGATATGTTAATCTTGAATTATTCATTAAAAGCAGAATAATTTTAAGATCGATATCATCCATATTATATTACAATTAAATTACGGTTAAATTTCTTTAGTTGATGTAGTGATTCAATTATTATTTTCCATACTATAAGACAAAAATTAATTAGATATTAAAAATTTAGGAATTAAATTAGGAAGGTAAACATAATTAAGTTAGTACTATGGATGTAAATAAAGAATGGTTTATCAATAAGATCAATGGATTCCTTGAAAATGATGAGAGTAATAAAATGAACCATGTTGATGGATCTTTTATTTTTGAGCCAAATGTGATTGTTGGTATCGCTGATGGAAATGATGCTATTTATACTAAATATAAAAGTATTATTGGTGAATTTCATCTAACTCCTTCTGAAGCTTATGAGTGGTATTGTAAGAAAGATCACATTGAATTTAACAATGAAAGTCTTAGTGTAGTAGCATATATTTTACCTATAAATCAAAAGACTAAAACTGAGAATTATAGTTATTCTAAAACAATGCCCTCTGAAAGATGGGCTCATACAAGGCTCTTTGGAGAACAAGCAAATAGGAACATTCAAGAGTACCTAATTGAGGAATTAAAAAAGCTTGGAATCAATGCTTTTGCTCCAACTCTAGACAAGAAATTATTTAAGGTTAACCGAAAAATTTGGGTATCTAACTGGTCTCATAGACATAATTGTTTTGCAGCAGGTTTGGGTTCATTTGGATTATCTGATGGATTTATCAATTCGCGAGGAAAAGCAATGAGGTGTGGTAGCCTAGTTATTGATTTTAAACTTCCATCTGATTCTCATAATCGACCTTCAGATCCTTATGAATTTTGTATTAAATGTGGAGATTGTATTTCTAGATGCCCTGTAAATGCTATATCCTTCGAGAATCGGCACGATAAAATGATTTGCGCTCCACATGTAACGAGTACAATTCCCTTTATTAATCAAACTTATGGGATAGATATTTTTGCTTGTGGTTTATGCCAAGTAGGAGTCTCATGCTCGGATGGCATTCCAATGAAATAAACTAATAAGAGAAAAAATAAAATAATTTAAGATATTATTGTGTTTAAGTATGAAAATTGTTAGAATAAATGTACGGAATGAGGATATTCGATTTGATGACGTATCTTCAGATTCAAACTTTTTTCTGCGTGGTGCTAGAGGTCTAAGTTCTCAGATTATTCATAATGAAGTCCCTCCACTATGTAATCCTTTAGGAAGAGAAAATAAACTAATTTTTGCCAATGGTCTTCTTGGAGGCAGTCCATTTCCTTGTTCTGCCCGTACATCAATAGGTGCAAAAAGTCCCTTGACTACTGGGATAAAGGAAGCTAATGTGGGCGGAAGACCTGCCATGTTGTTAGCTAGACATGGTATTAGAGCAATCGTATTAGAAGATATATCACCGGTACTAAAGCTTATCTTAATCGATGAAGAAAGTATTAAGATTTTAACTGCTAATGAATATAAAGGTTTGGGAAATTATGAACTTCATTCGAATTTAAGACAACAATATGGAGAAAAAATAGGTATTTACTCTATTGGTCCGGCGGGTGAATACATGATGAAATCTGCAACAATAGGGGCAAATGATTTAGAGGGGTACCCAAGTAGGCATGCTGCTCGAGGAGGATTAGGAGCTGTAATGGGTTCTAAAGGGATTAAAGCAATTGTGATAATTCCCCCCAAAACTTCAAAAACAGAAATTTTTGATATCAAAAAATTCAGAGAAGTCTCAACCCCTTTCGCAAAAGAATTGGCGCAAACTAAAGAGAAGTTTTCAATATTCGGCACTCCTATGATGATGGCGGCAATGAGTGGATATGGGGGTATACCAACACAAAATTTTAGAATGGGATCTTACGATAAAATTGATAGTATTTCAGGAGAATCTCTTCATGATCTTGTAGTTGCGAGAGGAGGTAAAAAAAGATTATCATGTTCTCCAACATGCGTTATAAAATGTTCGAATTTAGTTGTTGATGAAGAAGGGAAACACATTACATCAAGTCTAGAATATGAAACAATGGCTTTAAATGGCAGTAATTTGATGATTGACGATTTAGACAGTCTAGCTAAAATTGATCATTTATGTGATGATGTGGGTATTGACACTATTGAGTTTGGCGGAACTGTGGGTGTAGCTATGGATTGTGGAAAAATAGAGTGGGGAGATGCTGAAAAAGCTTTCGAAATCTTAGATATTGAAATTCGGAATAATTCTGAAGAAGGGCAATTATATGGTAATGGTGTTAAAAATGTTGGAGAAATACTCAATGCTAAACGAATTCCTCACGTAAAAGGACAAGGAATTTCTGCTTATGATAGCAGAGTCTTTAAAGCAATGGGGGTTACTTATGCAACTTCACCTATGGGTGCTGATCACACAGCAGGAGCAGCTATCGCCAACCGAGTTGCAAGCCTGCATAAAGACTATGGAGAATTAACTAAAAATGAAAATAAACTTGATTTATCCTTTGAGTTACAGATTTA
>JBHLLP010000054.1:0-22211 GCA_048885525.1 Candidatus Hermodarchaeota archaeon | reverse complement strand
ATCTTTGAAAAAGCAATTGGAACATTAATAAAATCCCATCAGAAATCAAGAGAAAAATTTGAAAAAGAGAGAATAAATAAGTTTGAAAAAATAGCTCAAGTAAGAGTGAATCATTGTAATGCTAGAATAAACCTTGAAGAAGCAAGGATACTAGGAAAAGAAGGTGAACATACTGCTGCTGCAGAAAAATTTGCACTAGCATCATCTCAATTCAGAGATATATGTATTTTATTTAAAATTAAACGAGAACGAGAGGAATTAGAAGCTGTATATTATCTGTGTAGAGCTTGGGAAAATATGGAACTTGCTGAAAAATATGAAGATCCGTACAGATTTTCCGAAGCAGCCGGATTGTTTGCAAAAGCCAGTGATCTTTTCACCGATGCAAAGTTAAAATTATTAGCTTCTGGGAATTCAACTTTTTGCCAAGCTCTTGAATATGGCTCTAAATTCGATGAATCCATTGAGATGAATATCAAAAAAGAATTATATCCGAAAGTTAAGTTAACACTCAGTAAAGCCGCTACTTTATATGAAAAAGGAGGTTTTGAAAGCGGAGCTGACTGGGCTCAAGCGACTTCAATATATTTTGACGCAGCATGGCACCTAATTAGAGCAGATGAAGAAACAGATCTTCAAGAAAAAGGAAATTTTCTAGGAATAGGTGCGAAATATTTAAAATCTGCTGTAGAATTATTTGGAAAAGCGGGGTATAAAGATAAGGAGAAAGAAGTTCAAGATCGATTGAATAGGGTTGAGAAGGAAGAATCAATACTTTTTTCCGCTTTAAGCACGATAAAAGAACCCTCAATCTCCCGAAGTACCATGGGTATAGTTGCTCCTTCTTGTCCACTTGAAAGTAGCCAATCTCCTCGATTAAGTGAAGCTCGTCAGTTTAGCGATGAAGAAAAACGTGTAGCGATAGAGAGAATGGAAAGGAAGAAATATCAATTAGTCTATAGAGATCTGTTTAAAGAATATCCTAAAGTACAAAAAAGAGAGTGTAGAGTTGGTATTGCTCAAATAGGTGTATCTGAAACCGGAGATATCATGAAAGAACTATTCGATACAAAATCTTCAGGACTTATAAGAGTTAAAGAGAATAAAATTGAAGAAATAAGATCTAAATTCAAAAATATGATTGAAAAAGCGCACGATAAGGAGATAAACATCTTACTCTTTCCTGAAATGTCTATTGACCTTAGCTATAGAGAGTTATTTGAAGAAATATCAAATATGTCCAAATTATATAACATTTATGTCGTTCCAGGATCGTTTCATGACCAAGAAACACGACGAAATATTAGCATGGTTTTTGGACCTGAAGGAATTCTCTGGGAACAAGAAAAGCATATTCCTGCTATTATTAGTATGGAAGAAGGAGACCGCTTTAAAGAAGGAATAGAAGTCAGCAGTTTACCTCGAAGAACAACCATTTGTAATACAGAATATGGTAGAATAGTTATTATAATTTGCCGGGATTTCCTTGATATGGATTTAAGAGTAGAGTTAAAAAATTTTGAGCCCCCTATTGATATAATCCTTAATCCCGCCTTTACACCAGTTACAGCTGACTTTAAAGCAGCCCATTTTGATGCACGTAGATCTATATATGCATATTCTTTTTTTGCCAATATTGGTGAATATGGAGAATCTCTAATCTATACTCCGGAAAAGGACCGAACTGAGCGAATTATACCTGCCAAAGAGGAAGGTTTGATCTTTAAAGATATAGATTTATTTAAACTCCGTTCAGAACGCAAAAAATGGGAAAAAGAACAAAAAAGGGAACAGCTTTTTATTCAAAGTACAAGATAATAATTTTTTTAACAAATTTTATGATTTTTTTATTTTTTTCTTAATTTTTTATATTTTAAATTAAAATCTTCATAGTTTCTCAGAATATTAAAGAATGGTTTCAAAAGATTATAAAATGAAATGATATTTAATTAGTCGATCAAAGTAAATATATAATCGAGCATAGGTTTGATTATTCTTGGCTTTAGAAATTTATCAAATAATTCTGTGTATTTTTATTGGTGCACTTGTTGGAATAAGCATGTGTTTTGTAGGACAAACAGGACAAGGTGTTGTTGTTCCTTTAATTCTTTTAATTACGGGAGATGTTCTCTTAGCCATAACTGTGAATCTTTTAAATGATTTTATAGCAGCGACTTCTGTAGCAATTAATTATGTAAGGAAGAAGCAATTTTATCTTAGTAAGAATATTCTTATACTGATGGTAATAGCTTTAATTGCATCGTTTTTTGGAGTAGTTATATTGATAATGACTCCTCTAAGCGCTATTTTTGGATGGTTTTTACCTGTGTTTATTATCTTCTTAGGAACTACAATTATTTCTAAAGGTTTTCCTACTTCTGATAGTGTGAAAGAAACTGTTCATAAAATTTCTCAACGATTTTTAATGCGTAAGAGGGAGGAGATGAGATTAGAAGATATTGAGAAAATTCCAATAAATTCAAAAGTTATGCAAGGTACTGAGAGTGATAATATTGAAAGTGTAATTAAACCTAATTCAAAGTTATTCTTTTTATTAGCAATAATTTTAGGAATAATCGTTGGCTTTAATTCTGGCATGTTTGGTGCGAATTCAGGCTTCATCATAACACTAGTTTTAATTATATTATATGGTTACCCTTTAAAGAAAAGTGTAGGAACTGCTTTAATTTTAAGCCTTATTATGTGCATTTTCACATTTAGCATGTATCAAATAATTGGTTATAATCTTGAAGGTAAATTATATTTTAACTGGGAGTTCATCCTCTATCTTGGTATTGGCTCGTTTTTGACAGGTTTTATTATCTCTAATTATGTGCAAAAGCTTTCAGCAAAAGCAATGGGAAGAGGAATGGGAGCAACCATGATTTTTTTGGGATTAATTTCTTTAGTATTCTATTTTTTCACTTAGAACATAAATTTTAATCACCTTATTTATCCTGCTTATTTTTTATAATAAAGCAATTTATTATCAAAAATACTAAAACATTATAAATTGAATTACTTAACTAATATTATAAAAAAATTAAAAGAAGTGTGAGGGAAATCTGAGTATGTCTCAAAATCAAGATGAAAAAGAAATAACTGTTCAAGATCAGATGAAAAAATTTCTAATTAAAGGATTTTATGGCTTTAATACAATCTTAATTTATGGTTTAGGGAAGAAATTAGGGATATTAGATTACTTTTATGAAAAGGGTAAAAGACTGTCCGAGTCTGGACCAATTTCTTCAATATCATTTACTCCAGATGAACTTACTGAAAATCTCAGTTTAGATGCAGATTATGTAGATTCATTGATTCATTTAGCAATCGAATGTGGCATTTTTGAAATTGAAAATGCCGAAGAAAGAACTTTAATTACTGCACCTCATGTGTATAATTTGTTAATTAATGAAGATCACATGTTCTATGTTGGTTCTATAATGAGTCTATTTTACAAATTTGCACCATATCAGGATCTCATAATAGAACATTTCAAAACAGGGAAACAAATTGAAGATAGTGAAATATCAGAGGAATTTTACATTGATGGACATAAAAATAGCGCCAATTGGGGAAACATAATTGAGGGATTATTTTCAAAAAGTTTTAAGGATATGTATAGAAAGGTGCGAAAACAAGGCAAGATTTTAGAGGTTGGATGTGGTTATGGGTTCAATCTAAAGAATTGGGCAGAAAAATATAAAAGAGCGCAATTTGTTGGAATAGATATCGACTCTCGAGCTATTGCTTATACAAAAAATTTAATAGAACAACATAAATTGAACGATAGAGTTGATATTTTCGATTTGCCAATTGATGAATTTGCTAAAAGTAGCAATGAAAAATTTGATTTAATATTACTAAATCACGTTCTCCATGAAATGGACCATGATGAAGAATATAGAAGAGGTGTTCTCAGAGACTTATATTCTTTGTTGAAGGATGATGGTTTATTAATCGTGGGAGAAACAATGATTCCCGATACTTTTTCTCCTACAAAAGGATTTCAGCTTTTTGACATAATGCATAAACTTCTTGAAACAAAATTTGCTAAATTTTATAATGAAAAAACTTTCAAGGAATTTATTGACTCAACACCATTTAAACATGCTGAATTTATTAGAGAGCGAGGAACCTATTTTTGGGCGTTAAAGAAAGAATAAAGAATCCATGATTATAAGGATTAAAGAATTTTATTCGGAGAGGTTAAAAGATTGGACGAGTTTAAATGTGAAATATTGATTATTGGTAGTGGTCCAGCAGGATTAAGTGCAGGTATCTATTGTGCTCGAGCAAATAGAGACGTTATAATTCTCGATGGAAAAGAGTTATCTGGTCTAGCAAGATCAAAAGAAATTCAAAATTGGCCTGGAGAAATTGATATTAAAGGAAAACATCTATTAGAGAAATTTAGAGCTCATACTGAAAGTTATTCAGAAAACATTAGAATTATCAAGGGTGATGTAATCTCATTGATGCTGGGAATGGGCATAAATAGGACATCAACCAGAACAGCTAACATAACTTCTGATGTTGTTATTATTGCAACTGGTAGAGGTACACGAAAAGAAATAATAAAGGGAGAGGATATTTTACTTGGATTTGGTGTTTCATATAGTGCACTAAGTGATGGTCCATTATATAAGGATAAGGTTATCTATTTATTTGGTAAGGATGAAGAAATGGTAGAAGATGCTTTAGCTCTTCAGCAAATGGGATGTATTGTACGAATAATTACTGATGTTGGAATTGAAAAATTACCCGAAAAGATTTATCAAGTTAAAGAAGTGGGAATTGAAATTTTTGAAAATATGGAAGTTATTGAAGCAGTTCCGAATTCTGATGGTATGATTGAAAAAATAAAATGTAAATCAATTAAATCTCAATTAGATGAATCCGAAGAAATCAAGGAATTTGAATTAAGTTGTTTATTTATTTTATCTCATATATCTTCTAATTCAATTTTCAAAAAAGCTGGAGTAGAATTAGATGATATGGGAAATATTAAAGTGGATGAAGAGCAAAAAACAAATCTAAAAGGCGTATATGCTGCCGGAGATTGTACTGGTGGACTTTTTCAAGTAGTTTTTGCTACAGCCGAAGGTGCTCGAGCTGGGATAAATGCATGCAAATATCTTCGCCAATTAAAGAAGGAATAGATTAACCAAAAAGAAAATTGAAAAAAATTTATACCTTTTTTAAGATTACAATTAGTATATCTAAATGAAATTACATTGTAATGGGGATTAAAGTTGTCTGATAAAAATGAATTTGATCTTATCATCATAGGTGGTGGACCGGCAGGTTTAACTGCTGCGATTTATGGGGGAAGAATGGGTTTAAGAACCGCACTTTACGAATGTAAGGGATTTGGTGGTTTAGCTGGAACCGCGCCCAAGATTGAGAATTATCCCGGATTTGAAAGTATAAATGGTCTTGAATTAACCGAAAAAATGAGGCAACAGGCTGAAAAATATGGGACTTCTTTCTTTTTTGAAGAAGTTTCTAGTATCAATCCAAAAGAAATGACAGTGACTACCTATGGAGGTAACATTAAAGCCAAGGCTATAATAATTGCAACTGGATCTAAACATCTAACACTTGGATTACCCAATGAATTTGATTTAGTAGGCAATGGGATATCTTATTGTGCTACATGTGATGGTCCGTTATTCCGAGATCAAGTAGTTGCCACTGTTGGTGGTAGTAATGCAGCGGGTTTAGAGGTAATTTATCTTTCAGGTGTAGCAAAGAAGGTTTATCTTATTCATAGACGCCACTGTATGCGAGCAGAAGCATGTATTGCTGATGAGGTTGATTCATTACCGAATGTTGTTCCAATGTATAATTGTATTGTTGAAGAAGCTATACCTAAAGATAGTAAATTAGCAGAACTAAAAGTTAAAAATCTTGAAACTGGGGAAGTAAATAATATAAATGTGAATGCTCTCTTCATTGCAATCGGAGTCGAGCCACAGAGTGATTTAGCAAAGAAGGTTGGGATCGAACTTGATGCGGATAACTATATTAAAGTTGATAAAAATCAACAAACTAACTTTCCAGGTATATATGCAGCTGGAGATGTAACAGGTGGAATACGACAAGTAACCACTGCTACTGGTGAAGCAACCACAGCTGCTATGAATGCATATCTCTTTATCAAAAAAGGCTGGTATGGAGAAGGATTATCAAAATAAATGCTTTAATGAGATATATACCTACATATTACACCGTATTTAGTATTATCTAGAGAATTTCCATATAATATGGAAAACTATAAAATTTCTGATTTTATAGAAGACTTTTTAGCCTCAAAATCTATTGAAGAAGGATGTGCTTCCTCCACTATTAAGGCATATCGTTATGATCTTCAAAAGTTTATTGAACTAGTAGGGGATATACAAATCAATTCTCCCCTACTACGCCAAAAAATACGTTACTTTCTTAAAAAACTAAATGAGATGAACTATACAAAAAAAGGGATAGGGAGAAAAATTGCTTCACTGCGTTCATATTTTAAATTTCTAACTTTAAATGAGTTTATGGAAAAAGATCCTATGAGTACAATTAAAACACCGAAGATAAAGCTTGAAGAGAGTCTACCCAAGTTTTTAAGAATAGCTGATATAGAAGTAATTTTTAATAAATTAAAGGATCGACAATTATTTAACTCTCGAAAAAGTAGCCGATATTATTTAATTATTAGATTATTATATTCGACGATGGCCAGAGTAAGTGAGCTGTGTAATATAAGAATTAGAGATATAGATTTTGAGAGAGGTTATGTAAGACTCCGAGGAAAAGGAAATAAGGAACGAATTGTACCTGTTGATCAGAAAACATTAGAAATTTTTAAAGAACATCTTAAAAATAGGATAAACTACGAGTCTGAAGATTATCTATTGGTAAATACAAGGAACCAAAAGTTAAGTCCTCGTGTTGTTCAAACAGACATAAAAACAATTAAAGAGAAATGTGGATTTGCAGATTCTAAAATTATTACCCCGCACATTCTAAGACACACAGGAGCAACACATCTAAGACGATCAGGTATGGATATTAGCGAACTACAAGATATTTTAGGTCATTCAAGCCCAAGTACTACCCGAATTTATGCGAAAAACGATATAACTAGGCTAAAAGAATCTTATTCTCAAATGCATCCTTTGAGCAATAATGAAAAAATTTAAGTCTTTTAGCATGACTTCATTTATCTCGAATTGTTAAAAATTAGTTCAGATAAAGCAACTTTCTATTTCTGGAAAATTTATGTTGATAAATTCGTAGATAAAGAAAAAACTACATGAGGTTTAATAAAAAAAATATAAAATAAAATTTTTAACGACCCAATCCGCAACCCTGACCTCTTATATTACATATAAAATCTTGGGGATTTCTTAATTTTTCTTCTTCGAACTGTTTAATTAAAGCTTCCTTCTTATATTTTCGGTATCTTAATTTTCGAATTAATTTTTTCATAATTCTATTTTTCAAAATTTTCAATACAATTATATATAAAATAACTTATAAAAAGTGAATATATAAAACTTTACGTTAGAGATTTATATCATTCAATATTTTAGAACAAAAACTATCAAACTTCAATTTTTTAAATTAATAAATTTTTTATAGATAAAACAAAATTTTACAAGTATAAGAAAATTTATACTTAATTTGTTCTTTTATTACTTATAAATCAAAATTATATACCGGGTTTTCTCGATTTACCATGGATGAGGATGAATTCAGAAAGCAATTCATGAAGAAATCGGTTTTTAGACAAGCAAGTTCCCTTGACTTGAGTTATGTACCAGAAAAACTATATTGTCGCGATGAAGTTTTAAAAACATTGATATTTAATTATAGAAGAATTATGGAAGAAAAGGAACAACCTTCTATTAATTGCTTGATTCTAGGAAAAGGAGGAGTGGGAAAAACATGTACAGCGCGCTATTTTGGAAAAAATTTTAGAACAATTGCAATTGAAAATGATGTTAAACTATTTTTAGAATATTTTAATTGTATCAATTTCCGTTCTAAAAGTAAGATTATCAGAGAACTTCTCGCTAAATATCAACATGGCAGCGGTCGTGGATTCAGTGACGACGAGGCATTAAAATTAATCCTCTCACAACTAATTCGGGAAAAAGGATATATGTTATTAATTATTGATGAGATTCATCTTCTAAAACCAGATGAAGTACTAGCATTCTTGGATATAGCTGAAACATTTGGGCATCAAAATGCGAAATTGTCGTTATTATTAATTTCTCGAAGTAAAGATTGGATGACAATTGAGAATGAAAGAATATTAAGTAGGTTAAACGAGAAAATTAAACTTAAACCTTATGATTTTGATGAATCAATGCAGATCCTGCAATATCGTAGCGATATGGCATTTAAAGAAAATGTTATCAGTGAGGAACTTTTAACAATGATTTCACAAATCGTAGCTGATCACAAAAATATGAGACATGGGATTGAAATTTTGCGAAAAAGCGGATCTTATTGTGATAAGGAAAATATTGATCGTATAACTGCAGACATTATTAGAGAGGCGGCTAATGATGTATATCCTACTTTTAGAAATGATATTGTAGATGATTTAAAAGATCAAGAAATCCTAGCTTTATATGGGATTGTGCGATCGTTAATTAATAATGGTGAACCATTCACTTTAGTTGATGATGCTTTTGAGGAATATAAAGCTGTATCTGAAAATTTTTCAATAGAGCCTCATGTAAAAATGAGTTTTAGAAAATACGTACGTCAACTGACTCAACTCAAAGTTGTTGCGTCTAAAACAGTAAGAATTGAAGAGGCTACTCGTGGAAGACATCTAGAAATAACTCTGCTAGATATACCTGCTATAAAATTAGCAGAACTCTTAGAAGATATCTTAGAAAGAAAATTTGGTAATTAACTAATAGTTCAATAATCTTAATTAATATGACTCATTTCCTTTAATTTCTAAAGAAAATTATCTGGTTTTATGAAATTTCTGATTTCCCAACTTTAAAAATCTTTATCTTTGGATTCTTTGCTGGAAGAATACCAATCAAGCCATTCTTTTCGCCGGTTCTTTTTTTGTTGCATATCATCACCCTCTATAATGTTTTCACTTCTAATTTTTTTCCAATACCTATCTAACTCATGCCTAGACAACGATAATCCACATGATTGACATACAACTTGTTTTATGGCTGAATGGTATTTCATAAAGCCTCCGCATTCGGGGCAACGAGCCATTAAAATACCATCTTTTTCTTTTTTTTTTACTTTCTAAGCTATTTTTTATTTATATATTATATTAATAGAATTAATTAGTGTTAAAATATTTTTTGACTTAAATTTTAAATTCTAATTATTTGTATGAATTAAACAGAATTTCTACAGGTATAAAGATATGAAATCAGATGTTTTCTATTTTACGGCACGGACAGATGATCATAAGCAGAGTATGAGCAAGTTTAAAGGTTCTTTAGCATTAGAGAGGCTTGGAATTAAACAAAAGATTAAGAATGGTGAAAATGTAGTAATTAAGACCCATTTTGGCGCATTAGAAAATACAAGATATTTACGTCCGAGTTACATACGATTTTTATGTGATTATGTTAAAGATCTAGGTGGAATTCCATCAGTGGCAGAATCTTGCGGTTGGGGAATACCTGAAAGTATTTCAGGGGTTCATACAGAATATTCTGGTCGAGCAACTGAAATTGAATATCTAGAAACTGCTCTTAAGCATGGATTTACTAAAGAAACTATGGGTGCTCCAATTCTGATGTTAGATGGAAAATTAGGAACTGATATAGAAATTCAAAAAATCAATGGAAAGAAATTTAATGAAGTCTTAGTTGCTGGACGTTTAAGAGAATTTAATTTAATAATTTTGGCATCTCATTTTAAAGGTCATGCAGGTGCAGGATTTGGAGGAGCAATAAAAAACCTTGGAATTGGATGTGTGAGTAAAGGTGGTAAGGTTGAAGCACACACAGGAAAAACTTTTGAATTTGACTTTGATAATTGTAATCCAAATTGTATGAATTGTATTAATATTTGCCCCACAAATGCTTTAAGTAAGGATGATAATAACAAATTGAAGTTTAATGAATATGAATGTAAATTTTGCTATATGTGCGCTTCGGTTTGTAAAGATAAAATAATAAATATCGGGAGTGTTCCTCGCGAGGATTTCGTAACCCAGATGGTTGATAATGCTAAGGGAGTTGTTGAATATTTTGGAAAAGATAATATCTTTTATATCAATTATGCAATTGATATTACATACCAATGTGATTGTACGGGAGGTTCAGATATTCCATTTGTTCCAGATATAGGAGTTTTAGCATCTTTGGATCCAGTTGCTTTGGATCAAGCAACAATAGATCTTGTACATAAATCTTCAATTACACCTCATTCTATCCTTTCGGATGTAGAAGGCATTCCAACTAAAGGTCCTCATGAATGGTTTTCACATACTCCTCGTTTTGATCCGAAAAATGGAGAGATGGATTTTAGTGGGAAAGAATCAAAACATTGGGAATTGCAATTAAAATTAGCTGAAGAAATTGGCTTAGGAACAAGAGATTACAATTTAATTGAAGTAGAAATTGATTCAAAAAAATAAATTCTTAATTTAACTTTTTTCATAAAATGAAATTAGTGATAGGATCATAATTTAAGAATCTATTCTGCAATATCGAGAATTTCTTTTACTAATTTCTTCTTTTCATCGAGGTTAGCTTGTCTTGAAATCATTATCCTCTGGGCTTGTGGTGATCCCGCACCATGCATCGATTCAGTGCGATAACTAACAGAAGCAACACCCATTGTTAAATTTTCTATAAACCGTAAAACCTTGAATCGATCTTCAGCGCTTATTCCCTCACATGTAGTTAAATATTTTTCAATTAAGGGTCCTATCTCTTTTGAATTAATATCTGCTTCAGAAGGCATTGTACAAATCATTCCACCTGCTAAATCTTCAGCTAATCTTCCTATTTCATAAGGAAACCGAGTAACGTTTTGCTTACATACATTAGCTAATAACATATCCATTTCGTAATTTCCTGCTTCTCTTTGAAAACCTAATGAGCTACAAGCTATACCACAGCTATATAAAGTCTCATTTAAATGTGTCATTTCAACAAGTTTATCCCTAACATGAGAGGCGTTCTGAGTACCATTATATTCAGAAATCAGAGCTGTAGCTCCTATAAGTACATCTCCAACACCAACTTTGCATCCACCATAGGATTGACGATGAAATCCAGCAAAACGATTAACTAATTCTCCAGAGAACTCAATTTCTCCCTTCATAAAGATATAATTTTTAGGTATGAAGACATTATCGAAAACAACAAAAATTTCTTGTCCACCATATTTATAATTCCCAATATCTAAGTTCCCAGCTTCCATCTTTCTAGTATCGCATGATTGTCTCCCATATATCAAAGTTATTCCTTTAGCATTTGTGTCAATTCCAAAACTAACTGCATATTCCTCTTCACCTGGTCTTAATGAAAGAGTGGGCATAATTATTGCGCGGTGAGAATTAAGAAAGCCTGTTTGATGAACTTTTGCACCTCGAACTATGATACCATCGTCATTTTCTTCAATTATATGCAAATAAGCATCAGGATCTTGTTGATCTTTTGGTCTTTTACTTCTATCACCTTTGGTATCTGTCATTGCTCCATCGACCATTAAATCTTGCGTCTGAACTTCAACCCAATATTTCTTAAACCGTTCATGATAGTTGGTATTGTTCTTTTTATCCATCTCGTATGTTACACTATATAATGCATTTGCAGTATCAAATCCTACGCATCTCTGAAAGCAACAAGCGGTTTTTTGTCCTAGTAACCTCTGCATTTTTACTTTTTTTATTAAATCATCGACTGATTGGTGAATGTGAGTAAATCTATTTATAATTTCACCCGTTAAATGAGAATTTGCTGTCATAAGTTCTTTATATTCATCCATTTGGGCTAATTCATAAATTTTCATTACAGTATTGATTGAAGGTTTGATGATTGGGTGATTCCAAAATTCTTTTATTTTTTCACCAAACATATATAAATTAATTGGCCTTTTAATAGATTCTAGATATTCTTTTGGGGTTTTTAAAGGCATTTTTATTCTCCTTATAATTTGTATAATTTTTAATTGCTGATAGCTTAGATAAATAACTAATTTTATAATATTTAATTATAATAAAAAATAATACTTTAGACTATCTTCAAATATTTAATATTAATTCATATTAATTTGGTTAAGTTTCAAAACTTTCTTCTTGATCTGATGGTTCCATATATATCTTTGATTTTTTTTCTAAATATGTAATTCTTTTTTCTAAAATTGTGATAGTTTCGATTATATTATTTAAAACTTTGTTAGTTTCTCTAATTTCGTATTGAAGATCACCAAGCTGATTAAGAATAAATGAGACTACTTTTGATTCCTCGACAGGATTTATTAACCAATTGATTATATTTTGTATGAATTTTTGATTATCTAAAGAATCTATACCTATTCTAGAATTTGACGTAAAAATATCGATATCTCCAATTGCTACCACTTTTCCTTGGCCAAATTCAGCATATGCGGCAATAATTTGTTGTTTTTCTTCTTGTTTTGTCCATTCTTCAGAAGTATTATTGTAAACTTCCGACCATACAGAAAGTTCATTTGTTTGTAATAAAATTTTTGCTCCTTTACCTAAATCTAATGAACAAGCACCCCCAATTATCATTTCTCTCAAACTTTTAGTAATAATATGCTTTGGAAACTCTTGAATGTGTATGATACTAGTACAGTTTTGATTTGTTTTGTTCATCTCTTTGATTAAGTTTTTCTCGAAAAAAATACCAAATTTTCCAGCGATATCATTTAAATTAGTTTTCTGAAGATAATCTGCTCCATATTCACTCAATAATATTAAACCACCTCCAGTCCTAACATAATCAACGATTTGTTTAATTTCTAAACTTGAAAAGAAATCATCAATTGGATTACCAAGGATTAAAAGATCAATATTCTCTAGAATTTCTTTTGTAATATGTCCATCTTCATTTTTTTTTATTTTGAGGTCTATTCTTTTAAGGAGATTTAGAAAATCGTTGAATTCTTCTTCATCTATGTTTAACATTTCATTATGAGCAAGATCAATTAGAATGGTTTTCTTAAAAGCAGGCAAATTATTTCGAAGCGGGCTTTTTAATTAAAAAATAAGATTATGACTTACATGAAAATTCGAATATAAAAATTATTACCTATTAATTATATTTCCATTTTTACCTACCAAAAATTTTTTAAACTGTATATAATAATCATTTTTGGACTAAACTAAGAATTAGATTATACAAAATTATCAAAAGGAATATGAGATATGAGTAATACGATTGCCGTTATAGGCCTTTCGTGGGGAGTTTAGTTGAGCAGTTCGCAAACTAACCCTATACGAAGGCAAAGGCAAATTTGTTGATTTTTTAGCACAGAAGGCAGATATAGTTGTCAGATATAATGGAGGAAATAATGCTGGTCATACAATAAATGCCAATGGAGTAAAATATAAATTTAAATTAATGCCTTCTGGAGCTCCCTTAGAAAAAGAAGGAGTAATAGCAAACGGTTGTGTAGTTGATCCGAAAGTTTTACTTGAAGAGATTGAAAATCTCAAGAATTTAAATAAAAAAATTAATTTAAAGCTAAGCTCTACAGCTCATGTAATTTTTCCTTTTCATCGTATTTTAGATGGATTAGAAGAAAAAACAAAAGAAAATTATGCTGCTGGAACAACTAAAAGAGGAATTGGTCCGACCTATTCGGATAAAGCAGCTCGTTGGGGTTTAAGAATCTTTGACTTGATTAATCCTGAGATTTTAAAGCCAAAATTAGAGAAGTTATTTAAAATTAAAAAGGAATTAATAAATGTATATGATCCTGATTGGAATGAATCATTAGAATCAATTTATCAAGAATATAAAGAATTTGGTGAAAAACTTAAACCTTTTGTAATTGATTCTGCCTATTATCTAAATAAATCTATAGAAGAAGGTAAAAAAGTTTTATTTGAAGCAGCTCAAGGAAATCTATTGGCGATTGATTTTGGGATGTATCCCTATGGTACTTCTTCTAATGCTAACGCTTTAGGTATTAGTGCTGGAACTGGTATCCCTCCAAAAAAGATTGGCAAAATTGTTGGAATAATTAAGGCTTATACTTCTCGAGTTGGCGAAGGTAAATTCCCCACAGAATTATTTAACAAAACCGCTGAAAAAATTAGAGAGCAAGGTAATGAATATGGTACTGTAACTGGTAGACCACGAAGAGTTGGATGGCTTGACCTTTTCAACATACAATATGGTATAATGATAAATGGTATTGATAAAATTATCATTACTCTTTTAGATGCATTACAAGGAATAAGTCCTATTAACATTTGTACTGGTTATGAGTTAGAGGGAAAAAAACTTGAAAGTTGGCCTATCCACCATGAAATTATTGAAAGATGTACTCCAATTTATGAAAAATTTGAAGGTTGGGAAGAAAAGACCAGAGATGAATGGTTAGATTGTGCCAGAAAAGGATATGATGCTCTCCCAGAGACAATGAAAATATATATTCAATCTATTAAAGAATTGCTTAAAACAGATATTGCTATGGTTTCGATAGGACCTGATAGAAGAGAAACTATTGTATTAGAAGATATAGATTTTTAATCTTTCTCTATTCTTTATTACTATTTATTTAAAACATACTAGACCAAAACGATACACAAAATCATTAGGAGGCCATTCTATATTAAAATGTAAATTTTTAACAGTTTGAGTTACATCAATTCCTATGGCTTCCATAGAATATCTTTTTTGGTTAGGATAGCGACAAGGTTCACCAGCATCATAAGTGCATCCTTTATCTTTTTTGTTATAACATAATCTACAAAAGCCATCCCATAAAATAAGTCTTTCTTCATAGGAAATTTGTACTACTTCAAAGAAATTTAGAATTTCTTTTTCTAAATTGTCTCGCAATAAATTTTTCATAAAGAAAGCGTTTCGTATATGATCTTCATTTCTTTTAGGATTTTTTGCTTTTACTTCTTCAACGTATGAATTTAAATCAAATTTAACATAAACAAGGTAAAATTTTTTATATGTAGAGACTTCATGTTCTAAGTATGGTGCTTCAGGTGGACAAGCCCACGAATGTCCATAACTGGGGCATTTAAAATTAGGATTAACACAATAATTCTGCACCTTTGGGTCAAAGATTATATTCGCTAATTTTATTTCGAGAAATGGCAAGAATACTTCCAACTATGTTTCTTAAATTATAGAAAATTTAATAATATAAAATTTTTTTCTCGACCTTAATTTGGGGCTTATACTTAAAGAGTTTACATCAAAAAAGAAATTTTTTTTAAGAAATAAATAATAAATGAGATTAAAAAAACCTTATATGATTATTAATTATTGGTGTGAATAGATTGAAATTATTAAAAAATAAAAAAAGTAAGTTATTAGATGTAGCAAAAGGATTTTATAATCAAGTTTTGAAAGGTTCGGATTTGCTCCACGAATGTATTAATGATTTAATCGATGGAAAATTAAAAAGTAATAAATTAGAAGAAGTAATTAAATGTGAGCATGAAGGAGATGTTGCAAAAGAGAAGTATATTAATGTTCTTTATGAGGATAAGAGATCTCTACCCTTCTTAGTAGAGGATCGATATAGATTAATTAAATATTTAGATATTATTTCTGATAAATCAGAAGAACTTGCTCGTGGCTTATTAGTCTTTCCTTTTAATCTTTATGATGATATAAAGGAGGAAATGACAAAACTCAATAATACATATGAAGAAAGTATTAAAGTTCTAATTGAAATGATAAACCTTATGGAAACAGATTTTAAAACCGCATATGAGAAATCATTCTACATAGAAAACCTAAAAAGAATTGGTCGTGATTCCAAATTTAAGATTTTAGGGGTAATTTATAAAAAACCAAAAGAAAGATCTCTTCAAATATACTTAACATCAAAAATATGCATAAAATTGTTTGATATGATCGAAAGAGCTGAAGAATTTAGCGATTTTCTAAGAAGTCTAATTGTTAAATATCCAAGTAAGTAAAGAGGAGTGATTCAAAATGGCTTTTTCAATAATCTTAACTACTTTTTTAGTCATAACGATAATAATAGCATTTGGAATTGGAGCAAATGATGAAACCTTTGCTGGAATCTTCGGCTCAAGAATTCTTAATATGAAACATATTCTGATTTTAGCTACAATTTTTGCAATAACAGGTGCCCTTATACTTGGTGAAGCTGTAAGCAAAACGGTTGGTAAGGGTATTTTGGCAGATCTTAATAATGCAATTGTGATAACAATTTTAGTATCTACTGCTATTTGGTTAATACTATCATCTGCATTTGGACTGCCAATATCAACAACTCATGCAACAATCGGAGCTGTTATAGGTCTTGGAATAGCTCTCAATGCTAGTCTTGATTGGTTTAAAATTCTTGAATTGAGCATCTGGTGGATTTTATCACCAATTATAGGTTATGTTGTCTCTTTTTCTGTTTTTAAACTTATGCACAAATACAAAGTTAAGCACTTAAATGGATTTCAGAGCCTAGAAAAAACTGAAAAAGTCTTTGCGTATATAGTTTTAATAGTCATCTGTATCACCGCATTCTCAAGATCAGGAAATGATTGTTCAAATGCAGTAGGAATTGTTGTTGGGATTGGGGATATTCAAATTAATCTTCTTCTATTAATAACTGGATTTAGTTTAGCAGGAGGATTAATAGTTTTAGGTCGTGGTGTCATTAAAAGCGTTGGAAGAATTACAGAATTGTATCCAAGTACGGCTTTTGCAGCACAAATTCCTACAGCTGCGATATTATTTGTTGGTACTGCATTAGGAATTCCATTATCAGGGTCTCATATGTTAGTTGCCTCTCTTGTAGGATTATCTAAAGCAAGTCATACTCCCACTAAGAAAGGTGTATGGAAAATAGTTTTAATCTGGTTTTTAACATTTCCAATGGCAGCTCTTCTTTCAATTGTTTTATATGTTCCGATTAATATTGCTATTTAACTTATATTTTTTATATTGTGATTTATTTAAAGCCTAAAAATGTAGGTTCTTCTCTAATTTACAAATTTTATTACAAAACGGTAAATCAAATAATAAAATTTTTTAATTTCTCCTTAAAAAAAAATTAGTTAAAAGAAAAGTACAAGGTTTTCCTAAATGGATTATCTTAAGATCTCCTCATATAGTTTTTGGATAAATTCCTCAAAATTATCCTTGGTATATTTAATATTTAACATTTGCCATAATAATCTAGGAATATGATCTTCATTTTCATATACAGGAATCATTTTCATTAGACCTTTTTTCACCATTTGATATGCTGCTTGCCATTCACCTTTTACCGCCTCAGATTTCATAGAATTCTCAGAACAAAATAAAACGAAAGCATTAGTTTTTTTTAGCGTTTCCTCCATAAATTCTACAATATTTTGTTTACTATCTGCTTCCCAGAATAAAACTTTCTTTATTTCGGGATATAGTTCTAAATGCCTTACAATTTTTGATATTTGAAAATACTCAGTGTCCAATGTAGAATAACTTATAAAAACATGATATAATCCTTCTTTTTCCACTACTGGTACGGGAGATACAACTTCTATAGCAAGTGCTTTAGAACTCGAGAAATACTCACCTTGAATTTCTTTATTTTTTATCATTTCCTGAATTACATTCTCAATTAGAGCTTCATCTTTAATACCACTCTTCTCACTAATATCAATGAGCTGTAAACGAGTAAATTTGGCACCTAAATTTAAAATAATCTGTTTAATTCGATTCACTATTTCTAATTTTGATTTTTTATATGAAATTATCTTTTCCTCAATTTCTTTTACAATATCAGTTAATACCTGAGCCTGAGCCTCTTTTTGAATCTTAACTAAGTTTTCAATGGCCAGATCTATCATGTTTTCTTGGATTAAGTAATCTAAATCTGATATTTTAATTCGAAGAACCTTCTTAATTTGCTCTCTCTTTTCCTCTTCTTTTAACCTCTCCTTCTCTAGTTTTTTCTCTGTTTTCAATCGTACTTCTTCTTTTCTTTCCTCCTCTTTTAGTTTTTCCTGTTCGATCTTTTCTTCAAACAATTTCTCACATAATTTTCTTCTTTCTTTAGATCTGTTTTCAAGCTCTGTTAATTTACTAGCCTGAGCTTTTTCTTGAATTTCATTTAAGTTTTTAAGAGCCATCCTATATTTACCTTCCTTTATCAAGTAATCCACGAATGACATTTTCTTTTGAAGATCTCTCTCGATTTTCTTTTCTTTCGCCTCAATTTTTTGTCTATTTTTTTCGAGTTTCTTCTCCTCTTTTAATGTTGCTCCTACTATCAGTTCTTCTTCCTCAACTTTTCTAGGCTTAGTTGATCTTTTCTTCAAAACTAACACACCACCACCTATAGCTACTAAAGCGATTATACCTACTATAACTAATATAATAATCCAAAGTGGGAATTCGCCGTCTCCATCACCATCACCCCCAATACTAATAGGTGGATTATTATCTGAAAAAATATTCCCGATACACACTCCCTTTAGCACGACTGCTTCTATGGTATTAAATTGTAAATCATTAAATGATATTGTATTATAATTGGATCCATTGAAATAAATCCCTACAGAATTATAGTTTATGATATTATTATTGATTTCATTATAATGACTTGAATTTAAAAATATACCATTTCCATTATTGTAATTAACTGTATTGTCATTATATTCGATATAATTGTTATTACTGTTAAATAGGGCAATACCATCTCTTGCATTGTTATTTATTATACAGTTCCTTATGTTGATACCTTGACAATAAGTAAGATAAATTCCATAACCATTATTATACGAACAGTCAACATTAATTATTTCCGTTGCTGCTGCAGTAACATATACTAATTTGATTCCCGCATCTGAGGTTCCACTCCCAGAATTGGTAAATTTGCAATTTCTAATAATAAGATATGCATTAGAGTTTATTATCTCTATGCAACTACCAGAATTTTGACCATTAACTATTATATTTTCGATTATATATGGATCAATACCAGTGCCGGAACCACTAAACCAAGCTAATTGATTTTTAGCTTCTACCCAGGTAAAATCTCCCCCACCAGCATCATCAAAGACAATTGGATCAGTATAACCATCTGCTAAATTCCACCGAAAAAAGTTGTTATTTCCTAATGAAGCGTAATATGGGTTCAAGCCATTCATGTTTAGAATATTTCCAATAATGAATGTATTGTCACAGTCATATAATCCTATTCCATTATCATCATTGTTGTACAGAGTATTTTTTATGAGATTGTTATCATTTGATACCCATAAGTATATCCCGTTTAAATTATCATAGGCATTATTTCCCGAGATCTGATTTTCATCACTATAATATAAATATATTCCGTCTTCAATACTTTCATATACTACATTACCTATAACATCGTTATTTTTAGAGTACTCTAATCTTATCCCTTTCCAGGGATGATTATATGCTGTATTTTCCGATATTATGGAGTAATTACTATACCATACGTATATACCATTTTGATAATTATTATATATAGTATTTCCTAAAATTCTGGAGTTATTACAATATGTTAAAAATATCCCATTATAACTATTATTGTATGCAGTATTTCCAGAAATTTCATTCATAATACTATCCTCTATGGATATACCATGTAAATTATTGAGATATACTGTATTGCCTGAGACAATGCTCTTATTAGATGAAGATAATACTATACCGGCATAATTATTTTGATAAACTATATTTCCTGAAATTGTATTGTTAATACAGTTTATTAATGCAATTCCATTACCATTATTATTAGAACAATTGTTATTGAATAAGGTTCCATTTGAAATATTCTCTAACCTGATCCCTGCATCATAATTACTATCACCAGAATTATAAAATACAGAATTTTTTATTATAAAATGCACATCAGAATTTCGAATATCTATACAACTTTCAGAATCTTTTCCATTAATTTTTATCTTTTCAATAACATAGGGATCAGAGGATGTCCCCGAACCATTACACCATGATTGAGAAACTGCTTGTGCCCAAGTAAAATCTCCGCCACCTGTATCATCAATAATTATTGGATTCAGAATCCAATACTCTTCCTCAATATAAATGGAGTAAAAATCAAGTCTATTATGGGTATTAGGAACCCATCCGTGAACATGATTTTGATATACATCATAATTCTTGCCTGTCGAGATCCAAACATGAAAATAGAGTTCTTCAACTAACTTCTTTTGGATCTGATTGTAAATTATTTCTCTAGCAGCAATATCTACTGTTGTTTCTCCCGCGAGTATTAATTGCTCTAATTCATAATCATAAGTATTAACCCAAATTGCTGAGATGTTGCTGAATAACGGTGTTATGTAATTTTCTGGATCATAGTAATCAGGAGCCCATCCTAACATATACATCGGTATCATTTCTCTACTGAAGGGTGCCAAATCCATCATGCATTCGATTAAATTCCAGAACGGAACTTGTACTACTGGGGCATCAATCCCTAAATATTTTAGACAATCTGAAATATATAAAGCAAGGTCTCTTCGAGTTGTACCTTCTGTTTGAACTGTGATGTTCCATCCAAATCCCCATCCTCCTCCTGCGGCTACAGCAAGCCACTGGGCATCTGTAGTAAAGCTTGTTCCAAACCCGATAGATTGCATGATTGATTGGGCATATGCACGATCGAATATGGGGTAATTGAACGAATAATTCGACATTGGTATTCCTGTGGGGATTGGAGATTTCAATCTGTAACCTCTACCTTCCAAAACGACATCAATTAGATAAGAATAATTAATCGCATATGAGATTGCTTTCCTGAAGGTGGTATTGACCATATAACCATTGAATCCCATATAGTTCGTATTTACAGTAGGTCCGGCTTCCAAGAGAGTTGTGTATGGATCATTTCTGAATTGGTCTAAGAAGGATATTCCTGGTGAATCATATAGGTCAATATCACCTGCTAATACTGCTGTATTCAAAGCAATATCATCCTCAATTGTCCAAAATGTCAAATTTGTTAATTGTGGAGCCCCTTGCCAGTAATTGGGGTTTCCAATAAATTTAACTTGAACATCCTCTTGGTAATTCTGTAAAATAAAAGGCCCCGTCCCAATTAACACATCACCATCGGCGTATGTGAGATAATCAAGTTCTTTCCCTTGAATTTGAGCAGAAGTTGGAGATTGCATAAGTGTAGAGGGAAAAGCTAATAAATTAATAATAGATGCTTTTGGCATATTCAGCACAATTCTTATAATATATGGTCCTATCACTTCTGTTCTATTTATAATCGGTATCCCTCCATATGTGAATAAAGAATACACTTTAGTTAATTGGCTAGTAGCAGGAAGGGGTACATTAAATGGGGAGGTTAAATATTGGTTCCCTGAATAATTTAAAAAATAATTAACTCTATCAAAATTCCATTTAGCAGCTGTGGCATTAAAATTAGTACCATCTTGAAATTTTACACCAGTTCTAAGGGGGATAGTAATATTCAATCCATCTGGGGAAACTGTCGGAAGTGCAGTTGCAAGTACAGGAACTAATGAGGATGCCGGATCTGTGAAATTAAATTTATATAATCCCTCACAAATTTGAGAAATCACATTCCATCCAGCTGTATCATAAGAAAGGTGAGGATCTAGATCAGTAGGATCTACAATTGTTCCATAATTTAATGATTGAACCATTGATATTGTTGTTATATCGATATAAACAGAGTGGAAATCGAGTCTATAAATAGCATTAGGAACCCAACCCTTTACATAATCTTGATATACATCATAATTCTTACCTACTGAGATCCAAGCAAAAAAGTAAAGTTCTTCTAATAATTTCTGTTGGATCTCGTTGTAAATGGCTTTTCGGGTGGTAATATCAACTGTTGTTTCTCCTGCGAGCATTAATTGCTCTAATTCATAATCATAGGTATTAACCCAAATCGCTGATGTGTTACTGTATAATGGTGTAATATAATTTTCTGGATCTATATAATCAGGAGCCCATCCAAGCATATACATTGGGATTAAATCTCTTCTTAAAGGTCCAGTATCA
>JBHLLP010000053.1:0-23474 GCA_048885525.1 Candidatus Hermodarchaeota archaeon | reverse complement strand
ACCAAATGATTTATTAAGAATGAAGGTCCATATAAAAATTGGCGCACCATATCCAGAAAACGTAAATGAAAAAAAATTTTGAAATCAGTACCTTATGGTGAAAAATCTATAGAAGTTGTGAAAGGAGGTTTAATAGCACAAGGTATTTTGATTAAAGAATTAGGAGATACTTCGGATAAGATTATAGTCTGCAATGCAGCCGTAAGTGTCTCAGTAAAGGAAATTTAATCAGTGGTACTATGTAAACTTTAAATTTTCTAATCCAATTTCTTCTTCAGCATACTTTTTTAAAGCTTTCCACTGTTCATCAGAAGTCCCAAAATATTTAAATACGGCAATTCCTAACCCAAAATCAAACCCTCTCATTTGTTTGAGCATTTCATCAACATTACATTCTACAGAATTAGTAACAGTTAAAGCTGGAGCTCTAAACTCCTTAGCTCTTTTTTTCATGTTTCTAATAAAATACCAATAGAAAAAATCAGCAACCTTACCCCAATACCATCCATCATCTCTAGTACCCATTAAGTAAGGATATTCCATAGGTGAAACAATATCCAGAATGGAAGATAATTTAGTCCAATCTTGTCCCAGTCTCTTTCTTGAAAACAATTTCTTAGGCCCTGGGAGACAAAACCATCCAGTAATACAAGTATTATTTATAGACTTTATTGTATCATGGAGTTTTTGAGCGTAATTTGCGATAGTGTCAGCCTTAAATTCATACCATTCATCACTTTTTAATAATTTTGGTTTAATCCCATATTTATCTCTGAATTTCTGTTTACAACGGTGGCAAGTGCACAAATCTGTAAATGCTCCATCATATCTGATATAATCAGCAAAAAAGCCTTTAATAGGATAATTTTTTACAACTTCTTTAGCAAGGTCTAATAAATAATTTACATGCTCACTATTAGGACACATAAAACTTGTTAGAGGAGTGTATCCTTTACCTCGCGCATCTCGAGATTTACCAACTTTTTCATCAATTTGATCAGTTAAAAATGGAATTTTTTTCTGATATTCTTCAAAAGACACTCCTTGGCGTAACTCTACTCTCATTTCTCCCTCTAAATGTGTTGAAATTTCACCTTCTTTGGAAGTAAATCTATGCTTTTCTCCACTTTTCCCATGAACACTTACTCTTTCTGGGTGTAAATACCCTTGGTAAGCATCATTCATACTTGTAAATGAAACGTTTATTTTAATGTTGGTTTCAGTTCCTACATCGCAAAATTCTCCCAAGATATCTCGATCTGTTGGATTCCAACCTACTTCTGTATTCCACGTACAAGCTCCATCTGTATCTTTGATTACAATTCCAAGTGTATTAAAATGTGCTTCTTCAAGTTGTTTCATGATTTTAATTACATTTAAATCCCTTTCAGCGAATTCATAATCTAATTTTCTGAAACCTTTTGGTCCTCTAATGGGCATTAATCCCATAGCATAAATTTTTTTTACGCCAATAGCATTTTTAATGGTTTCAATCTTACTCTGTTCAATTTTAAAATATTTGGACCAATCTAATTTTCTTACCATAATAGTTGTAATTTAGCTAAATTAGAATAAAAAGATTAAACTTGAGTATATAGACGATTTTAATTGACAAATCTATAAATTATAATGACATAAAATTTTAAACATATATTATAATCTTTTTAATATAACACATCAAATTATTTTAAATATTTAGAAAAAGATATTAATTAAAGAAATCTTAAATGTGATTAAATCAAAAAAACAAATAATCTCTTTACATGACTTCAAAATACATGAAATCATTGTCACTTATAAAGTACTTTAAGGAGGGAGGTATTTAGCAAATGTATGATGCGACGTACAAAATCGTAATTTTTGGTGATGCTGGTTGTGGAAAAACTACTTTAACTCAAAGATTTTTAACTAATTTATTTAAATCTGATTCAAAAATGACAATAGGAGTAGATTTTGAGGTTAAAAGCCTTGATATAAACGGTAAAAAAATTAAACTTCAGATTTGGGATTTCGGTGGTGAAGAACGATTTCGATTTTTACTACCCACCTACGTACGAGGATCTAATGGAGCATTATTTATGTATGACGTTACTAATTATAGTTCTCTCGCACATATAGACGATTGGTTAATGGTAATAAGAAAAGAACTTAGACTCGAAGATCAATTTCCTATAATAGTGGTTGGAGGAAAAGCAGATCTTATAGATGATCGTGAAGTCACAGGAGATGAAGGTATTAATATCGCAAGATCTAGAAATGTAGATGGTTTTATAGAATGTAGCTCGAAGACCGGTGAGAATGTAGAAGAAACATTTGAAGCTTTATCTCGATTAATGATGCAAAAGTCTAATTTGCTTTAGAATAAAAAAAGTGTATCCTTCTCGATTATTAATCTTTATTATAGATAAAAAGAGAGTATTTAATAATAATTCTTCAAATTATGAATCTTCACTCTGTTCCTCTAATATCAATTTCTGCTTTAGCCTTAAATCTTTTCTTCTAAGAGATACCATAATTTGAAAATCAAGATCTTTTTTGTACACATCAGCACATCTATTTATTTCTTTAACTATAGCCCCTTCAATATCCTCAGTTTTGATATCGATCCCATTAAACATTGGTAATTCAGAGTATTTTTCAATTAGATCTTCTAATAATTCTTCTGGTAATACATCAGATCTATCTTTTATTGCAACACTAATTATTTCTTTCAATTTGTTATAGATTTCTCTCTTACTAAATTGACAAAGAACACATTTTGAAACTCGATTTTTAAATATATTTAGTATTATTAACCCTGTAATAAATTTAAAATTTCGAAGCAAAATATCTTTCTCTTCACTACCAAATTCCCTTATATATTGTTGTACATAGTTTTTTGAGTTATTATATAGATTAGAAAAATTTATTGCTCTATCAAAGTACGCTGGAACTATACAAAAGATTCGAGTAAACCAAAAAGGTTTTATACCTACTGGGGGTTCTTCATAGAAAATATAATATACTATTCTCCCATCTCGTTCTTTATATAAAATAGATTCTTTTTTCAGCATATTTAGATATGTCGAAATTGTAGATCTAGCAATGTCTTTAAAATAACGTTTATACTCGTCCTCAACTTCCCCAGTTGTTATCTTTTTCTTTCCTTCTAGATAAAATTTCAATATAATACCTAAGATACGATTTTCGTGAAGACGCCCTGTTTTTATTTGTTGCTCTTCTGATTCATCTTCTCTAATTTGATACAAATAAGCAATTTCTGGGGCAAAATCGAGAATAATGTTATCTACTAGTTTAAGTTCAGAATCTGTAATTTCTACAGCTTCTAATTTCGCGCTCTCTATTAAGAACTTTTCTATTTCTGATTTTTCAGACAATATTAAAATACTCTTTGATTTGTATTAATTATTATCTAATAATATATTATTAAAAAATTCAAATAATCTTAATAAAATTTGTATTCTACTATACTAGAAATTCTAGCTTTATTTACCTTTCTATCCAACAACCCCATATTTTGAAATATTTTGAATTATTTTCTTTATCACATTTTAAAATAAATTCTATTAATTAGAGTACTTGACATTGGATATCTAAAAATAATAAATATATAAAATATGAATCTGATTTACTTTTTAACAATTATATCCATAAGTTATTAGCTATTTCCATATTTCTTTTTCCATATTGGATCAGCTTCTTGCAATGCTCTTCTCTGGACCTTACCTATCAAATTTTTAGGTAATTCACCAATAATTGCAACACTATGAGGAACTTTATAATGTGCCATATTGTTTTTTGCCCATTCCTTTATTTTTTGTGGTGAACAATCGCAATCTTCTTTTATAGCAACCCAAGCTTTGATGATCTCACCATAATTTTCATCAGGTAGTCCTGCACAAGCAACCTCTGTAATGTCCGGATGTTTCATTAATAATTCTTCTACTTCTTTAGGGAATACAGAATAGCCTTTACATTTTATAAGTTGCTTTTTCCTATCTCTTATTTCTATAGTTCCATCTTCATTCATGAATCCAATATCTCCAGTTAAGAGCCATAATTTGCCCTCATATTCAAATAAAGTTTCTTTTGTTTCATCGGGTTTATCAAGATATTTTAACATTACTTGAGGTCCAGAGATACAAATCTCCCCAGTATGCTCAATTCCAAAATTTGTATCGTCAGGATTTCCTAAACATATTGGTCCTTTTTTAAAGTCGTCAATAGGCCAAATCCCCCATTCTGTTCCTGTAAATGGCATTCCTATACTTCCAATTGGGCTTTGTCCGAATAAATTTCCCGCACTTACAGCAGGACCCGCTTCTGATAGACCATATCCTTCTACAATTCTACCTCCTGTATTTTCCACAAAACTATCCCGAACTGGTTTATGTAATGGTCCGGCACTTGAAATACATAAAATGAGCTTTCCCATTACTCCAGGAAATCTCCTCTTTAGATTTTTGAGTTCTGCAAGCCTTTTAAACAATATTTCAGTACCAGCGTAAATTAATCCTTCTTTACAAGGTAATATCTCGATTTGTTGACATAGTTCAGCTTGCGATGGAGGTGTTGGAAAAAGCATTATCCAGCCTCCAACTGCTAAAGTCGTATTCATAACTACGGTATGAGCAAAACTATGGAATAAGGGAAGTATTCCAATATTTCCTATACCTGGTTTTTCACCTCCTAACCATAATTTACATTGTTTAGCATTTGATACTACGTTAAAATGGGTCAATACTGCTGCTTTTGGTAAGCCTGTTGTTCCACCAGTCATAATATATGTAGCAGGATGTTCTTTTACATCAATATTAACTTTTGGAACCCTCTCCTTCGTTTTTACAAGTTCAATATATTTGAGGGCACCAGGGAAATCAACTTTACCTGTAGGTATTTTTTTAACAAATTTACCTATAGCTTTTTTTACTCCCTTAATTTCTGTTAAATCTGTAAGACTAGTATAAACAACGATTTCTATTGTTGAATCTTGAATTATTGGTTGTATTGATGCTTTATATAAAGCATCTAATACAATGAGCATTTTTGGCTTAATTATATCAAGTTGGTGGAGAACCTCTACGGCTTGAAAAGTAGGATTAATTCCACTCACAATAGCACCAATTCTAGTGATAGCAAAATACGCAACTATATATTGAGGGCAGTTAGGCATAAATAAAGCTATAACATCACCCTTTTTAATCCCTAAATCTGATAAAGCTGTTGCAAAGGACTTTACATATCCTTGAAACTTTTTATAAGTAATCCAAGTATCTAAGAACCAAATAAAGTTTTCATTTGAATATTTATCAACTTGTTCATCTAGTAATTCATTTAGTGTTTTTTCTTCAAATGTTGTATTAAAAGGAACGCCTTCTGGCCACCACTTCTTAAACCATCGTTTGTTTTCATTAACATAAAATGGTTTCTGCATTTTTAATGCCATTTTTTTACTCACAGAATTTGAATTTAAAAACTTTTCTTTATGTCACTTACATTTCTCAAAATTTAAAACTTTGTAAGAATTAAAAGCATAAAAAATACCTACTTTCGCTTAAAAATCATCTTAATCTATCAAAAAGCCCAGAAAAATGTAAAAAAAGAATAAAAAAAGAGTAAAAAATTAATTAAATTTAAAATCTTTGGTCCTTTCTTCGTTTGATCAAGATAGTAGCTACACCTACCAATCCAACACCAGCAATTAAAACTATTAATGCCCAGAAACCCTCTCCTTCAAACACCATATAAATTGAGAACGTAGGATCATGCCAAACCCCTTGACCAGAACCATCAAACTCGGGATAACATACTGCATATACTAATACATTAAATTCCGTTTTAATTCTAATCTCTGAAGCAAATGTTTGAGATGTAGATTCATCTCCAAGTGTAAATGTATCATGTCTATCCATTTCCCACTTCCATAACATAAGTGGTAAGGTATTTGTACTAGCATTATACTTAGTAGCTGTAGATCTATCCATACCAAGTTCATAATATCGTCCTGCGATATCAACAAAATCTAGTTTTTGACCTGTTTTTCTGCCAATATAATTTCCTACTTTCAATTCATGGGTTGATTCAACATAATCTTCATTTGGATTTAACATCTCATTAGGTCTATCAGGAACTTCTTCTAAACCTACATTCAGATGGAAATGTAATATAGTCGATACATAAATAATCGCTAAATCTAAACCTGTTATAGGTGCGTTAGGTCCAGCTCCACCATTCCATGGTGCAAAATACTGGTCTAATTTAACATTTCCTCTTGCTACTTTTAATTCATCATCTACAGTTGGTTCGAATGTAAAACCAAAGTAAATAAACGCAAGTTCTTCTTCTGGAGTTTTTAAATATGAATCCAAATCGACAAAAATAGGAACTGCTGATACATTAGCGTTTTCTAATGTTAATCCCCATGAAATACTTCTATTACTTGGATTAATCGTTGGTTTTTTGAAAATGAAATTCTCAACAGTACCTAAAATAAGCCTGTGAGTGAGCTCAGAACTATCAGGAATTTGAATTGGATCCCCAGATGCGTCTGTTAGTGTTTCTCCAACGTCATTAGTTAGATTCACGTAGCTAGCAGATATTTTTTGGTCATTAATGATTGAATCATCATATAAGAAAGCTCCAGCTAAATGATGGGTGAATAAGTATAATTCAATATCACAACCTCCAAAAGCACTAGCGATTGCTTGTGCTCCACCTCCCTGTGCAGCGCTGACTATTTCTGCAACATCAATATGAAGCTCAAAATTCTTTATCCATAATTGAATTAAATCAAAAGAAAATTGAGTCCAAATGGTTTCAGCTAATGGTCCTGGGGATATAGGATTTAACAACCATTGCATATAACTATCATTCCATGTTGATGCGTTATCACTCCATGCTGTTAATACTGGAGCTGGTACTAGAGTATCATTAACATCAATAGTATAATCAGAACCCGACATTTTCCATACCTTAGTAACTGTATAACCTGTTGGAGTTATGTTTAATTTCTGCCATGTTATAGGATTTAAAACAAATAATTCATCTCCAGTAAATATATCATTTATATGAATTAAAAACCAAATAAGGGTATGAAGTCCTTCCTTTATAAGATCAGTTGGAACACCCTCCCCTAAAGAAATACGATACATAATTCTCCTGATAGTATTCAATAGTCTGGTTATTGCATCAATGAAAGATCTATCATTATCCCAAATAACGAGTGTTACTGCAGCACCAACTTCTAATTCATAAGCATAACTACCATCTTTAGTAACCTCACAATACGCAAATCCCTCATTAGATGGAGTAATATAATTATTTGGAAGAAAATAATATTCTTTATTATTTCCAGGACCAAAGGTTCTAACACCCGAGAAAGTCTGAGATTTATTTGCACTTAATACATATACATTCTTTAATTTTTCATAAGCACTAATATCTAATCCTTGAGTAAGTAATGTTTCAAAAATAGTTCCGAGTATCTGTCCCGCATATCCTAAGTTATTACTAAAAATTCCTCCAAACCCTCCCATAAACCCTTGAAAAATTCCTACATCAAGCTGGTTGAATTCGAAAACATCATTGTAATCTTTTTCTTCACCCATAACAGCCATAGGCATAGTAAAAATTGAAGAAAGAACAATCGTAATAACCAATAACGATTTTGTATTTAAATTTTTCATCTTTCACACATGCTTTGTTATTTGAAATATTACAGATTGTATTAAGTTAACAATCAAAACATGGCTTTTTAATAATTTTTATTCTATTATACTAGAATCTTTAAATTTCTTAGCATTAAACAAATTTTTATGAAAAAATTCCATTTAAAATTTCACAAATAACTACCTTTTCATATTTATTATAATTATTTTATAATACGACCACGTTAAAAGAAAATACAATGACATATTATTCGCATATTAAAAATTGATTATAACTTTCATTCAAAATACCTTTTAAATTAACATTTTGTTATAGAATATAATTTTTATTCTATTCTACTTGGAAAAAAGTATAAAAAAATACAACAATATATAAAACTGCTGAAATAATCAAACTCCAAACTCTTAAAAATCCAGATATTTCCGTAGTTGAGAAAATAACATTAGAGCCAATAAATACTGCTGCTATAATATATCCAAATAAATGACTCTTAAAACTTTTAACTTTTATTTTTCCTTGAAAGAAGTTTACTATTGAGGTGATAATTATAAAAACAAAACCTGCTATATAAAATAAATCAATAACATCATAGTTGTAAAGATCTAAAAATAAAAAAAAGCCAAATAATCCAATTTCAATAATTTTAACTATCAAAAAGCTCTGTTTTTTCGAAGGCTCTACAAAAAGTTGTTCATATTCACTTATCCCTGAATTTAAAAATAACAAAATAAAAGAACCAATAGCCAATGCTGTAAACAACGAATAAGAGATGGTAAATAGCAAATCTAAATTTGGTACCCAAATTACCCTCCATAAAAAAGACGCAAGAGCAAAAAACTCTGGTAGAACTATAATAGCACAAAAAATTGGAAGAAGGGCTGCAATACCCATCATAATCCATGTTATTAACGTAACTTTTGTATCTTCTTCCCATCTTTTTTTCCTGAATGTAGTTAATCTCCATGCAAAGGATGCAAAACTTAATACCGCTATTACGGGTGTGATTATTGGGAAAACAAAAATAAAAAGAATATAAATGGCATTGATTCCATAAAAAAATTTTAATCTCGATGGGACAACACTTATAACTTTATCAAAATCATCAATAGTATTTGCAAAACGATTAACAAAAAGAATTAAGAAAAACAACCATGAAATACTAAACACAATGGGACATAAAACCTTTATTAATACTACTTTCAATGTTAGATCGTTTGAAAACCATAAATTAAAATTAGCTAAGTTATATATTATAAAGATTACAATAGGGACTAAAATTATTGAAGCTAAAACGATTAAGCGACTAAGTATAATTCCTTTTATTTCTCTTGACATAATTTGTATTAATACATTGAATTTTTAATATTAATATAAAATACTATAATTTAATAATTAATATATTTTGTATCGAAATTAATCGGAGTTTCAACAAAAAGAGATTAGAGATAAAATTTTTTAACTTCAAAAATAATTAAATTTTATTTTTTTGCGCCACAATTAGTGCAAAATAAATCATCTGTCGTAAGTTTAGCACCACAATTTCTACAGATATTAGATGCTGGAGTAAGTGTAGTTTTTTCTTCTACAATTTCTCTGGGGAACATTTCAGAGGGTTCTGATACCTCTTCTTTAACTTTCTTTTTCTTCTTCTTTTTCTCTTTTATAGCACCCTTACCTTTATATTTCAAACTTCCTATAAAAGCACCAAACACTCCTCCAACTAAACATCCCTCAAAAACTGCAGTAAGAACAGCAACCAAATAAGGTAAATCTGTTAAACCTAATAGTAACCCATCTAATATTGCTGTTCCAATACCGAATGGTGCAACGATAGCAAGTATTATATAAACTACTGATAAACCAATTGAATAACCTATTCCAATTGCAAGACTAGAATGTAAACCTCCACGTGGAGAATGAGCAAAAATAGCACTAGTTATGACACAACATAGAATCCAAGGAAGAGTTACTGCAATGAGCAGCATAACATCCTCTGGCCGATAAAAAATACACCAATGTATTGGGAATAAAAAAATGAGTAATGCACCAATTACCATACCTGCAATTATTTGTATAAAAAGACCTAATGCACCAAGACCAAGAGTTGTCATTAAATTGGCTATCGCATCATCTACATTCTCAATTAAGCCACCTGTAACCCCTTCTGTTAAGTTGAGAAACCTAAATGAAATGTATGCCATAGGAATAAGACAACACATACCAGCGCAACCAGATTTTATTACACGACCCCATCCCACAATTATCCCCTAACAATATGTAATTAAACGATTTTAATTTCCTTA
Source organism: Candidatus Hermodarchaeota archaeon (assembly GCA_048885525.1). Lineage (GTDB taxonomy): Archaea > Asgardarchaeota > Lokiarchaeia > Sigyniarchaeales > SOKP01 > Loki-b32. Next base: position 13,503 of record JBHLLP010000053.1, on the reverse strand, counting down.
TTACTAATCAAAAATGCTCTGAATATTTATATTTTTGGCATAAAATTCAATCTAGTTCAAAATTAATTTTGAGAAGAATAAAACTGTAAACTTTTGAGATACAGATTTTTTAAAAAAATACTAAAAAAGATTTAAAAGTAAAGATAAAAAATACATTTCATTTTATTGAATTTTAGTGATTCGACCATTATCCATAAGAATTGTTTTTGTTCCATATTTAGATAAATCTCTATGTGTGACAAAAATAATGGTTGTCTCCATTTCTTTATTAATTTTCTTTAATAGATCCATAACTTGCTTTTCAGATTCTGGATCTAAATTTCCAGTAGCCTCATCTGCTAGAATAACTCTTGGTCTATGGATGATGGCACGTGCGATACCACATCTCTGTTTCTCTCCACCAGACATCTGGACAGGAAAATGATCCTTACGATCAAGTAAATCAACGTCACGTAAAGCAGAAATTGCTCGATTTTCAATTTCTTTTTGGCGTAAAACTGTAGGCCATAATACTGATTCCACATTTTCTATAGCTGTTAAAGTATTAACAAGATTAAAATCTTGAAATACAAAACCTATTTTCTGTCTTCTAAGTCTGCTTAGTCTATCCTCAGTTGACCTAGCGATATTTTCCCCATCAAAAATGATTCTACCAGAATCCGGTAAGTCTAATCCTGACAGGACATTAAGAAGTGTAGATTTCCCACAACCAGTTGGGCCTTGAACGATAGCAAATTCTCCAGATTTGATTTTTAGATTTACATCAGCTAACGCTCTAATAATAGCACCAGCTCTTCTGTATTCTTTATTAACATCTACTGCTTCAATCATTATATCTTTATCAGACATTTCTCTATAACCTCCTTACTCTCCTACTTTTTTCAGGGCTATTATTGGCCTTACTTTCAGCACTTTTCTGTATGCTAAAATAAAAGCAACTATTTGAACACATATAAAAATTACACTGGTAGAAACTACAGGAACTAAATCAACTAATATTGTAAGAGAAAAATTTATGGGGGTTTGATTAATATAAGCAATAGCAGCAGCATAATGAAATAGAACTTCAATTACGATAAAAAAACCTACTAAAGTTGTAAAAAAGATCATACCTGAAACTAATGATAATATATTCTTATTTGTATATCCTATACATTTAAATGTAGCCCAAACACGTCTTTTTCTTGAGACTAAAATCCATGCGTAGAGTAAAGAGAGAAATAACGAAGTTCCAAAAAAGATTAAAACAAAATACCATACCATTTCTCCAAATCCGCCTTCAAGTCCCAAATCTATGAAAAACGATGTTAAAAATATCAAAGTTGTATAGATTAATGTAAAAACTGTAAATACTCTTTTTTCACGTAAAGATAGAAGAATAGCCTTTCTCCACATTCTAAAAGCCAATTAATTTCACCGTGATTTTTTCCTTTTATTTTTAAATTATATTTAAATTTATGATTGATTTTATTTATGTTATTATAATAATTTAATAATAAATATTTGGTGGAAATGTCCGAAATTGAAGCATTAATTGATGATTTGTTAAACGAAGAGCAAAATATATTTGGAGTAGGTATCATAAGCAAAGATGGCAATTTAATCACCCAAACAGAAAATTGGGATTTGACTAATGATCTTGATCTTATCAATGAGTTGCTTAATCAAAAACTGGAATTAGGTGAAAAAGGGATCAGTAGTATTACCATACAAGGCATCAAATATATGATAGTAGAGAATACAGAAGAACGAAAGATAGGGACAAACATTACTGGTAAAGGGCATCTTATCATCTGTCCTGTTCCAATTGGAGGCACAGGAGCATTAGTTTGTTATATAAATCCTCAGGCAGGTCCTAGAGATGCTCTCTTCGCAGCTCAAGAATATGCTTTAAAATTAAAGGATTTTGTCTAAATTTTTTTTATCTTTTTTATCCTATTGAACTCCAATAATTAGATAAAAGCTTTTTTAAACTAGATTTAATTTTACCAAGTTCAATTTTTTTGGAATTGTTTGAAAAATCTAAATTTTCAAATAGTGGGGGCTTATAATCCTCTTTTAATAACGCTTTGATCACAGAAAATATACAAACAGATAATCCTATTAAACTGTAACCACCTTCAAGTATAAAAGCTAATTTACCCTCACAAATATCCTCAGCTATTTTCAGTAATAATTCAGTAAATTTATAATAAGAAACTGTTGTTAATAGACAGTTTCCTATGGGATCATCAAAATACATATCAAATCCTGCGGCAATAATAATAAGATCTGGTTTAAATTCTTTTAAGACAGGCTCAAGTATTTCTATCGATTCTAAAAATTCATTATCAGTAGAATTTAATGGAATAGGAAAGTTGATACTTGTCCCAAGACCATCTCCTGTACCTAATTCGTCAATAAATCCTATTTCTCCTTCTACAAAATCATATTCATGAATAGAGAAATATAATACACTTGGATCATCATAAAAATATTGAACAAGTCCATCCCCGAAATGAGCATCTATGTCCACTATTGCTACTTTTTTATTATATTGAAGTATTGTGCGCAAATAGATTATAGCATTTGCTATATTATTAAAAATGCACAGCCCAGAAGCCATTTCTCGTAAAGCATGATGTCCTGGGGGCCTTATAAATGCAAAAGATTGATTAACTTCATGATTTATTACACTAGTAATTGAAGTTATAGCACCACCTAATGCTTTTTTAGCTAATTCAAAAGTATCTTCAGTGACATAAACTTCCTCCCCTAATAATCCAATTCCCCTACTTGATAGTGTTTTAATTGAATTAATATGATAATCTGTATGTGCTAAATGAATAATATCTTCCTCTACTGCGATTGGTTTTATTTCAATAATTTTCTCATTTTTAAAAATCGCCTTCTTTTCTAAATAACTTAAGATTGATTTGATCCTTAAGGGTGTTTCATACGAAAGAAATGTAGGATATGGATAAGGAGGAACATTTTTTATAGCAAAATCTTTATCTATTACTAATCCAATTTTATTATTTTGTGTCATTGCAAAAGTAAATAATCAAGAATAACTAAATTATTATAATAACAATTACATACATTTATTTTAAATAAACTCTACTTTTATCACTAAAAAAAGTGACTATTATGAATGGTATAGTAATTTTTCTTACGATATTATTAAACGCGCTTCCAATACTTATTTTAATTATACCTCTAATTTTCATTTGGAAAAAAACTATAGGTAAATTGTATTTTAGAATTTTTTTAGGAATTGTAGTATTCTATTTGATTTATTGGATTTTACCAATTATTTTTCAAATTAATACTGAACCAAAAGAATTAACTGGAGGAGATACTACTTTAGCAATTCAGTTTATAGGCGCACGTATCGGAACATTACTAACCCTATTTGCAACATATCCATTGGTTACTTTACCTTTTATATTTTTTGTGGCTCCTTTTATTTCTCTAATAATTGTATGGAATCATTTGAGAAAAGAAAAAGGTACTATTAAAGAAAATTTAAAACAAATTTCTTATCATTTAGATAAAAGTCCTTATAAAATGATACGAGACGAGATTGCTAAAAGAGATTTTTCAAGAGAAAAAGAAATTCTTAAATTAATGATTGTACTTTTGCCTATTTCACTCTATATATTGCAAGTGATATTATCTGTTTCTGGATTAGAGCATGAATCTCTCACAACCGGAAATACTGCATTAGGATGGTTTCTCGAGATTTTATTTGTTTATCTTGCCATGTTTATATTTAGTATTGAATTAGTGTTTAGCTCTAAACTAGCATTAAAAGGTAAATATTTTGGAGAAGAAATAAGGAGGCAAACTTTTAAAAGTCTTTACACAGTTGGAGCTCCTATATCAATTTTATCAATCTTATTGTTTCTTGCTCAATATTTTGATTCAATTTTAATTATCATCTTTTTCTTTGCATATTTTATAATGGCTTCGATAATTTTCGTTTTATTCCTTAAAATCTTTGAACCAATTTCTATACTCATCTTAGTAAAAACAATTGATTGGTGGAAAACAAAAAAAGAGAAAATGAAAAATATCGATTCAAGTAATATTCTACTCATTATTTTCTATAGTTTAGTTGCTATTGGACTCTTTTTTATTGTATATTTTGCAATCTCTAATTTTCTTTTTTTTCCATATTTAAGTGAACCCACTATATTATCACAAGCAAATTTTACTGAAGCTAGTCCAAATTTAATAAACTCCTTAAAATTTGAACTACTAATCTCTCTAGGCTTTTTACAAGTTCTAGCACCTGTTATAATAGTAGGACTTTTCTTATCTAAGAGTTTAAAATACGCAAAAAGTAAGTTTATAGGATATATCATTTATCTACCTATTATAATTATAATTTCAGTGTTCATATTTGCTGGACAGGAGTACTGGTTAACAGGCCAATTGAGTTACCTAAACATTTTTAATTCGCTTTTCTTTACATTTAGAACTGCTAGTTTAGAAGCAACATTTTCAGGCATCTTAAATGTATTAGCTATACCATATTTATATACTCGATTTGTATTTAACGTATTTATATGGAGCCTGATAATTTTTTACATAGGAAAATCATTTAAAAGCAAAATAATCTCTATGGATGAAAGACATGAAGAAAAAATTATCTTCGCCACGATAGATGATTTTATCAAATATAATGATTATAATCAAAGCGAAATTCAATATTTAATCACAAAGAATGAAGAAATTATCACGGAAAATCTAGATAGGGAACGTGAAGAGGTAAAAATTCTATTAGATAAGCTAGATGAAGATAGATTTCTAAAAGAATTAAGACCTTTAGAAGAAAATGAGAAAAGGAGATTCTATTTTACATTAAGATATCTCTTTAATAATAATCTAATAAGTATTTGGAAACCGGAGTTAAGCTATATTTTCGAATCTGTAGAAAAGCAAGGGCTTTATATTATATATGATGATGGACGAGGAGTTTATAACTATGCTTTCCAAAAAGATGTTGAACAAGATCCTGGACTAGTCTCTGGAATGTTCTCTGCTATTACTTCCTTTATTAAAGAAATGACGAAATCTACAGAAGCTTTGAAGAAAATTGACCATGGAGATATTACAATACTTATAGAGTATGGTGAACGTATATTTGGAGCACTCTTTATAAAAGGTACTCAATCTGCTGAAGTTAGGGCTCCATTAAAAGAATTCATTAGCTGGTTCGAAGAGAAATATAAGCATATTTTAAAAGATTGGACTGGAGCACTCCAAAACTTTAAGATTGAAGAAAATCATAGAAAGCTTGAAGAAGTTTTCAAAGAAGATTAAAAGTAATTTTTCCTTGAAATTCCTTTTTTATTAATATACTTTTATGAAAACCTTTTTATTTAACTATATCAAAAGAATATATTATGGATATTAATAACCTAATTAAAATAATCGCTGCAGCAATAACTGTTGTTATTTCATTTACCGTAGGATTTCGAGTGTTACGTTTAAATCCGGATAACTTGTTAAATAAATGGTTTACTTTATTCTTTATTTCCTCTTCTTTAGGATTTTTAATTTACACAATTTATCATTTAATATTGAATTATTCACAGATTATTATTCCAATGATGATAACTGCTCAGATCTTTTTCAATTTAATTTTTATTTCCTTAATGATGACAGTATTTGTATTAGAAAAATATGAAAAGGTTGCCATGAGTCCAAGATATCTAGGAATAATGATTGTAATATTTATTATTATGAGTACCGGGTATCTTATCTGGCGTCCAACTTTAAATATGGAAAGATATACACTAGATATTGTTGATACTAAAACTCCACTTCCTTGGTTCATTTCAATCATTTCTATCAGGGCGGCATTATTAATTTATGTTGTATATAAATATGCTCTAATGTCTAGAAATTTAGAAGGGGAAACTAAAAAAAGAGTACAATGGTTTTTTATAGGAATTATTTTCATCTTTATAGCTCTTCTTGTAGACTTAGTTGGAGGAGCCTTCGATTTTATCCTAATTGAAGTTTTTGCTTTAATATCTGTTGATATTGCGACGATAACTATATTTAAAGGTTTCTTGATTAAATAAACAAATATTATTCTTTTTATTTTCTCTTTATTGTATGATTGAAAGGAAATTTGTGATTTTTGTAATGGTAAGATGACATTTAATGTTTAAAAATAGATTCAATACGATCTCCTAGTTTTAACTTTAAATCTCCGAGTATTTCATCAACCCTAGGTTTAAATTTTTTAAAATATTTAGATTCTTTTGAAAAAATATCATTGAGAGCATAACGATTGAGAAAATTAGAGTTAATTTCCTTTAAATGCCGTTTTACAAAATTCGGATCTGTACCTTTTTCAATAATAGCATATGATAATAAAGGCTGAGTTTCAGTAGCTTCTTTACTTGGTAATTCAATCATTTTAAAATAACACACAATTTCAAAGTCCGAAAAAGATATAATATTAATCTTATCACCATATACCTCTGTAATGAAGCTTTTTAATCCCGTTAGAAACTTAGCTCGTATATTAGGATCTAACACCTTATCTGATGATGAATAGTACCTAATATCAACTAAATTTTTCATACCAAGGTTAATTCCAATTTCAAGAACTGCCATTTTTCAAAAGGATAATTATTTAGAGTTTTAAAGTCTATTTCTAACACTATCTTTTTAAAAATTTATTTTATATATTTTTAATTGTTTTAGTAAAATTTAATTATGCAAAAATATGCTAACTTAATCAAAAGAAATTACTTGAAAGTATTATAAATGAAACTTTAATATCGAAACATCCAGAAATTTATTGTTTTTAAACGGGTCTTGCGTTGTTTAATTAAGAAAATTACCCCTATTATACAAGAAATATAAAACAATATGTTAAAAATTATCATAACCGGGATGTAATGATTAAGTGGATCATATGGACAATAATATTCTGGTTCTTTATATTTTATTAATATTAAATCATAATCAGTACTAGTACCTGTGGGATACAAGTATCTATATCCATATCCTGCTACAGTAAAATTCATAACTGATTCTCCATATATTCCCTCACAATATTTAATCTCACCCCCTCCCTCACTTCTTCGTATATTGCCAGATTGATCAAAAACAACCACAGAAAGGGTCAATTCTTTTGTAGCAATAAACTCAGACGAACCTCCGAGATATATATAACCCAATGAGTTGAATGCTATTATCTCAGGGAATAAATTATTACTATAAGGTATGGTATGGTTCCATTCTATTACTCCTGTATTGTTGTATTTCATTAAATAAGTATCATAATCCGTTATATTGTAACCATAAAGATTAGCTGAAGCATTGATGAGTTCATTGCCTGCAATAACAATATTATCAAAAGGATCTATTGCTAAAACTTCAGAGCTTTTTAAAACATTTTGAATACATGAAACATTCCATTCTACATTGCCATTATTATCCAATTTAGATAGATACATGTCATTATATGAACCAGCTGCATATAAATTATTTAAAGAATCTAAAACTAATAATTCAAGAGGGTGATACTTACTATATGATATATTTAATAATAGATTACCTGAACTGTTATAATTCAATAAGAACCACTCTGATCCCGTGAAGTTTGTCTTTACACTAAGGAATATATTATCAGTAGAATCAATTACTAATGAAAAAACTTCTTCAGTTATATTAAAGCGCTCAGTACTCCATGTGCGATTCCACTGTTGAATTCCCAGCCTATCATATTTTGCTAGAAAAATGTCATAGTATGGATTGTTATTAATACCTGTGATGTATACATTATCAAAAGAATCTACAGCGATACTACGACAGATATCAGAATTATTTGTCCCCCAGAGCTCATCCCATTCTAATTTAACACTTGTATTATATTTTAATAAAATAACATCTTTTTCCCCAGCTCCGTAGCTTAAAGTTGATCCTGCGACATAGATATTATCATTTGAATCTAAAACCATTCCACTAAATTCTTCAGATTCTACGCCACCCCATGTATTATTTTCTGCAACTGTTCCATTCATTTTAACTAAAAATAAATCACTACTACCATTACCATAACTCCATGTCTCTCCCGCTAAATAGAAATAACCCAAGGAATCTACGACCAGTTCATACAATATTTCATTATCATTTCCGCCCCATGTTTGCTCCCAATCGATAGGTGAACCAGGAGGACATATAATCGAAGGAGTAATGGCAAAGTAGATGGAACCAGTTCCCGAAACTCCAATTAGAAGCACAATAACTAATGCGTAATATTGCTTTTTGGTTATAATTTTAAAACCACTTTATGAATCAAATTTCTTTCTCTTAAATAAGTAAAATTTCTATATATACATTATTGTACAATAAGGATATTTTAAAAATATACCGAAAAAAGGAAGTAGAAGTACTAAATCCTATAATATAATTTTAATTGTTTTCATAGATGTTTGTATCTTAAAATAAGTATTAGTATTATAGTCTTAAATGATTTTAAATAAAGATCTTTGAACCTTACGCCTTTTCTCTTTTTTAACCAAGTAAGATATTCCTATTATTACTAAAATTGTACTTATTCCAATTTGAAGTATACCAATAAGCCAAGGATTAGGAACGGGGAGACAATGACTAATATCAAATTTAGTATATTTAATTAACATTATATCATAATAATCTTCTCCGCAACAAGGTGAATTTATGGCAGCAATAAAATTAATTGGTGATTCTGCGTATATTCCTTTACAATAACAATTTCCTTTTGTACAACCACCACTTTCGCTTCTTATACAGTAACCTAAATTATCTAAAATTATAATAGAATAACCCAAACCTCCTGGTGCAATCATCCCTAGCGATCCTCCAAAATAGATATTGCCTAAGGGATCAAATGTCAATAATTCTGGGTATATATTATTACTATAAGATATTGTATGATTCCAATATAAATCTCCAGTTTCGTTAAATTTCATCAAATATGTATCGTAATCAGTCATATTATACCCATGAACAATTGCTGACAGATTGATAAGTTCATTTCCTATAACAAATACATTATCAGATGAATCTATTACTAATTTTTCTGTACCTCTTAAAACATTTTGTATACACGTTAAATTCCACTCTACATTACCTTCATTATTGAGTTTTGTAAGATAAGTGCTATTATAAGATCCAAGAGCATACAAATCATCAGAAGAATCTATAACTAATTGCTCTATCGGAATAAATTTATTATATGAACGATTTAATAACAAACTTCCCGAAGAATTATATTTTAATAAAAACCATTCTGATCCAGTGGTATTTGTATTTACTCCAAGGAAGATATTATCCATAGAATCAACTACCATTGATAATACTTCTTCAGAGGTATTATTTGATTCTGTAGACCAGGTATAGTTCCATTGTATAGCTCCTGAATTATTGTATTTTATAAGAAAAACGTCACAATTAGGATAATTCGTCATTCCCGAAATATATATATTATCTAAGGAATCAACGACTATACCAGCGCTAAAATCTAATCCTATAACATCCCAGGTAGTAGACCATTCTAATGTAAGATTATTGTTATATTTTAATAAAAAAACTTCTTTTATTCCTGGTAAATAGCCCGTACTGGAACCCGTGATGAAAATATTTTCTTCTGAATCTAAAACCATTCCACTAAATTCTTGTTGCATTACATCTCCCCACGTGGCATTAAAACTAAAAGTTTCGTTTATCTTAACTATAAATATATCATTAAAAGTTTCATCATAACTCCAAATTTCACCTGCGATAAAAATATCCTCCGAAGAATCTACAACCATTTCAAACATTATTTCTTGATTATCTCCACCCCAAGTTTTCACCCATTCAATCGGACCCATAGGAATACAGGAATGAACTATAGAGAAAGGAAAAAGCATAAAAGCAGTTACTAATTCCGAAACGATTATTATTATAATTATACGCGAAATAAAATACTTCTTTCTCATGATTATGGTTCTATCCCAAAATTTTCGACTTGAATTATTTTTAAAAGAGTAAGTAAAATTTCTATATATACATTAGTGTATAATAGGGAATTTTTAAAAATATGCTGAAAAATGAAAGTACAAGTTCTACTGACTTTAATTTATATGTTTTAAATATATTTAAATGATATTGACAAAACTGTATAATAGTTTTAAAGACTTGAATAAAATGAATAAAATTCTGAAACAAGGCATTTTAGGATTGATATTATTATTTGCAGGAGTGATGTTCCTGTATATAGGTATCGGGTTATGGACATTTTACAGTTAGTGGGGTTCGGCAGCTCTAGCTGGTCTGGGAGGAGCTAGAGTTCAAGGTCTGATAGTTTTTGCTATAATTCTAATGCTTCTTAGACTTATCTTAGTATTAAATTGGCTAATAACTAGAAGAAAAAAGTTAACTTGACCTACCATTTTAATATTAGCTGATTCTGCGTTGATTTAAATTCCCCTGAAAATTACAATAAAAATGGAAAGAAAAAATAAATAGTATTAGCTCTTTGATAACTGATAAGTTCTACCAATTTTAAGAAAAGCTTTAAAATTTTCTGGTCTGCAATTGGGAGGAACCTCGCAACCAGATCCTAATATATGCCCTCCATCAACCCCTAGTTTGTCAATAAGTTTTTTGACGTAATTTTCAACTTGTTTTGGTGTCCCTATAGAAAATAGAGAAGCACTTACATCACTCATGATACATAAATGATCTTTAAGGATTTCTTTTGCTCTAAATATATCTGTAAGGCCATCAAGATCAATTATACATGAAGCTCTTGGTAGTTCCTTAAAATAATGAATATTTAAATCCCAACATTGGTCAAGGTGAAACCAAGGTATAATTCCTGCATCATTTAAGCCTTCTACTATTCTTTTAGTATATGGCCACCAAAATCGTTCAAAAATTTTCAATGGATAGATAGCTCCTTCTGCTCTCTCTTCAGGTAAAAAAACCACCTTTCCACCAGTAAGTTTACACAGCTTTTTAACCCGCATTATATATTCTTCTGTCATTGTATCAAGTGCGGCCTCAACCAATTCAGGTCTATAATAGAGATCTTGGGTGAATTTTAGCATTGTCCGGCTTAGCGAAAGGGTAAAAAAAGGATGTAGCCGATTGGCTCCAACATTTAATCCAACTTTTCTTTTTATTAACCATTCTTTGCCAGCTCTTAACATGAGCTCCATGAATTCTTTTCTAGCATTATCTACATCCTCAGGTGTCCAGTCAGTGATCCGATAGATATACTCACTTAAAACAAATTTTGACCAGCCAATATCGGCAATAGTTTTATAATCTTCTACTTTCATCCACTCTCCTTCATCAAACTGCACAAAATAATTATCGGGTAATTCTTGTCCTGGTGTATTAACTTTAAATCCGCCTAGTATATAAGCCGATTTTACAAGGGGAGTGTTTGGAAATCCATCCCAACCTCCAAACTCATCAAAAAATTTAAGCATTATCTCAAGGCCTTTAATTGGATATTTGTTCATTTCCACTGTATTTAATCCATAATATGTCGCTGCTAAGTTCATGCCTATAAGAGGATTAATTGGCACCCGATCTGGCTTTTCAAGATTTATTGCAGCAGTCATTCTCTCTTTTGGAGTCATATATTCTTCCTTCATCTTTAATTTCCTCCCTTTGCTTTAAATACATCCAAGCAATATTGAACTCCTTCCATACCATCGAGAGTTTGAAAATCCGCTCCAATATAATCTTTCACAAGTGTAGTTGTAATACCTCCACCCACCATTATTTTCAATTTGTCGCGAAGTCCGACTTCCTTCAATTTATCAACAACATATTTCATCGGATCAAAAGTTGTGGTAAGAAGCGCTGAAAATCCAAGAAAATCCGGTTTAATCTCTTTTACCTTCTCAATAACAATATCTGGATCGACATCCACACCTAAATCATAAATCTTAAAACCCTCTAATTTAAGAAGAGTAGCAAGGATATTTTTACCTAAATCATGAATATCTCCTTGCATTGTAACAAGTATTATTTTACCTTTAGTATCTCCCTCTGTTGTTTTTTCACCTAAATAAGGTTCGATTAGTTCTGTTATCTCTTTAAAAAGCTCACCTGAAAGCATTAATTCGGCAAGAAAATATTCTTTATTTTTGTATCTCTCACCAATCAGTTCCATACCTTGCTTACATTCGTTGAATATCCTCATTGGGTCTTCTCCTTGAATGAGGCGCTCTTTTACTTCAGATAAAACTTTATCGCGTTCAAGCTCAATTAGATTCTTAGTTAAATCTGATCTCATGGGTCCTAAACAATGAAGGAAGATATATAAAACTTATTTTATCGATTAGTCCATTCACCATAGAGAAATTACAAAAAAATTAAGAAGAAAATAGAAATAAAAAATGAATTAAAATAAACATATGCCTCTCCGATTCTCTCTCAAGTTTTCTTGCTTTTTTCAAAAATTTTTTTCACATCGGGACTTTTGATACCTAAGTCTTTATAGATTTCTAACGCTTCTTTATATGCGTGTTCAGCTTCATCATACCTTCCTAGATCATCATATAATCTTCCAAGACACTTCTGTGTCATCGCAATAATGGGTTTATGTGCATCAGGATTCTTTTTTGCCAACTCTTTATCTATTTCTAAGGTTTCTAGATAAGCGTGTTCAGCCTCCTCAAACCTTCCTACTTTCCAATATAATATTCCAAGGTTATACTGCACCATCGAAACATTGGGTTTATATGCATCGGGATTCTTGTCGGCTAACTCTTTATATATTTTTAACGCTTTTTGATATGCGTTCTCAGTTTCCTCAAACCTTCCTAAATCAGCATATAATAATCCAAAATTATTCTGTGTTCTAGCAACAAAAGGTTTATACACATCGGGATTTTTGTTAGCTAACTCTTTAACTAATCCTAACGCTTCATGATATGCGAATTCAGCCTCCTCATACCTTCCTAGTTTCCAATATAATATTCCAAGGTTATTCTGTGTCATCGCAATCTTTGGCAAATAGATATCGGGACTCTTCTCAACTAACTCTTTATATTTTCCTAATGCTTCTAAGTATTCGTTTTCTGACTTTTCAGCATCTTTTATTTTCATTTTTTTCATGATCTCGAATTTTAGGATTAAAAGAATTAAACTATATGTAGATAACGTTATATTTATAATTGACTCCAAGCTCTTAACAATTAGATGCGAACTAACCTAAAATATCGCTAAAAAACCAAAAGAAAAATAGAAAGAAAAAATAAATTAAAAACTTATTATTTATTTTTATTTCGTCTTTTAATGAGAATTACAGAAACCACATAGGTTATACCCATCAGTAGAAATATATTATATCCTTGTATGCTCGGTTGACTTTGTAATTCTACCAATATCACTAAACAAGTATGATCAGTCTCTATATTATTTACTAAATCAATTGCGTGGTATGAGATAATGTAATAACCATATGCATAGCTAGATAAATCAAAAGGACCAGTATAATCAATCCAA
>JBHLLP010000052.1:0-23649 GCA_048885525.1 Candidatus Hermodarchaeota archaeon | reverse complement strand
TAATTTCAAAACCGGACAGGCCCTGGCGGGAGCATCCGTACGAATAGTAGTTCACGCTTTGTAGTGCGGGTGTGGAGGGGTATGAGATAATTTGGTCATAATATTAGGATTGGCATCGAGGTTCAGGTTTTTAAACCTATTTTGAACTATTCTATACTTTCAATTGTTGTTTTTGGTTCTTTAACTAACTTATATTTGCAATGTCGATTATTAAATGTTCAATTAAAAGGCTAAAAGAATTTATTTTTGATTTCAGTATGGATTAAAGTCAATATTTAAATTGTATATTTACTAAACTTTTTTTATCTTTCTATTTCCTTCGACAAAATCTTTAATAGTCTTATCTATTAAAGTTATTTAATGAATAAATGCTCGAAATTCTTTGTTTCTTTAATAGTTCTTTTAATATTTGCGATCTCTGCAATTAATATAAATTTAAAAAATCAAGTTAATGACCCTAATATTAATTCTACACATAATAATGGAATTAAAATGAATAATGGATCCCTTATTATTCAAAGTAATAACACAAAATTAGTGTTAGATCTGAATACTAAAGGAACTATTATTTCTATTGAAAATCTAATAACTTCACAAAATTTTAATTTTGATCCTGATTCGTATACATCGTTTTGGTCGATTGAACTCATGGATTCAAGTCGATGGGATTCTCTCTCAAGTTCTTCATTTATTTACAATATTGTTTCTTCAGCGAAAGTCACTCTTGAGTATGAATTACCATTAGTACAAGGTCCAATGTATGTTTTAATTACTATACAAGTAGACACTCCTCATCCTGGAATTAATATGAATATTAATGTCATAGCAAATGAAAATCATACAGGTATTAGTTGGGTTAACCTACCTCATATTTCAGCCATAAAAGGTTGGTCTATCACATCTAATCAAGAAGAAATTGCTGTTCCAGATAGAGAAGGTTGGTTAATAAAGGATGCCATTTCTTCGATATTAGATTATGGATTCTATAGAGAATATCCGGGAACCCTTTCTATGCAATTCTTAATTTTTGTTGAACCAAACATAGGAGGATTCATGTTATCATCTCTTGATTCAAATAGTAGGCACAAATATTTTATGATAACCGGAGATAATTGGGGTAAAGAAACAATACAGATCGAAATATCTCATTCATCAAATAATATGCGCTTTGAAAAAGCAAATAATTTTACTATGGATTATTGGGTAGTTTTTGAAAGCTATCAAGGGCGAACTTGGGCTGAAGCAGCTAATTTATATCGTGAATGGGCTACTAAACAATGGTATGTAGAGAAAGGTTCAGTTTATCAGCGAGATGATGTCCCCCAATGGTTAAAAATAATTGATTATATTTGGAAAAGTTCTTCTTATGCTACAGATTATGCAGGAAATGTTATTTTAGAAGGACACACTGTAGATGAGATGGGTCAATTTCCACTTGAATTCAAAAATAAGGGATTATCCTCAAATTTTCTCTTAGAATGGTGGGGATGGCAAAAAGAAGGCCACGATCGAGGGTACCCTGAATATTATCCCCCCAGAGATGGTGATCTTGCTTTATCACAAGGTATCAATGATGTTCATAATGAGCAATCTAAAGTCATGCTTTATTTCAATGGAAGACTGGTAGATATAACAACAGCGACATATTCTAATAATACTCAATATATGACAGGTTATTATGATTCTATTTATACGGAATCATATAGTCCTTACTTTACAGCTGCAATACCAGATCCATCATCACAATGGTGGCAAGAAGTTGTTCTTAATTTTAGTTTCCGAGCAGTTCGTGATTTTAATGCTGATGTTGTGTTTTTAGATCAAATTTCTGTTGCCCCACCAAAATTTGATTATCGAAATATTAGTACACATACTCCCGGAGGGGGATCATGGTGGCAAGAAGCAGAGAATAAATTATTATCAAATATTCGTTTAAAGTTGAGTTTGCATAATCCACAAGTTGCTTTAAGCTCTGAAAATATAATAGAGACATATCTAAATCCCTTAGATCTTTTCTGGAATTATCAAACATCATATGATCTGAGTTATTCTGGATGGTTTCCTCATGGTATTTCAATACCATTATTTAGCTATATATATCATAAGTTTACATTATTTAGCGGACGGGCTGATGTTCACCCAGGTAACTTTCATTATTATGTTTGGTCAATAAGTGAGGATTTAGAACGAGGATATATTCCAGGTGGAACTGGTGGTTTACCTTCAGTTGAAAACTATGATCCTAATCCATATTCTTTTCTTTTAAACGCTTATACGACACGTAAAATAGGGAATTATAGTTTCTTTAGGGATGGAGATCTACTATTACCAATCGAATGGGATGATAGCCCTACAAAAACTATATCTGAGGGTTATAAATCGATGATTGTCAATCAGGGATCAATACAGGGATTCAGAAATCCAGATAATGAGATCCTTTTACTTTTTGCTAATCGAGGTTATAGCGATCTTACTTGGGTTGGAAAATTAGGCAATTTACTTGCTTTATCAGGAGTTAACAACCTTAAAAATCACAAAGCTTCAATTATGATATTTAATAATGGTAGAGTTGATAAATCGATGGACTCACGGCTAGATTCAAAACTAGAAATTAATGTCCCAAAATATAGTTTTGTAGCTATATGGTTTAAAAATTTTGAAGAAATAATTCCGATTCCTGTGAATTTTACTCTTATTTTTCTATTTACTTTATTTGCTTTTTTAGGTTTAGCATTTATCATATCCATAGTTTTTTTAAGACGAAAAACAAGATAATTCGATGAATACAAGGTGGATATATTATATGCGAATCTAAAAGAGCCCTTTAATTACTCTCCACTTTCAATTGTAGGTTTTGGTTCTTTAATTAACTTATATCTGCAATGCCTATTATTAGATTTGAGAATACACTCTAATATTTCGTAATCATATTTAAAGCCAGGATGAAAAGAATTTAATATAGCCGAAGTATAGGGAATACAAATTGTATTCTGGATAAGTTCAGCTTTATCAGGATTGAACTTACCCCCAATTGGGCAAAATTTTTTTGAATATTTAAGTGTAATATCCAGTGTTTTATCATCTATAGATTTCATTTTAGTTTTTGCATTGAGGACCTTATATATTTTTTTTAAACTGCTATCAATCCCAACAAATCCTCTCTCTCTTAACATTTTGCCTAATTTTGAGCCTAGACTCGTAGATATCGATTTAGGGAGATTTTCCCCGCCAATATCAATCATTTGATAAATAAAGTTTTGAAAAAATTTTAAGGCATCTCGATTTTTCGACATTTTCGTAGATTCTTAATTTAATTAAAGTTAAAAAAAGTATAATTGAATAAATAAATCTCAATTTTGAACTATTTAACTATTGTTAAAGGTATTATTTATTTAATAATAAATAGGGGAAACACTTCCCATTCAAAATATTTTGATTTATTTTATCATGGGATAATATTATATGTTGTTTAATTTAATTTAAACGGTTTTCTTTTGAACTTTAAGGATGTAATGGCAAGTTCTTTGATTATCCCGGGGAATACAATTTAAAATATCCTCTCCAAAAATGAGATGGGGAAAAAATTCATTTAAAAATCCTCGCATATAGGGAATACAAATATTTTCTTGAAAAATTGAAGCTCGAGATGGATTGTTTGCACCTCCGATTGGACAGAATTTCTTTGCAAATTTTACTAATACATCATAATTACCATCATCTAATTGCTTTATCACTGGTTTTGCGTTCAATGCAATATATACTTGTTTTAAAGCAGTTTCGATATCTAAAGTTAACCCTCTTTCTTTATACATTTTTCCTAATTTTGACCCTGATTTACTAGAGATGGCTTTTGGTAAATTTTTACCTCCAACATCAATCATCTCTTTAATATATGCATGAAAAAACTTTAAAGCATCCTTTATAACAAATCACATTTAAAAGTAATTTTAATAATTCTCTCAAACTATTGACCCTAACTACATGAAATATGGGAAAAATTAGATATTTAAATTTATTCATTAATGTCGAATTAGTAATGAGAAAAAATAGAAAATGTCAATCAGTGAATTGTTTTTCATTTTTTATAGTAAATCTTAAAAGCCGATCTTTATCTTCTTTTGCATAATTAATTCCAATTCTCTTATTAATAACAATGGATATATGCTTATTTTTCTCTCCTTCAATAAAAAACAACTTTGAGCTAAGAGAACAAGAATCTGTTCCATTAAATTTTGATTTTGTTATATTCAAAGCCATGCATAGCTTTCCAGGTCCATCAGCTAAATTTTTGAAGTTTTTTCCAATTTTAATGTTTCTATTTTTAATCATCAGTTTAATCCCATCAATAGGATATAATTGTCGAATTAAAACCGCACACGGCATCCCTTCTGGTTCCGTTATAACATTTAAACAATGATATAATCCATATATCAAATAAATATATAAAGTTCCGGGAACCATATACATTACTTCAGTTCTATTAGTCTTCCTATAATTATATGAATGGCTAGCTTTATCATATGGTCCAAGATAAGCCTCTACTTCAGTGATTTTTCCAATTATTTGACCCTTCGATGTTTCTCGTATTAAATAATTCCCTAGTAACTCTCTTGCTACAACCTTTGTATCTCTAATAAAGAAGCCTCTTTCTAACCGTTTAAGTTTAGTCATAAATCACGATCTTTTTTTAAGAATTCATTATTTAACAAAATTAATGTTATAACAAATTTTAAACTAATTTAACTTTAGAATTTAGGGGAAAGAAAATAAAAGCACCAGAAAGAGTATTAAAAGCTATAAATCATGAAGAACCCGACAGAGTTCCAGCTTTTGAAAGTGCATTTACAAATAATACGATTGTAAGACATTTTGGAGTCGATCCTAGTGGTGGTCGAGGTTATCAAATAATGTATAAATTTTTTCGAAAAGTCCAAATTGATTTAGTGTTAAGTTATGTTAGTCTCTTACTTCGAAAATCTCTTAAACTTGGTAAATTATATGTTGATGAGTATGGTCGGATAATAAAGTTAGAGAATCAAAAAGATGGAACTTTAATATTAGCATATCAAGGTGGTTATTTAAAATCCTTTGAAGATTATGAAAGTTGGGAAAAGCCAGATCCCCATTATGAAGAACGATTAAAACAATTTTTCAATGGTAAAAAAGCCCAAGAAGAGCTTAATGACGAGGTTTTTTCAATTCCAGCAACCGCAAGCATTTTAGAAGGACCCTTAGAGGGTTTTGGATTACAAACCTTTTCAAGAATACTTGTACACCCTAAACAAGCTAAAAAAGTATTTGATGATTATGGAAATTTCACGGTTGAAATTGTTAAAATATTTGCAGAAAATGATGCTCAAATGGTATTATTGTGGGATGATTATGGTTTCAAGAATGGTTTGTTTATGAAACCTCTATATTTTCATAAATATGTATTTCCTTGGCTAAAACGAGTATGTGATGCCGCTCACAAACGTGATTGTAAAATCATGCTTCATTCTGATGGTGATATATTAGAAATTTTTGAAGATATTATTAAGTGTGGCGTTGATGTCATAAATCCAATTGAACCAACTACTAACAATCCTGATTATGATATTTTTAAACTTCACGAGAAATTTGGGGATAGAATAACTTTTTCTGGAAATGTAAGCCCTGTATCTTTAGCATTGGGAGAAATTTCTGAAATTGAAGAATATTCTAAAAGATTAATACGTGAATTGGCACCAGGTGGGGGATATCTATTTGGTTCTGGACATAGTATTCATCCAGCTGTAACGGTTGGCAGATTTATTGCAATGGATAATATCAGAAAGAAATATGGTAATTATCCAATATCCGTACCAGATTAATAGTAAGATTATTCATTTTTTTAGTAATTTCTAAACTCATTTGCAGCATCAAACATAGCTACTATATTTTGAGGGGGAACCTCTGCTGTAATATTATGGATATTTGCTGCCACAAATCCCCCTCCAGGTTTAAAGCATTCAAAATTTCTTTTAACTTCTTCTCTAACTTGTTCAGGAGTTCCAAAAGGAAGCGTTGCTTGGGTGTTACACATACCACCCCAGAATGTAATCATATTTCCAAAACGTTTTTTTAAACTACATGGTTCCATATCATATGCACTAATTTGTACGGGATTATAAATATCATATCCAATTTCTGCCCAATGTGGAATGAAAAAAGGAGTAGACCCACAGCAGTGATAATTAATCTTAACATTTGCCAATTCATGTATTTTATCTGAGAGTTTTTTTTCTGCTGGTTTTATAATTTGCTCATAGATTTTTAAATTCATAATTGGTCCTGATTGTTCTGCTAAATCACCATTAACACATATAATATCTAAGTATTCACCTACTTCCTTTAAAAAAGTGACATTGTAATCAATCCAATATTTCAAAAGCCCTTCCATAGCTGCAACAATTAATTCTGATTTTTTTCGTAGATATCTTAGTGCTTTAGTAAACCCAAAAAGAAAAGTAGTATATTCGTAGACACATCCAGTAGGTGGTGTAGATATTGCATAATCTGTAGTCTCACGTAATTTTTTAGCATATTGTTTTAATCCTTTAAATGGAGTCTTATCTTTTCCATTAGGCCAATCATAATTTTCAATTTCTTGAATAGTCTTAAATTGAGCAAATGGGTTTATAACTGGATCATAGTATAAAATCTGCTCCATATTTTTATTTGCATCATTTCCCCAGAAACATCCAAATTGATCATATACTCCAACGTATTTACCTTCATATTCTGGTTTAAACTCATTTACATTTACCATTCCACCTAATGGACGGACATATCTTATATCCACATTAAATCTCTCTAAGAGTTCTTCGCAAGGCAATGCAATTTGCTGAACAAAATCACAGTATTGAATATTTTTTTCATTTATTTCCATATAATCTAACAGCTTTCTATAGGCTTTTACATGAATCCCAGATTGATGTCCACCTAAATCAATTGGAACCATGTCGGGTTCTTCATGATTTAATGTTATATTTACTCTTTCCCGTGAATTCATAAGTATATATCTTTTTCTTATTTTTTAAATTTTTAATAAAATAAAATCCTTAGATCTTTATATTAACTAATTCATCTTTAAGGAATGATTCTAACGCGCCATTACATGCTATAAATGGGAATTTAGCATCTATTGATAAATTATAATCAATTTCAGTACCTTCTAAAGAAAAAATCCGACCACTAGCTTCTTTTAAAATTAACATTCCTGCTGCTACATCAACTAACCTACTGCTATTCCTCAAGTTAATAAACGCTTCTATACTCCCACTAGCTATATGACATAGAGTTAAAGCACTACTTCCCAGTATCCTAATTCTATAAAATCTTCTGATAAGAGGTGTTAATTTCTGTAAATTCTTCATTAGATTTTTCATAGGGAGATTGAGCTCAAAAAAACACTTTTCTGAAATATCCAAATCTGAAACTTGAATTTTTTTATCGTTTAAATAAGCTCCACTTCCTTTTTCTGCCCAATAAATATCTTTTGTAATTAAGTTAAGTACTACTGCTTTTTTAATATCACTTACCCTTTTTCCAATCGCATAAGCTATTGAAACAGAACAATATGGTACTCCTCTCGCTGCATTATTAGATCCGTCTAATGGGTCGACAATTAAAACATTTTGATTTTTTATAGCTTTCTCCTCATCTCCGATATATTGTTCTCCAAGTTCTTCACTTATCAGTAATAAATTAACATTTGCTTTATTTAAGTTATCTACAATTACTTTTTCAGCAATTAGGTCAATTTGCATTGATAAATCTCCACCAGCACCTCTCTTAGATTTGATGGCACCTTCCCTTGTACCTAGAAGAGGCTTTATCCTAGTATAAACATTTGTACTTATTTGTTTTAAAAAATCAATACTTAATTCCATAAAAATCAAATATTTTAATCATTCTCTTCAGATTTAGAAAGAAAGTATGGTTTCTACCTTTCTTAAAATTTTAGAGATAATTATTTTACTTACCTATAATTTTATTTTTCTCAATTATCCACTTATCAACAATGAGCTTTTGTAAGTTCTTTTTTTCATTAACATCATATTGATTATGCAACGTACTTTTTGGAACCCAAAACTCTTCTCCAGAATTTAAAGTAACTAATATAGCTTTAGGACTTTCTACTTTAATTTTAGCATCAATACTCACAGTGTCTCTCGAAGCACTAAATTCTGTAGTTTCAACAATATGTAACCCATCTCTTGCTGTTATATGTTCTGAGAAAATACTATATTCAGTTTCTTCATCAACTTCCTCTTTTTCGATCGTTTTAGCTTCAAAAGTGCCACTTGTAGCAAATTCAATCTTCTCATTTAATATATGATCAAGCATTAAAGTCATGAAATTCAAATATGGAAATCGCAGTTTTTTGGTATATTCTCCTATATTGATACTTAAAACTTGACGAGATTGGTCTTCCCACCCAACATAAATTTCTGTTTTACGTTCTTTAAAAACGTGATAACCTCTCCAGTTTGCGCTTCTTCTATTTAGAACTTCTAAGATACATATAATTTCTTCAATTGAAAGCCTAACAGTTTTTCCCTCACCTTCAGAGGGTTTCTCCCAAGAACCATCATTTTTTCTATGTATACAACTTAAAAAAATATACGGAACTTGTTTTGAAGGACTTGTAACTCTTACGCTTGTTCTTTGCCCATAAAAGGTTTTAGTATGAAAATCTGCCAAGGCTTTACACTCTCAAATATTTTTTCAAATTAATTATCCAATTATTTAGTAAAATTATATTAATTTATTGATTTAAATCTGATTAAATAAATCTCTAGCATTTTTAAAAGATCTAGGAAATAAGTAAAAGTTTTATAAAATTTGATTTTATATAACTCTAAATCAAATCTTTTTGATGGGATAAAGTATGAAAAATAATGATAATGAATCTATTGAAAAAGTTGAGAAGAGGTTAATTATAAGTAGTACAGGCGATTTACAAGAATATGATGAACACATAAGTACAATGGGATCCGCTAAAATTTCAGGCGGAAAAACTAATAAATCAATTCGAATATCAGGTTCTGGCACAATAAATGGAGATTTAGTATGTAATGGACTTACATCATCAGGATCTTTAAAAGGATCTGGAAACCTAACTGTTCATGGAGATGTTAGCAGTTCAGGATCATTTATTATAGCAGGATTTCTTTCAGGAGATGAAGGTGCTGATTTCTCTGGCTCAACACAGATAGGTAATCTTATTAAAATTCAGAGATCTTTGATTGCAGCAGGATCTTTTAAAGCTGGACATTTCGTGAGAGGAGAACAAGGAATAACTCTTTCTGGATCTTCAGAGATAAATGGTAATTTATCTTCTGAAAAAGATATAAACATTAAGGGGTCAACTCATATTGAAGGAAATGTCGTAGCTGAAAATGTTGTATTTGGTTCACAGGAAAAAATTAAGAAGCAACATTATAGAGTTCATGGAAGTATACATGCTAAAAACAATATAGACATTGTTAGAACACATGTTGACGGAGATATAAAAGGAAAGGATATAATTCTTAGACGAGGAACTGAAATTCTCGGAAATGCTTATTATGTGGAAAATATTGAAATTGATAAAAAAGTAAAATTAGCTTATGATCCAATTCAAATAAAATCGAATGAATTATAGACAAAATAAGAATAAATTGCTACTTAGAATAAAACTAAGTTACATCAATTCGATTTCTACTAATACTGATTCAGGAATTTGAATCTTCATAATGAGATGCATACTTCTTTCATTAGCAATAATCTCAAATAACCGCTTATGGATACGCATCTCGAATTTTGCAAAAGTGCTGGTTCCTTGACCACTAGGTGCTTTTCTTACAGGAACACGTAATCTTTTTGTGGGGAGGGGAATAGGGCCATTTTTTCGAATACCTTGAGATTTACAAACACCGATAACTTGATCGCATACTGATTGTAGGGCATCCAATTGAGTACTACTTAAGCGTATGCGAGCTTTCTGTATTTTTTCCTCACCACTAAATTGTGTTTAAACTTAGGTTCTATTCAAAGTTACTGAATAATGTTGTAATATCGATAATAATTCCTATTAAATAAATTTTTTCATAAAGGAGTATTTGAATAATTTTATGTAAATCCCAATAGGAATTTATTTCCTAAATGAATGTTTTCCAAATACTTTTTAGCGACACTTAAACTTTTTTCAACTTGTTTTCGAGGAGTAATTCCTAAATCTCTCATTTGGTAATCACCATGGAATATTAGTAAACTATATGGGAGTTTAGTGTTTATAGAACTAACAAACTTAACAATTTGTTCTACTTCTTCATGATTTGTATAACCGGGAACCATTAAAGTACAAGCACTCATTTCTGGCAAGTTTTTCCTTGTTCCGAAATAGTTCTCAGCTAAAAATTTAAAGTTCTCAAGTGTTCTGCTATTGCTAACCCCACATAGAGCAAGATTTAATTTCTCATTATATGTTTTTAAATCGAACTTGATATTCCCTCCTGTTTTAATAGCGATTCGCATGCATTTCTCAACCCAATCCCGATTTCCGCTTCCATTCCATTCCCAACAAATTCTAATATTTCTTTTTTCAAGAATTTTTTCAGCCAAGTTAATAGAGAAAGGTAATTGAGCTTCGGGAGTACCACCAAAGTAACATAGACAAGTAATCTTCTGGTTTTTTATTATCTGTTTTGCTAAAGTCTCAACATCAAATAGATGCTTTTTTGTAAAAAGTTTATGAGAGGCATTCTGACAGAATAGACAATCAAAAGTGCAACCATACAAAAAAGCCGCATAACTATATGTGCCAAATTCTGGACCATTATAGTCAGAATATTCTGGGTAACCCGCTGAACTCCCCGCAGGACAAAACCAACTATTACAACAGTTGGTTGGATTTGGATCTATATACCCATGAATATAACCTTTTGATTTTGATGGATATGGTAATTGTCCCGAGTTTCTTAGCTTGATATTTCTCAAACCACAATAACTCACATCATTTTCAGACAATGAACATTTATTAATACAAAAATTACATCTCAATTTGATATTCGGTCTTTCTGCTTTGGGAGGTTTCTCTGGTAATTCTACGAGCTTTCGAACCAGTTTATGGACATTTAATATATGAGGCTTAATTTGGTTCCAATCTCCTTCTAAAATACAATCCCTACATACTTGTAGAACTTCAGAGATGACCTTCTCAGTTTTCCCGCAAAATTTACAAGTTCCCATACTCACGACTTTTTCTTTAATAACAAAAATGTTTGACCAGATTTTTGTTTTGGATTATACTTAACCATATATCCTTCAAAGCTATTATTAATAAATGATTTATTAAACATTTTTAATTCCTTATCATCTTTAGGAAAAAATTCAATTATTAATCTTCCTTTACTTTTAAGTATCTTGTTCAAATATTTTGCTGTGTCATGAAGCAGCTTAACTTTTTCCCCATAATTCTCCTTTCCATAAGTAATAAAATTATAAGATGATATTGAAATTATTTGATTGACTGATTCACTCTTAATCGGTAAAAAATTAATATCTGCCAAGATTAACTCTAAATCTCTATATTCCTTAAAATCTCTTTTCTTTTCTCTCGCCTTTAATAACATATCATTAAGAATGTCTATCCCAATTACTCTAAATCCGTTTTCAATCAATATTTCTGATGAAAACCCTGTTCCACACCCTAAATCTAAAATTAGATGTGAATCTCCCATCTTAATCCCACTATTCTCGCTATCATTTAATCTCTCGTCGTAAAGATATTGAATGCTGGATAAGGTGGATCTCTTTTGATTGCGTTCCATCCATTTTGAATTATTATACTCTTCCGCTTTATCTTCAAGATAATCGTCTGGAAATTTCGGAAGTCTATTTTTTCTTACCAATTGCGATCACAAATATAAAAATTATTTAAATATTTAAATAACTAAACTCAATATATCATAGAAAAAATTATTTTAAGTTAGTAAAGACATTAAATAAGATTAGGGGTTTGCTTATGTCTAAAACGATAGGAAAGAATACGATTCTCATAGTTGACGATGAACCAGAAAAGTGAAGAGCTCCTTCATTTTTGGTTAAATATTGTCAACTTAACTGAGAAATTCTTAAAATTAGGGGAATTTGATACAATTACGAGTAGCAATGCGAAGGAAGCTATGAAAATTGTAGAAGAAAGTTATGATAAGATCGCTTTAATCCTTCTTGACATAATGATGCCCGGCCGAAGTGGATATTCTGTCTTGGAGGAAGTCAAAAATAATGAGAAATATAAAGATATTCTCGTAGTATTATTTACTGTTAAAAGTTTCAACGAAGATGTTCAAAAGGGTAAAAAATTAGGCGCTGATGCCTATATTACTAAACCATTTTCGGGTAAGGAACTTTTAAATAGAATCAAAGAGATATTAGAAAAGAATAACTAAAATAGTTTATTAAATCATCAACCTTTATTGAATATTAACTCATTTTTATAACTATCTTATTATTTTATTTAATCTAAAAATTTTTATATCATTTGGCCAACTTATCTTCACCTATTAGATAATTAAAATATAAAGTTCAAAGAGTTAATTTATATGGTACTTGAAGCCGAGCAAGATAAAATTCCTTTTTTTAAACAATATTTTTCTGTTATTATATTAGTAGCAAATATAATAGTATTCATTTGGCAACTCTTAGATCCAGCAGGGCAAATATATATAGAATACGCTTTTGTACCGGCAGATTTTTTTGCAGGTCGTAATTGGTGGACTTTATTTACTTCGATGTTTATGCATGGCGACTATTTGCACATTATCATGAATATGTGGTTTTTTATTGTAATAACTGATAATTGTGAACATGCCATGGGTCATGTCCTATACTTAATCACATATTTTGTCTCAGGAATTTGCGGTAGTTTACTTCATGCTGTGAGCACTTTAATTATTCCAATACCTGGATTTGACATGATTCCTTCTTTAGGAGCCTCTGGAGCGATATTTGGACTTATGGGTGTTTATCTAATTCTTTTTCCTGGTAATAGATTTTATCTTCCTGGAACGTTATTTATGCGAAGAGTAAGTGCTGGTTTTTTTATTTTAACATATTTCATAGCTGAATTGATTTATGCCATATATTCATTGATGGACCCATTTGGGGTTGGTCAAACAGCCCATTTTGCCCATGTAGGGGGATTCATTGCCGGAGTAATAATAGCTGGAATATACAGGGGTGTGAAAGGTACATCATATAAAAAGAAACCAAAATAATCTTTCAATTTCAATATTTTTATTTTTTTTTATAAAATCTTTTGAATAATGGTTAATTTAAAGTTTTAACGGTTTAAATAATAATAAAGCTGACTATAGAACAAAAATGCCTACTCACATTGTTGTAGTTGGAATGGGATATGTTGGAATTCCTATGGCGGCATTACTTGCAGATATAGATGATTTTTATGTTACAGGAATTCAGCGTAGATCAAAAAGATCAGGGTGGAAAATTGACTGGCTTAATCAAGGGAAAAATCCTTTTGAAGGAGAAGAACCAGGGTTAGATGATTTAATAGCTAAGGTGGTAAAGAATGGAAAATTTAAAGTTACAGATAAATATGAAGCTGTAGATAATGCTGATTTTATTCTCATTGATGTTCAGACCCCAGTTGATTTGGACTCTAAAATTCCTCGTTATGAATCATTAAAAGAAGTTTCTCAGAAAATTTCAAAGCATTTGAAGAAAGGAGCTACAGTAATAATTGAATCTACTGTAGCACCAGGTACAACAGATAATATTGTTCAACCGATATTAGAGGAAGGAAGTGGTTTGAAGAGATGTGATGATTTCTATCTAGTATTTTCATTCGAACGAGTTATGCCTGGGAAAATGCTTGAATATATAACTGATATGGAAAGAGTAATTGGAGGAGGATGCGAAGAAGCAAATGAAAAAGCGAAATTCTTATATGGGAAGGTAGTGAAAAAGGATTTGCGAGTAACTGATACATTAACAACAGAATTGACGAAATGTATTGAAAATACTTATAGAGATGTTAATATTGCATTTTCTAATGAAATGGCATTATTATGCGAAGATTTTAATAGAAATATCTTCGAAATAATAGAATTAATAAATCAAAGGCATGATCGAATGATGCATTATCCGGGATCGGGTGTTGGAGGCCATTGTCTTACAAAAGATCCTCACTTACTCGATTATGGTCATCGTACATATACAAAATATAAATATAATTCAGAGATCTTGTTAAAAGCAAGAGAATTGAATGATTTCATGCCTCATCATGTAGTAGAATTGATGGAAGATATATTTAGAGAATCAAATAAAATAGTTGACAATATTAAAATTGCTTTATTTGGTGTTTCTTATAAAGCAAATACAGATGATACTCGTAATACTCCAACAGAAAACATTGTTAAATTCTTAAAAAACATGTATCATTCTCACAATATAACTTTTATTGCGCATGATCCATATGTAAAACCTCGAGATTATAATGCAACGGAATTGACTAATGATTTTGATAATGCTATTTCTGGTGCCGATGTTCTCATTTTTGCTACAAATCATAAAGAATATTATAACATTGATCTTGACGATTTAAAAAGCAAGGTAAGAACTCCCATAATTATTGATGGTAGAAATATATTTAATAAAAAAATTGTTGAAGAAAAAGGATTCATTTATAGAAAAGTAGGAGAAGGACCGGGAAACCTTAAAAAATAAGATTTAAAAATTGTATTTTTTATCTCAAGGCTCTTGCAGAACCTATAATTAAATCCTAGCATTTATCGATTTAATTCTTTGAGATTCTTAGATTATTTTTCTTGTTTTTGTTTTTCTCGCATTTTTTGGATTTTTTGTGCTCTTCTGTACCACATCGTTAACATATTTCAACTGGTACTATAACAATCATCATCTAACTCAAGGTTCAAATGATCTTCTTGATCTTCCATTGTTTAAAAACCTTTAATTTTACTGATTCATCAAAGAGAAATAAATAATAAAAGAATAGTGTTTATAAAAAATAAAAACTCAATTATATGGAAGCATTTTTTATAAAAAAATTGATGTTAATTTTAATTAACAATAAAATCGATTAAAATTGTTTATTTTAATCTCGAATTCTACACGGAATTCACAGGATTAGATCCTAACATTTTATAATCTATTCCTTGAGATTTTTTAATTTAATTTTTGTTTACTTTTTTTTTTTGACGTCGTTTTTTTATATTTTTTATAAATGTGATAAAACCGTCAATAATACCTCATCCAGTACAGCGAATCTCATTGTAATAGGATTCATTAATATCATTATCTAATTTATTTTTCCATTCTGACATTAGTTTGGTTACAATTAAGAGTTTTTTATATAAAGAAGCAATTAAGGAAATTAATACATTTTTATTATTTTTTTAAACCAAATTTTCATTAAATTTTTAATATCAAAATCCAACTTTTAATTAATTTAAATCTTTCATAAAAGTGATTTAATTGCTATTTGACTATTGGGATGTAATCCGAGGTTTTTTTGATTGGGTTGCTGAATCAGCAGCAATAATGATGGTTTTAAGTGGAGCAATGGCAATAACTTGGTTAGGATTTGAAAGGAAGCGAAGAGGCTCATTCACCAAAAAAAAAGTGGAGGAGCAATTTAATGTTACAAAATTTCTTAGAGGATTATCATATGTAGGATTAATTCTAGGGATTTTCGTTATTTGGAGTGGTGTAGTCAGTTTGATATTGGATATACCTCCAAGTTTTAAATATGAAGCAGTTACGGCAGATGAAGCAAACCATTTTACATCTATTTTCTTAATAATTATTGGTATAGCCATGTTCTTCAAGCCAATTTCAGATTTACCCCTTTCTAGCATTTTAGGACTTTTAGCAGGAACTGCCACAGCATTTATTATTGCATTAATAATTCCGGATTCTGTTACGAATTTAATAGGAACAAAGGTAGTAAAATGGGCTATTGTAATAATATTTATCATTGTAACGATTTTAGTGGGTCTTACCGCTAAATTTTATATTGGAACACTTCAGAAAGTATCAAAATTTCTATCTTGGCCCCCTATTGCCTTTATTATAATGATCTTTTGCTTTGTCCAAGGTTTCTGTTTATGGATTGGTGGTTTTAGTATCTTTGCAAATCTTCTATAAGAATCAATTATGTTTTTTTTCCTTTTTAATTTTAGAAAAAGCGAGTTTTCATTATTTTAATAAATGTTAAATTTTTATTTAGCTTAATAAACGAGAATAGTGGGTAAAAATGGCGGGAATAAAAGAGTTAAAAGAAGAACTTTCTGAAATGAGAAGTAGCATGGAAAGATTGACAGAAGAATTACACGAAACAAATCTCACTATAAGAGAATCCTTACAAAAAACTTCTCAAGCAATCAAGGATGCCAGTGATAAATTTTCAAAAGCGTTAGAAGATACTATGAAGGCAATGTCAGATTTAACAATTCAAATGAACATTCGAGATACTTTTCTAAAGAGTCTTGGTATTGATGGAATGATTCCAGACTTTTTTAAAAAAAAGAAATGATCTTTATATAGTCTTCTCTGATTCCCATTTCTTTATAACAAAATATAGAATAATAAGTGAAATTATATAAACAAGCGTAATTATAGACCATAACATAACTTCAATGCTATTATTAGTAAATATTCCCATTATTGCTTTATAAATAAAATAAATACTAATTAAAGCTAATAATTGAATGGTTGATCTTGTCTTATCCATGATTAATAAAAAACTAATATTTAATAATTAAAATAATATAATACTTAAAATTAAAAGTATAATAAAGAATAATTAAAAACCAATATTGCTTAAAAATGTCGGAAAGAACTCCACCTATTTGTTTTAGCTGTGGCAATAGTTGTGTAAATGATATGGAAAACACACATTATTGCATATGCGATATCGCTATCTGCCATGAATGTATTAATTCTGTTAAGAAAAATGATAAAATTTGGATTTGCCCTCAATGTAAAGAAGAGAATGATATTGAAGGCAGTAAATTATTCAGATTAACTTAATTCTTTATGTCAGATAATTAATAAAAACTCAAAAAGATAATAAGCTTTCTTTATTTCACTTATTTAAGAAAATTAAAATTTAGTAGATTATCTGTGTCGGCTAATTTAATTTCAAAGGTAGTAGAATTTGAGAATTGTAATAAAGATATTTTTTTAAAAGCACTTTATACACCAGAATTTTGGCTAACTGTTAACCCTGCTAAAAAAATGCACGCAGAATTTATCGCCCCAAACGTATTGTATACTAAAATAACAGATGAAATTATTAATATTAAAATTGAAATGGAAGGTGAATTGGTTTTACAAGATAAGGGTGATCAAGAGGAGGGAAAAGGACGGTTAATTGAATTGAATGTTCGAAATAATAAAGATGTTAGAGAATTAGAAGGTCGTATACGAGTAAAGGCACTTTCTTCTAATAGGTCGAAAATAGGTGTTTTTATAAACAGTTTTACGCTAAGTAGTGATTTTCTTGGTTTAATTGGAAGAGCAGCAGCAGAACTTGCATTACGAACTAAAATCACAGAGATGTTACGAAATTTAGAGCGATGGTTAAAAACCAACTCTCTAGATGATTTATTATAAAATTGATATGAAAGTTATTAATTAATATAAATGATTTACTTTTATTAGTGTGATTTGAATAAATAGGATTAAAAAATGAATATATGGATCTTGGAAGGAGACTCAGGAATTACATTGCTTTATAAACCATATATGGATTTTCCTGTAAACGAGGACCTAGTATAGGGACTATTAACTGCTCTAAATCAATTTACGATTGTTGAATTCAAACAAGGAATAGATTCTATTGAGATGGGAGGCTTAAGGTGGGTATATATTAGTGATAAAGACACTAATCTTCTTTTTATTGCAGCAGATTCTAAAGATGTATCTGGAGATATATTAAGATCTCGTTTAGATGTAATACGCCATACATTCATTCAACAATATGCAAAAGATAAAAATCGTTGGAAAGGGAAATGGGCAGGAAATGTTGAAATCTATCAACCCTTCGAAGGAGTAATTGATGATTATTATACTCAGTGGAAACAAGCGGAACGCATTACAACCGTAGCTGAATTCTTTGATATTCTTGGAATTTTTCAGCAAATATTAAATTTAGTCATCAATGTAATAGAAGGCCATTTGGATGATAAGAAAAAGCATGTTATTTATACCCAAATAGAAGAGATGTTTAACATGTATTCGAATCTGGATGTTGTAAAGAAAAGTCCTGAGTTGAGTAAGATAACTTTTGAAAGAACAATAGGGTTTAATGTCATTAACATAAATCCAATGAATAGTGATGTGTATGTTGTAGAAAAACTAATTCTAAATCTAATTAGGCGAATTGTAGAGATAGTTAAAAATGAAGAAGGATATTTCACTAGTTTAAAATATTTTATTAAAGAAAATATTTTTGATTATTTGTTATCAAATTTTAGTCTTCTGAATGATTTGAATTTGTTTACATTTTTATTGCAACTTTTTCTAATAAAATGAGTTAATTTCAATCTATTTAGTATTTCCAATATTTTGAAATTAGATTTTAATAATTCCATTGAATAATTAAATGTTTTTCCTTTTATAGTAAAGCTGACTTATTTTAATTAGATTTATTAAAAGAAATTTATTTAATTTATTAATTGACTTCGAATAATTAACTTCAAAAAATAATGGAACCCCTATTACTCATTATAATTTTCATTTTGTTTTTCTCTATTATTATTAGTTATACAAAATCTAATCTTGATTTCGTCGCTATTTCTTTGATCTGCTGCTTTATTGCTGCATCAATAACATTTCTGGTTGTAGGGACAACAATAGATACTTTCATTTTATCTATAGAATGGGAAGCAATTATCATCATATTAAGCATGAGTATTATTACCAAAATAGCCCAAGATTCAAATATATTAGAATTTGTAGCAGTTAAGCTTTTTAAACTATCAAGAGGTGAACAAAGAATTTTCTTTTGGCTCCTTTGCATAATTACAACTCTTTTAGCAGCTATAATTAGCGATGTTGTGGTTGTTTTAATCTTAGCGCCAATTGTAATAAGACTTTGTCATTTTCTAAAAATTAGGGCGGGAACCTATCTTTTAGGAATGACTATATGTATCAATATTGGTTCTATAATTACTCCATTCTCAAGCGGAGAAAATATTATAATTTCAACCGCATTTCATCTTGATACATTATATTTCATCCAGTATTATTGGATCTTTTCTTTTTTTTTATTATTTATAACCATATTTTTAATAGACAGATTTTTTTTAAGGAAAGAACCAAAAATTGAAGATCTTCAAAAAAAATTTGTAATAGATTTAGTAGATACAGACATTATGGTGAAAAATAAAAAAATGTTTTACTTTAATAGTATTGCAATAATTATAACAATTATTTTATTTGTTTCCCTACCATTACTGTACCTAACAGCAGTATTTTCCGCCTTAGTTCTAGTGTTAGTAAATAAAAGTTATACAAAAAAATCTATGAGTGAACTTCTAAGGGATATTGAATGGGAAATTATTTTTTTCTTTATTAGTTTGTATGTTGTAATAGGGTGTATGTTGGAAGCTGGTTTTGCTGAGTTAATTGCATCAATTCCTTTCGAAACTTTTAATCCCTTTTTAATATCATTTTTTCTCCTTATAATTATTAGTCTCATCTCAGGGATAGTCGCTAATACACCAACTGCCTTAATTTTTATACCAATAGTACAAACTTTAATTAGTGATTTTAGTTCAGTTCCCTTATTTTTTTCTTTTATCATTGGTATTAATCTTGGAGGTAACTTTATTCCTCAAGGTGCTGCTTGCGATATGATGACTTTAAAAATAGCAAGAGATTCTGGAGTAGAAAATATGAGCTATAAACGTTTGTTGAAAATGGGAGGGTCTTTTGCTTTAATACATTTAGGGATTTCAATAATATTTTTGCTAATTTTAGTTCCAATATTTGGATAGAATAATAGAGATTAGAAAAAAGAAAAATATAAATATTATTTTGTTATAACCAACCTCTCAAACGCATAGCTTCAATAACACGTTCAAGAGATATCATATACGCACCCATGCGATTATGGGTGTTGTATTTTTGAGATTGTTCAACTGTTGAACGATAAGCTCTTGTCATAACTCTATCTAATGCTTCAAAAACTTCTCTCTCCGTCCAGAAATATCGATAATATCCTTGCACCATTTCAAAATAGGAAACGGTAACCCCACCAGCATTACATAGAAAATCTGGAATTAAAAGTATACCTTTTTCAAATAGAGTTTTGTCTGCATCTGGGGTTGTTGGACCATTAGCAAGTTCAGCAATTATTTTTGTGTCTATATTATCCGCATTTTTCCTTGTAATCACATTTTCAAGTGCTGCAGGAACCAACACATCACATTCTAATTCTAATAATTCTTCATTTGATATTTCTTTAGTATTTTTTAAACCAACCACTGATCGTGTTTTTTCTTTAAATTCTCCAGCAGCATTAGGATCTATTCCATCTTTATTATAAATACCGCCTTTAGAATCAGAGACAGCTATTACTTTACAGTTAAAATCATCTTTAAGTAGTTTTGCCGCCCAAGAACCAGCATTTCCATATCCTTGAATTACCACTGTTGCTCCATTTAAATCTAAACCAATATCACTCGCTGCCTCTCTAATAGTAAAGATTCCTCCTTTTGCTGTCGCTATTGAACGTCCTGCACTTCCTCCCAATGGTAAAGGCTTTCCCGTAATAACTGAGGGTGCATGTCTTCGGACTATATTCTCATACTCATCCATCATCCATGCCATTATTTGAGGATTAGTATAGACATCTGGAGCAGGTACATCAATAGCTGGCCCGATAAAGTCAGCAAGGTGTCTAATGTAACCCCTTGCGAGAGTTTCAAGTTCTCTATCACTCATCCCTTTTGGATCACAGATAATTCCTCCTTTCGCACCACCTAAGGGGATATCTACGCATGCTGTTTTCCATGTCATCCAAGCTGATAAAGCCTTTACTAAAGAAGCACTTTCCTCAGGATGCCATCTTATTCCTCCTTTCATAGGACCTCTAGCGGAATTATATTGAGATCGAAAACCTTTAAAAGTTTTTAACCTACCATTATCCATCTTCATTGTAATCTTAATTTCAACAAATCTCTCTGGTTCACTTAAAGCATTATAAATATCAGCATCATAATCAGCTAGTTCACATGCATCAGAAAGTTGTTTTTGAGAAATTTTGAATGGATCTAAAATTTCACTCATTTTTAAAGTTCACTCGTTTTAATTCTCTGTTAAGTTGAATTTTTTTCAATTTCAGCAATAGTAAATATAATTTTTCTGAAGAAATTTTATATTTCTATTTAATTAAATTGAATAATAATTATTTAAATAAAGTAATAGAAATTAAAGTTTACTTTGAAGAGAATCCCAAATCTTTCCCACTTATTGGGTGTGTTTAATATAAAAGAACAGGATTCTAATATTTTACAGAAATTTTGATCTTAAATATTCATTCATAGCTTTAGCTGCCTTACGACCTGCACCCATGGCGGAAATAACTGTTGCTGACCCTGTTACTATATCACCACCAGCAAAAATCCCTTCCATATTTGTTTTCCCATCGTCATCAGCTTCGATATAACCCCATTTAGTCAATTTTAATTCAGGAATTGATTTTGTTAATATTGGATTTGCGTTCGTACCAATTGCTAAAATAAGAGTATCACAATTAATTAAATACTCAGAATTTTCAATAGGAATTGGTCTTGGTCTTCCTGAAGCATCAGGTTCTCCTAGTTGCATTTTAAGAACTTCTATCTTATCAACATTTCCATTATTATCCCCTAAAAATCTTACTGGATTTGATAAAAATTGAAATTCAATTCCTTCTTCTACAGCATGATGATATTCCTCTCTTCTAGCAGGCATTTCAGCCTCAGTACGTCTATACACAATTATAACTTTCTCTGCTCCGAGTCGTAATGCAACACGTGCAGAATCTAAAGCAGTATTACCGCCACCAATGACAGTAATAACTTTTCCTATTTTAACGGGAGTATCATATTCCGGAAATTTATATGCTTTCATTAAATTTGTTCGTGTTAAGAATTCGTTCGCTGTTAGGACACCATTTAGATTCATTCCCGGAATTTTTCTCATTGAAGGTAATCCTGCCCCTACACCTATAAAAAAAGCTTTAAAACCTAGTTCTTTCAAATCATCTAGAGTCAATGTTTTTCCAATTATTCTATTATATTCCACATTAACTCCTATCATTTTTAGTGTCTCAATTTCGTCTTCAACAATTTCTTTCGGTAATCTAAATTCTGGTATCCCATATACTAACACACCTCCCCCTTTATGAAATGCTTCGAAAATTGTTACTTCAAAGCCATATCTTGCAAGATCAGCAGCGCAAGTGAGACCAGCTGGTCCTGATCCGATTACCGCAACTTTTATATTATTTGAAGCTTCACAATCTGGACACTCCTTTAATTGATTCTTTCGTTCCCAGTCTGCAACATATCTCTCAAGTGCTCCAATTGCTACAGGTTCCCATCTTTTACTTAAGATGCAAGCTTTTTCACATTGGACTTCTTGAGGGCAAACTCGTCCACATATTGCAGGCAATATATTATAGTCTTTTATACTACGAATTGCTCCTAGTAAATTATCTTCTTTAATTAATCCGATAAATTCAGGGATATCAATATTAACAGGACATCCATCTACACATTTAGGATCACCACATTGGAGACATCTTTCTACTTCCGTTTTAGCCATTTCTTCAGTGAACCCTAACGCAACTTCAGAAAAATTATGAGTTCTTTCAAAAGGATCTTGTTCTCTCATTTTTTGTCTTGGAATCTTCATAATATATTTCCCTCTTTTATCCGATTCTTAAATTCTTACATTCTTTTTTGTAGATGTCATAAGATTCTTTTTCAAATTCACCAAATCTTTTTTCTCTATTTAACAAAATATCAAAGTCTACAATATGACCATCTACATCAGGACCCTCAACACAAGCAAAATGTATTTCACCATCTTTTGCAGGGAATCGACATCCTCCACACATTCCGGTACCATCTACCATTATTGTATTTAATGATACATATGTTTTTACCTTTGGTAACCCTTCAATACCACTTGTCAGTTCTGCAACGTTTTTCATCATTATCATAGGTCCTATTGCGATAACCAAGCTAATTTTCTCATTTTTAATTATTTCTCTTAGTGGTTTTGTTACAAATCCTTCAATTCCCTCGGTTCCATCATTAGTACAAATTATAACTCTTTCACTGACATCAGCCATTCTCTCTCTCCAAAATATTAGATCTTTTGTACGAGCTCCTAGTATGGAAATAACCCTATTACCTACTTGTTTTAATTCTTTTGCTTGTGGATAGCAAGGTGCAATTCCAACGCCACCTCCAATTATAACTATAGGATTCTCGTATTTCTCACCATGTATTCTATTTCCTAATGGACCTACAACATCCAATATCTCATCCCCTTCATTCTGATGAGATAATAATAATGTTGATTTTCCAACGACCTGAA
>JBHLLP010000051.1:0-23681 GCA_048885525.1 Candidatus Hermodarchaeota archaeon | reverse complement strand
TTTCTGGATCTATATAATCAGGAGCCCATCCAAGCATATACATTGGGATTAAATCTCTTCTTAAAGGTCCAGTATCAAATTGCATGCATGAGATTATATCCCAGAACGGAATTTGTACTACAGGAGCATCAATCCCTATATATCTTAGATCATCTGAAAATCGTAAAGCGAAATCTCTTCGGATTGTACCTTCAGATTGGGCGGTAATATTCCATCCAAATCCCCAACCTCCCGCATCTGCTACTGTGGTCCATTGAGTATCTGTGGTAAAGCCAACTCCATATCCCATAGATTGCATAATTGATTGGGCATACGCACGGTCAAATGTAGCATAATTGAAGTTGTAATTTGACAGTGGAATACCTGTTGGGATTGGAGATTTCAATCTATAAGCTTCACCTTCCATAATTACATCGATTGCATACGAATAGTTGACAGCATATGAGATTGCTTTTCTGAAGGTAGTATTCACCATATAACCATTAAATCCCATATAGTTCGTATTTACATTAGGTCCGGCTTCCAAGAGGGTGATATCAGGATCAGCCTCAAATTGATCGTAGAAAGCAGGATGTGGAGCATTATATAAGTCAATATCACCAGCTAATACTGCTGTATTCAATGCAATATCATCCTGAATTATCCAGAATGTTATGTTTGTTAGAGCTGCAGGTCCCTGCCAATAATTGTCGTTACGAGTAAACTTTACCTGAATATTGGTGAAGTAATTTTGGAATTTAAATGGGCCAGTTCCAATTAAAGTGTCACCATCGGCGTATGTGAGGTAGTTAAATTTTTTCCCTTGAGCTTCTGTAGCAGTAGGTGACATCATATAGGCAGCCCAAAAATTCAATAAACTAATGAATGATGCTTTAGCATAATTCATTACAAGTTTTACTGTGTAGGTGTCAACAACTTCTGTTCTATTGATAACAGGTACGCCACCTAAAGTATATAGTGCTGACCATTTAGCTATTCCTAGGGAATCATTAAGTGGTACATTCCATGGGGCTTCTAAAAATTGGTTTCCAGAATAATTCAACATAAACATCATTCTATCAAGGTTCCATTTTGCTGCGGCTGCATTCCAAGCTGTTCCGTCTGAAAATGTGATACCTGTCCTTAGAGGAATGGTTATTTCTAAACCACTTACGCTAGGAAGATCAGAGGCAAGTACTGGAAGTAATGGATATGCAGGATCTGTTACGTCAAATTTATAGAATCCTTCTAAAATTTGTTCAATTACCTGTCCCCCAGCGTTATCGTAACATAAATGCGGATCCATATCAGAAGGACCTGTGATTGTTGCGAAAACAAGTGATTGGTCCATTGGAGGAGGTACAAATTCAACAAGACCCATTTGTATGGCAAGAAAAATATTCCCTACACCGGATGCTGCTAAAACAATTGCTAAGATTATTATTGCTAAATTTTTCTTTTCTAGTTCCATGTTAAAATCACGTATAATTTTGTGGTTTTTTTTTTTTTAATTAAATTTGTTGTTAAATAGATTTTCAAAGTTGAAAACTTATAAATATTTATTCACAATTTACATTGTGTTTTGTTTTTAACCTTTCTTCAAAATATTTAATCGTATCACAAAATTGAGATAGTTTTACTATGTATTTTTCTTGTGTTGGATCAAAATTTTTTTTAATGTAAGAAAATAGTAATATAAATTCTGAAAGTATTATTCTAAAATTCTCGGTTGAGTAGAGGATTTTAGTAAATAAAAGCTTAGAATTATCAAACATTTTAAATATAAATTCTTTTTATAAAGGAAGATCAATTATTTCTTCATATTATTTGTTTGCTCAATTTTTCAAATTTCTAATTCCAAAAAAAACAATTCTATATTGACAAAAATTCTTTTTTTTAAAAATTAATTAATCCTTTAAAATCAAACATTAAAAAATGAATTGCCGCTTCATTAGTTATTTATCAATTCTCATTGGAATTGGCATTACTGGAATGCTAATAAATTTTGAGTTAAAAATATTAAAATGAAAACTGATTCGTGCGAGAGTATTTTTAAAAAATTTATATTTACAAGAGGATTTAAAAATTGGGATTTTTAACTCATCCAATAAATTAAATCAGTTATTAGAAACATTACAAGGAAGAAAAAAAAAAAATTAAAATTTAAAATTTCTATTTATCTTTTTTATTTTAGCTATCGATTAATTTATGCGAGATAGACCGAGTATAGGTCAAGTCGAGCAATAGCATTTGGAACCCATCCGTGAACGTAGTTCTGGTATACATCGTAGTTCTTACCTGAGGTAATAAATACAAAGAAGTAGAGTTCTTCGACTAATTTTTGTTGAATCTGGTTATAAATTAGAGTTCTGGCAACAGGATCGACTGTTGTCTCTCCATTGAGCATTAATACTTCTAATGCATGATCCCAGGTATTAACCCAAATTGCAGATGTATTGCTGAACAATGGTGTAATGTAATTTTCTGGATCTATGTAATCAGGAGCCCATCCAAGTAAATACATTGGGATTAAATCTCTTCTTAAAGCTCCAGTATCAAATTGCATGCATGAGATTATATCCCAGAACGGAATTTGTACTACAGGAGCATCAATCCCTATATATCTTAGATCATCTGAAAATCGTAAAGCGAAATCTCTTCGGATTGTACCTTCAGATTGGGCGGTAATATTCCATCCAAATCCCCAACCTCCCGCATCTGCTACTGTGGTCCATTGAGTATCTGTGGTAAAGCCAACTCCATATCCCATAGATTGCATAATTGATTGGGCATACGCACGGTCAAATGTAGCATAATTGAAGTTGTAATTTGACAGTGGAATCCCTGTTGGGATTGGAGATTTCAGTCTGTAAGCTTCACCTTCCATAATTACATCGATACAATACGAGTAATTAACTGCATATGAGATTGCTTTTCTGAAGGTTGTATTTACCATATAACCATTAAATCCCATATAGTTCGTATTTACAGTAGGTCCGGCTTCCAAGAGGGTGATATCAGGATCAGCCTCAAATTGATCATAGAAAGATGGAAGCGGGGCGTCATATAAATCAATGTCACCAGCTAATACTGCTGTATTCAATGCAATATCATCCTGAATTATCCAGAATGTTAAGTTTGTTAGTGTTGCAGGTCCCTCCCAATAATTGTCGTTACGAGTAAACTTTACCTGAATATCGGTAAAGTAATTTTGGAATTTAAAAGGACCAGTTCCAACTAAAGTGTCACCATCGGCGTATGTAAGGTAGTTAAATTTTTTCCCTTGGGCTTCTGTAGCTGTAGGTGAGATCATATAAGCAGCGTGAAAATTCAATAAACTAATGAATGATGCTTTAGCATAATTCATTATCAGTTTTACTGTGTAGGTATCAACAACTTCTGTTCTGTTGATGACAGGTACGCCACCTAATGTATATAATGATGACCATTTAGCTACTCCTAAGGAATCGTTAAGTG
Source organism: Candidatus Hermodarchaeota archaeon (assembly GCA_048885525.1). Taxonomy (GTDB): domain Archaea; phylum Asgardarchaeota; class Lokiarchaeia; order Sigyniarchaeales; family SOKP01; genus Loki-b32. The sequence continues at coordinate 20,225 of JBHLLP010000051.1, read as the reverse complement.
GGACATTCCATGGGGCTTCGAGGAATTGGTTTCCAGAATAATTCAACATAAACATCATTCTATCAAAGTTCCATTTTGCTGCGGCTGCATTCCAAGCTGTTCCATCTGAAAAGAAGACTCCTGTTCTAAGCGGAATGGTTATTTCCAAACCACTTACGCTAGGAAGATCTGTTGCTAGTACTGGAAGTAAGGGGTATGCAGGATCTGTTACGTCAAATTTATATAATCCTTGACAAATTTGGGAAATTACATCTCCTCCAGCTGTATCATAACACAAGTGCGGATCCATGTCAGTAGGACCTGCAATTGTTGCGAAAACAAGTGATTGGTCCATTGGAGGGGGTACAAATTCAACAAGACCCATTTGTATGGCAAGAAAAATATTTCCAACACCGGATGCTGCTAAAACAATAGCTAATATAATTATTGCTAAGTTTTTCTTTTCCATTTCCATATTAAAATCACGTATAATTTTGTGGTTTTTTTTAAATTTTTTATTAGATTTGTTGTTAAATAGATTCTTAAATTCGTAAACTTATAAGTTTTATCTTTTTTTTTTTATTATTTTATGAAATTCTAATAGATTTTTAAATTGTTTCTTTAATAAAAAAGACTTTGTTATTATCCGTTTTTATGTGAATAATTACAGAATCATCCTTTTTATATAAATAAATCCATCAATTTTACAGAAACTATTTTTTCCAAATCAAAATTAAATTTTATATTAATAATCTTAAAAAATAAAAAAATGGGAATAAAATGGGAATAAAGTATTATTAATTAAAGATTTCAATAATAATATTGAAATAGAAGGACATAAATAAAATTATTAATAATGTAAGCGCTGCAATAATAATTCCTTTATCGAAAAATGCACGTTCTGCACTACGTGCGATTTCTGGTTTAGATGAAGTTAAATACATATATCTCATTATTAGATAAAGTGCGAGGGGTATTGTTAATATTGCTATAAATTCATGAAATTCGGCACCTTGTTCAAATAAATTAAATTTCAAGATTAGATAAAGAGAATATGTCATAAATAAAGAGCCAGCAATGATTATATGAAAATTATCTAATAGTTTGAGAGAATATTGATCATATACTCTTTTATGTTCAATTGCTTTATCATTTCCTAAGAGCATTAAGTCTCCTTTCCTTTTTGCAATACTTAAGAACATTGCGATTTCAAATATAGCTAGAAATAACCAAGCAGAGACATATTCTTTTATTATTGCGCACCCTGCTAATGCTCTCCATAAATATCCTAAGGATAGAACTAATATATCGATAAATGCATAATTTTTAAATATACAATTATACAGTTGTCCTGATACTATTATTAGAATTATAAACATAATTAAACCTAAATTGGGTAGAAAAAATATCAGAAGTACCGTAATCAATCCTACTAAAATTATAAGTAATAATATAGCAAAAAAAATAGGAAGATCTCCTGAAGCGAGAGGTTTTTTTCTCATCTTTTCTGGGTGAATTCTGTCTTTTTTAATATCTCGTATATCATTGATTATATAATTAAATGAGGAGGTACAACATAAGATTATAAAACCAATTAACAAAGTGAAATAAAGGGATGGTTCAAATAGTCTCTGACTAAAGAAAATCCCTACAAATACCATAAGATTTTTATAATATTGCCGAATGCGTAAAAGATAAAAAATACTTTTAATTTTGCTCATCATAATAAAAATTTTGAAAGGCTCATTAATATTAAAGTTTATTAAGTTATAATAATTCTTTCTGGTTTGAATTTCTTTAAAACTTTATATCCTAAACGACTAGCAAAGCTTGTTGCTGATTTTATTTGTATAATAGCACTATTATATTCAAAACTTATCATTTCTATTTCCTTATAAGGAATTTTAATCTCCTTTCCAAAGATATTTACAATTTGTACAATATCTTTGTTATCGTTTTTAGTCTCAATAGTATTTTTCTTAAAATTTTGCTTATTCATTACTATATCCTGGATAAAGCCTAATTCCATATTATTAACGGGTTTTTTAAGGAAGATATAAGTTAAAATTTTTTGCTTAGACACCCATTTTATTATTTTAATTTCAGAATCCCGGAAACTAGAACTTCGGCTTATATTTAAATTTATTTTTTTTGGTCGAATTATTAGATCATCGATAGGATATTTAATAATTTTTTCTTCTAAATCTTCAAAAGAAGAGATCTCTATTAGAAATTCTCCCAATTTTTTACTCGGAATAATGTCAGTGCATTTAACAATTTTTAACTCTCCTTTTATTTTTAGGAAAATTTCATGATTTTTAAAATCTTTAATAAGAGAAACTGAATTTGATAATTTCGTTTTTGAAATTGACTTAAGGACCTCTTTTTTATTTTTGTCAATAAATATATAATATCCATCTTTATTATTGGTATTTAATTTAAGATTGGCCAATGTAAGTAAATCATCTTTATGTAGAAAATAAGAATCATTCAAATTATACTTTCTACGAGAATACATTGATGAAGCCAAGACTTCTGTTTGATTAGTTTTTAAATTTGTGATAATATATTTATCGGGCTCGGTAATATCATCGGAAAATTTAACATCTTCTAATTTACCAATAATTAATTCTTCTGTAATATAATTTTTAAAAAGAAATTCTTTTTGGATATCAAATTTATATATTTCTTTTCTTTTTATATTATTCATCAAGGAAGAAATATCAGTTATTTTAAATAATTCTTTAAATTTTTGATTTGCTATGAGTTTAAATTGTTCTCTTGCCTCCTCGAATTTTAGAGCAAATTTTTTTTGTTTAGATTTTTTTAAGCAGATGAAAGGAAGAATTGCTTCCTTCAATGGTTTAATTTCATTACCTAATATTGCTGCAATTCTATAATAACTTAGAGGGTGTGAATTAATTAAATTAGATAAAAGTGATGCTTTTGATGGCTTAATCATTGAACGATTTAAATAAATGGCTGTATTCATATAATCTAAAAGCTGATTATCCTTCGTGATTTTTTCTTCACTTAAAAGCATGGTGTTCAATCCAATTTCTCGACCTGTTGCATAAAAGCTTTCTAAGTTATAAAGAGCTTTGGCAAGTTCATTAGCATATCCAATTTTTTTTACTTTTAAATCTGCTTTTCCTTCAAGTATTCTGACAAATATAAAAAGTAGTATAAATATTATTAGATTTAAAATTATAAAATTAATCATTGGAAGTTGCGGGTTTCCAAAAGTATAATCATAATATGTAGCGGGGATACCAAGAAGCATTCTTGCAATAAGGTCAACCGATGTAATAATAGTTAAAATAAGAGTGTGTTTTCCTTTTGTATGTGCTAATTCATGTGCTAAAATGCCCTTTAATTCATCATTAGGAATTTGTCTTATATCATCAGCAATAATAGCAATTCTCTTATCAATTGCTGGTCCATATGCCATAGCATTTAATATTGGATATTTTCCAATACCCACTTTAACTTTTCCTTTTATTCCAATATCTTTTTTTATTTTATTGACTATATTCAATAAGTTTTCATCTTTTACTTTCTTGATACCTAATAATTTATCTAAAATCATACCCGAGAAAAAATATATAATCCAATTAACTGTTATCAAAATAAAGTAAACATTCGTGAAAAAATCGAGAATTGTAAATTCATTAGAAACAATTGGTTTATTCACGATAAAAGTAAATGGTGTATATTGATTGACAAAAACTACAGTTAACCAAGCAATTATGTATAAAAATAGTGTTAAATATTCAGGGCTCATAAATCGCCAAATGACTAAATATTTTCTTCCGAAAAGTATAAAACCCATAATAAGAATAATCCAAAAAGAAAAAGCGAAACTAGTGTTAATATAAAATGGATCATCTAAATAGAAGGAAAATAAGCCAGCAATAAAAATGACATTATAAGTTACAAGAGATATTATTAAAACTTTATTTAGTACAGGATAATCCTTTAATTCGAAAATTCCTATCCATAAATATATTGAGAATGCACCCATTATCGATGTTAAAAAATCTTTTGAAAAGAAAAAAAGAAGAAAAAAGAAGAAAAATATGGCAACAATATCACTCATTTCACTCCTTTTACCATTTTTTGCCCATTGATAAAACTCCTCAATAGTTAATAAATATAAAATGAATGTTATCACAAAAACCCAATCAAGTAGAAGTGTTGATAATTCAAATTTGAATGTTAATGAATTTACTAAAAAAAATATTCCATTTGAAAAGAAAAGATAAATAATTAAAAGGAAATACCGGAATTTTTTCTTCAAAGAAAATACCTTTTATTTTTATGAATATTTTTTGTTTAAAACATTAATTAGTAATTTACTCTTTTACATTTTGATTTCATTTTTTCTAATTCTACCAATTTCTAACCAGAAATACTTTATTGTCATAAAATACCATAGTAATAATAATGGAATTACCAGAATTAAGGAAATTAATATATCAATTGGAATTTGTATTATTTTAAGGTCGATATACCCTAATGGAAGCGGCATTATTACAATTTCGAGAAAAAACAGGAAGAACAAGATAAAAATTAATAAAATTATCATTAAAATGATTATTCCTCTGATTCTGGGGAATTTATATAGCAATAAAATAGTAGGGATTAACAATGTGAAAAATGTAACAATTAATATATATATATTAAGGTTATCTAAAGTCACTTGCATAAGCAGGATTGATAATATCGAAAAAAAACCACATATTATTGAAATAGCATAAAAGTTTTTTACTAATTCTGGTTCTGTTAATGGTCCTCTTGCTAATATTAATCGGGGCAAGGTTAAAACAGCATCTTTTTGATCTGAAGCTTTTATTCGATCATCTTTAAGTAAAATTATATCTTCTTTACTTTCTCTCACATCACTACTACTCTCAAAAAATCCACGTATGGAATAAATGTAATAAAAACTGTTAAATATATGAATTAAGAGCGCACAAAATGTAGCGACTTCTAATGAGCCAAATAACATGATGCATGCAATCATTGCCCCCATGCTTAAAGTTCCTATATCTCCTGGAAAGATTTTAGCAGGATATTTATTACTTAAGAAAAAGGGGATTAAGATGGCAATAATAGGAATGGTAAAAATTATTGCTTCAGCAGAATCCCATATTAACCCACAAATAAACAAAAAACACACAGCAATTAAACAAGTCCCAGATCCTTCACCATTATATCCTTCTAACATATTTACTGTATTAACAAAAACTGCTATAATTATTGGTACTAAAAAGGGATAAATGATGGTTAATCTTGTTCTATCTATGATAGGAATAGTTGGAGAAGAGATTGTTATAAATCCAAATAAATTCGCAATGAAAATAATTCCACCAGTAAAAATTGATAAAATAATTTTATAACGAGAACGTAATTTTTTTCTATCATCAATAAATCCTATAATACCAGATAATATAACGGTTAAAAAAAATATGAAAATTTCTCGAATAAAAGAAGGAAAAAATAACATTAAAAAAATAAAGGTCGCTGTGAACCCAATTATTATAGCAAGTCCACCAGATTCTGCAACTTCGGGATGTGTATTTTTATGAATGTCAATTCCTAAATAATGTCTTTTTTGCATAAATTTTATTATAAAAGGAAGGACAATATAAGTGACTAAAAATCCAATTATAAAAATTATTATTAAAAAAATAATTTCCAAGATACCCCAGTTCAAATCAGAGAGAAATTGCATTTTTCTTTAATATAACATATATTTTTTGATAACTCTTGTTTATATTACAGATCGTCGAGATAAAGAATTAAAATTTTTAATCTATTAAAATTTTTTATTTTTTAAAATAGGATGATAAAAATTAATAGCCCGGCACGGATTCGAACCGTGTTCGCTATACGCCTCATAGTGGGGAATATAGTCGCGGGGTTCAAAGCCCCAAATGCTTGGCCATATTACTTAATACAAGAATCCTGTATTAATCTACACCACCGGGCTAAGATTTTGAATCGTATGATTTATTTTTAGCATCTTTTAAGTTTTTTATATACTAAATGGGTTTAGATCTTTATCAAAGAATTTATCATTTAATAAATTTTTATTGGTTTTAAGGAATTCAATTTCTTGTTTTTCATCACGATATTTATCGGGTAACATCTGTGGAATAGTATCTATAATGGGATACCAACGCATGCATTTTTCACAGAATAGTATACCGGTTTTAATTTCAATATCCAATTTAATTTTATTTATAAAATACAACTCTGGTATTATTGTATCAAGTTCATACAAATTATGTTTTTCTCTAAATTCTAATAATTTTTGTTTTACTTTGGAATTTATAATTTTAAAACAGTTCTTACTTATTTTATTAGTTGATTTGTCAATAATGTTTTCAAATTCATCTAAACTCGAAATAATTTGCTCAAGATAATTTGAGAGTTTTGTTTTTTCAATGACTACATTATCCCTCAGATAAATCTCTCCATCTTCATCTAGTATGTCAATTACTCCTTCATTTTTGATAAAATCGAGATCTCGGTTATTATAAATATCAATTATAAATTGAAATTCTTCTGATTTATTTTCAAAAGAAAAAATATATAATTTTAATGGAAAGAATTTATCAATAGGGCATGCTAATATCTCAAAAAGCCATGGTTTCATGAATTTTTACACATATAATGAAATTTTATAAAAGATAACTACTTAATTGTTGAATCAATTTATCAATCGTTCTATCAATTTTTCTTGTTCGTTTTTTGAAATCATCTGATAATTTCAAATAGGCGGCTCTAGAAGGCAATCTACCTCTCTTATATCTCGATTCTAGAAGATTTAAACTATCTTTTACACTTATTCTTTCTGCTTCTAAAATATCTAACTTTTTTATGATGTTTTCAAAAACTTCATTTGTACTAATTATGATTTTTTTAAATGGAATTATCTCTTTTTGCAGTTCATCAATTTTAGAAGTATTTTTATTTAAAATATTTTTATATGTTTTTTTTGCTATTTTTTTTCGTTTTGTATCTTCTTCTGCTTGTCTAATTTCTAAGGTTAAAGCATTTTTCTCTTCATATAAAGAACAAAACTCTCTAATTTCGCTAATAGGAATAATTTCTCTAATTATTATTGCTTTATCACGTTCTTTCTTCCTTGTTTTAATTATTAAAACGAAAACTGAAGTAATTATTGCTATTAATAATGTAATCATAATTGGTCTTAAAAGCATATTAAAGAGATCTATAGTAAATGTGAACTGAATTATCTTATTTTCAAAAGGAGATACAAAATCTGATTTATATACAAGTACGGTAGCTCCCCTAACTTTTTTAATAGCATCTGGAAATTCAGTAATTGATTCAATATTATAACAACCATCAATTATTACATTTATAGTCTGATCTCTTCCTAAATAGTTAAATAGAGTGGTTAATAAATCTATTTTTACTGATTCCTGGAACCAATTTAATGAAACATAATTTTCAAATGGTAGATTATATTCCACCTTGAAATTAAATATTGAACCAGGTGTCATCTTTACCCTATTATCTAATAAATTAATTGTCACTATTGAGTTTTCAATGGTCACACCTAATATTTCTCCTAAATCATCAGAAACGTAGAGGTTTGTAGCATCTTGAGGAATACTTAGTGAAAAAGAGTAAAAATCAATTTCTCCAAGATTTTCGATTGTGAATTCTTCTTTAATCCTTAATATTCCCCAAGGTGAGATAAATATATCACGGTTTATTTTTTTCATTTCTGTTTTTGTTTGTGTATCGTCAGTAAAAGATATCCTTACAACCATTTTATTACCTAAATTTTCCATAAACGGGGTTATAAAATCATCTCCAATTTCATCCTTGATATCATCAAAAAAGAAAAAGATTCTGTCAATCCCAGGACTGTCAGTACCCCAATCTGGTTGAACATCTTTTCCAGAACTAGGGTATCCAAATGTTGTTTTTATTTCACCTTCCATTCTATAAGGTAAAATTGGATAAACACTAACTAGCAAATCTACATGTTGAATATCTATAAAAAAGTATGATATTACGTCTTTATAGATATACTTTACTCTAATAGTTGTTGTTTGATGTGGTAATAACGGAGAATTAAAATAGATTACTATCATTTCATATCCATTCATTATCGTCGAAGAACGTTCAGCAAATAAAGTATTTTTATTTATTCCAGAAGCTTCAAAAAATATCAGATCTTCAGCTTCATATGTTGGGATTCCAAAAAATATTGAGGAAATTGGATTATTATTTAAATTTTTAATTGTTAAATAATCTTCAAAAACCAATAACCCATAACTACTAATATTAGCTTCTCGAATAGTTTTAGTAATCACTACGTTTTCTATTCCCTCTAAACTTGAGGAAATCATTAAATTGTTGTTATTGTCATAACTCATATATTCTGTTTCTTTATCATCTATTAATGAAAATGTTAGGGTGAACAATAGAATTCCAGTGAAAAGTAAAAATAATTTTTCTCTTTTTAACATGAGACTATCTTTATTTTCTTAAATTATCTAAAATTAATTAATAAAACATAAAAAAATTTATTAAAATTAGTTTTATATTTCAAGATAAAATTTTATATGTTTCTAGCAATTACTTTAACATATAATTTATTTAGAAATTAGTATATTTCTATGTCATCTCGCCGAGCTCAATCAAGACGTAAAAAAAGGAGAAGTGGAACTGCCCCTATGCCAATGGGAGGTGCTGGATTAATGAGATTCTTTCAAGATAGCTCAGTGGGAATTAAGATAGGACCTATTAGTACTGTTATATTATCAATTGCTTTGATTTTAATTGTAATTCTAGCACATCTAGGTATTTTTAATTGGTTATTTACCCCTGCTGGTGGATAAAATTCACTTAATTTTATGCTTGATAATTAATATTGAATTCATATGAAAATTTCTGAATTACAAAATTTAATTAAAGAACTTTATTTTAAACAAGATCTATCTAGAGGTATAAGTGCTACTTTTATTTGGTTGGTCGAAGAAATTGGTGAATTTGCTCGTATTTTAAATAATAAGGAAATAGAAATATCAAAAGCTTCAGAAGAATTATCTGATATTATTGCTTGGACATGCTCTCTAGCAAATTTACTTGATATTGATCTTGAATTTGCATTATCAGAAAAATATCCTGGAAAGTGTATTAAATGCAGATCTAATCCTTGTATTTGCATGAAATGATCTAAATTTTCATTTATAGATAAAAAAGATTTTAATTTATCAAAAATCCCATTAAGTGTTATATTTTCTAATAAAAATATTTTCACTAATAAAAAGTATTAAAATATTATATCATTTTAGTGCCTACTATGAGTCTTTCTGGAAAAAGAATTTGGATCGACATTGAACAACCCAAAACTGCCATTATGTTTAATTCACTACATAAAATGTTTGAAAATGAAGGTTCAGAGTTATTAATAACAGCTCGGGATTATGATTCTACCTACCAAATTCTAGAAGATTTTAAAATAAGACATAAAAAAATTGGAAAGCATGGTGGTGAAAAATTAGAAAACAAATTAGAAACATATATAGATCGCTTGAATAGACTTTTCCCAATAATAAAAAAATTCTTACCAGATTATTTTGTTACATTTCTATCTGTAGAAGGGACAAGAATTGCTTATGGATTAAAAATACCCTCAATAGGGATTAATGACGAACCACGAAATGAACCTGTATGTAAATTAATACATCCATTCATAGGAAATATTATTACTCCAGAATGCATACCTAAAGAATGGTATATACAACTTTATGCTGATTCAGATAAAATTATTAGATATAATGGTCTAGATGAAATTGCTTGGCTTTCGGATTATATTCCTAATCCAGATATTCTTACGAAACTTGATTTAGAGAAAGGAAAGTACTTAATTATAAGAGCCGAGCCTAGCAAAGCATCTTATTTACTTGATAAAATTAAACCAGAAGAGACTCAGATAAGTAAATTTTTTCCTCACATTTTTAAAGAATTCCCGAATTACAAATATTTTCTTCTAGTTCGCTCAGAAAAACAAGAAAAATTTCTTTTAAAAGAACTTAAAACTTTAGGTAATGAAAAAAATGTCATAATAACTCAATATTTACCAAACATAGTTGATTTATGCTTCTACGGAGCTTTAGTAATTAGTGGAGGTGGCACAATTGTTAGGGAATCAAGTTTATTGAACGTGCCAAGTATAGAATTCTTTCCAGGGGATTCTGCACCACAAGAGAAATTTTTAATAAAAAATGGGTTTCCTTTAGAACATATACGAGATTCAACTAAATTAGCTAAACGAGCTATAAATATACTTAATCAAGGTATTTCTCAAGACAGATTTAAGATTAACTCCTTTAAAAAAAAAATCAGTCAATTTGAAAATCCAAATGAGATTTGTTTTAATTATGTGAAAAACAAATTAATAAAGATCTAAAAAGGTATTGTTTCCATTTTAAAAGAGAAAAATTTGATAATTTATTAAGTCGGAAATTTTAGTAATAATACCTAATTATTGATTTTTTAATCCATCATAAGTTTATGATATAAATTTTCTAGTTTTTTTCCAACCGATTCCCAGGTATATCTTTTTATAAATTCCTGTCCTTTTTTAACCAAAAGTTCTCTTAAAGTATCATCTTTAATCAGCTTATTAATCGCTTCAGCAAGTAATTGTGGCTTTCTAGGAGGAATAATTATAGCATTATCCTGCAATATTTCGCGATAAACTTTTAAAGAAGAACATATTACAGGAGTACCACATGCGAGTGCTTCAAGGGGAGTATTACCAAAACCTTCTGAACCAAATGAATATTGTATTAATATGTCAGCCATAGAATAATAAATTGGAACTTCTTCTTCAGGTACATAACCTAAAAAGATTATATCTTTATATTGGCTTCTCCATGTTCTATACGTATTTTTCATCTTAAAATCAGGTGCTCCACCAATGACTAAATTAAGGTCTGGAATCTTCTTTTTAGCATTTTTATAAGCTGTTATTATATCATTAACACCTTTATAGCTAGCAATCCGTCCAAAATTGAATATAATAGGACCTTTAATATTTAGTTTCTCTTTCAATTTCTGAGCTTCTTTTGGTTTAGGTTTAAACCAATCTCCAATACCATTATAAATTACTTGAATTTTATTCAGATCAACTTTTGGTATATAATATTTGATGCCTGCCTTAGAATAATTTGACACAGTAGTTATGTATGTCGCCTTATTAACAACATACTTAATTAAATACTTCTCTATTGGAATTGTTGTAAATTTTGTTTCAAAAGGACCTAAATCATGAATTGTTGAAATAAATCTCTTTTTGTTAGAAAATAAGATTGGTAATGTTCCTTTAGAACCATTTCCATGAATGATATCAAAATTATGACTTCTAAGATATTTAGCGATATTAATTATAAATTGAGGTGCCCAAAAAAATCGTTTATTTATTAAATCAACTTGGATTATATTTGGATCATCAAGTTTTATATTCCATTTACCTGTAATTAATTTGACATTATGATTTTGTTTCTTTAAATATTCATAAATTCCTTCAAAACCAGATCGTTCGCGATCCGGAGCAATCATTAAAGATACTAAACATATATTTAATTTATTCATAATATATAATAAAATAAATTCTCGTATTTATCTGAAAAAATTTCAAGTTAATTGTTCAAATCCATCTTGAGTTATTAGGATAGTTTCCTCTGATTGAGCTACATAAATACCTTTTTTTTCAGCTAATACATAGTGAGCTTGTAATTTCCCTTGTTGTACTAATTCTTGAAGCCCAAAAACAACACCCAATCTAAATTCTTTCGCCAACCATCTTTCTGCAAAAGGGAGTGTCTTATAGTTTTGATTAATAAAACCTAGAAGTTGTTTTGATGTTTTTCTACGTAATGGTACTCGCCCCGCATAAGGATTAATTTCATAAATATATGAATATTGGGTATTATGAACTGAGCCTTCACCAGTACTGGCGAATATTTCAATAGAAAAAATCTCTCCTTCTTCCATTACATCACCACCTTGAGAACCTAATTCGGGTAGTTGCTTTTTTCCGTGAACTGTCCATCTTTCAATTTCATGTCCTCCTAATTCTCTGATTGGGTTATATTTGAAACCTCGTACAATATCTTCAATCTTTTTTCCTATATCGCGAGTATTGGTTTTTGGCTTAACCATCATCTTTGCAGCATCAAGTGAAACTTCAGTAGCTTGGATAATATTTTCTAACGAATCATTTTCATTAAAATTAACAGTAAAAGCTGTATCGACAATATAACCATTTATATGTACTCCCAGATCTATTTTAACTAAATCTCCTTCACTTATTTCTAAACCATCATCTTTTATAGGCGATGTATAATGTGCAGCAATATTATTTATACATAAATTGACGGGGAAAGCACAAAATCCTTCTAATTCCTCTATTTTTGATTCAATTGCAGATATTAAATCTATCACTTTTACTCCTACTTTGATTTTAGGCTTAAAGTACTTCTTTACGACTTGAGCTATTTTTCCTGCTTTTCTTAAAGATTCAATTTTTAATTCTTCTTCTTCTTTCTCTAATTGTTCCTTACTCTTTTCTTCTTGATTTTCACTTTTTAAATTTTGATTCTCTGTCATTAAAATAACTAATGTGGATTTTGATAAAAATATTTTTTAAATGAGTATAAACTTTATTAATAAAGTTAATATTAAAATTAGATTAAAAATAAAAATAAAAGTAATATTATTATATTATTATCTTATTAGATCAATAACCTACTATTTATTCAAGTTGATAAATTTTTGAGCGAAAACATCAGCGAACTCATTGACCTTTTAAGACGTATGGAAGCTGTTAACTCCGATATTCAGGGTAGTGCTATCGTTAGTGTGCAGGGTTTACCTATCTGTTCTGTTCTTGCAAGAGATGTTAACGATGGGATCGTGAGTGCAATGAGTGCTGCTATATTAAGTGTTTCAGAACGTGCTGTAGAAGAACTTGCTCGAGGAGATCTAAAGAGAATTCTTATAGAAGGTGTTGATGGTATAATTATTTTATCTAAAGCAGGAGACAATGCGATATTATGCACTCTAGCAAAAAGTGATGCCTCGCTAGGCATGGTTTTTCTAAATATCCAAAGTGTATCAAAAAAAATTGCTGAATTATTAGATTAGGCTTATCTTATACCATTATTATGTACAAAGCAATAGTTTTATTTTCTTATATTTCTTTTATCAAATTAATTTTATGATGCGATCAGAACAGCTTTTTGAACGACTTAAATCAAAAATTCTAAGAATAGAAAACAAAGAATTACTTGAAAAAACGTATTATCTTGAACTTTCAAATTATCTTAAATCTAGACAATTTAGGAATTTTCAAAAATTATTCAATGCCTCTATTGATTTTAATATTTTCATGGATATAATGAAAATTCCTGATCGGTTTAATATTATTTCGAAATTACTTCTAAAATGTACGGATAAAATATCAATTGAATATCAAACTTCAGCATTAGGAGAGATAATTGATATCTTAAAATTTTGCAATGATTATCATTTGTTAGAAAATGAAATCAGCGAATCAAAAAAACAAAAACTTAAGTTCCTAAAGGAAGATAAGTTATTTTTGGCAAATTTGAATGATTTATTTGGTAAAGTGTCGAATTCCTTTATTTTATATGTCTATGAAGTAATGCCACGAGATCTTTACAATTATTTTATAAAGAGTCCAATTTCTTATTTTCCTGACCGAGATGGATTGATGTACTATATTAAAAATGTTTTTTTTAACCAATATTCGATTTATGGACTTAATGTTAGATATTTAAGTCCTTTAGAGAATTTTATTAATGTTTTCAAAGAGAATTATCCATTTATGGAAAATAATATAGAAAAATCAGAAAAAGATTTATCAGTTAAAGATAAGGAATTAATCGAATTTGATATTATATATCGATATCGAACATATTATTATGATACTGAAGAAGAGTATGAACACCAAGAGATAAAAAGACATCTTGTTTCTCCTAAAAATATCTTAAAAAATATCACAAAAATTACAAACAAAGATAATTATAATTTTTATAGTTTATCAATGGTTCTTTCAGGAGGTTTGGGGCCACAAGGTTTGGGTTTTACTTATTCTACACCTAAAGGAGAAGTTATTGAAATATGCTCAGATCAAAAAGAAACAGAAGCAATTATTATAAAATATAAACAATACTTAAAGAGAAAATTTTTGATAAAATTAGAAAAAGAATTAGAGAATTTTGGAATTAAAAAAACAGTTCAAAATAAGATAATAAGCTTCCTTTTAGATATTCTTAATCAGAAAGATTTAATTAATTATTATAGAAAGGAACCAATATTGAAAAAGATTAACATATTTTTAGAAAATGTGGATGAATTTCAACAAAATCATAAATCTGAGCTTTATGATTTAATGGATAAGATTTCAAAAGCAATTTCAATTATTCTTAGAAGGATTAAAATTAGAGATCAATTTATAACTCGTATGGATTTAGTTTTAAAAGATAATATAAAATCTGAAGATATTGCTAAATTAACGAGCTTAAAAGAAAAATCGCATTATGATGTATTACGTGAACGCCTTTTCTTCCAATATATAACTAATTGGTTTTATGAAATCTATAGTAATGAAAAAATGAAAAATAAAGGGAAACAGATTATTAAATAATAAATAAAGGCAAATTATGTCACTCTAGATTTTATTTCCTTATCTCTTGAATTTGATCAAATATGTTATCAAAACGTTCTCTTATTGAACCATATAAACCTTCTTCTTCTGATACAACTGAATTAATTGCTGTTTTTAATCCATAATGGCTTTCTGATATTAAGATTCTGATTGGTAAGGTGAGAATATCATTTATAATCATAATAAATTCCTGAATTATATTAATAATTTGAGGTATCCTTTCACGTGTTCTATCAATAGTGGATGAATCTGATGAAATTAATCCATTTTCACGTTTTTCTTTTAATTCTTCCCACACATTTTCTTTTAATTCAGAAAAGTCAATTCCTAAATTTTCAAGTGCTAACTGGGCACCTTCAAAAAGGTAATTAATTGTATCTTTACCAGTAAAGAGCTTTATATTATCTATCATTTCTGGTGGTGCTAAATTGTCTAAAAAACTTACTAGTAATGAGTTATAATCCCGTATCACATCAAGAGGAATGAACAATAAAGTCATTTCTTTTAGTTGTTTAAAGAGATATCCAAAAACTTTTGCAAACCAATCGTTCTGAAGTAATTTCTCCAAAAAACCTCCATATTCATTTAAAAGATGGGTTCCAAGATAACCGATAATTCGAATCATATCATCTTCATAATTTCTAAAATAATCAAAGAAATGTTCAGGTTCCATATTCATTTTATCTCTGATAATATTAGAAACTCTCCCCTTTATAGTCTCCAATGGTTCATCAAGATATTCCTCCAATTTGTCAATTGAAATTACATCTTGGAGTTTATCAATAATATCAAGTTTAGTTTCTTGAACAATATCTTCTTCTTCAATAGTTTCTCCAAAAAATCTTCCTAATACAATACGCTCTTGAATTCTAGAATCCGAAAGTTCTTTCCAATCTTTTAAATCATGAATTTTACAAATAAATTGAAGGCAGTCTCCTCCTTTAGTTAGGCATTTTTGTTCTATTATTTGAATTCTATAGTCATTTCGTTTTATTTTTAATATAAAGTTAGCAACAGTTTCCAACATCCCACATAGTCCACAAGCCAATCCTTCTGTATTTTTATCTTTTAATTTTTCAAAAGCAAAAGTATCTTCATTGTCTTGACCATAATCAGCACAGATTGGACATCTATTGATTTTTAAAATATAATCATTATATTTTGAATCCTCCTTAGGTATTTCTTCATAGGAATAATCCTCTAATTCCCTACCAAATACAACGACCCAAAGAATTTCGAAATAATCCAGAACTTTTTTGGGAGATCCTGGCATAAATTTAAAAATACTTGAATGACGTTCGCAAGATTCATATGCCGCTCTCTTCCCAATTTCTCTAAGGATAATTAGACTTTCTTCTTCATTTTTGGTAATATCATTAATCTCTTTAAGAATTTCTCTATAAAGTAAGGTGTAAAATAAGGCATTTGTAGAACGTCCAAATACTTTTGTTATTTTCTTCATTAACCATTGAAATGCTCCCATTTTTAGAGCTTTCCCCCAATTTTGAATTTATATAATTGAATGCATGTTTTATTTCCGAATGCACGAGATTCTTCAACTTTATATGGTTTTATATAAATTGATGACTGATCATTGGATTCTTTATTGATGAGAGAAATAATTTCAGAGACTATTCCTAAAATTATTTCACAACCAGCAATTTCTATCTCGTCGTAATGATATTTACATAACGCACATTTATAATCTTGAACACGAATTACATTATCCGCATCATTTATTTCAATTGAAATAGAGCTATTGAGTACTTTCTGATAAATAGTTGTTATAACATCTTTAATATTTGAAGTATTGATAACATTCGTGGGTTTCCAGTAACGGATGTAAGTTCTAGCAATATTTTGACCCATTTTTCTTAAATTATCTTTCAAATTAGAAACTCCATTTTTTTCCATGAAGCTTGCTAGAATATGAATACTATTACGCATTTGATTCATAGTCGCATCCGTTAGTACTAAATCTTCTCTCGAATATTTCATTGATCTATAATGAAATCTTACATTAAATTAAATATTGAAAAAATACATTAAATAAAAAATTTTTAATCTGTTTCATAGATTATTTGTATTATATTCAAATTTTTTTTAAGTAGATGCAAATAGCTCTATACTCTCTTATTTTGAATAATATCAGCATAGAGAAAAGATATTTAAAAAGAAGAAATAATTGTTTATGTTAGAAATGATTAACCTACATTTTCTCAACGATTTCCCTAATTACTTGTTCTCCAGCAGCACCCACCATGATGCCGTTTCGAACTAACAACTGACCTTGAACCTCTATTGGATGATTTAATAGTAAACCATTATTGAAAAAGAGGAGTGTAGGTATTGCCGTAATACCAAATTTTTCACCGAGAGGTCTGTTTTGATCGAGATCTTCCTTGAGTAACTTTATTAATCCCTCTTCTTTTATTTTTTCCAATATAGGACTTAAAAATCGACAAGGACCGCACCATGTTGTATAAACGTCTAGAATGACCTTACCTTGTTTCATTTCTTCTGTAATATTGATGCCAAAATCTTTTAATTCTTCAATACTCGTCATAGCATCTCAATTTTGAAATTTTTTACCTAATAGTTAGTTTTTTAATAGTATTGTGAGAATAAATACTTAATTGCTTTTATTAATTTCATTTACAATTTAAAATCATATTTCTTCAAGATAGGTAATAATTAACTATAAATAGTTTTTTCTTTGTTAATTTTAAAACTAAGTTTTAAAAGAATTAATTTTAAAATCAACTATAAGTTATACTAGTTATTATCAAGATAAACTGATCATTAGAAATGGCAACTATAGATTTTAATTTCAGAAACCAAATACTTGGTAATGATATTGGCAATACATTGGCATATTGTTATCAATGTGCTACTTGTAGTGGAGCGTGCCCCGTAGCACAAGTTACCGAGGGTAGATATAATCCAAGAAGATTAATACTCGATGCTTTATTAGGTTTAAAAGAAAAGATATTTGGCCCAGAAAATGCTTTTACTATTTGGGGATGTACCGTATGTGATACATGTGATGAAGTTTGTCCTCAAAAGGTTGAACTTACAGAGATCTTTACTATACTAAAAAACATGAGTGTGGAGCGTGGTGAAGCCCCGAATCATTACACCGGTCAAGCTTTGACTGTTTTGGAACATGGAAAAGCCATTCCTATGCAACCAGCTATAGAGAGACGACGCACTCAATTAGGGTTACCCATAATTATGGAACCTGACATAAACGAAGTAAAGAAATTGCTAGAAACAACAAAATTACCAGAAAAACTACCAAAAACAGAATAATTTACTCTTATTTCTTTTTATTATAAAATAATCTATCAATTTTCGTTAGAATTTTATATATTTATTCTATAATTGAATTATAGTGTAAATTTAATGATTTTTAGTTTGAAAAACTTTAGAGGTAAAAATGGTTGAGAAGACCTATAATTGGTGGAAATTGGAAAATGAATAGAGGTACACCATACGAAACAATAGAAATGTTAGAAACATTGATTCCATCTGTAAAAGAAATCGATAGTATTGATATTGTTATTGCTGCACCGTTTACAGTTCTTACCACTGCATATGAGATTTTAAAAAACACCAATATCGATTTAGGAGCTCAAAACATGCATTTTGAAGATAAGGGAGCTTATACTGGTGAAATTTCACCTCGTTTTTTAAAAGAAATTGGTGTTGAATATGTTATTCTTGGTCATAGTGAAAGAAGAGACATTTTTAAAGAATTAGATTCTTTAATTAATAAGAAACTTAAAAAAGCCTTATCTATTAATTTAAAACCCATCGTTTGTATTGGAGAACATTTAGAAGAAAGAGAAATGGGAAAAACAAAAGATATAATAGAATATCAGATTAATGAAACATTTAAAGGTCTTTCAAAAGAAGAGATGAAAAAAACCGTTATAGCATATGAACCAATTTGGGCAATAGGGACGGGAAAAACTGCTACTCCAGAGCAAGCAGAAGAAATTCATATTTTCATTCGGAATCTTTTAAGCCAAAAATTTGATGAGGAAACTGCAGATTCAATAAGGATACAATATGGGGGTTCAATTAATCCAACCAATGCTGAAGATTTGTTTAACAAAGAAAATATCGATGGAGGTTTGGTTGGGGGCGCTTCGTTACAACCAGATTCATTATTTCAGATAATCAAAGCTGCTGAAAAATCAATTAAATAGAATTTGTTGAAATCAATATTTAAATATGTTATGTTAATATCATTATTTTTAATTTTCTATTATAACAACATCTCTAACCCAGAATAGTATTAAAAGCAGAAGTAAGTTTTGATGGAAACTCACCAAAATAACTCTGGGGATCAGCGAATAGCAAGTAAAAGTAGGGTTCAAACAAAGAATCTTCAACTGTGGGCCCCACATCCGACTTAATAACGCATACTTGAACTGGGTCATCAGAAAAAAATGATTGTCTATAAATCCAGTCCAAAGGATCTATTTCAGGAATATATCCGATGTGTCTTAAAATCTGATAAACATTATCTATTGAATACTTTTTTCCAAAACTAATAATAGGTGAAAGGTCAAATGAGGTTATACAAATTCCCCATAGACCATAATCTTTCATTTCACTTAAAAAATCATTTGCTAAGCTTTTAATTTTATTTTGATATTTTGATATTATTTTTCGTGCTTTTGAATCAGTTAAGATATCTATTATTTTATTTTCTTCACTTTCATGAATGCTATTAGCAGAATCAAGAGGAATTTTAGAATTAATAAAATTATTATAAATTAATTTAATTTTTTGATGAACCGATTTTTTTAGCAAAAATGATTCTGTTTGTGCTGTAATTAATACATCTCCTTGAATTCTTTTTGATTTTTCAATATTCCTATTTTGTTGTTTTTCTTTTTTGGATATAAACTCAAGAACTTCGATTTTTTTGTTGATATTTCGAGCAAATTCAAATAATGCGGATATGAGTCCTGCTGTAAGGTCAAATTTAGAATCATGACTTAAATTATCTTGAACTATGTCTGTATCTTTTGAAAAATCAAAAAATCTTAGGAAAAGTTTAACACCCTCCGGTACAGTGTTTACTATAGTATTAAAATAAGGAAATCCGGTAGTAGAAATAATACTGAGTTCGTATATAGTCATTTGTTACAAAGTGATTTTATATTTGGTAATTAACTTAAAGCTTTTTTTATCAAATTTTAATATATTCAAATTTATAATAATTTATCTAATTTTAAATTAATAAAAATGTGTAGAAATGGATAATTTTGCTTATCCGTCTATAATAATATTATAAAAAAAATTAGGAAATAATAATTGCGGGTTTACTGGGAAGTGCATGATTTGCTTTTTGTTCATTTGAGTCTTTTTCGAAATTAATATACACTTTAGATTGGAATTTATTCTCGATTATTGGTTTTATTTCATTAAAAAATTTATACTCATCTTCTGAAGTGATTGTAAATTTTGGATATTTTCCTAC
>JBHLLP010000050.1:0-25537 GCA_048885525.1 Candidatus Hermodarchaeota archaeon | reverse complement strand
TATTAGTTCCAACAGAGAAGGATTTGCATTATAACCAAATAATGCTTTTAACAAAGATCCAATTATTTCAAGCCATTCTGGAGTTGCAGGATTCCCATCTGGAAAAGATTCAGGTAATATGTGCTTAATATTCCATACCTCATTTATTATAGGATTTATAGCGCCTGCTTCGATTAATTCGTGTATACCATAAGTGATTAAACCCGCAGCAAAAAAAATCAGAATTATATTAGTAATTCTAAAAAAGCTTGAAAGATTAATAGTTCTGATGCCATAAAATATTAAAATACCGATAAATACCGATAATCCTATGCCAATAACTGCGCCCAATATGCTTATAATTTGAGAAATTGAACCAATTGAAGCAGTACCAGTTAGTAAGAGAACTAATTCAATCCCCTCACGGATAATAATTACAAATGTTAAAATCGAAATTGAAAAGACTTTTTGAGTGTCAATCGATTCCTCAACTTTTTTCTCCAGATTCACCCTCATTTTAGGACCTTCTTTGCTCACCCATAGAATCAGAGTTATAATAAAAACTCCTGAGATTATAAATGTAAACCCTTCAAATAGCTGCTCTAAAGTCCCTGAAAATCCCCCAAATATCACAGAAAAAATAACAGCAAAAATTATACTGGAGATTGTTGCTAAAATAGCCCCTAAATACACATATTTATTATATTTTCGTTGATTTGTCTTCCTTAAATACAAAAGTATAATTACAACTACTAACGTTGCTTCTAATCCTTCTCTAAATGCCAAAAATGTTGGTGTTATCAAATCTATAAATGTTGCCATCTATGATACCTTAACTGTATGTTCTAATTGAACTAAAATAGTTATCAAATTTACACTTTATACTTATAATTTAGAAAAAGATTCCGCTTTTTAGTTATACCTAATAAGAAGAATTTTTCATGAATATTGTAGCTTTAAATATTGAAATTGTTAAATATCAAGAATTATCTTGTTAAATCTTTTTTTTAAACCGTAATTAATAATATATAAATGATTTCTATTTAGGAAGGAGTTTTACAATAACTTTATCTCCCTTTTTTAGTCCTTCTTGATTTGCGGGAATTTCAATTATTCCGTCTGAGTGTGTTAATGAGCTGATTACACCAGATCCTTTCAATTTAATTGGAATAGCAACAAAATCATTTTCTTGTTTTTCTATTTTTACTCTTAAATAATGTAATATACCTAAGCCAGAGACAGGAACATCCTTATTAATTATTGCAGCCACTTCAATTCTCGGATCTAAGACAGAACAACCCATTATTTTTCTAATAGCAGGTCCTGAAATTTTTAAAAATGAAACATATGCGGCTACGGGAGTTCCCGGTAAACAAAAAATTAGACTATCATTTAAAAGTCCTAATAAAACTGGTGATCCTGGTCTCATTGCAATACCATGTGTTAAAACTTTACCCCATTCGCTAATAACATCCGGTAAATAATCTTTAGTTCCAACCGAAGTACCCCCAGTAAATATTATTATTTGACACTGTCCAGCTGCTTCAAATATTTTTTTTTTAATTGCCTCCTTTTGATCCACTACTCTCTCAGCTCTAATGACATCTCCTCCATATAATTTTACTAACGCAGAAATCATTGAGGTATTCGAATTGTAAATTTTACCAGGTTGAAGTGTAGTACCAGGTTCTAATAATTCATCTCCCGAAGCAAAAACACTTATTGTTGGTTTTATTCTAACCTTTATTTTTTTAAATCCTAATGAAGTTAAAAGTGCTATGTGTTCAGCTTTTAATTCTATCCCGCTTTTTAAAACATTAGTTCCTAATTTAATGTCTTCTCCCTTCTTTGATACATTTTTGCCAGGAACAATTGATGTATAAAGATTAATTAAATTTTCTTTAATTTCTGTATCCTCGATTTTTATAACCGCATCAGAACCATCTGGTATAGGTGCTCCAGTAGATATTTTGATCGCTTCACCTTTATTAAGTTTAAAAGTAGAAAATTCACCAATTTCGATAGTACCGATAAGTTTTATTTGTTTAGGATTTTTTGGAGATGCCCCGAATGAATCCTCTGCTTTAATGGCATATCCATCCATAGCTGACCGATCAAAAGGAGGAATATTTATTTCACTAACTATATCTCCTGCTAATATACGATTTAATCCTTTATCTATATCAATTTGTTCAAAATTATTTACCTTAATATGAGAAAAGAGCTTTTCTAAAGCATCCTCTAAAGGAGTTAACTTTGAAAATCCTATTTTTCTCAGTTTTTCCAAATGAATTCACTCTTCTTTATTGATTATATAGAGAATATGCCCTAGTTCGTGGATTATTATATTTTCCATAGCTAATCTCACAGCATTTGGAGAACCTGGAAGTAAAAAAACAACTTTATTTTTTTTTTTACCCCTCAAGATACCAGCTGTTGCTCTCGATAACATAGCTGAGGTACCAATTTCATTATAAGAAAGGGATCTAAAAAGTTCTCCAAATCCATCAATTTTTTTTTCTAATCGAGGTTCTAAAGTTTCAAATGTGATATCTTTTGGTGATAATCCAGTACCTCCACTAAAGATGATTGAGTCAATAGTATCATCTTTCATTAATTCTATTAAGATTTTATTTATATATTCTTCAGAATCAGGAATAATTTTTGTACAAGTTAATGAGATTGATAAATTATTCTTCAGTAATCGTTCTACCTTAGGAATTGTTTTATCTGTAGTTGTTTTTCCTGACTTCAGCTCTTTAAATCGACTTGTACTTACTATTATTAGGGCTAAATTAATTTCTTTTGGTGCTTTTTTTTTATGCGCTTCTGGTATTTTAATTTTTTCTTTCATTTTTATCATTAATTTGTATTTGATTGTTTTTAATCAGAAGGAAAAAACCCTCCTTTTATCTCCTTTTTCTATAATTGATTCTAATTCCTCAATTTCTATATAACCATCAGCATAGAACATAGTGCTTATTGCCTCTGAACCTGTTTTGATAGGAAATATTTTTTTTACACCATTATCTTCTTGAATTTTAATTGCTTTAAATTCATGCCTACCAATAATACTATACATTCTTTCTCCAACTTCCATTTCCTTTGCTGTTGTTTCTCTTAAAGGAAATCCCGATAATTTTCTTAGAAAAGTATCAATAAACAAATAAAAACAGCTTAGAGCAGAAGCTGGATAACCTGGTAAAATAAATAATATTTTTTCCTTCATCTTAGCAAAAATAATGGGTTTTCCAGGTTTTATCTTTACTCCATGAACTAAAATTTCAATATCTTTATATTCTTCTAAAACTTTTGGTCCTAAGTCTCCTTCACCTTTAGAAGTGCCTCCAGATAAAATAACTATTTCACTAATATCCAATGCTTTATCAATCATATTCTTCAATTCACTATACTCATCCTTAACAACCCCTAAGAAATTCACTTGGACACCTGTATTTTGAATAGCTCTTTTCAAAACAATTGAATTTACATCATAAATTTTACCAACTTCTAATTCTTTTATATCCTGACTTACCAATTCATTCCCCGTACTTAACAGACTTACTATTGGTACCTTATATACAGATACTTGTTTTATCCCACAGGAAGCGAGAATACCCATACTAGCTAAATCAATTAAAGAATCTTTTTTAACAATAATAGAGTTTTTTTTTATATCATGCCCGATATCAATAATGTGTGTCCCAGGAGTAACAGCTTTAGATATTAAAATCTTATTGCCCTTGCTTTCAGTAAATTCAACAATTACTACTCCGTCTGAGTTTTCAGGGACAGCTGCTCCTGTAGCTACATAAGAACATTGTCCTTGATTTAACTTTTCTTGGGGAATGTCTCCTGCTTGTATTGTCTCTATTAATTCAAGCTCAACTAAGTGATCTTCTTCAGCATTAAAAGTATCCTCTGCAATGCACGCAAAGCCATCCATCCTTGATTTTCGGAAGTGTGGAACATTAATATTACTCGTAATATCTTTTGAAATAACCCTGTTAAATGAATCTTCTAAAGGAACTAATTCTTCTTCTGTTTTAATCTTCTGTATCGAATTCAGTATATTTTTGAACTCTTCAATACTTAAAGTTTTTAAAAATTTCATTTAAGAATCAATTTTTCTGTTAATATCAATAACTTATAAATTACTTTTTAGTCTTTTATAGACCATTTTTAATGGATCCATTCAGATGTTCCATCTTTAAAATCTTCTCTTTTCCATACCGCTATTTCTTTTTTATACATATCAACAGCTTTTTTTATTACTTCGAATCCTTCTTTTCTATGGGCTGATGCTACAACAACATAAACTAAATCCTCAGATAGATCAAAATTCCCTTTTAAGTGTACAATTTTTACGTCTATTATCCCTTCATTTTGTTTCAATTCTTCACATATTTTTATAATACTCTTATTTGCTAGCTCATCATAAGCATCAATTTTCATCCTAATTACTTGTTTACCACTTAATGAACTATCTCTTACTATTCCAGTAAATGTATGAATAGAGCCCGCTTTTCCTATAAGGGGATTTGCTCGTATAGATTTAATTATATTGTCTATTTCAATTTCTCCTTTATTATATATACCAGATCTAACATTTACTTCATGTGGGATCATTTTAATTATCCTCCTGAAACCGGTAATAAGAAAGCAATTGTATCCCCATCTTTTAAGTTAATTAAGGATGGATCTTTCTCGTGGATAGCTTGATTATTTATTATGATTGAAATTAAATTATGTATTTTTTGGATTTTTTCATCCCAAAGTAAATTTTTTAACTTATATTTTTCAAATAATAACTTTAATAAATTATCCAAAGTGGATTCAGTTAAAATAAACTTCTCTTTCTCTATTTTTGTTATATCCTTAAATTCAGCGAAATAAAGAACTACTATTTCCATTTTTCTACTCAGTTTTTGTAAATATCAATAATAAGGCTCTCGAGAGTCCACAACTTGTTTTACAATTTGTTCATATTTTGATAATGAATGGTGATTATGAAGAGCTTCTTTAATATTTTTTCCAAGATCAGATCGATATAAACATCCAAATAGATTTCCATCACATCCAACACGAAGTTTAGTACACCCCATACAAAATTCATGACTAGGAGTGATTGTTTCAATTGTTGCAGAATTAGGTAATATGAAAATCTTTCTATTTTGCATAGAACCTCTTATTAATATTTGTTTTGCCCTCGATTCTAGATCTTTTATGATTGATTTAACGTCTAAATGGTGTTTCTTATAAAATTCACCATTTCCTCCTACTACATCTGAAACCTCATGTAATTCAATCAGTTGAAGAACAAAACCATTTTTTGCGCAAAATTCATACATAGACTCTAGTTCATCATCATTAATCCCTTTCATTAACACAAAATTTAATTTTATTGGATCAAATCCTACTTGCTTGGCTTTTTGTAAACCTTTTAAAACTTTATCCAAAGAGTCTGAACCATATACTTTATTATATACTTCTGGTTTAAGTGATGCTAAAGATACATTTATCCTATTTAATCCGGCTTTAAATAATTCTTCTGCTTTTTCGTATAATAGAAAACCATTAGTAGTTAAAGAAATATCTTTATAGAGGTGTAAATCAGCCACATTTTTAATTATTTCTACAATCTCTTCTCTACACAATGGTTCTCCTCCTGTGAATTTAATCCTAGTAACTTTTAGAATTTCAGCTAAAATTTTACATAATTTAGTTATCTCTTCCACAGTTAGTTCTGATGTTTTTGGGATAAAACCTTCTTGGTCACAATAAATGCAATTATAATTACATTTCGAAGTAATTGAAAATCTAAGATGCTTGATTTCTCTATTACATTTATCTTTCATACTTTAATTTTCCTTTTCTTTAACTTTTTGCTCAACCTTAATATCATAGATAAGTGTTGACGGATATTGACCCTTTTCATCCTTTTCATACATTTTAACTACATCCCATAAGTTTAAAAGAGCAACACTTACTCCAGTTAATGCTTCCATCTCAACACCCGTTTTAGCAATACTTTTGACTTTACATGTCACTTTAATAGTATTATTTTCAATTTCAAAACCTATATCTATATTTGTTATAGGAATTTGATGACAAAACGGAATTAAATCCGGTACTTTTTTAATGGCATTAATTGCAGCAACTTTTGTTACAGAAAAAGCATCTCCTTTTTTCAGTTGTTTGTTTTTAATTCTTTCTATCGTTTCATTTTCTAATTTAATCTTACCAGATGCCACTGCGATCCTAATAATTGTATCTTTTTCAGATATATCGATCATTCTAAGTTTAATCTCTATTGAACGCGATGTGTTTTATTAGACATATCGTTGATGAATATAATTGTGATTGGTTTATTAATTTTGTTTAAAATATAAAACATTCTTCTTAGTAATTCAAAATTCTAATATAAATATAACAATCTAATAAATATCAATGCAAATCCTAAAATGACTGTAATTAAAAATGAATAAAAAGAATATAAATTCCATTTATAATGCCATGTTCTTTTTTTATTATCTCTCTTTCTTGATTTTTTAAAACCTGTAATAATACCCGGTATTACAAGTATCATAGAAATAAGAGCGGTTATACCATGAATTGTATAAAATATGGCTCCTCTGTTTAAGATTGTAGAAATTACCCAATAAAAGAAAGTGCTTAGAGATGTGAGAAAATACCCTATACCAACAACAATATGGAACTTTTTATTTATAAACTTAGGTAGATCGCGAAAGAATTCTGTAGCCGGAGACCTTTTTAATCCGGACATTAAAGCAATCCCCCCCAAGAGAAAAGAAATCGCTAGTAATTCAGCATGTAAGATCCAGTCAGTGAAGGGTGTACGATATGCATTATCACTCCATCCCCGACTTTCCCAAAAACCAATATAGTCATAATTTACAATCTCAATTCTTACGACCCATTTCACCCATTTGTACCCTAAATGGTTTGGAGCGACTACTCTAACTGGAAATCCTTGTTCAACCGGAAGTATTTCCCCATTCATTTCATATGCTAAAAGAATATTGTCTACACTTACTTCTTCAATAGTTAATGAAGAAGAATAATCATCTGCAGCATAAAATATAACGTCTAGAGCCCCAGTTTTTACCTGTACCAAATCTAGTAGATTTTTAATAGGAATTCCTTTCCATATAGCTGTTCCATATGGTCCATCAACACATTGTAGCGTCGCAAAAACTTCCTTTGAAGGGAGAGAGGTAAGGTTAGAATACATAAAAGTTAAACTATTGTTAACATGTCCATCAATTGTTAAACTCCAAGTATTAACTGGAACAAACGGAATTTCTCCCTTAGTTACTACAAAAAACTCATCATTGGGAGTAATTATATTTCTGCTAATAACGAGCCCAATCAATCCAAATAGGGGAAGACATAACAAAATAAGAATTCCAATGTATTCTAAATAAATTTTTCTTTTTCTCTCCATCGAAACTTCGTCAAATCTAACGTGTGTAGTTTTTTATAGGAAAAATAAGGAAGAATGATATGATTTTATAATTAAATCATGTAAGTTTTCCCAGTTTTAAAAGTTCCTTGCTATAAATTATAAGAGTTTACTTATAAGATTTCTATATCAGTCACCTTGAGATTTAAAAGAACTTGACAATTAAACATAATTTGATAAAGAGTTTGTAAGTACATTATTATGAATACAAATTGGAAGCAAAAAAATTGATATTATAATAACAAAGTTCAAGTATTCCCCTACTTAAACATAATTTTAGGTTTATGAATATGCTTGAATTAAAAAAGATTTATCATTATTATGGAAAAGCGAGAGTACTTGAAGATCTCAATTTAAGAATTGAAGCAAAATCTCTTAATGCCATTATTGGTCCAAATGGAGTTGGAAAATCAACCTTACTTAGATTAATATCTGGATTAGAAAAACCCAGTAGTGGAAGAATAGAATTCTTAGGTGAAAGAATCGATGGCTTAAAAGCACATAAAATTGCGAAAAAAGGAATTTCTCAAAGTCCAGATCGTCGCCGATTATTTTATGATTTGAATGTTGCAGACAATATCAGAATGGGAGCATATTTTATAAACAATAAAAAAGAATATAAGAGATTGAGAGATTTTGTCTATGAAATATTCCCTCAATTAGAAGAAAGACGAAAACAAACGGCTGGATTGTTAAGTGGTGGTGAACAACAAATGCTTGCAATAGCTCGTGCGTTAATGTCAAATCCAAAACTCCTCTTATTGGATGAGCCATCCGTAGGTTTAGCACCTAGTGTAAAAAAAAAGATATTTAGAGCAATTAAAAAAATAAAACAAGAAGGAACAACAACTTTAATAGTCGAACAGGATGTGCATTTAGCAATGGACGTAGCAGATACAATTCATGTTCTTGAAGAAGGGAAAATTGAAATAAGAGGTACAAAAGAAGAATTGGTAAAAGAACCTCGAATAAGGAAAGTTTATTTGGGGATATAATTGATTTAAAATAGTATATTTGAGGTTTTGCCAAATTAATATTTTAAAACCATAGAAAACTCTACAAAATTTTGACATCTGTTGCTTTGAAATTGATATATACCTCAGAACCAAATTTTAATTTTAAATTCTTTTTTGAAAGCTCTGTTATTGTTATAAGAAACTTCTCAGATCCACTTTTGACTATTAAATGACAAATATTTCCTAAATCACGTATGGTTTCTATTTGACCTTTAAAAGTATTCCTATAACTTGTATTCTTAGGAGGTTCTTTAACGATTCCAATACTTTCTGGTCTAATACATACTTTTACTTCCCCCTCTTTTTGACTTGATGCTGTAATTATCAGATCATTTACTTTAATTTGGGATAACCCAGTAGATTGATCTAATTTTGCTATACCATATAAAACATTTTCATATCCTACAAAAAGAGCTGTAAATTCATCCTTTGGTGCTGTAAATATTTCATTTGGGGATCCAATTTGGGTTATTTGTCCATTATTTAACACTGCAATGCGATCTGCATATTTTATTGCTTCAATGGGATCATGGGTGCTCATAATAATGGTTTTTTTGTTGTCTTGTTTTATTCTTAGTATAAAATCTTCTAATAATTTGACATTCATCGAATCTAAATTAGCTGAAACTTCATCTAATAGATAAATCTCAGGATTAATAATGAAATTCATAGCAATTGCAACACGTTGCATTTCACCACCAGATAAAGATCTTGCGTTTTTATTCTCCATACCTTTAAGTCCTATGAATTCAATAGTCTCATTTACAACTGCATCATATTTTTCTCGCTTAATCCCTCGTACCTTTAAACCATATGCGATATTATTATATACTGTGGTGTTACGCACTACAGGTTTTTGTCTCACAAATGAGAACTTTCTTCGATATTGCGTTAATCTTTTTCCTGAAATTTTAGTTATATTTTGTTTATTATAAACTATTTGACCTTGCGTAGGTGAATCTAATAAACTAATCAATCTTAATAATGTAGTTTTACCACTTCCATTTGGACCAATTATAACAAAACATTCTCCTTTTTTTAATGAAAAACTGATATCAGAAAGTACTTTTATTGTTGATTTATCTCTTTTATAATAGTGTTTGCTCAAATTTTTAACTTCAAGTAGTTTCACACTATTCAACTCCAGATTGTAGACGAGTCATTCCGTAATTTACAATAAACGCTATTAAAATAAGTATTACCCCCAAAGCAATTGCCATCCCAAATTCTCCCATACGTGTTTGAAGCACAATAGAAGTGGTAAATGTCCTTGTTTCCCATCGAATATTACCTCCCACAATCATAACAGCCCCCACCTCTGAAATTGCCTGACCAAAAGCTACGAGAAATCCAGCAATTATGGATTTCCTTGAGCTTTTTATTAATTCCCACCATAATTGGCGTTCATTTGCCCCTAGGGAAAGAATTGTTTCTTTTAAAGCAGGATCAATACTTTCAATAGCCGCTTTTGCCGTACCCATAATTATTGGAATTGCTAAAAGAAATTGAGCGATTATCATGGCAGTTGTTGAATAGAGTAATCCTAAATCACCAAATGGTCCATTTCGAGAAAGTAGTAAATATACGATTAAACCGGCGACAACAGGAGGAAAACCCATAAATGTGTTGATTAGATTTGTCAATCCCTTTTTTCCTCTAAATTCTCTTAAACCTATGAATGAACCGATTGGCAATGCCACCAAAGCCGCTAAAAATGTTGAAGTCAATGATACACGGAAAGATGTACCAATTACACTCCACAGTTCAGGATCAAAAGTAAACATCAACCTTAACGCTTCTATAATTCCCTCTAAAATATCATTTGCCATAATTCCACCTTAAATTCCTTTTTTAGATTTGAATTTAAAAAAATAATTAATTAACATTTTTTTCAGATTGTTAAACCTGCAAATTCTGCTTGAAAAGGAGCCCACATTACGACTTCATTTTCAGTAGTAGTACAACTAGTACTATTATCACATGTTCCAAAATTTGCGTGAAATAAAACAGCATTATTTTTTTTATATTTATTAATTAAGGCTTGACCATAAGGAGATGTTAAAAAACCAACAAATCTACATGCAGATAGATATTTTACATGGGGATGTAAAATGGGACTAACTGGTATGGCACCATAAAGATTAAGTAAAAAATCTTCACCAACAATAGGTTCAGCCAAAATATTCAGAGAAGTGTAAGTATCATTGAATGAAAGCCATGTACCTCTATCCACAATAGTATATCCCTCATGAGCTGCATCAACATCTTCATAAGTCATTAGTAAAGTCGTTGCCATACCTTGTCCTGTTTCTGTGTATTTATCTGGTTGGGCACTCCATCTTGTAGCTGCTACAATACCAATTTGAGCCCATAATTCTTTTTCTTTTGAATGAGTCCCAGAATTATCTCCTCTTGAATAAAAAGTCATATTACCTGTATCGATTGCATCTTTTAATTTCGTCATAGCAGTTGTTATGTTATCACCAGGAATAAGATTAGCTGGATTGGAAGAATGACCAATGATTATAAAGTCATTGAACATGATACAAGCGCGTTGTATTCCATATGGAATCCCATCAACACCAAGACTTGCATTGACAAAATCATCTTCTCTCGATCTTGAATGAACAAGAATTACATCAACATTCCCATCTTTCCCATATTGTATTGCAGTACCTGTACCGACTGATAGCACTTTAATTTGAATTCCAGTTTGTTCAGTAAATTTTGGAAGCAAATAATCCAATAATCCTGAATCATATGTAGAAGTTGTTGTTGCTAATGTTATTTTTTCTGGATTTTGAGCATTCAAATAGTCAATCACGAAATATGCACCAATTGAACCTCCTGCAATAATTATCACTGCTAATATAACAGCTGTCTTATGCTCACTTAATTTTGCTTTTAACGAATTTGTCGTAGACATAATATTTCAATCAATTTTTATATGTAAATCTGATACTTATTCAAAAACATCTTCAAATTTAAACGTTATTACCGCTGGGACATAACGCCTAAAGTTTAAAAAAATATAAAGAATCTTAAAAAAAAGGAATTAATCAATTAATTTTTTTTAATTTATTTTAATTTAAAGCTTGCAGAAAAAAATAAACCGAATAAAGAAAAAGTAAAAAAAAGAGAATTTTTGACTAACCTTCAATTATTGTACGTCCATAATGCTTGTTTTGTTTGAATGCATCAATGATTCCATTCATTCTTTCCTTTACCATATTCTTAAACACAAGTCCCGTATCAGTTAAAATATAAAGAGCCTCATCTTTAATTGCATCAAACACAATATCACCGGCTTTATCAGGAGACATTCCTGCTTCCCACATAGCCATAAATATATTTGCATGTTCTGCAGCTTCAGGATGTTTCTTAAGAACATTTTCTACAGCCGTTTTATAATCAATATCACGATTAGGCACATCTTCGGGGCAATTTCTTTTGCATTCTAAAATATTTGTTTTTACAAAACCAGGACAGAGAACTGACACCTTAATTTTTGAATTAAAAGCACTGAGTTCGTTAGATAATTGCTCAGAAAGAGCTACTACTCCATGTTTAGTCATTGTATAAACACCTTCATAACCAGATGTAGCCAAACCTGCTAAAGAGGCTGTATTGACGATATGGCAGTCTTCATCTTGTTTAAGCATGATGGGAACGAATATTCGAATCCCATGGATGACACCCCACAAATTTACATTCATAATCCATTCCCATTCAGCTAATGGAGTCTCCCAAAGAATTCCCCCTGCACCAACCCCTGCATTATTACAAAGTAAGTGCACTTTACCAAAAGTATCTAGTGTCTTCTGAGCTAATCTTTCAATATGATCTGCTTTTGAAACGTCTGTAAGCACAGCAAAAACGCTACCTCCAGATTTCTTTAAAATGTCTTCTGCTGATGCTAATGCTTGTTCCTCAATATCGGCAATAACAACTTTCATCCCTTCCTTGATTGCTCTTTTTGCAATTCCAAGACCAATCCCACTTGCGCCACCAGTAATAACGGCTACTTTATCCCTAAAATCTTTCATGAATTTCTTACCTCAATTATCATATTAAAAATTCAATATGATACTTTAAAAAATAAATATCAAAATATTTAAGATCTTTGTAATTGGAAATTCATGATATTTTTAAAATAAAATTTAAAAATAAAAAAAAATCACAGTTTAAGGTAAAGATACTTTTCCACTATTCTCATCAAGGTTAAGAATTCCCTTAACTGCTAGTTGTTTGATGGTTCTAACTGCCATTATTGGTGGAACATCGAGAAGTTTCTTTAGATCGTCTAATTTTGCTTCTCCCTTATCCATAATAGTCGCAATAATATCAACTTCATGAATCTCTTCGTCAGAATTTTCAATCAAGAATGATGTAAAGAAATTTTTTTGTCTCATTTGATTAATTTTAGATTCTAACTCATCCATCTTTTTCTGAAAGGTATTTTTTAACTCTACTTCTCGATTTTCATCTTCAACTGTTTTTTGATCTAATGATGTTTTCTCTTCTTCTTTAGCAGTGATTTTTTCATTTACAGCATTAAGTTTGTCTTCAAGTTGAGCAAGTTCAAATGCAGGTTTTTTTAAATCGTTGACATTGGTTTCCAAATTATTTGTTAGCTCAGAAATCTTCGAAGCTAATTCATCCTTTTTTGTTTTTAATCCTTCTATAGTTTTATCTAATTCTTCTGACTTTGTTCTTAATTCAGTTAATTCTGAATTTTGAGTTGATAATTTTTCTTTTATGCTTTCTTCTTCCTTTTGTTCAGTTTGCATATAACGCCATGCTTCTCTTAATCGAGAAAGCACTTCCTCATTATGTTTTTGGAGAACTTGCCAGTAAGTATCATAAGCGGTTTCAAATTGTTCGATTAATGCTAAAATATCTTGTGAACTCATTAGAAATCCACCTCCTCTTTTAATGTTACTGTACCTCTTCCCTCATCATATTCAATTGGGCAATTTTTTTGAACCATTTTTGTGAGTATATCTTTAGCCACATCTTCCCTTAAACCCATAGCTTGAACTATAGCTTTTAGTTCAAGAGTAGTATTTGGCTGTAATGCTTGTATAAGTTTTAATTGGGCAGATTGTATATACCCAGCTTTAATCAAAGACTTCATTGCAGCTGTTCGCATTGCGTATGAATTACTAAACTTTTCTTTTTTATTATATGCTTCTTGAAGTTGAGTTTCAAATTCTTTCATTTTATTATCGAATTTCTCTTGAATGTCTTTTAACTCAACAATTCTATTCTCTAGCTGATCTAAACGATTACTACGAGTTGCTAATTCCTCCCTTCGCGCTATAATTTTTGCTTGGGTTTCATTTAATTCATTTTGTGCATCTTGAATTTTGCTAAGAAGAATTTCCCGCTGATTATTCTGCTCAACATTACTTTCTTCTAATGAGGTAATATCCCGTTGATTCTGAGAAATTTTATTTTTTAAAGAATTGATTTCATCATCATTAGATTCAATAATTTTTAAATCATTAGTTTTAGCTTCTTCAAGTTTTCCAATTTGTTCGAGTAGATTATTGGGTTGCGTCTGTAATTTAGGTATTGAATTTGAATTTAATCCATTAAGCTCTTC
This sequence comes from Candidatus Hermodarchaeota archaeon, assembly GCA_048885525.1. Classification (GTDB taxonomy): domain Archaea; phylum Asgardarchaeota; class Lokiarchaeia; order Sigyniarchaeales; family SOKP01; genus Loki-b32. The sequence goes on along the minus strand of JBHLLP010000050.1, from coordinate 11,448 downwards.
AATAATGGAAAGTATTTTTTTTAATGATGATTTTGTATCGGTAAGAGTCATATTAATTACTCCTTTAAAAAAAGTTTTATTTACATTTTGTAAAAATAATGGGGTAATTATTATTAAATTTTGATTTTTAGTATGTTCGTAAAATGTCTAAATTAGCAATATCTGTTAAAACCACTGATAACTCCTTAAAAAAATATCTTAAGTTAAACCTGAAATTTTTGGTAATTAATTTATAGAGTTGTTTTGTTATTTTTTTGAATAAAGAAATGATAAAATAAAAAAAAAGGGAAAAATTTTGAATTATTCAGAATCAGAATCCGAGGGTAAAAGAGCCTAAGATTATCATTGCAATAATAAATCCCAATATAAAACCAAGGATAATAGCAATTATGAATAAGATTATCTGGATTACAATAACAAATAGCAAGGATTCGCCAAATTCCTTATTGTAAATCTTCATAACAACAATTGCACCAATAATTATGTTTATAATAAGCTCTATAATATCAATTATCCATGATTGAAGTCCTGGCATAGCAAAAGAAAATATTAAACTTATTATTATTCCTAGTACAAACCACACAAGATTTACAATAAGAGCGGTTTTAAACGTTTCGTCCCAACCCTTCCTACCAGCATACCATTTAGTGACAAAAACACCAATAAGAAACATTAGAACCGCAACTACAATTAATACAATAAGAGTAACCATTAATGCTTCTATTAGTTGAAAAATCATTTTAATCCTCTATTTTATTTTTAAATTTTATTCAATTTTGTATGTTAGAATTAAATAATTCTACTAATTATCCTAATCCTATATTAATGAAATCCACAGATTCATATTCGGATTAATAGTGATTTTGGTGATTTTAATAGAATTTAAGTTAAAATCTGCTCCTTTCCTTAAATTTTATTTTTCAGTATAGGAAGATATACCTACATTTCTTTGCTAATATCTTCTAGAAAAAGATTCTTGCTAATTGTGCCATAAGGAAGATTTCTCCTTTCTATAACTATATTTAAATCATCAATTATTTTTTCAGCCAAATAGTTGAAGTCAAATGGAAATTTTTGATTTTTTTGGTAATATCTTCTTAGAAAGATATTTATAAGTTCTGTCTTATGTTTTGGTTCTTCCATTTCAAATATTCCTGGGTCTGTATCGAGAAGAGAAGTACAGATCCAAGCTAAATCCTCAATATGATTACCCTCGAAAGCTTCCTCAAAATCTACTGCATATAGAACGTCGTTCACATCATCATAAATGAAATCTCTTAGCCGTGTGTCGCCTTTACAAAGAACATATTTCCTTTTTGTTTTACTTATTTTTCTTACAAAATTTTTTTCATGGAATTGGGCGATAAATTCGGCAAGTCTTTGTACGCTCTTCACAATTTGAGTTCTTGTTTCAGAACCCAAATCATCTAACTTCTCTGTTCCTTTTAATCTTTCATTAATAAAATCACATAAATTTATACCATCAACTTTTTCGAGGAATAAATAAGGAGTATGATAAAATAAAATGCTTGGAACATTAAATTTTTGATTTTTTAGTCTATTAAGGATGTTAATCTCATTAGCGATATTTTCAGTTCTAAAAATTTTAACTATGAATTCTTGTGGTAATTTGGAAGGTTTTTTATCAAATCTTAATAAAATAACAGAATTTTTTTTACTCGGTATTTCTGAAATTTGAATTTGATCTGTTAAAAGCTCTGGAATTTGCTCTTTTAAATCTTGTAACATTTTAGTTTTTATCTTATGGATGTCCATTTTCTAGTTTTGATGTTTAAATTTGTACTCTGATAAAGCACATAATTAAAGCCATATTTATAACTATTTATAAATAATTAAAGAATAGAAATACATTAAAATTCTCTAACTTTCTAAATTTCTTATTTTTTTTACCAAATCGTTAAGATATAGATTGCCCATCCCAAGTTTGACTGTATGGGAGAAAAAGAGTACGAGAGCGAACCTCATACCTTGTATTTCAATATAATTAGTACATATTTTTTGATTGTTTTCTAACTCAAGATACATTTTCTTTAAATTACTTAATTTTTTCTCACTTCGAACTTCAAACTCTTTTGCGATAGAAAAAAGTGTATTACTTGGTAAAGAACTATATAAAATATGTCCATCTTCAGTAAACATCCCGCTACCGAGGATTTCCTTATCATCAATATAACTTCTTAATAGGTTTATAATATCTTGAAACAATTGCTGTGAACTAAGGCTAGATGTATGATCATCCGGTTCTGCTACCTCACCACCACTTTCAAAAAATTCCATATGAGAGAATTCAAAGTCTACTTTTTGATATCCACGGACTTTGAAATTTTTATCTACAAAAGATTGAAAACCATGTTCACATACTGTCCCTGAAGGAATAGAAACAGTGGTTAATTGTTTAGCTTGATTAATAATTTTAGTTGGTATTTTCAATTCTTTTTTTGTTTTGCATGTAGGGCAAATAATGACAATCTCTTGTTCCTCTTCCTTTAAACTAAGTTCTTCAGAATGAATCATAAGATTTGATTATATTTGCATTATTGAATTCTTTATTTATATCATAGTATTTTTGGTTTTAATAACTTTCCTTCTAAAATATAAAGAAATAATTATAAGATAAATTTTGGATCAGAATAATTTAATCTAATAAAAGCTTCTTCCCTTTTTCTACAAGAGATACATTTTCCACATGGTTCATTTCCATCACTATAACAGCTCCAAGTCCATTCTAAAGGAACCTTTAGTTTTTTTGCTAACTTTATTACATCCAATTTAGTCTCTTTTGCTAATGGAAATAGGAATTTTATCACATTCTTATCTTTACTATGTTTTCCTTTATTGATAAGTGCCTCAAGAGAATTGAAGAAATGTGGATCTGCATCTGGAAAATTTTGAGGGTCAACTGATATATGCCCACCTATTATAACTTTGCATCCAAAAACTTCAGCATAATAAGATGCAATAGAATAAAAAACAAGGTTACGAGAGGGAATAAATCCTTCAGGAGCGTGAACAGCACTCGGTATAGGAAATCCTTCTATTCGTAAGTCTATTGATTCCTTAATAAAAGGTATTGGAATTTCTATAACTTTAATATTGAGACTTTCTGCTAATTTTAAGGCTGCTTTTTTTTCATTTTCTGGTCGTAGATGATAATCAAATGAAATTGCAATTAAGCCATAACCTTTATGGTATGCCCAATAAAGTGCAACAGCAGAATCAATTCCACCAGATAATAAAATAATAGCTTTATCTCCTTTTTCTTTTGTTTCGGGAAACATTTTTGCTACAATTGCTGCTTTTATTGCAGCATTTATATCCGATAATTTATATCCTAATGCTTTGGAAGCAATATTGCCATTTGAGGTAAGATCGCATCTCATTACATCAATCATTTCTTTGCAAATTCCTAGACGTTCTGGAGCTTCTTCAAAACTTATATTGTTGATTCGTGGTTGAGGAATATTGAAACCTAATTCTATCATATTCTTAACAACCATTTCAATTAATTGAAGCATATTCATAATTTCAGGACCAACCAGATCGAAAATTTGATTATTTCTCCCCCCTCCATCAGCAGCAGCTAAGAATGCGTTCACTGCATCCTTAACAAATACAGGCTGCATAGGTATTTTGCCATTTCCAACAACTTGGACAATTCCCCTTCCAATTTGGTCTATCATGTCTGGTATTAGTTCATCATTAGGACCTAATATATAAGAAGGTCTAAAAATTACATAAGGAATATTTCCATTTTTAAGAATGTTCTCAGCTTCATGCTTTGAGTAGAAATAAGCATTATTAGCCCATTCTTCTATTCCATATCTATCAACTCCTAAACCTGAAGGAAAGATTATTCTAGAAACTTTTGCTTCGAGAGCAGCCTCAATTAAAATACTCATTCCTTCAACATTAATCTTTTTAAAAAGATCTTCAGACCCACACACCACAGCTCTAAAATGAAGGAGTGCTTTACAACCAGCAAGAACTTTTTTTAAAGAATCAAGATTAAAATCTTTAATAATTACAGCTTTAGCACCAAGAGCTTCTACTTCTTTAGCCGCATCCTCTCGTCGTACAATACCAACCACCTCCCAACCTTTTTGAATCGCTGAAGTTATTGAATGCTTTCCTAAATACCCATTAGCGCCTGTAATAACTAATTTCTTGTACTCCATCTCATGAACATCTTTAAGTTTATTATAAAAGGTAAAACTCATATCTATAGTATAATATTGAATATTTTTTTTCGAATTATCTTATAGATTTAGTATGCTTTATTCTAAAGAAATTATTTTCATATTTATTGTTTTTAAACATAAAATATAAAAATTTCAAAGAGCTTCTAACATACAAAAAATCGAAGATAATAAATTAATAACAGAGACAATCTATATATGGGATTTAAGGTACGTGTGCAGTCAATAGAAGCTAAATTTAGTGCTAGTCACTTCTTAAAAGAGCCTCTTCAGTGTACAAGGCTGCATGGTCACAATTATTATGTTTCTGTTGAAGTAAGTGCTGATCTTGATAAAAATCATTTTGTTGTAGATTTTAATGATTTAAAGGAAAAAATAATGTCTATAATTAAACCTATGGACCATTATATTCTGGTACCGACAAAATCTGATGAATTAGAAATAAGAGAGGAGAAAGATTCCATAGAAATTATAGCACCTAACAAAAGATATGTGTTTCCTAGAGAAGATGTTTTCTTTTTACCATTGCAGGCTACTACAAGCGAACTTTTAGCAAAATATATTCATAGTAAATTAAAAGAAGTGTACTTAGATAAAAAGATTTCAGTAAGAGTGGAAGAAAGTAGAAGTACTATGGCAATATATTCTGAAGATTAGACTGTATAAAATTGGAGAAAATAACATCATTTTTTTTGTCTTTTCATTTCACGTTGATCACTAATAATAATAAATATACTTACTAAATACGGAAATATAATAACAATTAATCCTATTATCAAGAGATAAAGATCTCCTATATGGGAAGGAATCATCAATGTAGATAAAATTAGAAGTCCTAAAAATGTAAAGAGTCCGATAAGAATTATAATTCCTTTATATAACCTTACTCTTCCAATTAAAATTTCTTCATGGTTCTTGGATAGTTCATTTTTGTTAATAATCTTGGCACCTCAGTGTTTTAAGATTTCTTAATTTCTATTTTCTATGTAATAAATCATTCATATTATATAATTCTTAATTCATATTAGAGAGTCTAATTTTATTCAAAATTATTTTTTAATATATTGTAAAAATTTTAAGAAGATATTTTGTAATTGAACATGTTCAGCCAAATTAATATATTCTTTATAGAGTATTAAAATTACAAATAAAAGCAAATAATTATTTCATTTTAATGTTGACTGAGAAAAGATATAAACTTGGAGTACTTTACGGTATTGGACCAGAAACAGAGATGTTAACTCAAAAGTTTGTTGGGAATCTCATTAATAATGAAGAATTTTGTAAAGCATGTGAAGTTTTAGAACAAAATGTTAAATGTGATAAGTGCCGTGAGTATGTTAAGAATTTTGCTAGTTCCATCTATTTTTATGAAAAAGTTGGTGAAAATGCTCCTGAATTTATTGAAGAACCAGAATTATATCTCCCAAAAAATCTTCCTCAATTAGATTATTTAATGGTTGTTGGAATTCACCAAGATTTACTCTCTGGTCTTCCTTATTATCTAAAAGATAGGAGTATAAGAGCTGTTATTGTCCCAATAGAAGATCCAAAATGGGTACCTGCTGGGCTCCAAGTGCAAGTATTAGAAGAATTTGAACAGTATGGTATTCAAGCAGCTTTCCCTAAACCCTTTTGCTCATTAAGTAAAGAGTTAAATGAATATAACAAAATTGGTTTTAATTTAACAAAAAATCATAATTTCATTGATGAGTTTATTAAATATTACAAAATAGGAGAACCAATTGTCTCATTTCTATTAAGTAAAGATGGTGAATCCATTGAAGACACCTGTGTAATTCAGAGTGCTCCATGTGGAAGTACATATTATATTTGTCAACAATTGAAATCAAAATATTTCAAGAATGGAAAGAGTGGAGCACTTTCCTTAAATGAAAGAATAAGTAAAGCACATCATGCTTACCCTTGTAATGCTTCAATGGATCAAGATTCTATTCTAAAAGACTCAATATTGCACGTTGGAGGGTATTTAGTACGAAATGCCATCCGACGAGAGTTAAACCTTGAAGAACAAGAAGGTCAAAAGCTTGTATATGTTATCAAATAATATTTTTTCTATCTTTTGAGGTTTAATTGAGTCTATGAAGTTTAGGTTAAGTTAATAAAATTAAAAAGAATAGATTTAGTTCTATAAAATTGTTTTTACTTAGTTTATTCACCTAAGGTCTTCTTTTTCATTCTCTTTTTAATTAAGAAAAACATAAGTCCAACAATACCAGCTGCTGCTGCTCCAGCTACAGAAATTAAAATTTGCCAAAAGAATTCTGGTAATCTGCTCGGTGGAGGAGGATCATTTGGATCCAATGGATTATACCCATTATCCACTTCCCATCCATCAAGATACCCATCATCATCAGTATCATCATCTCTAGGATCTGTCCCATTTAAAAGCTCTTCATAATTGGTCAAGCCGTCCACGTCAGAATCTTCATCTTTATCATATACTAAAGGATTTGTTTCATATTGTACCTCCCATCCATCAGGCATTAAATCGTTGTCCGTATCATTGTTCAATGGATCAGTTCCATGGGTAATGACCTCTACGCCATCCAACAAGCCATCATCATCACAATCTGAATCATTTGGATTTGTACTATTAGTAATTTCATATCCATCAATCAATCCATCATCGTCACTATCAGCATTGTTTGGGTTTGTAATATATCCATCAGAACCTTCTATAACTTCTTCCCCATCCAAAATCTTATCATTATCAGAATCCTCATCATTAGGATCTGTAGAGTAAGAAATTTCATCGCCATCCTCTAATCCATCATCATCACTATCCTCATCTTTAGGATCGGTAATATAAGTTTCAATCTCATCATAGTCAGATAGTCCATCTTGATCTGTGTCTGGATCATTCACATTAGTATTATGAAACTTAATTTCCTGAACATTTGAAAGATAATCATCATCATTATCTAAACCCGGATCAATGATCTCCACACCATATAAATAATCTGCTACATAAACTATATTCTTTGATATGTAAACATCTGTTGAAATTCCACCATCATTAAAAAATCCAACTTCTTTAGGATCTGTAGGATCACTTACATCGATAATTTCCAAGCCATCAAACCAATCTGCCACATAAGCAAAATTCCCAGAAACATATACGTTATCTGCACCATTATAATCATCAGTATATCTACCAAGGAGAGTAGGTTTGGTTGGGTCACTCACATCAATGATTTCTAATCCATCTGCTTCATCTGCCACATAAGCAATACAATCTAAAACATATACACCAAACGTCATATTATAACTATCGCCATACTTACCAAGGAGTGTAGGTTTAGTTGGGTCACTCACATCAATGATTTCTAATCCATCTGCTTCATCCGCCACATAAGCAATGTTACCAGAAATTTTCACATAAAAAGACTGATTATAATCATCACCATACCTACCGAGTAATAGAGGTTTTTTCGGGTTACTTATGTTAACTATTTCTAGTCCCTCACCTAGACTTGCTATATACGCGATATTACCCGAAATATCTACGCTAAATGACTTATTAAAATTATCACCATATTTACCGAGTAATGTAGGGTTGGTCGGATCACTAACATTAATAATATCCAACCCAAATGATAATTCCGGTACATAAGCGATATTTCCAGAAACATCTAAACGACATGCCTTGTTATTATCATTACTATACCTACCGAGTAATATAGGTTTGGTTGGATTGCTCATATTAACAATTTCTAATCCATCTTCTAAGTCAGCTATATAAGCAATATCACCAGAAACATACATACTATAAGTAAGATTATAATCATCACCATACTTGCCTAATAATGAAGAATTTAACCATTGCCCACTCTTGTACCCTATATTAATTATCTCCAAACCGTCTATGCCATCTGCTAAATATGCGATATCACCAATAACATGAATCCCATATGATTGTTTATTTCCAATATAAAAATTTTCAAGCAAAATGGGTTTGGTTGGGTCAGTTACGTCAATTATTTTTAAACCTTCTGCATAATTTGTTAAGTAGGCGATATTACCAGAAACATATACTTGATGTGGACCGAAGTCATCAATAAATTTTCCTAATTTGACGGGCTTATTTGGGTTGCTTACATCAATAATATCTAAGGCACCCACAACATCTGCTGCGTAGGCAATATTATCATGCACAACTACCCCTAGAGTATTTCCACCATCATTAAAATCTGCAATTTCTTTTGGATTTTTTAAATCTCTTATATCAATGATTCGTATACCTCCTGCCCAATATGTTACATAAGCATAATTACCAGAGACAAAAATTCCTTTAGCATTTTTATCAAAATCTAAATACCCTATTTCTTTTGGATTACTTGGGTTACTAACATTAATTATTTCAAGGCCATCTTCTCCGTCAGTCACGAAGGCAATATTACTTGTCACGTACACATCCCATGTTTGATTAAACTCATCACCATATTTTCCTAGCAATGTTGGAAGGGTTGGATCACTTACATCAATGATCTCCAAACCATTGCTTATATCAGCCACGTAAGCAATATTCCCAGTAACATATAATCTCCATGATTCATTATGATTGTCTCCGTATTTGCCAAGTAATTTTGGAGAAGTTGGATCACTCACGTTAATAATATTTAATCCATCCCCATAATCTGCTACATACGCAATATCACCACATACTTGTACATCTTTAGCATCATTAAGTCCATCACTATAGCTACCGAGTAATATTGGTGATATTGATTGTGTGCTTACTTTAAGATTTAAATCATCGTCACTATTGAATTCAGCTTCTCTTACTACGGGTAAATATATTTGAAAAACTACAAAACTCAGCAATAAAATCATCAAAATACTATATATTTTCGAAATTGTTCCCGATTTACGAATTTTGATTATTTTTTTTTTAATCATTTTATTATTTCTCACTAATTTGTTTTTAAATAATGTCATGACACTTGTTTACACGTAAAAAATAAAAAAAAACATATAGAATAGAGGTATATTGGTATAAGTGTGGTCATTCGAGAAACCCATTTAGCTAAACATATTCCTCCTTTTTCTATATTCTGTTTAAAAATTATAACTTTACCTTTCATTATTAAACCTACACTCTTAAATCAATTTAATCATTTCAATTGGCCAAAAATTATCAATCTTAGGATGATTGATCCCTATCTGATTTACTATTACTTTTGCTTCCTCCATGAGTATTGGTGGATCAGCAGGGGGTTGTTCTGGTGGTAAAAACCACCAGTAGGGTATTCGCCCAGGCAATTCTGGAGGTAACCAGCCAGGTTGAACACGGTGTCCAGTTGCTATTCCATTTGATTTGATTGAAATTTCGTACGCATTCACCAAACCAACCCAAATGTCGATAAATGTAGGGAGTTGGGCCCCAGGTTCTTGATAAATAACAAATTCATATTCGAATAGATAATCCATGTATCCTACAAAGGCAAGATCTTGAAAACCCGACCAATCCAATGGACCTTCTGGTTTAACATTATAAACCTCTACATATAATCCTTTTACATGTAAGTGTACTTTAATCTTTAAAGATCCATCAGGCATGGATGTTTCGAGTACAAATCCATCATATTCTATCTCATCATTGAGAGCTACCCAATCAAAATGAATAGCAAGTAAAGATTCAGGGTCAATATATCCACGCCAATTCCCAAACGGGTTTCCTATTTGTGTTAATGTATGGTCGAACCAGGGATATGTATTAGTAGGATCCCAGTTATCATGATCATTGCCGTATATCCAGTCTTCTATAGGTCTCACACTTTCGGTTTTTGCCCCATAAACAGTTGAAATGAAAGGAGATATTAAAAATATAAGTAAGGCTAATAGAGTTAACTTTGTCGCTATTTTTGATCTACTCATTTCTCTATCAACTCTAAATTTTGTTTTTAAATTTTTTTTTTATTTTCTATGGCATTATAGCACCTAAAAATAAGTGAACTAAATTTTTACTTATTAATGAACGTGCCATATTATCTTAAAAATAGAACGTTTCGTATTTAAATGTTATGATCAAATTTAAATATCTTATATCGTTATATATTATATAAAAATAAAAATTAATAACGTTCAATAATAATTTAGACTATTTTAATTAATTAGAAAAAAGATTAAATATTACTTAACAAAATAAATAATATTCAAATAAAATTTAAATATCCAATTTTTAAAGGAGTTTGAGAAATCAAGTGGATACAGAAGTTAGTAAAAAAAATGAAGGAGAATGGGATAAATTAATAGCAAAGCATAAATTACGTTTTGATATCTGGGCTATCCTTGAACTTCATAATGAATTGAATGTTACTCAAATTGCCCATTATTTAGAACATAGTAAATCAACTGTAGCTAGACATCTTAAGTTAATGGAAAAGGATGGGCTTCTTATATCAAGTATTGGAGAACAACCTGTAAAAGGCAGAATACCACCAAAGATCTATAAAATTAATCCAAAATTTAAAAAAAAAGAAATAAAGTCTGAAGAATTAAATTTTTCAAAAGACCCTGAACAACTTCAAAAATTCTTCAAAAGGGAAATTAATAATTATCGAAACTTGAGCTATAATATAACCCAATTACTGGATTATCTGGATCCATTATTAGATCTTCTTCAAGATCAGCTAGGTGATATTACAAAAGCAAAAAAAACTTATGATGAATTCTTATCCTATATTGATGCTCCAGTTTTTTTATATTTTGATAAAAGCCGGGCTCAAAAACTAATGGATTTACGTACAGAATATGTTTTCAAATTACATAAACTCGCTATGGAAGAAGAGTTAAATACTGAAGAGGCGTTTGTATATTTTGATATGTCTTTACCGCTTGCTGCTCTTTTTGAATTAAAAAGAAAAATTAAGCGAGCTCGTATTGATGAACAAATAATGGTTAAATTAGAAACCTTAATCAAAAACGTTTAAAGTTAATATTTCTATTAAATTCAGTTTTCTATTCGCTTTAAATGAACTTGTTATAGAGGAAGATTTAAATACTGAGTAAACTCTTATGTATTTTGATCTAAATTTAATCCTAGTTGTTTAATATGAAAAAAGCAAAATTAAGCGAGATTAATAGAAAAAAATAAAGTCATTTTGTATGACAGCATGTTAAATTCCATTACATACGAGTTATCTCAAGCTAAAAAATTATATGAGGAAAGCAAATTTAAAGAAGCTCTCCAAATTATAAATGATCT
>JBHLLP010000049.1:0-26506 GCA_048885525.1 Candidatus Hermodarchaeota archaeon | reverse complement strand
ACGCAGGAGCATCACTATATACTCCCGCGAGTGGAGCGGTAATTATTATGATAGGGTCGGTAGCATCCTTCGTGACAGTTACACTGCTAAAGCCTTCATTGCCAGCGATATCATTAGCATAGAACATAATTTCTACGGAACCATCTGGAAGGTTGCTCCATTCGGTTGAATCTATGGGTCCGGTCGTTGAGGTGATATAAATAGGAGAACCTCCATTTAGCGTGTACCAGTACTGGTCTAAATTATCTTCGGTTATGGTGATATCATAAGAAGGTGCTCCATTGTATATACCTACTACGGGAGTAGTAATTATTATGATAGGGTCTACAGTGTCTTTAATCACAGTTACACTATTGGAATCTTCATTGCCAGCGGTATCATTAGCATAGAAATAAATAATATTAAACCCGTCGGACAAACTATTCCAAACTGTTTGGTCAATTGAAGTATTAGTTTCAAAAAAATATTTAGTAGGCTCAATATTTAATGTATACCACATTTTATCTAAACTAAGATCTAAGATTTCTACATTAAAAATTGGACTATTAACTCCGAAAATTTGGTTAGGATATGGTGTATTAATTATAATGTTAGGGTATGTTGTGTCTTCAACAGTAATAAAACCACTTGTAGAATTCCAATTATTATTATTATCTTCCATATATATTGTGTAGCTTTTAATACCTATGCTATTGGGAATCCATGAAGCATTCTGCCACACATCTCCTCCAATAGAAGTCATTGAATAGTTGTGTCCCCCAATATTAATTAAAACTTGGTTTATGCCAGAAAGATCGGTTATTCTAATGGAAATTGTTTCAATATGACCTAATTCTAATGGATCTTCACTTTCAGTCAAGTCTGAAAAAGTAGGGGGCGTTGTATCTATTACTTGAATAGAACCATTAATATAATTCCACTTAAGGTTATTATTTTGACAGGAAATTGTATATGTGTAGTTTCCCGTGGAAGCAGGAATCCAAGAATCATTTTGCCACAAATCTCCTCCTATATGAAACATTGTGTGATTATCTCCATCAAATTCTATAAGTACTCGTTTAATCCCAAAAAGATCTGTTACGTTAACAGTAATGGTCACCTTATTGCCCAATTCTAAAGGATCCATACTTTCTTCAATGTAATTAATTTGAGGAATAAAAGTTTCTTCATTGCCAAGAAATATTAATGGTTCATTAGGCACTAATAATCTAATTTTCAAATCATCAAAATATGATGTTGATTTATTGGTCCAAGTCATCAAACCAATCTGCCCCGCATTTAAGTGGTCAGTATCTGATAAATTATTCTTCAAGATTCCATTTAAAAAAACTAAATAATTGGAGCCCAGAACCTCTATTTTCAAATCATACCATTGACCTGCAATCAAGACATTTTCATAAGTTGAAGTATTATCAAGTGGACCTGGGACATCATCAGTCCATTTTCCAATAGCAACTTCATATTCCCAAAAACCTATACCTGCTGTATAGAAATTTTGGTTATTAAGATGGCGGAACATTACTCCTGCTCCAAAATTTCCCGCAGTACTATTTACCTTTATTTCGATTGAGGCGTTTTCTACTGTGTATGAATTTATTAAACTTCTGCCATCTACATTGTGTGAGTTTTCGACATATACGTTATTAATTACTGACCAAGAACCATTAATGACCGTCCAACCATTTGCAGGTCCATTAGTTTGGGTGAAATCATCAAAGTAATCATAAATCTTACTTTTATTTGTTGGAGGATCGTTACAATCATTACACCCATAATAAAGGTAGTAACACCCATCATAACTATTGGGACTTACTGGAGATTGAGTTTTAAACCATAATCGAGTGTCAATTGTATTAAAATATGTTTCATTCACACGATCGAGTTCGACCCATACATCACTAGTAGCGTTATACCATACTATCCGAAGATCCTTCCCATCATTTCTGAGTTTTCCTGCTGAAATTAGATTAACGGTATTTATTGAAACATTTACAGAATAACCTTTGGGTAGGTCATTTGCATGTTTATTGACTAATTTTAATGGTACTCGATATGTATATGATGAATTCCACCAATTGTTAAGTAAAGGTTTAATTACCTTAACAATTATTTCCTTAATGCCAACATATCCTCTTGAATCATTTACATAAAACCTAATTTTATGTGTCCCATTATACAAATTATCCCATAAATCTTGTTCAAAAAGATCGATAATTTCTTCTCCTAATATTCCTGATAACAATAAAAATGAGGAATTTTTACCTGCTAATTCATACCAAAATGTATCACCTTTTCCCTCATCTATAATTATTTTAAAGTTGGGAGCGAATTTAGTATAAATTGAATAATTTAAAGGATAAATTATAGAGATACATGGAGCGTCCCACCAAATGGGATAAAGATCTTTGGCTCCTACTGAACCAAAAATATAAGTATAAGGGGTATCTCCAATATAATCATCATTAATATCTTTACCTGTATAATTATCCCAATAGTTCCCTGTCGATGAATTATACCATGAATTAAAATTAACTTTGCTTTCATCTATAGCATGTTTTCCATTTTCATAAAACCAATTCTTATAAATTTGATTGTTTTTACTATTAGGACCATTTAAAAATACCCCATATTGAGAATTGTTATGAATAATATTTCCTATTATCTTATTTCTTTTGGAATTATGAATTAATATTCCTGTGTTATTATTATTTGAAATGCTATTATTAACAATAACGCCATCATCAGTAGTATATAATTGAATCCCAATACTTGAATTATATATCTGACAATTTTTAATAACGAAATATATTCCTTTAGAGTTGCTTATAGAAATTCCTATATCATAGTTAAAAGCATTAATAGAGACATTTTCAATTATATATGGATCATCAATAGTCCCATTCCCACTGCACCATGGGTATGTTTGGTTAATTACTTCCCAAGTTTTTAAAGAATCATCTTGATTAATTTCTATATGATCTATTTGCCAAGATCCTGATTCTTTGAGATAGATAAAAATATCTTCATTTGGAGTTTCAATATTATTATTCTGTTCTGTCTCTATGGAGATAGGGGAACTAATACATAGACTAAAACTAAATAAAATTAAAAGTGAATAATAAATGAATTTCCTACATTTTCTATTCTTAAAAAAAAATAAACTAAAAAATCCAAAAAATATTATTAAAGATTCAAAAGCAACAATCATCGAAATAATTATATATTTTTTTAATCCAAGTCTAAATAATCTTGAATTACCCTATTGGATTCAAGAATTCTTGGAATCAAGATTTCTAAATTATAGCAAAGTATAAAAATTTTTATTTTTTTTTTTCAAAAATGGAAAAATTTTTTTCCACGTTAATTTTTGGTTTAAAATATTATTAATCTTTTTAATTAGTCGTTTAAAAAAAATATTAAAATTTTTTAGCAATAATACATAATTATTAGATTTTTATCTAAATACATAAAAAAGTTAATAAAATTAATATTTATTCTAATAATTCTTCTAATTCTTTTAATAGAGAAAATATATGTTTACCTTTAGGTGTAAGTTCAAAATAAGTTGTTCTATTATTGTTGTGAATAACAAGAATATTTTTTTCTAATAACTTATCTTTTATTCGAAGAAAAGAGTTATAATGACTAAATTCAGTGAGTTTTTGATAAAATGAATGTTTATCTGCTCTATATTGATCAAATATAGAAAATACTTTAAATGTATTATATAATCCTCTCTTATTCAGTAACTTTATCAATTTTTCCATGGTAAAAAACCATTTTAATTATTTTTTAAAAAAAATATTCTTATCCCATATTTCCATAAAAATACTAACTTAAAATTCTATGCTAAAATTTTATATTTATAAAAAAAAATGCACATTTTTTTTTAGTCTTTCATACTTAAAATTGGAAAATATTAAGAGGAATATCTAAATTCTATCAAAATTAGAGAAAAAAAAATAAAAATAATCACTTGAAGTATATACAAAACTTTCTATCAGAGTTTTTATTCGCGATACCAGTTTCAAGCATTAGTATTTATCATCCATATAAGGCTAACTCAAACTTTTTTGTCGGTTTAATTTAACTCTGCAAATTTATTTTACCAATTAATGCTTAATATTATCAATTCCAGTTAATTTTTGACCGTGTCTATATTTACGATACCCGACTCTTTTTATATTAATAAATAGCATAAATACATTGATTTATAAAGGAATAGAAGCACTTCTGAGATTTTGGTGATTAAAACTGAAATGGAAATGTGACAAATGTGGACATGAATTCGAACTTGAAGATTTTCCTGAAGAGGGATTCAAATGCCCTGGATGTGGAGATGCTGATTGTAATTTTGCTTTAGTAAATTAATCAAACTTTTTAGTTATAATTCACTATTTATTAGGAATTCCTCAATTAATTGCTCTTATTATCGAATTGAATAGTATTGAAAGCCAAAATAAGTTATATCCATTTGTAAATAATTGAATTTAATATTCATCGCCTTATACCGTCCGTTTTACTGATATGTGAAAGTTTATAAGTTTGAGTCTTTGTTAATATTGTATGAAATTTAATAAAAATTATAAACGGGGCTTATCTTTAATCTTTTTACTTCTTATAGTCGTCTCTGGTATTAAAATTGTTAGAAATATTTCTAACAATAATCTAACTGATGGAATTGCTCCACCAATTAGCGCAGTAAATGACGGTTATGAACCAAACAATGATTTTTGGGGTGCTTGGTATCTTAGTCCGAGTTATTACTCTAGTTTGATTATTGAAGGTTATGAGGAGGATTGGTTTCGAACATATTTAAATCCAGGTGAAACTATCGAAATTTATATCTACTTCATTCATTCAGATGGTGATCTAGATTTAGAACTATATGATCCTTCTAATAACCCACGAACAGGCTCTTATTCGAGTTACGATTATGAATATATCTCATTTACAGCAGATATGTCAGGGGATTGGGCGATTCGAATATATCGTCTTACTGGAAGTATTGATGAATATTATGATTTAGATATATTGGTATATACAGGAGATGATTGGATGGAGGAAAACGATGATTATGGGAGTGCTTATTCTGTTAGTCCGGGATATTACAGTCCTTTGAAGATTGTAGGCTATGATGAGGATTGGTTTCGAACATATTTAAATCCAGGTGAAACTATCGAAATTTATATCTACTTCATTCATTCAGATGGTGATCTAGATTTAGAACTATATGATCCTTCTAATAACCCACGAACAGGCTCTTATTCGAGTTACGATTATGAATATATCTCATTTACAGCAGATATGTCAGGGGATTGGGCGATTCGAATATATCGTCTTACTGGAAGTATTGATGAATATTATGATTTAGATATATTGGTATATACAGGAGGATCTACGATGGATCCTTTTGAACCCAACGATGGGTTTTGGAGAGCTGCGCCAATTACTCCAGGTGGTTGGGGTGGTCTAAGCATTATTGGCACAGATGAAGATTGGTTTCAAATATATTTAAATACAGGAGAAGTAATTGATGTTGTTATTTTCTTCGAACATAAAAGGGGTAATTTACAGTTAGAACTATATGATCCATCTAATAACCAGCGAGCTGGATCTTATTCGAGTACCGAAAATGATGGTTGGTCAAAAGAGCATATTAAATATAGAGCGAAAATATCTGGAGACTGGAGAATTCGGGTGTATCATGCTACTAGTGATTCTGATGTTCAGTATGACTTAGAAGTAAACAAATTGGATGATTGGTATGAATCTAACGATTGGTACGATCAAGCATACAATTTAAAAGATGATGAGTATACGTGGTTAAGCGATATTGGTGGATTAGCACTTCAAGAAAGTGAAGATTGGTATTATATTGAGGTTACACCTGGTTTTGAGCATCTAATTGTTAATGTTAAATTTAACCTTTCGCTTGGAAATATATATGTTGATATTTATGAGTTCCAAGTACAGTGGCATTCAACGAATTGGATAACTAGTAATTATTCAATGTCGGGTGATGATAATATCGACATTGATATTTTACTTCCATATGGAGCTTATTTTATTCAAATAGGTGGAGATTATATAAGACAGGAATATGATCTCTGGTGGGACGATATTCGAACTGATTTTAGACCTGATGATAATTATGAGGAAAATGATGCTGCATCGGCCGCATTTGATATATCATTTTATCCAGATACTGAACTAAAGGATCTTCAAGGATATGCTCTACAGTATGATAATGATTGGTATCGAATATTAGTCTATTCAGGATATGAACATCTGTTTGTAAAAGTAACCTTTGATTATCAAGAAGGTGCGATTGGAATTGAAATTTATGATTCGGGTATATATAAAAAAACTAGTAACTTCACGGAGAGCGATAATGAGTTTATAGACTATGTTGTTCCCTCTAATGGAACCTACTTTATAAGGATCTTTGGAGATAATTCTGGAAATGTTTATACTTTAAAGTGGACTACTAGGGCGCCGGAAACACCGGAATTGATACCCGGGTATGATGCATTTATTCTATTTAGTGTAATTTTTGGGGTCACTACAATCATTATATTGCAGTTGAAAAGAAGTAAAAAGCATCGAAAAGAGTTTTTTTAATAATATTTTTTTCTTAATTTATTTTCATTCTCTTTAAATTAAACTTAGGACATATAAATTATTTTTAGTCATTGAGATTGTTTCTTATTTATTTCAGTTTTAAAAGCTTTGGTTTATTTTGAATATTTAGAGATAAAAAGAGAAATAAGTAATTTCGATGGAATCATGACTGAATGTAATCAACAAGAAAGAAAAAATAATTGTACATGCACCTACGATTGTCATAGAAGAGGTAAATGTTGTGAATGCTTGGAATACCATCTTTCTATGAAACAACTACCTGGATGTGCATTTGCAAAGATTTCCAAGGATGCTGAGAAATCTTATAATCGAGATTTTGAATATTTTGCTAAATTAGTATTGAATAAATAGTGTTTCAAAAATTAAATAGAAATTTAAAGAAATGACTGAATTTAATCATATTTTTAAAGAGAACTCAATTGATTATATCCAATTTCAATTTACAACGATTTTGGGTGAATTTAAAGCAGTTGAGTTTCCCGCGAAAATTTGGGAAGAGTTAAAAGATGGAACTGGTATTGATGGATCAAGTTTAGGCTTCTTATCAACAGAACAAAGCGATATGAGAATTAGACCAGATTTTAATACCTTTAGTATCCTTCCTTGGAATCCAAGAGTGGGACGTTTTATATGTGATATAACAGATAATAATGGAAAACCCTATCTTACATGTCCTCGAGCAACACTAAAAAAAATAATTGAGAAAGCTCATTCTAAGCAATTTGAATTTAAAGTAAGACCGGAAATTGAATGGTATTTTATTACGAATGAATTAAAACCAGGTGATAAAGGAACATATATGGATATGTTACCTATGGACAAATTTCAAGATCTTCGGCGCCAAATTACAGATGATATGATGAAAATGAATATTGGAGTAAAAACAATACATCATGAGGTCGGTTTGGGGCAACACGAAGTTGAATTTATCGCAAATGATGCATTATTGCAAGCGGACAATGTACAAACAGCGAAATGGATTACTAAGACTAGAGCTTTTTATAATGATTTAATTTGTACTTTTATGCCAAAACCTTTTAAAGATATGGCTGGAAGTGGTTTGCATATTCATCAGTATCTAAATAAAAATGGCAATAATGCCTTTAGTGATGGTGATAAGGGATTGAGTGATACTCTCAGATATTATATTGGAGGGATTCAACATCATATTAGGGCAATCTCTGCTATTTTAAATCCTACAACTAATTCTTACAAGCGCTTAACACCTCATCATGAAGCACCTGTATATATTTCATGGGGTATTGGAAATAGAACAGCATTAATACGTGTACCAGGATATGAAAATTCTGTTCGCGTTGAATACAGAGCGGGTGATGCTATGATGAATATTTATCTAGGTAATGCTTTATTACTAGCTGCTGGATTAGACGGAATTAAAAATAAAATAGAGCCAAATAAACCTACATCTAAAAATGTTGATCTTTTGACTACTGAAGAACGTAGAGAACTAAACATTGAAAAACTTCCTGGCAGTCTAGAAGATTCTTTACAAGCTTTTGAAAAAAGTGCTTTTATTAAAAAAACTTTAGGAAAAGAACTAATGAAGATTTTTATAAATTTAAAATATGCTGAACTTCAAGAATATGAAATTGCCAAATCTAATGGAAAAGAAAAGGAATGGGAGTTTAATAAATATCTTTATTGGTAAAAATTGAAATTAGTATTAGTTGATTAATCAAACATGAATTCTCTTTTATAACAGAATTTTTTTATACCCTAATTTTCTATAAAGTCATAATTATCCTATTAATCAAAAAACCATTAACATTTATTATAAAAAATAAAAATTTAATAGAGGGATTCAAATTTCAGAAATAGCAATGATTTTAGGTATAATTATTGGTGTAGGGCTATTCTTTTTTTGCATCTGGCTTTTAACAGGTTTTAAAACCGCAACTGAATATAAACGTTTGATAATTTTCCGATTCGGAAAATACAAAAGAACGATTGGTCCTGGGATAATCTATGTATTACCACTAATTGAGAAATCGATAGAGGTTGATATAAGGATTAAAACCTTAGATATTGCTAAACAAGATATAATAACTAAAGATAATATTCCAGTAACTGCTGATACAAGTGTATTTTATAGAGTTATTAATCCAGAATATGCTGTAACTAAAATTGAGAACCATGTGAGAGCTGTTTTCAATTATACTCAAGGTGCTTTAAGAGATGTTATTGGAGGAATGGAATTAGATGAAGTATTAACTCAGAGAGAAAGAATTTCACAAGAAATACGTAATGTTGTCGATGAAGAAACAAGAGATTGGGGGATTGAGATTACCCAAATTAAGATTCAGTCCATTGAATTACCAGAGAACATGAAACGTGCAATGGCTGTACAAGCTGAAAAAGAACGTGAAAAACGAGCTACAATAATAGCGTCAGAAGGAGAATTAGAGGCAGCTAAAAATATTGCGAAAGCTGCAGAATTATTATCTCAAACTCCTGCAGCAATTCAGTTAAGATCTTTACAAACAATTCAAGATATATCTCATGAACCATCTCAAAAAATCGTAATATTCATGCCATCTGATATTGGTAATATACTTAAAAAATTATAAGGCAAGGAAAGAATTATCAAGAAAATAAAAGGAAAATATAATTATGTAATTTTTTTTATTTTTCATACTATTCTTAGAAAAGTATAATTTAAGGTTTATAAAATGAGAAGGACTGCTTATAACCTAATGAAAAGCTTTTTAAGAGATTCTCAAACAAGAACTCGGTACGAAATTTATTCAGAAATTGCAAAACAAGAGAAATTTTTGTTTATTTCCAAAACATTTAAAGAATTTGCTAATCAAAGAAAGGAAAATGCAAATTTACTGTATCAAATGTTACAGACGTTGAAAAAAGAGGAAATCTTTGAAAATTTGACAATTGAAATTAAAATTCCAACGATCTATGGAAAAACCGATGAAAATATAGAATCATCAATAAAAGAAGAAGATGAAGAATGGCAAGAATTATGCCCTTCTTACGTAAATGTAGCTGAAACAGAAGGTTATAAAGAGATTGCGAAGAAACTAAAACAATTTTCTCAGATTAAGAAGAATCAATCCCAGAGATTAAAAATGTTATTAAATTTAATTAGGGAAAAGGAATTTTCAGAAAGAAGAAAGATTACTTTTTGGAAGTGTCTGTCCTGTGGATTTGAAGTTGCTATAGATGAGATACCAAATAATTTTAATTGCCCTACATGTGGACATAATAAATCTTATTTCCAAAAAAAGATTCTACAGTTAGTATACGATGAATTATCAGATCAAAAAAGAGAACTATCTGGTTGGATTTGTATGGAATGTGGATATGAAGTAGCTTTGGAAGAATTACCAGATGATTGGAAATGTGTGTCTTGCGGTCGTTCCAAAGCTTATTTTAAAAGAAAGACATTTAAACCAAAAGATTACGTAATTAAGTCTTCAGAAACGGAAAAAGCTCATTGGATTTGTTTAGAATGTGGTAATGAAGAAGAAATAGAAATGCCGTCTGGATGGAAATGTCCCAAATGTGGTTTTCCAAAAGAATAATTATTTTAATCTAAGTAATTAACTTATAAATTTTACTTGGACAATTTTTGCAGTTTTAAATCGCTCAGCCATTTTTATCATTTTAACCGTTTTTTTAGCTAATTTTGGATTTAGTTCTATTCGTGCATACATGGTATACCAATCAATTACTCTAAGTTTATCAGACCACTTAGAGATTGCTTTTATTGGATCACCAATTCCTATATGCCAAAATGGAGTTTTTGTTCCAGCCTTTTTTGCCCTTTTGTGAGCTACTTTAATAGCTAAATTAGAGATACAGTCAAAGATTAATTCACCACCTGGAAATTTTTTAGCTAAAGCATCAAACAGTGCCGAAATTTCCGATTCTTGAAAATAATAAATAAAGCCTCCAACAATGATAAATATCCCCTTATCTGGAGTATATTCTATGTCATCAAACCAAGAATAATCAAAAGTAGATTTCGAAATATAAATACATCTATTTGATTCTGGTATATATTTCCTACGAAATTCAATAGCATCAGGTAAATCTAAATCATACCATTTAATACTTCCATTATCTACACGATAATATGTTGTATCTAGTCCTGCTCCAACATTAACAATAGTAGCCTCTGGAAATTTTTCTATATATTTTTTAAGAGCGTTATCAAAATTTCTCGCTCTGACTAAAAGTCCGATACCCCTCCATTCACCGAGATATTCTTGTATTTTTGTAAAGTCATAATCAATCTTTTTAATTATCTCAGAGGATTTTTTTTCATCTAGTATATCAGGATATAATTGGCTATATTGTGCTCTTGCCCATAGAGGACCTAGCATTGTCTCTTGTACTGTCCCCTCAAATGGAATATCATCTTGTGTCATAACAAAATAAATTAAGCAATGTTAAAAAGAATAATTAAAGAGACGCTTGAGATATATACCCACGCTTCTGTCAGTGGTTTAGTTACCCAAACCTCTGTGGAGCATCAAACTAAGCGGCCTACCTAAAGCTAGCTCCAAGTACATTATCGCTTTCATTTGGCCTTGCACCAAGGTTTTAGCTCGTTCCAACCATTCCTTCCTACAATTTCTCTGGCTTATATCCAAGTCATTAATATGCGTAAAAAGGCAGTGTCGTTTCAGTTGCTAAATTACGGTTCTCACCGTAGTAGTTATCTACACCTTGCTTGGAGAGTGGCGTGAGGTTCCTCAGCGGGTTAAACCCACCGTCAGCTCCATATCTCACTCGTCTCTTTTTTAAAAAGGGAACAGTAATATATAAATATTTGTCTCTAAAGACATTGTTATTCCTTTTCTAAAGCATATGATATTATATCGCAATATTTTTGAAATCCTAGTTTTCTATAAACACTTTCGCCTAATGATGATGCTTGAAGCACTCCCACTCTATATCCTATATTAAAAGCATCTATTAATGCAGTTCGACTGATAGTAAGACCGAATCCCTTATTTCTATACTCAGGTAATGTTGATACAGCATGAAGTCCTGCCACTCCGGAAGAAATATATAACATTAATGTTGAAGTTGGATTTCCTTCGAATTTACCCAAATAAAAGTGAACTTCTTCTTGTAAGAGCAAGAATTTAAGAAATTCAAAATCTATTTTTAAACCAAAAACTTGGGAAACAGTTTTGGACCATTGGACTAGAGATTCCTCATTCTCTACTTTTTCAATGATTAATTCATTCTTTTTTATTTCCTTATTTTTTATGTTTTTTAACTTAACCGCCATCCCTGCTTGCTGATAAACATTTGAAAACCCAAATTTTTCTAGAAATTTACCAATATTTTTAGGTTTTGTTAAAGGTCCTATTGTCCAACCATTTGGTGCTTTCCCTTTTTGAATTAACTTTTTAATATTTTTTATTTCTTTCTTAATATTTAAATTTTCAAAATCTGCTCTAAATATACAGTCTGGCCAATCTGCAGTCCTAGCTAAAACCCAACTTATTTTATCTTCAATTCGAGAAATGAAATTAGGATGTTCAGAAGCTTTTATATAGAAATCATCTAAATTTTTTTCAATATGCGAGTTAATTGTTTCTACGTTTATTCCATCCAAAAATGCATTCATTATTTTATGTCCAATTTGATAAATTATTCTTTTTATAAATGAAATTCTGTTCCAATTACTCCCATAACATGTGAATGGTGGCGATGCATGATTCTATTAAACTCAAAACCTGTACAGTGCATACCACATGTTATTTCTGGATTTAAATCCTCTATAAAAGAAACAACCTTTTCAATATTTTCAGTACTTTCCCGTTCTTTATGAAATCCACCAATTAATGCGTAGATTTTGTTAATTCCAGTTAATTTTTGACCGTGTTTAATTATATTTATGATGCCAGTATGACTACAACCAGTGATAATGACCAAACCCTTATCTTCAATATTGATATATAATGCGATTTCTTCTCTAAATGTATGTTTATCATATTCAGTTTTACTCGTTCCTAAATAAAGACCTTTTGGAAGCTCAGTTTCATCAAAAATCTCAATTTCTCCACTTGTGATTATTCCATCATGTAATTTTTCAGGTTTAGTAGTTTCAATAATTTTTACATCATTTTCAATTGCTCGATTGTACAATATATTTCTATTAAGAGGTGTTCTCCTATTATATGTTATTTTCCCCTCTTTTTTTAAGATTTTTAAAGATCTGCTAAAATCCTGGGAAGATAATTCATTTCCAGATTCAGATCTAGCATAATAACCTTTTCTAAGGCATATGGGGCTTAAGTATATCTCACTTCCTTCTTTTAATTTACCAACTATTGGAATTAGTGCTCCATAGTGATCTAGATGACCATGACTTATTATTATTTTTTCAATTTCATTTAATTTTATCTTAAATTGTAAAAGATTATTAATTACCGTTTGCATATACCCTGCTGTGTCAAATAAAATGAAACGGGTTGAATTTCGTTCCAGTATTTTAATAATCATTGCGATACCATGTTCGCTAATTGTAGCAAAAGAATCATGCCTTGGTTGGATAACTTTTCCTTGGAATTTCTCGTCATTTGGTAAAGTCATACTCGTCCTATTAGAGGTTATTACTTTTATTAGTATATTTCCACTTTCCATACTTCCAATGTTCATTTTTAATTTACTTTAATTAATTGATTTTATTAGTTAAGTTAATCTCCTTTAATTAATAAACTATGAATTGAAAACCATTTAATAATTAAATATATAAAAAAATCAAAAGATGAATTCTTTTATTATTACGAACTAAATTTGGGAGATTTTTAGATGAATGTAGATAAGATTATAACAAAACTGGAAGAAATTGTTGATAAAGATTTTACTTCGAATAAGGACGAAGATCTTTACATTTATTCTCAAGATCCCGGTGCTTCTGAACCTAGACCCGTTAATTTTGTGGTAATGCCAGAGAATGTCGAAGAAGTTCAGAAAATTGTAGAATTAGCTTAAATCGATTGATTGTAGTTTCTAGTGTAGTAGGAGCAATATCAAGACTCTTATATTTTTCTTGTAATTCTGTAAACATATCGAATGGATGTGAATTATATGGGCAATATTCATCACAAGCATAACATGTAACACATTCTTTTAGAACGAATGACTCCTTTCCATTAATCATTTTTTACATTTCAATCCTTGCAGTTTCCTTATCAATATCCATCCATTGACATCGCGTTAAACAATCAATATCTTCACATTCAGAACAATGAGATTTATCAAACATAATGATTTCAATTTAAAGGTTTTAGATTTATTATTTATTAATAAATTTCTTATTGTTGAAGAATTTTAAAAATCAAGTTAGTTTTATGAAATTCTAAAAGATTTCCAAATCAAAATTTAAAGAAAATATTAAAAAAAAGAAAAGTTTTTTATTTTAGCTGTTAGATTAAAGTAAAAGAAGCCCTGCTCCACCGCCAAAAAGCATTAAAAATCCAAGAAAGATCGATGCTGTCAAGGACATTACGACTAATAATGTGTTAATACTTGGTCCAGCAGTATCTTTAAAAGGATCCCCAACTGTATCGCCTGTAATGGAAGCTTTATGCACTTCAGTACCTTTACCTCCAAGATTTCCGTCTTCAATCCACTTTTTAGCATTATCCCATGCACCTCCAGCGTTAGACATCATTATTGCAAAAACAAAACCCGAGAGAATAGCACCAGCTAAGAATGCACCTAAAGCTGCAACTCCAAATAGTATTCCAACACATATAGGAATGAGTATCGAAATTACACTTGGTATGATTAACTCTCTTAGAGACCCTTTAGTAGCAATATCAATAGTCTTACTAAAGTCTGCAGCTTCTTCTCCTTTTAAAATTTTAGGATTGGATTCGAATTGTCTCCTAATTTCATCAACCATTTTTGCTGCATTTCTCTGTACTGCGAGGATCAATAATGCTGAGAATAATGCAGGTACAACCACTCCTATAAAGGCTCCAATTAATACATTTAATGAAAGTAGGTTCACTACATCAATAGTCCCAGGATTAATATCATTTGCTTCTGTTGCAAATGAGAACAATAAAGCAAGTACGGTTAAATTAGCAGCTCCGATTGCAAATCCTTTTGTAATCGCTTTAGCTGTATTTCCAGCGGAATCTAATCGATCAGCTGTTCGTATTATATCATCTCCAAGATCTCCTTGCTCAGCAATAGCTCTTGCATTGTCTACAATAGGACCATAAGCATCATTGGAAACTATAGTTCCAACAATAGCTAACATTCCGACAGCAGCCATTGCTACTCCAAAAACACCACCTAATAGATATGCAAATACCATCGCAACTACAATTCCAAGAGCGGGAGGAACCACACTTAGCAATCCATAAGAAAAACCGCTGAGTATGACAACTGCATGTCCCTCTTGGGCTGCTTCTGCCATTTTTCTTGTTGGTTTTCTATCATCTCGAGTAAAGTAATCACTTGTAAAACCCAGTATGATACCAGCAAAAAGTCCAATAATAGCACATCCACATAGTTTCCAAAGCATTGTTGCCTCTTCTACAGTTAATCCAAAAACCATTAATAATGTAAATAAAGCAGCTAGCCCAGCAAAAATTATAGTCGAGAGATAAGTTCCAGTATTTAAAGCCTTACCAGGTTCTTCAGATCCTCTCCACTTTATTATCCAAATTCCAAGAAGAGATGCTAATAAACCAACACCACATAAAACAACAGGAAAAACTGTATATACGAATCTTCCTGCTTCTGTTAAAGTTAAATCTACTATCATAGGTAAAGTTGCAGCTAAAATCATAGCAGCTATGATGGATGCAACATAGGAGTCGAATAGATCACTTCCCATACCGGCAATATCACCAACGTTGTCACCAACGTTGTCAGCTATTGTCGCAGGATTTCGTGGATCATCTTCGGGAAGATCATATTCTGCTTTACCTACTAAATCTGCTCCAACATCAGCTGTCTTTGTATAGATTCCTCCACCACATTTCATAAAAAGAGCTACACTACTCGCTCCAAAGCTAAACCCTAGCACTATCATAGGATCTGGAACAATCCAATATAATATGGAGACTCCAATGAGAGCAACTCCAACTACAGCTAGCCCCATAACAGCTCCTCCAAAGAAGGCTACATCAAAACCTTTTTTCGTACTAATAGTGCATCCTTGGGCTGCTCTAGTATTTGCTTTAACTCCAACATACATTCCTAGCCATCCTGCAAACATTGAGCCAACAGCACCGATAATATACGCAATCATTTGTTCCCAATTTATAGCTCCAGAGAACAACCTTGTATACGTATCACTATCTTCAAAAGGGGATGGTAAAAACAACATAGCAACCGCAAGGACTACTACAAAGATTCCTAATATCTTATATTGGACTTTAAGATAAGTTGTTGCACCCTTTGATATATATCCAGCAACCTCCTGCATTCTTTCGTTTCCAGGGTCCTCTTTCAAGACTAAATATCTAAAGTATAAAGCCATTGCAATTGAGATTATCCCAGCTATTAAAGCTACAATTAAAATTAGTGGTACACCCATAATTTTTCACTTAATTTCGATTTTTTTGTTAAATTTTTTATAAATCAAATATACAATAATAACACTCAAAATTTCCTAAATCATTAAAATTTTTTGAATTTAAGAGAAATCAAATTTCTTAGAAAAAGAAAAACATTTTAAATTGAACTGAATGTTTATTAATCATTCAGATTAATTAACATTAGACAGTAGGGTCGAAAAATAAATAAAATTATCTTATAATTGAGTTTCAATGCAACTAAAGGAAAGTGAAGAAGATTTATTAAAAAGGGCTTGGGAAGAAGAGAATGCTTATAACTGGTTAAATTCTTTAAAACTGTATGATCAGGCTGCGAAATCTTACATTAATAAAAAAGATAATATAAAAGCAATAGAAATTTTTAATGATTTGACCATAAAATATTATCTTTATGGATTCAGTGTCAAAACAGCAGAAGAATATTTAGAAATACTCAAGACAAGGTCCAAATTATTTAAAGAAGCAGCAGGTCTCTTTAGACAGAAAGGAAATGAACTTGAAAGTCTAGAATTAGAAATAGGTCATTTCTATTCTAGCCTTACTCTAGCAAATTCTATTGAAGAAGGGAAGAAAATGGCGAATAAAGCACTGGAGTTAAGTTATATTTTATATGAGGCATATTCAAAAAAAGACGATAAGCAAATTCCTTTAAGAATTATGTATAAATTATCCTTAACTTTAACTTTTTATCTAAGTTTATGCGAGGAGCCAGAAGAAATTAAGAAGGTAGCAGAGAGAATAATTGAACTAAGTAGAAAGGCTTGGAAACTTTCAATAGAGAAAAGAAAAATGATTTATATCGTTTTCTCCTTGTTTTCTGAGTGTTTTCATATAATGTTGTTAACACATATTGATTCCAAATGGCTTGAAGAATCCAAAGACGCCTATAAAAATATTATTTATAAGTGTGATGAAAGCATAAAGTTCTTTAAAACATATAATAATCCCTTCCTCCTTCCTTATTTGTACTATACATATGGTTGTGTGAACTGTGAATATGGACATAAACATACTGACGATGAGATCGAACAGAGAAATTATTTTGATAAAGGATTTAAGTTTCTTGAAATGGGCTTAGAATTAGCAAGAAAAGTTAAAAATAAGTATCTCAATGTTATGACACTTTATTATATAAATCAATACGCAATTCTTAGCGGTAATTATATGTATCTACAAAAAAGAATTATGAACGACATTAAGGAGATTAGTGAAGCAGGAAAAATATTTGCAGGTTTAGTCGTAGGTTTATTTGATGTAGCATACTTTTATGTAAATTATTTACCAACATTTTATTATTCAAATATATCCCAATTAAGCTTTTTCACACCAAATCAGCGAAAGTCTTATGCGAAAAAAGGGATTGAATTTGGATTGAAAACTTTAGGTTGGAACACATATGAAGAGATAAAATCATTCTCATATATGTCCCTTACTTTGAGCTATGCTGTTCTAGCTCGTTTTTCCAAATCAAAAGAAGAGATGGAGATATATGTTAAATCTATGTTCGATTATGCAAATAAAGGTAAAAAACTTGGTGAAAAATATGGAGAGGGGCTAATGCAAGCCTTTGTATACAATTCCCTTAATAGAGCTTATAAGACTTTAGCTGATATTACTAAGAATAAACAAGAAAGAATTAAAATGTTGTCACTTGCCGCTGATGCATCAAAAAATTATCTAAAATATGCTAAGGAGTCTCGTACAGGTATTATTGCCGCACAAATGAGATTAGCTTTTCTCTATGAAGAAATCGGGATTTTTGAAAAAGATGAAGAAATACTAACTAAGGCAGAAGAACTACTATATGAGGCTCTTAAAAGTAGTCTTGAGAAAGGTTATTATTCTTATGCAGGTACAACATATGAATACATTGCACGGATAGAGGATCGGCTTGGTAACCATACTGCTTCGGCTGAGAATTATATGAAAGCTCAAGAATATCATAAGAAATCACTGGAAAGTATTAAATATAGAGCCCTTAAAGCAAGAGTTAACGAGAAGATACAATATGCTCATGCCTGGATCTTAATCGAAAAAGCTAAGGCGTATCATAAAAATGAAAACCACATAAAAGCAAAGGAAAACTTCGAAAATTCAAGTGAGATTTTAAAAAAAATATCTAAGTATTATTATGAGGGTTTTTATAATGCTGCTTGGGCAATGTTAGAAGAAGCAGAATTTCTAAGTAAACAAGAAAAACAAGAAGAAGCTATAAATCAATATAAAAATACAATACAAGCTTTCGAAGAAACCATTAGCATCCTAAAGGAGGCTTTGGCAAAATCTAAAGATCAACCAGAAAAAGAACGAATACAAAAGCTTGAGAAGGTAGCAGAAGTAAGAATTAATTATTGTTCTGCTCGAATCAATCTAGAAGAAGCATTAATATTAGGAAGGAAGGGAAATCATTCCACAGCTGCAGAAAAATTCGCTATTGCTGCCTCAATTTTTAGAGGTGTTTGTACAAGATATAAATTGGAAAGAGAGAGAAAGGAACTTGAAGCTATTTATTATCTGTGTCGAGCTTGGGAAAGTATGGAACTTGGAGAAAAATACGAAGAGCCTGAAAGGTTTGATTATGCAGCAGATTTATTTACAAAAGCTAGTGACCTCTTTGTTGACATTAAATTAAAGTTATTAGCTTCAGGCAATTCAGCATTTTGCCAGGCTCTTGAGTTAGGTTGTAAATTTGATGAGTCAGTGGATATCGATATAAAAACAAATTTATATCCTAGAGTGAAATTGATGTTAAGTAAAGCAGCTTCCTATTATGGTAAGAGTGGTTTTGAAAATGTGGCGAATTGGGCTTTAGCTACTTCCATTTATTTTGATGCTGCTTGGCATTTAATTCAAGCCGATAAAGAAATGGATATCAATGAAAAAGGAAGGTTATTGGGTATTGGCTCGAATTATCTAAAGTCCTCTGTAGAATTATTTGAAAAGGCGGGTTATAAGAATAAAGTTAATGAGGTTCAAGATAGATTAAACAGAGTAGAGAAGGAAGAATCGATCCTATTTTCCGCTTTAAGTACTATAAATGAACCTTCAATCTCTCGAAGTACAATGGGGATAGTTGCTCCTTCTTGCCCTATTGAAAGCAGCTATTCTCCTAGACTAGGGGAAGCTCGTCAGTTCACTGAAGAAGAACTTCGAGTTACTATGGAGAGAATGAAACGAAAAAAGTACGAACTTATCTATAAAGATTTGATTAAAGATTACTCTAGAGTTCAAAGAAGAGAATGTAGGATTGGTGTTGCCCAAATTGGTGTATCAGAGACAGGGAATATAATAGATGAACTTTTTGAAAGTAGTCCTTCAGGTTTGCTAAAAATTAGAGAAGATAAGATTGAAAAAATAAGGTCGCAAGTTAAATTTATGATTGAAAAAGCGTATAATGAGGGAATTAATATTCTACTCTTTCCGGAAATGACTGTTGATCTAAACTATGGGGAATTTCTGGAAGATATTGCAGATCAAGCTAAATTATATGAGATGTATATTGTTCCAGGTTCTTTTCATGAATTAGAAACAAAAAGAAATATTTGTAAGGTTTTTGGACCGGAGGGTATTCTTTGGGAACAAGAGAAGCACATTCCCGCTACCATTAGCTTCGAGGCTGGAAAACCCTTCAAAGAGGGAATAAAAGTTGACAAGGTACCACGGAAAACAATTATTTGTAATACAGAATATGGGAGAATCGTAATCGCGATTTGTCGAGACTTCCTTGATATGGATCTCAGAGTAGAACTGAAAAATTTTGAATCACCTATAGATATAATCCTAAATCCCGCATTTACGCCAGTAACAGCTGATTTTAAAGCTGCCCATTTTGATGCCCGTAGATCCATTTATGCATATTCATTTTTTGCTAATATTGGTGAATATGGTGAATCTCTCATCTATACTCCAGAAAAAGATCGAACTGAGCAAATAATACCTCCAAAAGAAGAAGGTTTAATTTTTAAAGATATAAATATATTTAAACTACGTTCTGAACGTAAAAAATGGGAAAAAGAGAATAATAAAGAACAATTATTCATACAAAGTACACGATAAATCTTATTTCTCAATTGCTTGACTAAAAAAGTAAAACATTTTAAATTGAACTGAATGTTTATTAATCATTCAGAGTAATTAATGATTAAACAATTAGGTCGAAATTTAGTAAATATAAACCCATATTTGATAATAAATGTCTTTATTGGATGAAGGTAGACTTAGTCTATTAGAAAAAGCTCGAGAAAAAAGAAAAGCATATAACTGGTTGGAAGCAGTGAGGCTTTTTGATCTGGCTGTGGATAATTATATTGACAAAAAAGATCAAGAAAAAGTATTGGAGATTTGTATAGAACTTTTCGAATATGGTACTTTTTACTTCCCTACTGTTTCAACAACTGAACAACTTATAGAAGTTTTAAATTTAGAACTTAAAATTTTTGAAAAATGCGAATCTTTCTATAAACAGTTAGGGAAAAAAGCTGAAGAACTGGAATGTACGGCAATTAAACTCCTACATAATGCGTACAGCCAAATTCCTATAGTTGAAGCGGAGAAAGTGATTGATAGATCAATTGAGATCTATAATAAACTAAATGAGATTTATAAAGAAGAAAAAAAAGGAGAAGTTATTGCTAGGATTGCAGTAGAGTCAATTTCGGCGCTGGAATTGAAAACAATATTTAACCCTAATCCTCAAGAAATTAAAAATTTCTCTCAAAAATATATTGAACTTTTTGAAAAAGGATGGGAAATCTCAAGGGACATTAGAAATGTGAATTATTTAATTTATCTCTTATATATGATGTCGTATTGGTTTCTCAACAACCAATATGGATTTTTTTCTTATGACAAGCGTATTCAAGCAAGGCGACATAGAGACTTAATGGTAAAATGTGAAGAAGCTTTAATGATCATTAATGACATAAATTATGAGGATAATTTATTCCTTGGAATTTTACATGGTATAATTGGTATGGTATACTGTGAATATGCTCTCAAAATTTGTGAGAATGAAATAGAGCAAAGAAAATATTTTGATAAAGGAATGAACTCTTTAGAGATTAGCTTAGAAAATACAAGAGAAACAAAAGACAAGGCTATTTTAATTTTTACAATTGGTAGCTTGAGCAGGTATGCCTTGCTTAGCGGCAAGATAATGTATCTCCAAAATAGAATTACTAAAGACCTTCAAGAGATTGAAAGAGTGGGAAAGATTTTTGTGGAATGCTTTGAACAAAGAGGTTCTTTAGCGTTAGCTACGATTCTTTTTCAGCTATATTGGTTACCAAGTTTATATTATTCTAATACTGCCCAGTGGAGCTTTTTTACACCATTCCAAAGAAGATCGTATGCTACGAAAGCGATTGATTATAGTTCAAAAAATTTAAAAATACTTCCTCTAATGGATAATTATTCATATTTAGCACTTACTGTTTCTTATGCAGTCTTAGCAAAATTAAGTTCATCTAAGGAGGAACAGAATCAGTATATCGAAAAAATGCTTAATTATGCAAAATTAGCAAATAAATTAGGAGAAAAGTATGGAGGAGGACAAATTCGGACATTTGGATATGCTTCTTTATATAGAGCATATAAAACTCTAGCAGACATCGCTGAAATTGAAGAAAAGAAAATTCAAATGCTGACATCTGCAATAGATTCAGCAGAGAAGTATATGAATTATGGAACAGAATCTCGAACAGGTATTATAGTGGCTCAAATGAGGTTAGGGCTTCTTTATGAAGAACTCGGTATTTTAACTAAAGATAATCATAAATTATTGAATTCAAAAGAAAAATTCCTTGAAGCAGTTAGAGGTAGTTTGGAAAGAGGATATTATTCTTACGCAGGTACTAGCTATGAATATGTTGCTCGTATAGAGGATCGATTAGGAAATCACACAGCTTCAGCAGAATGTTACCTAAATGCTCAAGAAAATCACAAGAAGTCATTGGAAAGCATTGAATATAGGTTACTTAAAAAAAGAACTAAAGAAAAGATAGATTATGCACATGCCTGGAATCTGATCGAGATAGCAAAAGCACATCATAGAAATGAAAGTCATTTAAAGGCGAAGGAAAGTTATGAAAAATCTAGTGAAATTTTACAAAAAATCCGTAGGTATTCTTTTGAAGGATCTTATAATGCGGCTTGGGCATTGTTAGAAGAGGCAGAGCTATTAAGTAAACAGGAAAGACAAGAAGAAGCTATAAATCAGTATAAATTAACAATACAAGCTTTCGAAGAAGCTATAAAAATACTTGAAAATGCATTAGAAAAAGCTGAAGGACAACCCGAAAGGGAACGAATAGATAAACTTCAGAAGGTTGCAAAAGTAAGAATAAGTTATTGTAATGCTAGAATTAATCTAGAGGAGGCTAGAATCTTGGGGAAAACGGGGGATCACTCAACAGCTGCGGAAAAATTCGCTATTGCTGCATCAGTATTTAGAGGTGTTTGTACACGATATAAGTTAGAAAGAGAAAGAAAGGAACTCGAAGCAATATATTATCTTTGTCGAGCTTGGGAAAGTATGGAACTTGCAGAAAAATTTGAAGAACCAGAAAGGTTTGATTATGCTGCAAATCTATTCACAAAAGCTAGTAACCTCTTTGTTGATACAAAACTAAAGTTATTAGCTTCAGGTAATTCAGCATTTTGCCAGGCTCTTGGGCTGAGTTGTAAGTTTGATGAAGCAGTTAATATTAATATAAAGACAGATTTATATCCTAAAGTGAAGTTGATGCTAGGTAACGCAGCTTCCTCTTATGGTAAAAGTGGTTATGAGAATGTAGCAAATTGGGCTCTAGCTACTTCAATTTATTTTGATGCCGCTTGGCACTTAATCCAAGCTGACAAAGAACTGGATATCAATGAAAAAGGAAGGTTATTGGGTATTGGGTCAAATTATTTAAAATCCTCTTTAGAATTATTTAACAAAGCGGGCTATAAGAATAAAGTTATTGAAGTTCAAGACAGATTAAACAGAGTAGAGAAAGAAGAATCCATTCTTATTTCTGCTTTAAATACTATAAAAGAACCATCAATCTCTCGAAGTACTATAGGTATTGTTGCTCCTTCATGTCCTATTGAAAGCAGCCAATCTCCTAGATTAGGGGAAGCTCGTCAGTTTACTGAAGAGGAACTTCGAGTTACCATGGAGAGAATGGAACGAAAAAAGTATGAACTTATCTATAAAGATTTGGTTAAAGAATATTCTAAAGTTCAAAGAAGAGAATGCAGGGTTGGTATTGCCCAAATAGGTGTATCCGAGACTGGGAATATAATGGATGAACTTTATGAGATGAGTTCTTCAGGTCTATTAAAAATAAGAGAAAATAAGATTGAAAAAGTAAGATCTCAAGTTAAAGTTGTGATTGAAAAAGCACATAACGAGGGAGTCAATATCCTACTCTTCCCAGAAATGACTATTGATCTGAACTACGGGGAAGTTTTGGAAGAGATTGCAGATCAGGCTAAATTTAATGAGATGTATATTGTTCCAGGCTCTTTTCATGAAGCGGAAACGAAACGAAATATTAGTATGGTTTTTGGACCAGAGGGTATTCTTTGGGAACAAGAGAAACATATTCCCGCAACTATAAGCTTCGAGGCGGGAAAAAAATTCAAAGAGGGAATAGAAGTTAGCAGTTTACCTCGAAGAACAATTATCTGCAATACAGAATATGGGAGAATAGCCATTGCGATTTGTCGAGATTTTCTTGACATGGACTTAAGAGTAGAGTTAAAAAATTCCGAGCCTCCTATAGATATAATTCTTAATCCCGCATTTACACCAGTAACTGCCGATTTTAAAGCAGCACATTTTGATGCCCGGAGATCCATTTATGCCTATTCATTTTTCGCTAACATTGGAGAATTTGGAGAATCCCTCATATATACTCCAGAAAAAGACCGGACTGAGCGAATTATCCCAGCAAAAGAAGAAGGATTGATTTTCAAAGATATAGATCTATTCAAGCTGCGTTCTGAACGTAAAAAATGGGAAAAAGAAAAGGGCGAAGAACGATTATTTATTCAAAGCACAAGATAAGACTAGTGCTCTAACTATTTTTCTAAAAAAAGTAAAACATTATAAATTGAACAGAATGTTTATTAATCATTCAAAGTAATTAATATTAGACACTTAAGGTCGAAATAGAGCATAAGCTATTTTAAAATTGATCCTAAATGACTTTAGAGAAAAGTAACGAGTCACTATTAACCAAGGCACGAGAGGAAGAAAGAAACTATAAATGGATTGAAGTGGCAGCGTTATATGAAAAAGCTATCCACTTTTATTTAGATAAAAATCTAGTTGAAAAAGCTGCTGATTGTTATAAAAATCTTGGATATTCTTATGCTAAAGCTGCTGATACTGTAGAAACATCTGAAGAATATCTGAAACAAATGAAATGTGCTGTTAAAGCATATGAGGAAGCAGTGAATCTCTTTAAGAAACTTGAAAATAGATCTGAAGAATTAGAATGCCAGGCAGAAATATATTTTATAAATGGGTTTCTTGCAACCTCTGATATTGAAGGTAAGGAGGCTTACCGTCAAGCATATAAACTTTTCAGTGAATCAAGTAAAATTTATTCAAATGAGGGTAATCAAGAGAGTTTAGCGAGAACATTGTGTAGGACAGCGAATGCAATATTTTTACTCACATTCTATAATATCGATAGGGAAGAGATTAAACAGATTGGTCAACAAGGGATAGAATCTGCTAAAAAGGCTTGGGAGATTTCAAAAAAAACAGGAAATATTCAAATTTTGTCCGAATCATTGAATATGGAAATGATGATTATTTTCAATGCATTAGAAACAATAACAGATTTTAAGAAAAACGAGCATTATAAGGAATATAAAAAAAAATCTCTATTAAAGTGTGTTAAAACTAATGCAATTATCGATAACCTAAATGATCCCTTGGCTTTCAGTCTAGTTTATGTTGTAACAGGGTGTTTGTATTGTTCTTTTGGATATCAGTACGTTGAAGATGAGAAAGAACAAGATGAATACCTTGATAAGGGAATAAGTTTACTTGAGAAAGCTTTGCATTTTGCTATAAAAACAAAGAGTAAATCAACTCTAGTTCAGTGCCTCTTTTTCATAGATTATTTTGCACTTTATAGTGGTAGAGTTAATTATCTACAGAAAAGAATTCTTAACGACCTCAATGAGAGTTTAAAATTAGGGAAGATCTACGTATGTCCCTATAATCTATATCGATCTATGACACATTTAATTCCTGCGCTTTATTATACTAATTCCTCTCAAAGGAGTTTTTTCACTACTGCTCAACGTAAAATTTACGCTGAAAAAGGAATCCAATACGCAAAAGAGGCTATGAATGGACCTAATGCCCCTGGTGTGATTGCATTTTTATACCAAGGTTTGATATTAGCTTACTCTCAACTTACTATTCTCGAAGAATCGAAAACAAAACAAGGAGAATATGCTCAAATTATGCTTCAAAAAGCAAAACAGGCAGAACAATTTGGTTCAAAATATGAAGGAGGATTTCCTCAGGCTGGTGGTTATTTTTGTCTTTATAGGGCTTATAAAACTCTTGCAGATATCGCTAAAAAGAAGGAAGACAGGATCACACACCTTCAAAAGGCAATAAAAGCCCAAAAGAAAACAATCGATTATTCCATATTATCTCGTTCTGGTGCGATTACTGAGCAAATGAGGTTAGGATTATTATATGAGGAATTAGGGATTATAACGGGAGAGGAAACCATTTTAAATCAGGCACGGGGAATTTTTCTCCTCACAATAAAAGAAAGTATCGATAGAAGATATGTTTCTTATGAAGCAGCAAGTTATCAGTACATCGCTCGTATAGAAGATCGATTGGGTAATTATATGATTTCTGCAGAAAATTATAAGAAAGCTAAGGAAGCATATGATAAGTCGCTGAAAATGATAAAATATAAACTTCTAAAAAATAGGATCAATGAGAAATTTAATTATGTAAGAGCTTGGAATTTAATTGAAGAAGCTAAATCGTTTCATGTTCGAGAAAATCATATAAAAGCTAAGGAATTTTATAAGAAAGCTTATGATATATTAATAGAATTACCAAGTTACGTTTATGAAGCAGCCTATTATTCTGGATGGATATCATTGGAAGAAGCAGAACAATTAAGTAAACAAGAAGAGCACGAAAAAGCTATAGAAAGCTTTAAAAAGACAGGAAAAATCTTTGAAAAAGCAATTGGAACATTAATAAAATCCCATCAGAAATCAAGAGAAAAATTTGAAAAAGAGAGAATAAA
>JBHLLP010000048.1:0-27489 GCA_048885525.1 Candidatus Hermodarchaeota archaeon | reverse complement strand
AGAAAATAGAATCAAACAAGATGAAAGAATAATTGGTATAAGTACTGACGGTGTTGGCTATGGAGATGATGGTAATATTTGGGGTGGAGAAATTTTACTAAGTTCTTATAATGATTATCAAAGGCTTGGATTTTTAGAATATCAACCAATGGTTGGGGGAGATCGTTGTACTAAATATCCCGCTCGGATGGCTGCTTCTATCATTCTTAATAAATTAGGAGTGAATGATTCTTTAAAAGTATTTAAAAAAATAGGATTAGAAAATGATTTAGAATATAAAGAAAAGGAATTGAAAACTTTAGTTTCTCAATTTGATAATGCCAATCGAAATTTTCCATCTGAGAATATTCCTTTGTCTAGTTCAACTGGTAGAATATTTGATGTGGTTTCTTATCTTTTAGGAGTAGCGAATATTAAAACATATAGAGGAGAGCCTGCTATGAGACTTGAGGCTTTAGCTTCAAAAGGAAATCCAAATAATATAGAGTTAGAAATTAAATATTTTAGAAAAAATGGAATCCGGATCATTAATACCTCAAATCTAATACTTGATATAATCTCTCTTTTGGAGTATTCACAATTTAAACGGTCAGATATAGCTGCGAAATTTCAAATTGAAATGGGTAATATATTCGCAGAAATTGCATTAGAAGTTGCTAAGGAAAATCAAATAAAATATATAGGATTGACAGGTGGGGTAGGCTATAATTACTCTTTTTCACGAACTATCAAAGAAAAAGTTAGGAATGAAGATCTTTTATTTTTAGAGCATAATTTGATTGCCCCGGGAGATGCTGGGATTAGTACAGGACAATTAATCGGAGGATTATTTAAATATCAAAAAGAAAATTTGTAAAAAATTGTATAAAGTATTCCAATTCTGTACTTTGAATGATTTAGGGTTTGATATCGGATTAATAATTTCATTTATTAGTATTTTTCGACTTAAATAAATAGTGAAGGTATAATGGGTGGTTTATTCGGAGTTATTTCAAATTCAGATTGTTTAGAAGATCTTTTTTATGGTACAGATTATCATTCTCATCTTGGTACTAGTAGAGGGGGATTAGCAGTAAAAAATGCAGGAGGCTTTCAAAGATTCATAAAAGATATCAGAACTGCTCAATTCAGGTCTAAATTCGAGAAAGATATTAAAAAAATGCATGGTAATAAAGGTATCGGAGTTATCAGTGATTATGATGATCAACCATTAATAATTAACTCCCATTTAGGCGTATTTGCCATTGTTACGGTAGGAAAAATTAATAATTTAGAAGATTTAGCTATAAAGGCTTTAGAAAACGGCTCACATTTCTCAGAAATGCATGGAGGAGAAATAAATCCTACAGAAATGACGGCAACTATAATTAGTCAAGGTGCTTCATTCGAAGTGGGAATTAAGAAAGTTCAAGAAACGGTTGATGGATCTTGTACTATGCTTATATTAACAAATAAAGGTATCTATGCAGCACGAGATAAATTAGGAAGGACTCCACTTATAATTGGAAAGAAATCAGGGTCTTATGCCGTAACAATGGAAACATGTGCATTTCCTAACCTTGGATATAAAACAATTAAATTTCTTGGACCTGGTGAAGTAGTTTTCATCAATAAGAATGGGTATGAACAAAAAGTCGCACCAGGTAACCAACTGCAAATTTGCGGTTTTTTATGGGTATATTATGGATACCCTGCATCTAATTATGAGGATATTAATGTTGAAGTTGTTCGTTATAAATGTGGATCATATTTAGCACAAAATAATAGTGTAGAAATAGATCTTGTTGCAGGTATCCCCGATTCTGGCACAGGCCACGGCTTGGGTTATGCAAGTAAAGCAAAAATCCCTTTTTCACGACCCTTTGTGAAATATACGCCAACGTGGCCACGTAGTTTTATGCCCCAAGATCAGAAGATTAGAGATAAAGTTGCGAAGATGAAACTTATCCCTATTAAAGAACTTATTAATGAAAAACGATTACTTTTTTGTGAGGATTCAATTGTAAGAGGTACTCAGCTTCGGAAAACTATTCAACGCTTATATGATTATGGAGCAAAAGAAGTGCATATGAGACCAGCATGTCCTCCACTTGTTTATAGTTGTAAGTTTCTTAATTTCTCTCGATCTCGATCTGAATTAGATTTAGCTGGAAGATGGGCTATTAAAGAATTAACTGGAAAGAATATTGAGGATCCAGCAGAATATACTGATCCAGAATCGAATAAATATAAATCTATGGTTGAAATTATTCGCAAAAAGTTACAGTTAACAACATTGCAATACCAGAGGCTTGAAGATTTAGTTAAAGCTATTGGATTACCAAAAGAAAAGATATGCACATATTGTTGGGATGGAGTAGAATATTAATAGAAAAAATTTTAAGTTCTACTTTTAATAATTGATTGCTCTAGTTCTGCTAACTTTTTTACTGATTTTAATTGATAATCACCCGTTAAACATGCCAAACATAATTCATTTTTATCCTTACCAATAGCTAGAGTTAAATTATCTACTGTCTGATATAACAATGTGTCTGATCCAATCGTTTGTTGAATCTCATCTAAATAATTTTCCCCATATAGATTTTGAAATCTTCCTGCGATTAGTTCGCTTTTAGTAGGAAAATCAATTCCCATGTAGCATGGACTAATAATTGGAGGACAACTTACTCGTAAATGAACACGTTTAGCTCCTCCTTTTTCTCTTAGTAATGAAACTATCTGCTGTGTTGTTGTACCCCTCACTATAGAATCATCTAAAAGGATTACATCTTTACCTCTAACAATACTCTTTATAGGATTTAATTTTTCTTTTACAGCAATTTTGCGTTTTATTTGACCGGGCATAATAAATGTTCTATGAACATAACGATTTTTCATTAAACCCTCTATATAAGGAAGTTTTGCTTCCTTTGCATATCCTACTGCAACACTTCGACCCGAATCTGGAACTGGAACTACTATTGCATTCTCCCTTATCTCCGGGTTTTTTAATATAGGATCTTGCTTAGCTAGATTTATACCTAGTTGTAATCTTGCTTCTGCAACTGAAATTCCATCAATAATAGAATCTGGTCTTGCGAAATATACATACTCAAATTGGCATATTGCTGTTCTATTTGTTTTAATCACCAATTCTGAATGTATATCTTTTTGATGACTCAAATGAACTATTTCTCCAGGTTTTACATCTCTTAAAAAGACTCCTCCAACAGAATCAATAGCACATGATTCAGAGGCAATAAAATATAGATTTCGTTGCTCAGTTTTCAATTCCCCGATGCATAAAGGTTTAAATCCCAGTGGATCTCTTATGGCATAAATATCTCCATCAGAAGTCATAAGTATCAAAGAATAGGAACCATCCAATAATTTACTCGTAAACTTAAGAATTTCAGGCCAATCTTCAGTTCCTAAAGCAATAGATCCAATTAGTTGCGCTAAAACCTCAGTGTCAGTATTTGTGATAAAAACACGTCCCATCTCATCCATTTTCTTCTTGATTTCATCAAAATTAGCTATAGTCCCATTGAATGCGATAGAAAATTCGATTTCATTATTTTTGAAATGAAATGGTTGCATATAAAGAGAGGATTTAAAACCAACTGCTCCAGTTGTAGCGTATCTATTATGTCCAATACCTACATTTCCCCAGTATTGAGAAAGAATTTTTTCCTCTAACACTTTTGAAACTAATCCATTTTTTTTATATGTATAAATTTTACCCCCAGTTTTCAAAAGAGATATTCCTGTAGATTCTTGTCCTCGATGTTGCAGAGCAATTAATCCTTGATATAAAATATTTGAGACAGAATAACCTATATCATCACAAGTTACGCCAAAAATAGCACAATGCTCTCTAGGTTTTTCTTTCATTTGTATTATTTTTCTTTTATGAAACATTATGAGTAATAAAAAGAGAGAATCAGGTTTATTATCTTCAATTAATTTAAATCATATATAATTTTTAATTATTAGTTTAATAGAATATTAAATATTTCAACAAAAAAAGTGTTAAAAATAAAAAAAAAATCAAAATTCTTAGCAATAGCGATTTTAATTGGAGGGAAAAGTAGTCGATTTGGAAGTGATAAGGGACTTTTTGAAATAACTGGAAAACCTCTCATTTCTTATCAACTTGAGATTTTAAGTACTTTAGATTTTGATATATTTCTAATTGCTAAATCGATAGAACAAGTAAATAATTATATGAAAAAGATTGATATAACTAAAATTAATGCTTTTATTGTGGATGAGATGAATAATAACCAAAATAATGTATTATATACACCCATGATTGGGTTATATTCAACATTTAAAGAATTAAAAAAACTAAATTATAAGAAGGTTTTAGCTTTATCATGTGATACCCCTTTAATTAAAAAAAATATACTAGAATATTTAATAGAACAATGTAGTAATGTTGATTGTTGTATCCCGCAATGGGCTAATGGTTTTTCAGAACCTCTGATAGCTGTTTATCCTGTTAAAAAAGCTCTAAAAACTGCTAGAAAAAGTATTAGAGAAAAGACTTATAAATTAACTAATTTATTAAATCCTAAATGGAGAATAAGTTTCATATCCATAGAAGAAAATTTAAAACAAATAGATGAGAATCTATCTTCTTTTATAAACTTAAATGAACCAAGTGATCTTGAAAAGATAAAACCTTTCTTTAAAGATTCCAATATTTAATAATATTCTTTTAACAAATCAATCTTTGAATACTGTTTTTGCATAAGAAGCATATTTAGAATATTTCGTTTAAAAGTTTAAAAAAAAAAGAAATATAAAAAAAAATATTAACTAATTAAATTTACCAAGCACTAGGTCCCTTAATACCTCCTATTAGCCCTAAGACTCCTCCACCAATCAAAATGT
This sequence comes from Candidatus Hermodarchaeota archaeon, assembly GCA_048885525.1. Lineage (GTDB taxonomy): Archaea > Asgardarchaeota > Lokiarchaeia > Sigyniarchaeales > SOKP01 > Loki-b32. Next base: position 22,608 of record JBHLLP010000048.1, on the reverse strand, counting down.
ATGTACCAAGTGAAAATGGTCCGAGGAATAAATCAAAAGGTATAATGCCTTCAACTAAAGGAGCATTTATAAACTGGGCCATAAATATAGTAATATCGGAGGTTAAACCAAATACATAAAATGCCAAAATCATATAGACTCCAAAACCAAGAACAAATAATGATCCAATTAGAGCTAATGTCTTACTCTTTACTCCTATTATAATGAAAATCCCCGATAATAAAAATACAATAAATATAATGGCTATAATTATATATAAAATCCATCCCGATGTAAATATTGAATAAATGTTCAAAAAAAATCCAAGACCATAATAATATGTTCCAGGTAATGAAGGGAGAAAAGAAAAGAAATAGGTACCTAATAGAGTCAAAATTCCTCCAAGAATGCAGAAAATTTTTCCAGAAGCCATACTTTTACACTTATCTACCTGTTATTATTTTTAATTTTTATTATAAAATAGATCTAGCATTATATTTAACATTGATCTATTATATTAAAGATGAAATCTGTAAGTTATTAAGGATTAAGAAGAAAATATTAATTGCAGCAATATGTATATATCACTAATAAGTATACTTTTATTGAAGTAGAGTTAATCTTCAGCATAAAATATAAATTCTTTTATACTTATTCAAGATAAAAAAAATTAAAGATCAAAGATCAAGTCATATATTATACTTTGAATAGAATCAAATAAAATTAGAAACCTTTATTAATGATTAAATAGAATTAAATCTCGTAAAAAACGTTATCCATAATAAAATTAAATAATATTAATAAAAAACAAAAAAAATTAAAATCTAAAGTGTATAAAAGATATGTCTTTCGCCAAATGTTTTTTGTTCAGTTTAATTGCTTTTATTGGATTAAACGCAGTATTTTTACTTCTAGCATTCCTAATATCAAATACATTTGATCAATTCGTTACTGCATTTGAAACTGATTTTATTGGTACTTTAATGCTAATGCTATTTGGACCAATGGCTGAAGGTGGAACACCAGGAATAATTATGACATCTATAGGTGTTGCAGTTTCTTTGGGCGCAACAATTGATACATTGATAATAATTCAATGGATCGGATTTTTTGTAGCACCAGTTATAGGTGCTTTTCTTTCAGGATTCTTTGCTGAAGACAGAAAGGAAGCCTTCTTAGGTTGGTTTCTGACAGCCATAATTAGTATGGTCATAGTTCTTGTATTTGGTATAGTAGAACTGCTTACCGGACCCGTTACCCCTCCTCCTGAAGTTATAGTTGGTTCTATTATAGTCTTTTTAGGTGTTGGGCTAACAATCGCATTGTTCTATGGTTGTATTGCATTACTAGTAAGAAGAGATTAATGATAATCGACCAAGGATTAATAAATCACTTTTTTTTTTATAAAAACTATTAATAGGGTAATTTATTTTTTGATTACCAATTCTTATACGACATCCTGGATGGTTCCTAGTAAATCTTGCATCTTAAAAGGCTTTTCAAGAAAAGTGCATGCTCCAAGCGAAATAACTTTTTGTTTGACAGAAATATCAGCACTAGCGAAAATAATCTTCTCATTTTTATTAATTTTTAAAATTTCAGTCATAGCTTCTAGTCTGTTTTTAATCGGCATGCGATAGCCTATTAGAACGATATCGGGTTTTACTTTAAATTTTTTGTATTTCTCGATAGCGTCTTTTCCATTCATAGCTGTATCAATAATCTCAAAATCAGCTTCCTCTAAAATTAATCGGTATAGTCTTTGTAGAGACTTATCATCGTCAACAAAGAAAATTTTTATCATGATAAATTTCTAACAGATATTAACAATTAATTTAGCAGTTATCTTTTTATTGAAAAACCATAGAAATTATTCCGTGAATTAAAATAATCAAATAAGAACTTCTACTTAAGTTTAGACATATACAAAAAAGTGACAGTTTTTAGTTTTAATAGTCTTACAGAAATATGCTTAAAATTTATAATAAATCTTTATAAAAATAATAGATTCTTTAAAATATTGAATTTATACCAAATTATATAACTTACAATATAGTATCATATTATAGAAATTATTAAGGAAAACTACAATGACAAATTTAATAATCAAAAATGGCTTAGTATACGATCCATTAAATAAAATTGATGGTGAAAAGAAAGAAATTCACATTAAAGATGGTATTGTTGTAGAAAAAGTTAATGGAGATGCTAAGGTAATCGATGCTTCTGGAATGATAATAATGCCAGGAGGAGTTGATATTCATTCTCATATTGCTGGAACCAAAGTCAATTTAGGACGCTCATTTCGACCTGATGATAAACTTGAAGAATTTAATGAAAAGAGGACTAAAATAACTCGTAGTGGAACTGGATGGTCTGTACCTTCCACATGGGTTACGGGTTATCGTTATGCTCGATTAGGATATACAACTGTTGTAGAACCAGCAATGCCTTTATTAAAAGCTCGTCATACTCATGAAGAATTTCTAGTCACTCCTATCATTGATAAAGCAGCCTTTCCATTATTTGGAAATAATTGGTTTGTTCTTGAATTCGTTAAAAATAAAGAATTTGATAAATTAGCAGCTTATATATCATGGATTTTAAAAGTAACAAAAGGCTATGCCATTAAAATTGTAAATCCAGGAGGCGTGGAGAATTGGGCATGGGGTAAAAATGTTGATAGTTTAGATTCCAAAGTCTTTCATTTCGAAGTTACTCCAAGAGAAATCTTAGAGAATCTCGCAAAAGTAAGTGAGACTCTTGGATTACCTCATACTATTCATGTTCATGCAAATAATCTTGGACATCCAGGAAATAAAAAGCATACAATTGAAACATTTCAAGCAATAGAAAAAATTAAAGCAAAAAAAGGGCGGGTATCAACTATTCACTTAACTCATTGCCAATTTAATGCTTATGGGGGTACAAATTGGGGTGATTTTGAGTCTGGTGCTGCTGATATTGCTGAATATTTAAATTCGCATAAACATGTTACCATAGATACAGGACAAGTTATTTTTGGAAAAGCTGCTACAACAACTATGACTGCTGATGGTCCATGGGAATTTGCCCTCCATCATATTGGTGGAACTTCTCCATGGGGCAATAAACCAGGTGTAAAATGGATAAATGGTCAAGTAGAAGGAGAATCTGGGTCAGGAATTGTACCGTATTTCTTTTCTCCAAAAGTTGCTGTAAATGCTATACAATGGGCAGTAGGTTTAGAGCTTATACTCCTAACTAAGAATCCATGGCAAGTTTTTATGACAACTGATCACCCAAATGGTGGTCCATTTACTTCTTATCCTCAAATTATTCGCTGGTTAATGGATAAAAAATCAAGAGATGATGTACTTCTAAACCAATGTTCTAAAAAAGCTTCTGAGAAAACTCAATTAAAAGATATTGATCGTGAATTTTCATTAGAAGAGATCTGCATCGTATCTAGAGCTGGAACAGCAAAATGTTTGGGTATGAAAGATCGAGGCCATCTAGGCATTGGAGCAATTGGAGATGTTGCAATTCATAATTTAGATGTAAAAAACATGGATGGACCTACAATAGAAAAAGCATTTACTTTAGCTGCATATACGATAAAAAATGGTCAGATTGTTGTAAAAGATGGTGAAATTATAGCAGCACCAATGGGCACAACTCTATGTGCTGAAGGAAAAGTTGCCGATAGTACTATGGAAGCAATGCTAGAAGTAGTAAAAACTCATTGGCGTGATCATTACAGTATTAATTTCAATAATTATGATATCGGTGAATATTATACACCAAAAATGAAAATTATGAATGGTACATAATTTTACGATATAGATAAAATTGTTGAAATATAATATTATTAAAATTTTTTAATAATATCTATAAAGTTCAAGATTCAAATACTCCATAAGCAAAAATAATAAAGAATCAAAATATTGTCAGATACATTTTCTTTTCCTTTAATTATTTTATCCAATATAATTACCATTACTTATCCAAGATCTTTTTGTAAGTTCTTCTGAACTAATATTACAAAAAAATAATAAATGATTTAGTAAAGGAATTATATAAAGAGTAGACGAATAATAAGAAGAATAATATTGTAAAAAAAAATGAGAGTTAAATATTAAAAATCGTATACTATATAGCTACAAACCTAATTGTTAGTTGATTATATAAATCGTTAGCAGGAACTGAAAAATCATCAGCAGAATCTCCATTAATTTCGATGTAATTTGTTCCATTACTATATACAAACGTAGATGAATCAATAGAATGATAATTGCTGTCAATAGTTACAGCTGTCTGATAAAAATCAAAAAAAGATTCGGTAACACCATCTTTTAAAATTCTTACCCTATAAGTACTAGAAGGACTAATACCAGCAAGTAACACAGAGAGGTGAATTTGATACCAACCAGACTTTAATAAAGTAATACGAGTATTAGTGTTTGAAACAGAGATATAGTCAGTATTATTCAACTTATTATCTCCAAATTCTAAAAGCCAATTATTTTGAGAATTATAAGGAACAAAATCTAGATTGTCACTAAGTGTTTCCCATATACCCACAACAATGGTCCTTGTCAAATTTTGAGTAGTATTTTGACTATTCCATACTATAAATGTAAATCCAATTGCTCCAGCAGCTAGAATTATCCCAATTATCCCTAAAACTGTTCCGCCACGTCCCATTATTTATCACTCATAATTTTTTTCAATTTCATTTTTATTATATCAAATAGTATTACTAAGATTTATCACTTCGAGATTTTATTATTCAAGTTGCAAATTTAAACTTTAAGAAAAGGTATTATCAAATATGAAAAAATTTAACAATCAAAAAGAACCATTTTTTCATAAAGAAAGAATTCTAAAAAAGAAGTTTTTTATAATTAAGATGAAAATAGAAAAGTTAAATGTATATATAAATAAGTTATATAAAGAAAAAGATCTTTTAACAAAGGAATTATATATAGAAAAAACAGAGTTAAAAGATTTTATACCTGTTATTGATGATGATGTCGCTCGATTTATCAATATCATCATAAATTTATTCCAACCTAAGAAGATTCTTGAAATTGGAACGAGTATAGGTTATTCTACGACTTCTATGGCATTTAATGTAAGAAAATATGGGGGTAAAATTATTACTATTGAATATGATGAAAAAGTGGCTAAACAAGCTAAAAGAAACTTTAAAAGAGCAAATCTTTTAGACGTAATTCAATTGATTATTGATGATGCGTTGGAAGTGATTCCAAATCTTAATGAAGAATTCGATTTAATTTTTCTAGACGTTGATAAACAATTATATCCAAAATTATTCGATGATTGTGTAAATATATTAAAAAAAGGGGGGATATTGATTGCTGAAGACACATTGTTTCCAGTAATTGATTTGAATCCAAAATGGCATTATCTAATACCATCAATAGAAGAATTTAATAAATTAGTCAGCTCTTGTCCAAAACTGTACAGTACTATTCTTCCTATTGGTGATGGAATAACTTTTGCTGTAAAAATATAATCGAAATTTATTTTTAAAAAATTCACAATTATTCCAATCACATTTATAAAGTGGGAGAAGTATTAGAGATTCATATATATATAAGAACTTAGAGTTTTGGTATGTCTAATGAAGATATAATGAAAGTTTTAGCGGCTCTGGGGGCCATAATAAGTTTAATTGAGATTATTTTGGGATTTGATGACAGACATTTAGATAGCTCAAGAGTTATCTTATTAGTAATTTCGATTTTATTAGCAACTATTATTTTATTAAGTATAATAACTCCTCATAAACTTACAGAATTAAATTGGATAATTTGTGTAGTATTTGGTACAATTATGTTAGTATATACTAGTTTAATTGGAGGAATTTTAGTGCTAATTGGTGGTTTTGCTGGTTATACTGAAAGATAATTTAAAAATCATCGTGAAGTATGAATGAATTAATTTAAATCATGCATTTTGATTTGTGAAGGCACTTTTTCATTTTCAGGAACTCTATTCTTTTCTTCCAATTTTGATTGACGATGCTGTTTTATTGCATAATAAATATAACAAACTGGTCCTTTTTTCAAATTTTTCACTTTTAATTTTTTACGTGTTTTATTATTAATTTCAAATAAAGCAAAGAAATTTAATAGTGATCAGTGGTCCAATTTTTAAAAAGAAAAAGTCGAAGTATTTATTATTTTTATTATGTTAAAATTGAGACAATAGCTTTTCAATCAAAAATGTTTAGCTTTATCAGATTTTAACTATGAAATTTTTTTATAAAATTTTAATCGAAAAACTTTAATTAATCGAAATTCAGGCTTTTTAAATTTTAGAAGAATTTTGTAATTTTTTAAAATGGTGATATATCATCTTGTCGCATGAGATCTTATCACTGTTCATTTCTTCAGTGAAATAAATATTTAGTAAATTTGTTTTTTGTTTTAGACTTTCACTAATTTCTCTTACAACTTGGGTATATAATTTTATGTAAGAATCTACTTGCTTTGGCTCTTTCTTTTCATAAATTTGATTTATATTCTCTATTTCTTTGTTAAATTCTCTTCTTTTTGCCATTATTTATTAAATATTATTTTTGAAAAATTTTAGTTGATTTAAATAAGATCTTTATAAATCTCTATCTAACTAACTTTCTTACTCATCTTATTAAGGAATATGGTAGGATTTTGAAATAACATAAGATTAAAATTAAATTTTAATGAGTCAAGTTTATTTTTAACGATATTAGAAGCAAAATCCAATTATCTTTAGCTTGGTGTGTGAAACAAAATTACTTTATCTAATGCAGAACAGAGATATTTTATTAAATTAATCTAAATATTAGTCTTATTGCATAAATAAGCAAAGTTATTTTTGCCACATAGAAAAAAAGTTATCATTTTTATTAAGTTTCAATAAAATCTTCATTTAGAAAATATAACGTCCTTTTAGAGACTCTTTTTTCAAAAATAATACCGAGCTATTTATATTTTCTAAATTATATAAAAAAAAATAGATTTAATTGATTCTTAAAACTGAAATAGTTTAAAAAATATTCCGAGTTTGTTTTGAGAATAACTCTAGAAAATAAATTTGAATTTATGAAAAATCTCTGAAATCAAAGCTAATAAGTGGAGCCAGCGATGGGATTTGCACCCATGACGCTAAAAGCAACGGCTCTGCAGGCCGCCTCCTTAACTACTAGGATACGCTGGCTTTAGTTTTTCCCTATTATAGTACAAAATTTCAATATTATATATATAAATATTTATAATTATTTTTTTTTAGCTTTATCTTTTTTAAATATTAATCGTTATATAGCATGATTTTATATTATTTAACACGATTATGTTTATAGGATTTTAGGTATAAGAGAAGTTGTCTTTATGGTGGGATTTATATTAAGTGATCATACTTCAATAACTCCAAGTCAAATTAAACTAGCACGTAATGTAATAAGTTATGCATTTTATAATGATCCTTTAATGATTCATTTATTTCCTCAACCTAAAGAAAGAAAATGTAAATTACCATTAATGATGAAACTAATACTTCGTATTGGTATAAAATATGGAATAGTCCATGCAACATCTCACAATCTAGAAGGAATTGCAGTTTGGTTTCCTTCAAATAAAGCGAAAATTACTCCTTGGATGGGATTGTTGAATGGTGGACTTTCTTACTTTTTCAAACTTGGAAGAAAAACTATTAAGAAACAGAATAATCTCTATAATTATGTACATTCCAAACGCAAAGAACACCTTCCTTTAAACTATTGGTACTTATCGATTATTGGTATAAATCCACTATATCAAGGAAAAGGATTTTCTCGTGTTTTATTTAATTCGATGTTCAATCAAATCGATGAACAAGAATTACCTTGTTTTTTAGATACTAATAATAAGAAAAATTTGCTAATATATAAACGATTTGGGTTTAGAATTGTTGAAGAATATCAAATACCTGAAACTAATGTAATTAATTGGGCAATGATTAGAAAATAATATCAAAAAATTCATGCAAAATAATAGAATTATATTTGATTAAAGAAAAACATAAATGATATCGAACTTTAAATTAATCTTGATTATATTCTTATCGATTTGATACATTTGAAGATGAAAAAGTGAAAAAGAAAGAGAAAGTAATAGGTCTTGGATTAGTATCTGGGGGTTTAGACAGTTTAATTGCTTGTCTTTTACTTAGGCTTCAAGGAATTGAAGTAATAGGTCTAAATTTTAAATCACCATTTTGTCTATGTGATAAAGTACTCAGTCATTCCGATTGTGGATTAAATTTATTCCATGAAAAATTAGGAATAAAAGTTTTTGTTCAACCTAAAGGGGATGAATATTTAGAAATTATTCGTAACCCTAAGTTTGGCTATGGAAAGAATTTAAATCCATGTATTGATTGTAGGATTTTTATATTAAAAAAAGCTAAAGAATTTATGAATCAAGTAGGAGCACAATTTATATTTACTGGAGAAGTTCTTAATCAAAGACCCAAATCTCAACACATGAAAGCACTTAAGATTGTAGAAGAAGAATCTGGACTTCAAGGAAAAGTTCTAAGACCTTTATCAGCTCTTCAATTAAAGCCAACTATATATGAAGAACAGGGAATAATAGACAGAGAGAGATTATTAGGAATAAAAGGAAGGAGCAGGAAAATTCAATTGAAAATAGCTAAAGATCATGGTTTATTGGAGAGTTACTATGCTTGTGGAGGCTGTCTATTAACAGATGTAAACTTTGCGAATAGAATGAGAGATTATTTAAAATTTAATGAGGAACTAAAAATACAAGATATTCCAATTTTAAAATATGGACGCCATTTCCGATATAAAAATGTTAAAGTAATTGTAGGAAGGAATGAGGCTGAAAACAAAGTTTTAATTAATCTTAAAAATTCTGGTGATTTGATAATGGAAGCTAAAGAGGTTCCTGGACCTATTACTGTTTTACAAGGTAAATTTGATGAAGAATCATTGAAATATGCTGCTAAGCTAACATTAAGATATTCTGATTTGGAGAAATCTCACGGAAAAGTGATTTATGGTAGAACCTATGACAATTTAACTAATGAGATGATTGTTGAAATCGAAAATGATGAAATTTTAAAACAATATATGTTATAAACTGATTGAGGATATATTTGTGTGTATCTTTATTACGAAATTGTTTTAATAAAGTAAGTTATAAATATAGACATAATTATTGTTTAGAAGAACTGGACTCCTAATTTTTTATTAAAGAATTTGAGCATTCTTAAATTAAAAGAGTTAATCTAAATAAATTCTTTTAAATAAAAAAAACTAAATGATAAAAATGAATGAATTGGGAGAAAATAGAGATCTCGAGGAGATACCAGAAATAAAGAAATATTTTTCAAGAATCTTTACAATTTTATCAAAAGAAATTCGAGAAAAACTAAGAGATTTGGAATTACCTAAGAAAAGAAAAAAAAAGATAAAAAAAGACTTAGCTTTTTTATCAAAAGATAAACAAATTGAGTATTTAGATGAATTAGAGGGATAATTAACCTAATTTTAATTAAACTAACGATTCAACCTCTTTTTTGAATGATTAAAATTCAAATAAGTAATACTTTTTTTACTTATAAAAAAATAAAATATAAGAAATAATAGTTCCTTTAGATTTGATTATGAATTATCGATAACAAATTTTTTTAAGAAAAATACTTTTTCCTTCTTAAGATTATTAATCGATTTGTTTGATCAAACACGTTAAAGAAAATACCTTGTTTTTTTACAAAATCGCAAATCATTTTTTAAACAATATAGGGGATTCGAAATAAACATGAGCGAAAATGTAGAAAAATATATAAAAAGAAAAGTCTATAAGACAACAAGTTCAAGAATTGCTCAAAAATTTGTTGATGCTGGATTAGAAAAGATAAGAGCGTGTATAAATTGTGGAACGTGTACTGGAGGGTGCCCTTCTGGAAGGAGGACAGCATATCGAACTCGTTCTGCAGTTCGCCGAGCATTAACAGGTGATGAATCGGTTTTAAAAGATATTGATATTTGGCTTTGTTCAACTTGTTATTATTGTTATGAACGTTGCCCTAGAAATATTCCAGTTACAGATATGATTATAAAACTAAGAAATATAGCCGTGGAAGAAGGATATATTTTAGATTCACATTTTGGTTTAGCTAATAATATTTTCTATGCTACTGGACATGGTGTACCTGCGAATGGAGAGGCTAATAAAAAATGGAGAGATTTAAGAGAATCATATGGATTACCACCATTACCTCCTACGGTTCATTCATATCCTGAAGCAGTTAAAGAATGCCAAGAATTGATGAAAGCTGTTGGATTCAGAGATTTGATGGATAATGCTGCAAAATTAAAAGAAGAAAGAGCAAAAGCAGCAGAAAAAGATAAGGAGGTCTAAAAATGAGCGAAGATTATAAATGGCGGTATGGGTTTTTTTTAGGATGTGTTATCCCTAATCGGTATCCTATGATTGAAGCTTCAATAAGAAATGTTTTTGACCATCTCGGAGCTGAAATCTTAGATTTGCCTGGTGCTTCATGTTGTCCTGCTCCTGGTGTTTTTAGAGCATTTCACATACCAACTTGGCTGGTTATTGCTGCAAGAAATATTTCTATTGCTGAAGAAATTGGAGTTAATCCACTTACTGGATGTAATGGTTGTTATGGGACTCTTAGAGATGCATGGTATGAACTTGAGCATGAATATGATTTAAAAAAAGAAGTAAATGAATACCTTTCGAAAATAGGTAGGACTTATAAAGGGAATCTTGAACCTAAACATGTTGTTCAGGCATTATATCTTGATATGGGATTAGATCACTTAAAAGATTATATTAAATTAAAATTTTCAGATTTAAAGGTTGCAGTGCATTATGGCTGCCATATAGTAAAACCAAGTGATAAAAGACCTTGGGATGGTGAGTATGAAGAACCTAGATTCCTTGATGAAATTGTAGAATTAACTGGAGCCAAAAGTATTGATTACAAAGATAAATATATGTGTTGTGGTGCGGGAGGAGCTGTTAGAACTGCTGTTAAAGAAGTTGCAGCAGATTTTTCAAGGGAAAAATTAGTTAATATGAGAGAAGCGGGGGCAGATATTATTGTTGATTGCTGTCCCTTCTGTCACCTGCAATTAGACCTAGGACAGGTTGAGGTAAACAATTTATATGGAGATATTATTGGAGAACCATTTAAGATCCCAGTAATATATATCACCCAACTTTTAGGAACTGCATTTGGAATGGATCCGAATTTATTAGGTCTAGTTAAAAATCATGAATTACAAGGTGTTTCTCCTTTTATTTCAATTGATCCATTTTTAAATTTAGTGAAAGAACAATTAATATAGGTGGAAAAAAATGACAGAAACCAAAAAGGAAATTGAGGTCACCGGTAATGAAAGGCCTAAGATTGGAGTTTACATATGTCATTGCGGAGTGAATATTGGCGGTGTTATTTCAGTTCCAGATTTAGTAGAATATGCAAAAACACTTCCAAACGTTGAAGTAGCCCGGGAATATAAGTTCTTTTGTTCAGACGTGGGTCAAAAAATGATTAAAGAGGATATTGAAGCCGGATTAGTAAATAGAATAATAGTAGCAGCATGTTCTCCGAGAATGCATGAGCCAACTTTTAGAATTGCATGCAAAGAAGCTGGGTTAAATCAATTTTTATTTGAGATGGCAAATATTCGAGAACACTCCACTTGGGTTCACATGAAAGAACCAGAAGGTGCGTATGAGACTGCTAAGGACCATATTAGAATGGCTGTTGCAAAAGCAAGAGAATTAGTACCATTAGAAGTTCAGAAAGTAAAAGTAGAACCATCTTGTTTAATAATCGGGGGAGGTATTGCGGGCATGAATGCGGCTTTGGACCTCGCCATGGAGGGCTATAAAGTATATCTAGTTGAAAAAAGTCCGACTATTGGCGGTCATATGGCTCAACTCGATAAAACTTTTCCAACTATGGATTGTAGTAGTTGTATTCTTACTCCTAAAATGTCCGAAGTATCACGAGAAGAAAACATAGAATTATTAACATATTCTGAAGTTACAGAAGTTTCAGGGTATATTGGAAATTTCGAAGTTACAATATTGAAAAAACCTCATTATGTAGACCAAGAAAAATGTACTGGATGTGGAGTCTGTGTTGATTACTGCCCAGTTACAGTTGGAAATGAATTTGATTTAGGATTAGCTACTCGGAAAGCGATATATATTCCATTTCCCCAAGCTGTTCCTGGACAATATACAATAGATATGGATCATTGCATAAAATGTGGGATTTGTGCGAGAACGGATGTTTGTGAACCTGAAGCCATTATTTATGATGATGAACCAGAATATCTTAAAGTTAAAGTAGGTACAATTATAGTTGCAACTGGTTGGGATTTATATGACCCAACAGAATTGAAACAATATGGATATGGTAAATTTCCAAATGTTATTACTGGGCTTCAAATGGAACGGTTATTAAGTTCTTTTGGACCAGTTTTAGGAAAACCAGTAAGACCATCGGATCTAAAAGAACCACATAGTATTGCTTTCTTACAATGCGTTGGAAGTAGGAATTTCAGAGAAGGGGGGAATCAATATTGTTCTCGAGTCTGTTGTATGTATGCAACAAAACAAGCAAGGCAATATAAAGAAAAACATCCCGATGCGGATGTATATATTTTCTACATGGATGTTCGAGCTTTTGGAAAGGGATATGAGGAATTTTACGAATCTGCGGGTAGAAATTACGGAATAAGTTATATGAGAGGTAGAATTGCAGAAGTCAGTGAGGATGAAGATCACAATATTATTATACGTTCTGAAGATACTTTACTACAACAACCAGTTGAATTAAAAGTCGATTTATTTGTATTATCTTGTGGTTTAGAACCAAGAGCTGATGCAGATATAATAACTTCTTTGTTAAGAATTCAAAGATCTGCAGATGGGTTCTTTTTAGAAGCACATCCAAAATTAAGACCTGTAGATACTTTAACAGATGGTATTTTTATTGCTGGAGTTGCTCAGGGGCCAAAAGATATTCCTGATGCTGTAGCTCAAGCAAAAGGAGCAGCATCAGGTGCTGCAGTTTTAATGGCAAAAGGAGAAGTTGAAGTAGAACCCTTTTTTGGTGTTGTCCGTCCTGAACGCTGTATTGGATGCGGAATGTGCGTTGAGAATTGTGCTTATGGTGCTATTGAACTTGTTGAAGATCGATGGTTTGGAACTGTAGCTAAAATCAATGAAGCACTCTGCAAAGGATGTGGTGCTTGTTCAGGAAATTGCAGATGCTCTGCAATAGATATTAAAGGATTTACTGCCGAACAAATCTATTCAATAATCACAGACAGATTATAGTATTTAAAATTGGTTTTTTTTTATTCATAAAATACACTTAATTTTTCTATTTCAGAACAAACATAGAGTATACTTTTATGAATGATCAATTTTAAGAAACATTTTTATTATATCTTGACATATTTGTTAATGACTTTTAGTTTCAAATTGAGATCCAAAATGAAATAACGAAATTCAATATCATAAAAAAAATAAAAATTGATGTATGAATATGCCAAAATTTATTGTTGTACACTCTGTACCTCGAAATGCTTTAGAGCAAATGGCAGAAGTACCACCTGAAGAAAACAAAATGATAATTAAACTAAGAAAAGCTTGTAATTATGATGCTTATTGGATACGAACCTGGGCAGTATTAGATCATGAGAAGTTATATTGTGAATGGAATGCAAAGGATGCTGAATCAATCAGAAAAATATGGGATGAAAATATTAAAGGAATAGGAATCGATTCAATAGCTGAAATGCAAATTGTTGACGGTGAAGACTATCGAGAAAAATAAAATCACACAATAAACGTAAATCCTTTAAAATTTAACTTTTTTTTTATTAATTAATTTTCTCAATAAATATAAAGAGATTTCTAAAATATATTATAATATATATCCATATGATTGATAAATGGCTCTCAAAAACCAAATTAAATATAATTCTCGAGAAATTTGTAAAAAATTTATTATAGATAACTCTACAATAATATTTTCTCAGTATATTCCCAATTTGTTTATGTTATTATTTTATAATTATTAATTAGCATTGTGAGAATTAACGCCTAGATTTTTGATAATTATGCCATTAATGCTTCTATAGTTAAAACCACGATAATTCTCTATTGCTTAATTTATAATGAACTTCTTTTAGAATTTGATAATAACACATTCTAATAGAAAAATTTAAATAAACAATATTATAATTCATTTAATTGAAATACTATTAAATTTATTTCAACTCAAAATCATAATTAAAAAGAAAGAAAAAATATTATAATAGGAGGAAATTAAATGGCAAAAAAGAAAGATGAAGAAGATTGGGATGATGATGACGAAGACTGGGATGATGATGATGAAGAATGGGATGATGATGATGAAGATTGGGATGACGACGGCGATTATGAAGAATTAGATGATGATTATTAAAATTGCTTATTTTCACATTTGCAAAAATTAATACTGTTCCTATATCTCTAAAATAAAATTATTTTTTTAGAAAAACTATAATATACTATTTTATTCTAAAATTTCCATATTGGATTAAGATACTCTAAAATTTTTTGGGGATCTGAAGTAGGAGGCTTACATGTTTTATTGATGCAAACATATCCCGTTGCTTTATCTTCTATTTTAACGAAAAATTGGATAAAGTTTGATAATTTATCCATCTCTGAAAAATTCTCTTCTGTGTTTCTAAGGATAATTACTTTATTTGGAAGATATTCCTTTTGAATTGATTTCATTAATTCGATAGTTTCTCTAGCACCTGAATCACCTGCGATAACTAGTGAATAACTTGGACCAATTGCAAAATCTATAGCAACCAAAAATTGAGTATAAGCAAGTGAATTAGCTTTAATTTTATTAGAAAAAACTCTGTGAAGGATATCTGCTTTTTCTTCTAATTCATAATTTCCCGTAATGTAACTTAATCTAAGCAAGTTTAGCATAGCAATTGAATTCCCTGAAGGAATCGCTCCATCATATATTTCTTTTTGTCTAGTTAATAACTTCTCACCATTTTTTGCAGTGAAATAAAAACCACCAATATCATCATCCCAAAAATCTTCTATTTGGATATTATATAATTCAAGGGCTGTTTCTAAATAAAAAATTTCAAAAGTAGCTTCATACAATTCTATTAAACCCCAAATAAAATAGGCATAGTCTGTTAAATAAGCTTGAATTTCAGAGACTCCATCTTTATATCGATGTAATAGTTTATTATTAGATTCCTGAAGTTTTGAAAGAATAAAAAGAACTGCTTTCTTTGCTATATCTAAATACATTTTCTCTTGGAAAGCTACAGCAGCTTTGGCTAAAGCAGCAATAAATAATCCGTTCCAATCAGTTAGAATTTTATCATCTTTATGAGGTTTTATTCTTTTATCTCTTTTTTGTAATAAAGTTAAACGAATTTTTTCAAAACTTTCAAATATTTCTATATCTATTGGTTTTTTCAAATATAAAATATTCTTGCCTGTTTTTTTCCCTGTTACTTCTTCAAAATAATTTCCGGCTTCCTCGATATTAAAGATTTTCATAGCTAACTCAATTTTATCCTTTTTAAGGGTTTGTTCTAATTCTTCTTTTGACCATACATAAAATTTTCCCTCTTCTCCTTCACTATCTGCATCTTCAGCTGAATAGAACCCTCCTTCTGGTGAAATCATATCTCTTAGAACGTAAGAAATGATTTCTTGAGCTGTCTTTTTGTATAGATCATTTTTAGTAGCTTGATAAGCTTCAATATACGCCATAGCAATTAATGCTTGGTCATATAACATCTTCTCAAAATGGGGAACGAGCCATTTTGAATCAGTTGAATATCTATGAAATCCAAAACCAATATGATCATAAATTCCTCCCATTCTCATTGCTTGAAGTGTAGTTTCAACCATCTCTAATGCTTTTTCATCTCTAGTCCGTTTCCAATATCGAAGTAGAAATGTAAGATTCTGTGGGGTTGGGAATTTAGGATGATCTCCAAATCCACCATTAACAGAATCAAATTGAATTGATAATTGTCGAAATGCCTTTTTCAGAATGTTCTCTGAAAATTTCTCACCAGGAGATTCTTGATCTATATTTTGAATACTGAAAGTAATCTGATCCGCAGAATTTAATAATTCATTTCTTTGATTAATCCAAAGTTCTTTTATGCGTTTAATCAAGTCTATTAATCCAATTCGTCCAAATCTGGTTTGTTTTGGAAAATAGGTCCCAGCAAAAAATGGCTTCTTTTCGGGAGTCATTATTATTGTTAATGGCCATCCTCCTGAACCAGTCATCATTTGACAAACAGTCATATATATTTTGTCTATATCTGGGCGCTCTTCTTTGTCCACTTTTATTGATACAAATACTTCATTCATCAATTCAGCTATTTCTTCATCTTCAAAGGATTCATGAGCCATAACATGGCACCAATGGCAAGTTGAATATCCTATCGATAAAAAGATTGGCTTATTCTCTCTTTTTGCTTTATTGAATGCCTCTTCTCCCCATGGATACCACTCTACTGGATTATTAGCATGTTGCTGTAAATATGGACTCTTTTCGTTTATTAATTTATTAAATTCTGCTTCTCCTGTCATCATAAGAAAATTATAAGTATTATACAATATCAAAACGCGGGTTATAAGCTATTAATATTATTAAAAATGAACTTAAATCAGAAAATCATATCAAGAATCTTTATTATAAATTAGAATGTTAGTTAATAGTTGATAAATTTACTTTTCCATTCCAATTTCAAAGGGATTATTATTAAACTGAATTTCATGAAGCATAAGTAAAGATCTCATTAATCACGGTTCTAAGCGCAGGAGGTTTATTGAGTTCTAACATTTCACTGGTTTTTGCAGCTTTTTTAAGAGCTTCCCAAATTTCTGTGTTCTCTTTTATTGATTCGGTAAAACGCGTTAACTTCTGCAATGCCGGATACGACTGACCTTTAATGACATAACATGCTAAAAATGGCAAAACTGGGTTTATTAAGATTGTAAATTCTCCTATTCGTATACGATCGATGGATTTCGAAAAGAACTGGTCGCTGAAGGTGTTAAACGCTGACAAAAAGGAGCTGAACAGGTCGTTGTGATCCCAATTAGACACAAAAAGATGGTTAAAATATGTGATCCCGCCTTCACTCATGATTAAAAGTAATATAGGCTCCTCTTCCACCAACTCAGGAGGATCTATTGCCTGCTTTCCTTGTAATCGGTCAATAATCCCGTCAAATGAAGCTAATTCGATTCTATTTGCCATCGGAGCGTTTTCATTCTTAAGTTTATCCCACTCATCAGTTTTCTCAAGTAAAATATCGTGTTCATTAGAAATCTTTTGTGCTAACAAGTTAAGACCTTGTTCTTCAGCGACTTGTTGAGCTTCTGTCAATACTTTCTTCGCTTCTTCTATGCTCATCTGGATTAAAGCCAATTTAGCTTGAAGTAATTTAGCCTCACCCAACCATGAAAATGAATGCTGGTTCTCTGCGATTTTAAGAAGTTGCATAATCAATGGGGATATCTCATCTAATACTTCTGGATTATTATAGATAGATAGTTCCTCTAAGAGAAGATCACACAATGAGACTATCGATAAAATATGAAATTGAGGGTAAAAAATATCCTGCTCAACTATTTGTTTTAATAGTCTTTCAGCATCAGTATGATCACGCATTCGACCACTGTTTTTTAATATTGATGCTTTTCCTAATAGACATCCCTGCTCAATTAGTATGCTTTCATGCTGATCTGAGAGATTTTCTAAGCGTTTTAAATACTCTTGTGCTTGTTTACGGGAGTTGTTATCAAGGTTAATTAATAATAAGGCTAACAACGGGTATATCATGGCTATAGGACTTCCAATCTTTTCACTAAGTGCCAAGGCCTGCTTAAAATACTCTATAGCTTGATCATTTTCACCTTCCTCCCTGCAAATTTCCCCTATAAGCCGTTTATTAAAGCTTAAAGTAAAGTAATTTAAATTTTCTTCTGCAAATTTGGTTGACTGTTTAATATATTTTAAAGCTTTATTTAACTCACCTTTACTCTGGTAAATCTGTCCGAGAGTCCTCGTTGAGCTAGCTTTTATATAATCGCTTATTTTCTCTATAGATAGGGACTTCTTACACAAGTCTAATGCTCTATTAAGATCTCCCTTACTAAAATATATTAAACCTATTGTGAAAAGAATTTGTGCGATACCGGTCTGAAAATCTAATTTTTCAAAGAGCTTTAAACTCTTTATGGCGTATTCTAAGGCTGTATCAAGTTCTCCTTTATGAAGATATATAACGGCGAATAAATCTAAATTATATCCAACTTGAACATCATATTTGATTTTTTCTCCCAGAGTTAAAGCTTCCAATGCTAAATCTAATGCAGTATTAATGTTATTCTTCTGAAGATAGATCCTAGATTTTATATACGTTAGAAGAAATTTTAACTTAGTAATATTAGCGGGAGATCCATTTGAAAGAGAATTAAATAATTCTTCGGCTTTTGAAATTAAATCAATTGCTTCATCAGGTTTTCCTAGGTATACCATAACAGCCATAAGGAAAAGTGCTTCAATAGATTCCGGAACCAATCCTAACTCTTGACTCATCGAATAAGCAAGTTCACCAACTTCTACTGCTTCTTTCAATTGAGCCGTTAAGCGATATATATTTCCTTTTAAAAGAAGTGACCATAATTGATCTTTAGGAGTAAGTTCAACCTTTTTCTCGAAATTTACAACTACTTCGAGCGCGTCTTTTACTTTCCCGTTATACATGAGTTCTTCAGCGCGGATTAATTGTTCGGGTCTCGGATCAGACATCATTTTTCACTGAGTAAAAATTGGATCTAAAAATATGGAAGATAAGGTTTCTTAAAAGCCTTATGTACGTGAATTTCGATTTCTAATTCTCTTTGGTTTTTTCAATGGAATTTTCATTGAAATCAGACTCTGAATTTACCATTAGAGTATAAATTAAAGATTGAATTCATAAAAACAACCTTTAAATAGATTTTTAATCTTATATCTATCAATCTTAAAAATTATCTTATTTTGATAAGATATTTTGGTTAGAGGGAATTTATAAAATTATGACTGAGAGAACTCAAAAACTTATGATGAGTACACCAATAAAATCTCTTCAAGTTGCCAACATCGATATTGCTGATGATGCTAGAGCAAATAGACCTGGAATGAGATGGACATTGGATTTAGAGAGAGCTAAATTATTAACTGAATCTTATAAGCAGACAGAAGGAAAACCAATGATATTAAGGAGAGCAGAAGCATTAAAATATATTTTAGAGAATATGACACTCTATATTCGACCTGATGAGCTAATAGTGGGAAATTTTGCATCCACACCAGACTCGGTTGTTCATTATCCTGAGTTTTCATATAAATGGGTGGAGAGAGAAACGGCACCCGGACAAATATATTCAGAATTATTAACTTCTGAAGAAAGGGAAGAATTGATAAAGATAGATTCATATTGGGAGAATTTAGCAATTCATCATTTATTCAAGAATACAATCCCAAAAGAGTTATATAATGAATTTTATGTTTTTAATTGGGAGTCTGCTACTCCAAATTTCGAAAAATTATTCCAAATAGGATTGAAAGGATATATACAAGAGGCTGAGGAAAGAAAAGCTAGGCTTGAAAAGGAATGGCTAGATGGAAATCTTAATGGGGATGATTACGTAAAGAAGAAGAGATTTTTAGAAGGGGTAGTTATTACATTAAATGGTGCAATTAATTGGGCAAAAAGATACACCAAATTAGCAAGGGAAAAAATTGAAAATATTGATAATCCGGTGAGAAAGCGAGAACTCGAAATTATAGCAAGCAATTGTGAATGGGTACCTGAAAATCCCCCAAGGACGCTTTACGAAGCGTTACAATTTTATTGGTTGATTCATCTTATTATTAACTTTATTGATGTTCCGATGGTTGGAGATGGAATTAGATTTGACGTATGCTTTAATCCTTTTTATGAGAATGATTTGGAGAAAGCTATTATCACTAGAGAAGAAGCTCAGGAATTAGTCGAATGCATTTTTGTAAAATCTCAAGAAACAGGTTTTCTCCATCCCCCAATATGGTCTGGGGCAGGAGGAGGTGCTATAGGATTCCAAACTATTACTATTGGCGGAACAGATTCTAAGGGTAATGATATAACAAATGAGATGTCTTATATTGTTTTAGATGCTATGAATAAAGTAAGAACAGTTACGCCTCCATTAGCTCTCAGATGGAATGATCAGATACCTAAAAAATTAGTCGATAAATCAATCGAAGTGATAAGTACAGGAATGCCTCAACCAGCCTTCTTTAATGACAAAGTTATTATTACAAGACTTTTAACTTTAGGAGTTCCTATACATGATGCTAGAAATTATTCTATAAATAATTGTATGGTTCCAACAATCCCAGGAAAGAATTTCAATCATCGTTCAGCATGGGCTACAGCTATACCTGTTCCACAAGAACTGACAAAAACTTTAAAAACAATTGGAGAAAAAGCAACCACAATTGAGGAACTAATAGATGAGTTTATGGAGAATTATAAATTCAGGATCAAGAAATTAGTCTTTTTATCAAATATAGCAGATGTATTTTATCAAGAATATGTACCTCGACCTTTCCTTTCAGCTATACTTGATGATTCAATCGAGAGAGCACAAGATGTACGAGCATGGAATTATATTCTTGATTATAGGGATGTGGTTATACTTGGTCTTAATAATGTTGCCGATTCCTTTGCTGCAATTAAAAAAGTAGTATTTGATGATAAAAAGATTACAATGAAGGAACTAGTTGATGCTGTTAAGAAAAATTTTAGGGGTAAATATGAAGAAATTAGAAGAATGTGTATTGAAGCTCCTAAATTTGGTAATGATGATGATTATGTCGATTCCATATCAGCCGAAATCGGTAAAAGAATTACTATTGAAACAATGAAATGCACAACAAATTTTGGAACTCCGTGTATTCCAGATGGAACTGTTGCATCCGCATTCTGGTTCTTAGGGAAAGGTTGCGAAGCAACCCCAGATGGAAGAAAAGCTAGAGAAACTCTTCATGATGGAAGTATTTCGCCAGTACAAGGGAGAGATCAAAAGGGACCAACAGCGGTATTGAAATCAGTATCAAAAGTAGATCCTATAAGTAGCTGGAACCATCTTCTCAATCAGAGTTTTATGCCTCAATACTTAAAGGGGCACAATGCTGAAGTTTTTGCTCAATATTTAAAAACTTGGGCAGATTTAGGAATCCATCACATTCAATTTAACGCAGTAGGAAAGGAAACACTGGAAGAAGCTCAAAAGAATCCTGAAAAATATTTAAATCTAATGGTAAGAGTAGCGGGATATTCAGCATTTTTTGTGGATCTAAGTAAAGACCTACAGGATTCAATAATAGCTCGAACACCACAGTGTTTTTAGAAATAAGCTTAAGAGGCAGTTCCTTTGAAAGGGAGCCAGACAGGAAACGAAGGAATAATTTTTAATATTCAAAGATACAGCATCCATGATGGTCCTGGAATTAGATCAACGGTATTTCTAAAAGGTTGTCCGCTTAAGTGTAAATGGTGTTCAAATCCTGAGTCAATTAACCCTTATCCAGAAATTTTTTTAAGAGGAGAGAAATGTAATCAATGCGGAAAGTGTTTAGACGCTTGTTTACCAGAAGCTATAATTCTCTCTAAAAATTCTATTCAAATAAATAGAGATAAATGCAATTTATGCATGAAATGCGTATCCGCATGCTCTCTAGGTGCTATCAACCATATAGGTAGAAAAGTAACTGTGAATGAAGTGGTGAGTGAAGTTATGAGAGATGAATTATTTTATAATAATTCAGGAGGGGGGGTAACGATTTCGGGAGGAGAGCCTCTTTATCAAATAGATTTCACACTCAATCTACTAAGGGAATTTAAGAAAAGATCACTCCATACTAGTATAGATACTACAGGTTATGCTAAATGGGAAGAAATTGAAAAGATTTTGGATTATGTGGACTTAGTGCTTTTTGATATAAAGCATCTAAATTCAGAAATGCATCAAATGGGGACAGGAGTAAAAAATGAATTAATAGTAAATAATTTAAATAGAATTCTCAAAAAAAGAAAAAAGGTTTGGATAAGAATTCCAGTTATCCCTGATTTTAACGACTCTAATCAATTTATGAGGGAATTAGCAGAATTTTTATCAGGAAAACCAATTGAAAAAGTCTCCTTATTACAATATCATGAATGGGGAAAACACAAATATAAATATTTAGATAGAATATACCCTCTTACTAATACCTTTCTTATAAAAGATGAACAATTACAAGATTTTAAAAAGGTAATAGAATCCTACAATCTTAACGTTACTATCGATTTTTAGAATATTTATACTAAATTCTTTTTTTTAATTGAGAACTAATTTTAAATTAGTTTTTTTCTGTATTCATTTAAAAATACAAACTCTTCAATCGATTTTCTAGAAGGTCTCTGTTTTTCTCCTAACTTCATAGATTCGGATAATA
>JBHLLP010000047.1:0-27774 GCA_048885525.1 Candidatus Hermodarchaeota archaeon | reverse complement strand
CACTTTAATGGACATTTTTTAAAAAACACAGTTGTTCTAATACCTGGGCCATCTTCAGTTGAAAATTTCTGAATTTGGAAAATTAAAGCTTTAGATATTGCCATTTTCTTAAATATATTCTATATTTTTTTAAAATTGGTCAAATTTAATAATTTTTAAATTCTATGAGATTCTCTTGCGATTATCTCATCCTGTAATTCTCTACCAATGGTGGTAAAGTAAGCATTATAACCTGTTACTCTAACTAAAAGATTTTTATAATTTTCGGGATGTTTTTGAGCATCTTTCAACATCTCAGCATCAAGCATATTAACTTGTAAGGCGGTCCCTCCATTTTCTATATACCCTCTCAAATAAGATTTAAATTTCTCTTTATGTTCTGGATCTTCAATAATTGACGGATTAAACGTAATTGTATGGCTTGCTCCATTGGGTAAATAATTAATATAATCTCCAATTTCAGTTTTTCCTCCTAATACTTTACCAACAGAATTAGTAACTGCTGTGGGTCCTTTTTTATCAACTCCATCAGTAGGACAAATTGCATTTGATAGAAATGATCCCTTATTTCGACCATTTGGTGTTGCTATTGTATAACTAGCATCTGCTCCAGCCCAGTAGTTCCATGATAACATTCCAGGACGATATTGATAATTAGTTGGTGTTCTATATTTCCAACATTCTTCAGACCATACTTCCATTACTATTTTAGCAAATTTATCAGCATCATCCTCGTCATTTCCGTATTTAGGAGTTTTATTTATCATGTAACTTTGCATTATTTCGTTTCCCTTGAAATCATTTTTAATAGCGTCTTTAATTTGTGATATTGTGTATTTCTTATCATCAAATACAAGCTTCTTAATTGATAATAATGAATCTACTGTTGTTGCAAATCCTACTCCTTCAACAGTTACAAATCTTAATTCAGGTCCACCATTTATAATATCTAAACCTTGTTCTATACATCCTCGAACTATCGATGATAGGTATGGAGTGCGAATGAAATCACCCCGAAGTTCTTCGCATAAATTATTTATCTCTACAGTGTATTTAATAATAAACTTCACTTGTTCTTTCCACGCGTTATAAAATTCTTCCCATGCTTGGAAATTTTCAGGATCTCCAGTTTCTGGTCCAATTTTTTCGCCAGGTTTAGTAGCATTATCATTTCCAGGCATATTTTTACCATTCCATAATGTCAACTCAATAGATTTAGTTAAATTAGGATTACAATTTACAGTTCCACTTCTATCATTACCTTGCATAGTATTTTCTAGGCAACCCACTACCCCATAATTCCAAGCTTCTTCTTTAGCAATACCTTCTTTAATCATTCCAGCAATACTTCTCTCGTCAAAGTTCAGAATGAATGGAGCACCTTGAGCTCTAGCAATCATATTTACCAATATTTCTATGAGTTTATCTGGAGAATTTCTATGAATTCTTACATTAGGTTTAGGCTCAAGACTCGGATACCATGAATCTATGACTTCCAGAATAGTGTATGTAAGTTCATTTGTTAAATCCTCTCCATTTGGCCCACACCCAGAAAGTGTTATAATTTGACCATATCCGGATAAGATTCCCTGATTACCGACTCTAATCATTGCATCATATACAGTATTACAGTGAAACCAAAAACAACCTAAGATATCTTTTGTGAATTCTTTGGTAATTAATTTTTGCTCAATGACATCCTTTTTATACAAATCCCATAGGTACTGATCAATTCTTCCAAAAGATAAACCTGGTCCTGGATATGATTCTTCAGCCATTACTAACATGTGAGTGAGCCAAACTGCTTGAATTCCTTGCCAAAAAGTCTCAGCTGGTTCCCATGGCACTCTTTCCAAATTTTTTGTCATTTGTTCAAATTGTTCAACAATTTCAGGTTTTGTAGCTTCTTTTTTTAATCTTTGACATTCTTCAGCATACTTTTTTGCTAATTTCCTTGGAATTTCTGCTGAAATCATCATTGCCCTAAGTTCTTCTCCTTTAGGTCCACTTTTTTCCGCATCACTAAGCCTATTGTATTTTTTCTTAGCTTTATCATAAATATATTTAAATCCTTTTTTAACCACAGTTTCATAATCAGGTATAATATGACCTGGAACTGCTCCTAGATTTCCGAATCCAGATTTATGGTACTTAAAAACAGCTTCTCTATTTCTTATGTTTTTCTTCCAATATTCTTTTGCTTCTTCCTCGTTAAAACATCTGCCTAATTGAGTATTAAATCTTCCGCCTGCAATTAAATCGTTTTCAGAAATAATTTCATGAGGAATATAATCAAGCATAACATTTTCGAGAAAAGTTGCTCTACGTTCTGGTAAAGATAATTCCCAAAAATTATCCGGTAATTCAACAGGTATAGCCATTGATCTATAACATGAAGCAAATACACCTTTATCATTTTTTCCTAATATTTGGATATAATAATACACTTCGGGATTAATATACCAATCTCCCTCATGAAAAACGATATCCCAATCTGTTCCTGTTGTAAATGACATATATTGATTATTCCATTCTCTTTCTAATCCCTTAAAGTAATAATCCCTAAGCCATTTAGACCGAGGAGAAAGATCAAGAGGTTGAGCAATAGGGAATTTTGGGACTCTTTTTTGGTAAGAATGATTCACATTGGTGTTACTCATGATTCTGAACCTATCAATCTTATTAATAAAAAAGAATTTTGAATCTCTTATTAATTTAAGAGTTCTTCTTTTAATGTTATTTAAACTAAGTAATATTTTAAAATTTCAATTTATTTTTAATAATAATTATTCCCAAATGGAATATTATTTTTAATGAAATAATAAAAAAAAAGATATTTTCTTTTTCCTCTACTTTTTTATATATTTTCGTAAAAAATCTCTTTAATATTTAAAAAAAAAATATTTAAAAACAATAAATTAATTTATTTAAGTCTCGCTTCAGAGAGATGGAGATGGTCTGTTTCGACTTCTACAAAAGCTTTAAAAATTTCTTTTACTCTAGCATTTTGAGCTTCTGCTGCGGCTTGTCCATAAAATTTTATTGCTCTATCTTCCCTACTGTGAGATTCTTCTAGATTTGGAGTATATTCGTCAGCACATTTATCATAATCTGGAAATTCTACTTTATCTAGCTTTAAAATCTTCTTCCAAACACTCGCATGCTCCATTTCAACCTTCGCAAGTATCTTAAATAACTTCTGACCATCTAATTCTGGAGTTCTTTTACTTGCACATTTATAAAAGATATTATTCGATATTTCAACTTCTAAAGCTTTTTCTGCATTAGCCTTATCTTTTTCGTTTAATTCAACGTCCCAAGCACCGTTATCATCATATTCTGTTGATTCTACAAAATATTTTTTAAATGCACCACAAAAAGGACATCGACTTGGTGCGTCCTCTCCAATATATGCTTCTCCACAGATTTTACATACAAATACTTTAACAAAAATCTTTTTTCACCGCTTTTATAATTCTTATTATTTTCCTACAACTTAGTATAAAATTTCATGTTTAGTTTAAATTATTAAAAATTTCCACAGTTTTTATAGTTTTGAATTAATTTCTATAAATATCATAGGTTAAATGCAATTATTAAAAAAAAATAGAATATAAAAAGAATTATAGAATCTTTTAAAATGCTTTAACATTTTTAATCATTGAAATGAGTTATAGAGTTCTAGGCATAGATCCTGGTAGTTTATCATGGGATTTCTTCGGTATGGAGAATGATAAAATAATTCTTGACACATCCTTACCCACTAAAGAATTAATTGCTAATCCTCAGAAAGCTATAACTATAATTAATTCTATAAAAGATATTGATCTAATGGTTGCTCCAAGTGGGTTTGGGCTTCCTTTAAAAGATGTGCATGATTTAACTGAGCAAGATATTTTTTTTACATTATTAAAGTTTGATCAGAAAGAAAAAAATAAATTAATTGGTCTTGGGGAAGTTTTAAGATTAATTAAAGCTCAAAAAATACCTGGCGTTATTGTGCCCGGAGTTAAGCATTTAACTACTGTTCCAAAATATCGAAAAATTAATAAAATTGATATGGGCACAGCAGATAAAATTTGTACAGCTGTTACTGGAATTAGGGATCAAATGGAAAGATTTAAGGTAAGTCCAGAAAAAACCAATTTTATTTTGGTTGAAATAGGTTATGGATTTACAGCAGTTTTAGCAATTGAAAATGGTCAAATTATAGATGGAATTGGAGGTAGTAACATAATGGGTTTTAGAGCTTGTGGTAGTCTTGATGGTGAATTAGCATATCTAATTAAAAATATTGAAAAAAAAAATATCTATAAAGGTGGTGTAGCCTATATCTCTGGATATTCCGATTTGAGCTTGAAAGAGATTACATTATTAGCAGAGAAGGATGAACAAACTAAGATTGCTCTAAAAGCATATTTATCAAGCGTGAAAAAGGCTGTTTATGGAATATCTTCTTCTTTTTCATCCAAAGAAAAAATTAAAGAAGTCTTATTGGCGGGTAGAGGATCAAATTTAGTATATTTCCGGGAGAAAATGGTTCGTGGTTTAAATGATGTTGCTCCCGTAAGAGTAATGAGTTCTTTTAGTCAAATAGCAAAACGTGCTGCTCAAGGAGCAGCATTTATAGCCAATGGAATATTAGGTGGTAGATTCGAACCAATCATTAATAATTTAAAAATTAAAGAAGCTACTGGTTCTATATTAGATGATATTTTTATTCCATTTGAAAAAGAAAAATTGATAAGTGATTTGGATTAGAATTCTTATAATTACTGGCCTACAGAGTTATGATATAATAGATAAGATAGTTAAACCTTTAAAAGAGCATGAGATAGAAGTTATAAAAGCACCAATATCTATTTCTGCATTTATTACAGAAACTGTAACATCTGATATTTTAGAACAAATAGAAATTTCAAATTATGATTTGATATTATTGCCTGGTTTTGTCCAGTGGGATTCTACTAAATTGGAAGAAAAATTTTCAATAAGTATTAGAAAAGGACCTGAATTTGCCTCTGATTTACCAATAATTTTAAAAAATTTAGAGAATTTCAATCTATCTAATACAATACCGGCAAATAGAATATTAGAGCTTTCAAGAGAAAGTGAATTTTCAGAAATTGTAAAGGACCAATTAAAATTAGCTAAAACTAAACTAGGCTCTCATACTTATTACCTTAATAAAAAAAAATCCAATATAATAATTGGAAGGAATATGCCACCTCCCATAATTGCTGAGATTGTAAATTGCACTGAAAAAAGCGATGATCATATTCTAAAAAAAACAAAGCACTATATCAATTCTGGAGCAGGTATTATAGATATTGGATGCGTATCTAATAAACCAAACCCCCAAAGAGTCAAAGAGATAATTAGTTTAATAAATTCAAAATATAATGTGCTCGTGAGTATCGATTCAATGGTCCCAGAGGAAATAAATACTGCTGTAGATGAAAACATAGATCTAATATTGAGCTTAGATCTTGGCAATTATAAAGAAATGTTAAATCTCCCTAAAGATATTCCTATTGTTATTCTCCCTACTAATGTTAAGGAGGCGTATTTTCCTAAAGACCCAGAATCTCGTATTGAAAATCTATTTAAATTAACGAAGGAATTAATAAATAGTGGATTTAAGAAATTAATTGCTGATCCATTATTAGAAACACCAATTAGTCCAGGCATATGTAACTCTTTAGAAGCTTATTTCCTATATAATAAGAAAATTAAGGAAAATAAATACAAACCCTTTGAGTTACCAATGTTCTTTGGAGTTTCAAATGTAGTAGAACTAATGGATATTGATTCTGTTGGAATTAATGGCCTTTTAGCCAGTATTGCTATTGAATTAGATATAGGAATTCTTTTTACTGTTGAACATAGTACAAAATTAATGGGTGGAGTAAGAGAGTTAAAAGAAAGCATAAAATTAAATTACCTTGCAAAACATAAAAAAACCCCCCCAATCAATCAAGGTATCCAAGTTTTTAAGGCTAAAGCAAAGTTAGATCAAGAGATGCCAAAAATAAATGAAGAAAATGCAATAATTATGAATAAATTAATTCCTGATTATATTCCCGATACTAAAGGTTACTTTAGAATTTATGCTAATCATTATTCAAGGAAAATTTATGTTCTTTTTTACTCAAATGATGATAAATTAATACAAACTTTTATTGGGGAAAATGCTGAAGCTTTAAGTAAAAAGATAATTCAAAGTGACTTAACTAAAGATATATATCATTTAAATTATTTAGGTAGAGAACTGAAAAAAGCGGAAATTTGTTTATTTTCTGGAAAACCTTATATTCAAGATGATTAAATAAAAAAATATTGTGTTAAATAATTTCACGACAAATCTTTATATCGATTCCTGGTTCTAAAAGAGGACTTAATTTTACCATGTTCTTACCTAAATTCTTATTATGTTCTTTTAATGCATCAGAATCAGCATATACTTCATAAAAAATAATTGAATTTTCTTCTCCCTTTATTGTGTGAGGAATGTATTGTAAACATCCTGGTTCTGACTCTTTTATTTTAGGTACTATTTCTTTTAAGGATTTAATTGCTTTTTCCATATTCCCATTTTTCACTCGAACATTTGCAATTAACGTTATTGGCATAGCAATTATCAATTCTTTATTTATAATGTTGATATTTTCTTTTATTTTTAAATAGATAATTAATAAAAATATAACTTCTATAAAAAATTGCTTTTAATATAAATTCATGAGTAGAAATTTAAATAATTAATAAACTTATATAGCATACGTTTATGAACTAAATAACCTCAAATAGTTTGATATTATGATCCCAAAAAATATGGAATCATTTCTTAATGAACATCTCCCTAAAGCTACTTTTAAGGCTCGGCTTAAAAAAGATCAAGGAAAATGTTATCTAGAATTTAGCAACTTAGATGTCCATCTTTTATCACATTTAGGGATTATAAGCGATAAAGTGGGTCCTCACTTAGTTGCATGTATATGGGATGAGGATTCACCTCTTCAAATTGGTGGATATATTGTCGTGGATTCTCTCGCAGGAGGACGCCCTTCAATGGGAGGAATTAGGATGTTACCAGATATAACTCCTTCTGATATCCATAATCTAGCACGAGGTATGACGTTAAAAAATGCTGCTGCAAATCTCCCATATGGAGGTGGAAAAGCAGGAATCGTAGCAGAACGTGATATCTCTCCCGAAAAACATACTGATATTGTCCGTGGTTTCGCTCGATTAATTCGACGGTATAAAGAAATTTATCTTCCTGGACCTGATGTTGGTACGAATGATGCTGATATGAAGACTATTGCCATTGAAAATGGGTTAGATAATGCTCTCTCTAAGCCTGCTGATATGGGAGGGAATCGTATTGATGAACTTGGAGCTGCTGCAGGAGGCGTTATAATTGCTTTACAAACTCTGTTAGAAATTATGCCAAGATTAAGAATACTAACTCAGTTTGCTAATTTAGAAATTCCTGATAAAAAAGATCTTAACATATTGATTCAAGGTTTTGGAGCAGTAGGTGCTCATGCAGCTCGTATATTAAAAGAAAGATTACCTGAAGCAAAAGTTATAGGAATTAGTGATTTGGAAGGATATTTATATAATGAATCTGGATTACCTATTGAAGAATTGTTTAAATTATGGAAAGAAAATAAATTAGTTACTAATATATATTTTAAAAATAAAATAATCTCAGAAGGATATAAACATCCAACTAAATTTTCTACAAATGCAGATAATCTACTCTTAGAAAATGCATTTTGCTTCATTCCAGCAGCACCCATTTTTAATTACCTGTGTGTTAGAAGTTCTGAAAATCCTTCGATGACTGTTGATCGAATGGGAAAATGGTCTGTGATTATTGAAGGTGCTAATACCTATTCTCCTGATCCAAATAGAAAAACTGCTCGAATTCGGATGGAACAAATTGTATATCGAGAAAAAGGAGTCATGATAGCAAATGATTATTTAGTTAATTCAGGTGGAGTAATATTTGCAGCACAAGAACATATAATTAAAACCCCAGATCACTTACAAATTCCAGAAGAAATGTTAGGCAACCATGAAGCAGTAGAAAAATGGCTAAAAGATCATATAACTGAATTTGGTGAATTATCAAAACAGCGATTAATAGCAGGTGAAGAATACAGAGAAAATATAATTCATAATAACATGATTGAATTGGCTGATATATTAACAAAAAATCCGGATATGTTACCTTGCACTGCTGCTGAACAAATAAGCCTTCAACGTCTTACTGCGAAAGAAAGACAACGTACAGCAAAAGATATTATGATCCAAATTCCTACTATCGACGTCAAAAGTACAATTCAAGTAGCTGCATCATTACTTATAAAAGAAGTAAGTGATATCATTGCTGTTCTCTCAAGTGGTAAACTTGTTGGTGTTGTAACTGATTGGGATATTACTAAAGCAATGGCAGAGGGAAGTATAGATGCTACTCTTGATAAAATAATGACTAAAGAAGTTATTACTGCTCATCCAAATTTTACAATTGTAGATATAGTACGTGAATTAGAACAATATAAAATCTCAGCAATGCCTGTTGTAGAAGAAGGTATTGTATTAGGAAAAGTTAACTCAGATTTAATTGCTCAGCGTTACGTATTAGATTTACTACAGTCTCGAGAACCACATTAATAATTAAATTCTTAAATTTAATTTATTAAAAAGATCAAGAACTTAATAATATTTTATAATATTATATATTGTGTCTCTTTGTGCGGGTCTTTTTCCTGCGTTAATTATTATTTTTACAATTTCTTCTGGAGATAAATACTCGCCAAATTCAGCGCCAGCACTTTTTGAAATATTTTCTTCCATTAATGTTCCAGAGAAGTCATTAACTCCATAATTTAAAGCCACTTGGGCAAAACTTGGTCCTAATTTTACCCAACTACATTGAACATTATCAATGTAATTATTTAAGAATAACCGTGCAACACAAAATAGTTTTAAATCATCCATTCCATAGCTAGGTTTTAAAGGAAATTTTTTAAGTTGCGATAAAATTGGATTTTCTTTTACGAAAGGTAAGGGTACAAATTCAGTAAAACCCTTAGTTTCTTTTTGTATTTCTCTTAGAATTTCCAAATGCTTAACCCTATCACTCAGGTTCTCAATATGCCCATACATTATTGTAGATGTTGTTGGAATCTTTAAATTGTGGGCAGTAGTTATGATTTCCTTCCATTGAGAAGTATTAACCTTTTTTGGACAAATTATTTCTCTTATTTCATCAACCAATATCTCTGCAGCTGTTCCTGGAATTGAATCTAATCCTGCTTTTTTTAATTCTCTAAGGGTGTCTACTATCGAGTTTTCAAATAACTTTGACATATAAAAGATTTCTTGAGGAGAAAATGCATGTATATGTATTCTTGGATCAATATTTTTAACAGTTTTAAGAACATCTAAGTAGAAATCAAAATTTATCTTAGGATTTATACCTCCTTGTATACAGACTTCCGTACATCCAAAATTTTTAGCCTCTATTACTTTTTCTCTAATTTGATCAATAGTAAGTAAAAAAGCATTAGGATCTGTAGCTGGTAAACTGAATGAACAGAATTTACAGCGTTGATAACAAATGTTTGTGAAATTTATATTTCTGTTTATAACAAAAGTTACAATATTTTGCTTTTTTTCATAGCAGATCTGATCAGCTACATATTGTAAAGCAAAAAATTCTTTTCCCTTTACCTTTAAAATCTCTAAGGCTTCTTCAGAGCTTATTTCATCTGACTCTAATGCCTTCTTTAGAATCTTCTTTACTTTTGGGTTAATATTTTCAGAAAACTGAGTATTTATCATCTAAGTTTATATTATCTATTACTTTTTTAATATTTTCTGGACAAAAACCTTCTTTATATATAAATTTGTTATAGATTGGGAGTCTCTCTTTGAGATTATAACCTTCTTCTTTGCAAATTTTATATAAATCATCTATTTGAGGCCACTGATTTTCAGGATTTATATAATCTAATGAAAAAGGAGAAATTCCACCAAAATCATCGATACCCATATCGATAAATTCTCTTTCAAAACCTGAGATAAGATTTGGTGGAACTTGGACGGCAATTTCATTCTCAAAAATAATGCGAGCAAATCCTACGATTTTAAGCATTTCCTTAATAGAAACTGACTTTTTAGGCTGGTATGGAATATTTTGTTTATTTACAAAATTCTGAATTATAAATTCTTGAATATGTTGATATTCATCATTAATATTCTTAATTAAAAATAAATCGCTTATGATATCTTCAATATTTTCTCCAATACCTAATAAGATACCTGTAGTGAATGGAATTTTTAATTTTCCTGCATTTTTTATATGCTCTATTCTTCTATTTGGTAGTTTTCCAGGAGAATGTTCATGTACTTCACCTTTTTCAAAAAGTCTCAAACTTGTACTTTCAAGCATTAATCCCATGCTTGCATTGTATTTTTTTAAATTCTTTATTTCATCATAAGTTAAATATCCTATATTTGTATGAGGTAGAACATTAAACTCAAGTAAATACCTACAAACATCTTTTACAAAATTTATAAAATCTAAACAATTTATGTTTTTTAATTCATTTTGAACTTCAAGAAAACTTCCAGGACGTTCTCCCGACATAATCAAGGCTTCTTTACAATCATTTTGAAGAGCCTTTTGAACTAATGATACCATTTGTTCATTTTTAAGCAATATAACATTATATTCATCATTTAATTTAGGAATTGTAAAGTTATAAGAACAATACCCACATTTATTAATACAATAGTTTGATAGTGAAAGTGTGAAATTTTTTGAATAAGTTATTATCTTTTTCTCATCACTCGGTAATTGATCTTTTACTTTTTTTACTTTTTCTTTAATCTGTTTCAACGTAAGTTTTTTAAAACTTGTAATTTCACTCTTATGTTTCATAATTCATTCTTTTTGTATCTTAACATAACATAATTATCCCTATTTAAAATTTCAAGCAATTTAAACCTTTGTCCTTGAGCCATGCTTTCAAAACCTGTACCTTCGACTAATGTTGTGGCATCTTTACCTCCAATAATCCATGGAGCAATTGTTAACCTAATTTCATCTACTAAATTCTTTTCAATAAAGCTCCAATTTAGTGTACCACCCCCCTCTAATAAGATCTTCTGAATACCTAAATTGTAGAGTCTGGGCATAAGATCCAATATATTTACTAGCTTTCTGTCTCCAACCTTCAATATTTTTACGCCTTTTGATTCAAATTCTTTAATTCTCTGTAAAGGAGCATTTTCTGTAGTACATATTATTGTAGGGTATGTTTCTAGTTGAAACGAAACAACATTTGAATTAATAGGAATTGAAAGATTACTATCTACAACAATTCTTTTATATCCCTTATGTTCATGAAATTTAATATGAAGTTTTGGGTTATCTTTCAAAATTGTATTTTTTCCAACGATTATGGCATCTACTTGAGATCTTAATTTATGAACTTCTTTCCAATCTTGATCATCTGATAATTCAGGATCTCCTGTTTTTGATGCAATCTTTCCATCGATAGTCATTGCTGCACTTAAAATTATATAGGGGCGATTATTTTCTTTCAAATACTAATTCTCCCTTGATATATGTTTTTTTAATATTTTCTGATTTTGTTCTTTGAGTAATGATATTATAAATATTATTAGAATCTAATTGGGAAGAATATAGATTTGGATCACAAAGATCGATTAAAAAAAAATCAGCAAATTTACCTTTTGAAATTGTACCAAATTCTCTTTCAAGGTGAAAATTTTTTGCAGCATTGAAAGTTACCATCTTCAATAAATCTTTGGAGGAAATTTGAAGTTTTGTATTATAATTGCATAATACTCTCGAGATACGATAAAGATATCGTATCTCTTCTAATAAATCAGTGTTATTTATCATTAAATTATCCGTTCCTAATGATATTGGTATTTTCAACTCTAAAATCTCACTGATAGGTGGAAATCCAACTCCAAAATATCCATTACAACGAGGACATAAAATTAGAGATTTATTGTTATTTACTATTTTTTCCAAATCACTTTTCACAAATTTTGTTCCATGGACGATTACATCTACAATATCATCAATAAATATATTATTTATAAGATCAACATTACGAGTGTTCTCTGCACAATGACATGCTATAAGTTTTTTGAACTTTTGTTTAGCAGATACTATAAATCTTTTATTTTTAGAATTAATTTGTTTATAACTAGATAATCCAATTCCATCTGCTCTGTCAAAAACAGAATCTATTTCACTTTCATCCATAAAACGCCCTAAGATTAAATAATTAATTTTATGAATTGCTAGCGCTCTTTTTAAAAGATCTATTCCTTCTACACCTCCCTCTCTAAAATCAATGAAAAAAGTAATACCATTTGAAAACATTTCTAAAGCGGCATTATGAATTCCTTTAATTTTTATATCTTCTGGGGTTTGTCTTAATAATTTATGCTTTATACCAAATGGTGGAGCAACTATTTCCCTCAAATCTTTATTAAAACCCAATTCTTTTGCGAAATTATCTCCAATATGGACATGTGAGTTTATAAAACCTGGAATCATTAAGAATGTCTGATGATTGGGTAGAATTTCGACACTATTACATATATCATCATAAGAAATATTTATAATTCTTCCATTTTGATCAATTTCAATATTTACATTCTGCTTTAAATCTAAATTCTCTCCAATTAAAGCATATTTGCTAGAGATGTATTTTTTAGCCATTAATTCATAAACAATCTAAATCATTTTAAATATTTCTAATCCTTTTAAAGAATAGAACATTAATAAATTAATTTTTGATACTGGTGGCTATTAATTCCTAAATTTAAAACTGATTTACAAGATTCTGGCTCTGGAATTTATATTCCAATTGATAAGGTTGGTATTGTAGAATTGGAAAAAAAAGTTGAAATAGTTCAAGAGAGTAAAAGGTATTCTTTCTACCCTAAAATTTCCGCTTTAATCAATCTGCCCGCTGAGCAGCGTGGAATTCATATGTCCCGAACTTCAGAAACTATAGAGGAAGTCATAAATGAAGTAATTTTTAAACCTACTCCAACAATTGAGCTTGTTGGAGATAGGATTGTCAAGAAATTAATGGAAAGGCACCCTTATACTTCTAAAGCTGAAGTAAAATTAGAAGGTAAGATTATTGTTCAAGTAAGAGAAAATGATAAGAGGGTTATTCAAAAATCATATGATATCAGTTCTTTTGTAAAAGCAAGTCGAGATATTTCAGGTTATCTTGATTATAATTATTTTATTGGTGCTAGTGCAGTGGGTATGACTGTTTGTCCATGCGCTAAAGAGCTTTCTTTGGAATATGCAGAAGAAGTAGTTAAATCTAGAAAAGATATAACTGTTTCCGAAGAAGATCTCAATAAATTATTGAATATTCTTCCTTTTTCTTCACATAATCAAAGATCAATCGGGACAATTATTATTCAGATTAAAGATTTAACTAACCATAAAATAGATGTTTTAGATATTATTGATGTTATAGAACAATCTATGAGTGGTAAAATTCAATCTGTTTTAAAAAGACCAGAAGAAGCCGAATTAGTGAGAAGTGCACATTTAAAACCTCTTTTTTCTGAAGATGTTATAAGAGAAATGGCAAAGAATTTCATTTTAAGAAAATTTCCAAATCTGGAAGATCAATTTAAAGTTAAATTTAAAATTGAAAGTCTTGAATCTATTCATCCTCATAATGTTTATGCTGAATTGAAAACAACGGTAGGAGATTTAAAAAAAAAACTGAAAATTAGCTATTAATTTTTAATAAAAATACTAAAATTTTTGAAAATTATTATCCACTCCTTAATAAGCCCTTATAAATGATTATATAATTTTTTACACTGATAATTTTAGGATTTTTCCTATAATTTGACGGAATAGTGGCATTGCATCTTGAACAAAGATGAGAACTTTTAAGCCAGTCTTTGAATTCATCAGCATGAGCGGGATATCTACAACTTGGGCATAAGATTATTCCTCTAGCATTATCCTTAGGAATTTCGGGCAGCTTAAAGCAAAATATGCATTTAAAATCTTCTAATGATAAATTTCCTGCTTTTGGTCTATATAACTTAAAATTTATTTGTTTCATGGTTTTATGACTACTTCTAATTGGTTTTCCTGTTCTACTACTGCTTGTAGTTCGAGTAGTTGTTTTAACTCTAGAACTTCTTGATTGTAAATGCGCAGTAGGTGTTGATCTTGAGGAATTTGAAACTGATCTTGAAGTACGAGATACTGTTCTAGTTGAAGGTGTTGGAGATGATCGTATTGTGCTACGATTTCTTACTGTACGTCGATTAGGCGACATTAAATCATTCAATCTAGTTGTGCGTCTTGTTATATAATCTCTAGTCAACTGAGGTAATTGGGTTCGAGCTCCGAAAAAACCAAAAACAATTGTTATTAATAAACTACCAATTAGCAAAAATAAAAGATTTAAATCAATTAAGAAATGAATAGGTATCAATAAAGATTCATAGAAGTCAATAAGTGAATAAAAACTTATCCAATAAACAATTATGAAAGAAAATATTGAAAATCCTAAAATATACCCAAATTTCCTAGCATTTACAGATTTCGTTCCAAAATAGATTACATTATATTTTTTAAAACAACGAAATAAAGATATCGAACCATATAAAACATAAGGAAATCCAAATAAAATGCTCCACCAACTTAAGTATACATCTGAACTTAATAGAAGATTTTCTCCTAACAAACCAGTAAAATTTCCCCATATTGAATAAAATATACCCACAAAAACAGGACTAATAATAAAGAAAGCTGTATTATGAGGACTCCGATATTCTCGATATTGTTTAATATTTTTTAAAACTTTGAGAGAAAAAATTAACCATATTCCTATTAATAGCCAGCTCACAAATACATTAAAAGAATCTAGAATTATACTGTGTATTATGCCTATCAATGAAAATATTGTCATTGTTAATGCGACAGCTTTATATTTAGGCATAGTTTAATAATCACCAAATTTCCGTTGTTTCAATCTTCATCATATTCGAGATAAACAGCTCTCCCTTCAATTATAGGATTCATGAATTTTAAAACTTCTGGAAGCATCTTAACATCTAGTGATCCTTTAATTCCATATACTAAAGGATACCATGTTTTACTTCTAAGATCCGCTTTATATATTTCAAATCCTGTGGATTTACCATCGATTTGGTAAGGATCGATAACAAGAGCCACAGATTTGTCCCAAAGTTTTTGATATCTCGCTTGTGTGCCCATATCTTCTGAACTTAAGAAACATCCGTAGCTTGGGTGAGAATGATACCACCCACATATAAATAATTTTTGTTTTTTAATATCTTGGAAAGCTCTAGCATAGTTTTTATAGTCTTTAATTTCAGCATAAACAGCTGTACCATGTCCCATCGGATAAGCATCTTCAATATGTAAGATACCATTACTTTTTTCTATTTTTCCGGCAAGAAGCCCTATAACCTCAACCCATTTTTCTCTTTGAATCTGAGAATTGGCATATTTAAGTGCATGACTCGCTATTTTAAGGATTGCTTTTACCGAAATATAAATTTCCTTTTGAATCTTTTCTTCTTTTTGAATTTCAACCTCTTTTTTTTCTACAATTTCTTCTGAAGGTATCTTTGTAAGTTTTATTATTGACTTACTAGAGGACTTTTTTGTAAGTATTGAAGTGATTTCCTCTGTTAATTCATCTTCTTCTAACGCAAGCTCTTCACAGATTTCATCTAACAATTCTTGTTTTATTTTTTCTTTTATCTTCCTCTTTATTGTATCTTTGATTGAATTATTAGCTGATTCCTTATCTTCCATTGAAAATATCACCATTTTTTATTAGCATACTTCTTAACAAGATTTTTTACTTTTTTCTCGAAAAATTTAGGATTTTTCATCATTTCAACCGCTGCTTTTTTATTAAAAACATCGGTAGGATTTACATATTTACCATGTGTATTTAACATTGCAATGATTGCCTGGACAACTGTAACTGCTGTTTTTGAGGGACTCCAGCCCCCTTTTTTACCAACTAACGAAGGATCTACTAATGCTAAACATATATTTCTTTGGCCTTTATATTCAGATGGTTTTGGCCAAAAATTTGGATGCCAAATTGGTGTATGTAATCTAACAAAAGGGGGTTGTCTAGGATATTGAGCAGGGAATTTCATTTCTAATCTAAAAAGACCTCCTGCATAAGCAGTACCTTTGGGGCCTCTAAATGAAATTGCTAAATGATTAATACTCTTCCTTTTAGGATTAAATGGTTGTAGTTGAACAATATTACCCTCTTTCTGCATTTTCTTTAATCCCGCAACATCGCGGGAAATACGACTACTTCTTATACTCATTTTCTCAACCCTTTTTATTATATCTAATTTTATATTGAAATTTTTTGTTTAAATTTTTATTGTTTTTTATTATATTAATTTAAAATCTTTTTTGATTCAAATTTTGTTTTAATTTTAAGGTTACAAAAATTTCTCCCCCTTTAAACCCTGCAACTGTTACAAATTCGTAATTTCTTAAACCATTTTCAATTGGATTCTTCTGTAAATCGACCATTATAATATCATTAAAGTCTTGTAAAGTCAAAATTGGTTCAGAATCTCTATCTAATTTATATCCATTCTTCTCTAATATCTTTATTATATTTATGCAAGGCGATTCAGATCTCAATTTTATAGATACTCGTCGAACGTTTTTACTACACTGAGGACATTCTGGATTTCTTTTTTTTTCAATATGATAAAACTTCATTGTAATTGCATTATAAATCACATAACTTTTAATAGGTTCACCTAATCCTTTATGTCCTTTTTTCCAATGAAGGATTTTGGTTGCTTCATGTGATTGTAAAGCAGAAATAACGGCATTTATAGTTATTATACCAGGATCATGTCTATCAATGATTTTTACAATATCGTCCTGAGTATATTCGGGTAAGAAATTATGCTCAATTACTAATTCATTTGCAACCTTTTGAATGAATTCTATATCATTTACATCTTTTGGATTTGGATCTCTATCAAATTTTTC
Source organism: Candidatus Hermodarchaeota archaeon (assembly GCA_048885525.1). Classification (GTDB taxonomy): domain Archaea; phylum Asgardarchaeota; class Lokiarchaeia; order Sigyniarchaeales; family SOKP01; genus Loki-b32. The sequence continues at coordinate 10,652 of JBHLLP010000047.1, read as the reverse complement.
TCTAAAGACCATATCTCCTTTAAAAACACAATGAATCCTTTTTCGAGGGATTCCTACTACTGTACAAGCAGCCATTTCATCAGACTCACCTATAGGTAATGGATTGCATTCATAACACGCATTTTTATAAGGAAAAACTGTATATACATGACCGTGATAACCAGATACACCTCCATCTACTAATGGCTTTTTAAATCTTATACATTGTGCATTTAAATTCAGACGTGCGTTCATAGAATCAAGGCCTCCGATAACAACATCCGCAGCTTGGTAAAGTGCTGGGTTCAATCGTTCTAGAGAGGTGTGGTATCCCTTAACAATAATATTAGGATTAATTTCTTTTAGCTTACGAGCAGCAACAATTGCCTTAGGTTCTCCTAGCTTTGCACCTGTAAAAAGAACTTGACGATTTAAATTAGAATGCTCAATAATGTCTAAATCGATAAGATCAAGCTGACCAACACCAAGCATAGCCAAGTTTTTGGCAATTTCACAACCTAAACCTCCCACACCAACTACTAGAACTCTAGAATTCTTTACCAATTTCTGAGACCACCCTTCCAGACGAAATTGGCGGTCATACAGGGCTCTTTCTTCCACTGATAATTCTTTTGCGAAAAAATCTGAATCCTTATCCAATATTATCACCATAAGTTTTAAAAAAAAATAAAAAAAAAATTGAAGGGCTATTGCCCATTTATTATATTTTATGAAGAAAGTTTTATAAGTCTAACCAGCTGTACTCGCTGGAATTAATAGAATATCGTCACCATCATTTATATCATAGTCTCTTAAATCACTATTTTCATCCATAGTGACCCCTCCACTAGAAAGGTGGAAATCATTAGGGTCAAGTCCATATAAATTTCCTAATGTTTGTTTAATATCTCTTACTCTATTGCTGTCATTCACAGTTAACTTCTCTTTCTTTTCACCAGGACCAATTGTAGACATGAAATATAAAGTTAATTTCTTTCCTCCAGTCGGAGTTTTACCTGCTGGAGTTTTAGATTTTACTGGTTCATTTCCTCCTAAATCTTCATCAAATTCATCAAAACTCATTCAAATCACTTCCTTTTTTTTTTTAATTTTTAATTTTATTAAACTTATTAAAATGGCGTTAAAAAGATATTATAAAACCCATTGGAATAATATTGAAGTTTTCAAATCATTATTAAAAATAAAAAAATCAAAATTAGAATTCTTAAGAAATTATATTATAAATTTTATGAACCCCTATCAATATATATAAATTGTGAAAGTTGTTTTAAAGAAAGTAAATTGTTATAAAAACCAAATTAATCAATCTATTTGAAGTAAAGTTTTATGAGTTCTTTTGATGATGCAGAATCTGTTGTTCTTAAATTAGTAAGAGAGTATTTAACAAAGAAGACCTTCTTTTCAATTAAAGAAATTATCTCCTATATAAGCAATAGAGTGCGATACAATCCTAATATAAATGAGAATAGAATAGAGTTAATTCTGAAGGATTTCATTAAAAGACGCGTTATTATCCCTGGAACAAAATTAATGAAAAATAATATAATAGAACATCCGAAAAGAAATGAGATATTCAATTTTATTAAAAAGAATCCATCAAATATTAATAAAATAATGAAGGTTCTAAAAATTGGCAGTAATCAAGCTTTATGGCATCTATCATGCTTAGAAAAATTTCAATTTGTCAGATCAAAACAAATCAATAACCATAGATATTTCTTCAAATTCGATTCAGATCCAACACTTGACCCGTTTCACTATTATTTAAAAAAAAAAATTGTTCAAAATATTATAGAGTTTATGAAAATAGAAAATAAAGCATTAAAAATCACAGAGATAGCAAATGGACTGAAAAAGAATCATACTACTATAAAAAAATATATAGATATTTTAGCAGATCTAAAGTTAATAAAAATTGAAAAAGAAAAAAATAGACATATATACAAATTAGATCAAAAAAAATATACTAATATAAGAAAATTGATTCAAGGTGAATGAGATTAAAAACTCCACTTTTATTCCAATCCCATTTAAATGTTAAATTAAATATTTTAACTACAGAAAATAATCTAATAAAAAATCATGAGAAAAAATTATAGAATATTAAGTGTTGTCGTTCTTTATACTGTTTGTATTTTGCTCTATATTTTATTTTTCCTATTTCATATAGAAAATAATCTCTTATTATTTACTCTAACTATAGGTAGTGTTGCTGTATTATCCACTAGTACAATTTATACCGTAATACAATCTAAAACTAGTTCAGTCAAGATGTTAAAAGAAAAAAAATATACTACTAAACAGAAGTTAATACAAAAGAAATCTTTCAATATTGTTGAAGATTATATTGATGCCATGCCTTCTTTAGATGAATATGTTGAATCAAATAAATCCTATAAGGATATGCCAATCATAGATAAATATATTTTTTCAATTTTAAGTAAAGAAGAATTAAATAAAATTAACCTACTGGATCTATCAAAAATGGATAAAATATTGTTTATCAGAGAAATGATATACTATGATCCAAAAGAAAGAAAAGAGCTAATCGAAAATATGTTAGAAAATAGGAATAATATTAATGATGTGATACCTTATATGTCACCAAGGAGCTCTATAAAAATTGAAGATCAAATTCGCGTATATATACGATCATTATTGGAACCTGGTGAGAAAACAAAAATTATTATAATAGATATAGATGAATCAGTAAGAGCTGTTAAAGAGAAAATTGCACTACTATTTGATTATGAAGATCAAGTTTTTCTCTTATCATCCGGAGGGATATTATTAGATGAAACCTCACAAATAAAAGACTACAGCATAGATGATGACGATGAAATTGCTCTAATTCCCTCAAGAAAAGATAAAAATTAAAAAAAAATCGAAAATTAATATTTACTCCCATTATTTCTTTAAGAAAGATTTAACCAGCAATACTAGCTGGAATTAAAAGTATATCATCTCCGTCAGAAATATTATAATCGCTTAAAGGATTAGTTTCATCCATTGTTACACCCCCACAAGATAAATGAAAGTCAGCAGGAACTAAACCAAATAAATTTGCTACAGTTTCTTTGATATCACCTACAAGATTTCCATCGTTAACAGTCAGTTTTTGTTTTTTCTCACCTGGACCAATAGTAGACATAAAATATACTGAAAGTTTCTTACCTCTAGAAACAACTTTAGTAGTAGGAGTTTTTACTTCAACTTCTTCCTCAGGAATCTTTTCAAAAGGTTCTTCTTTATCCTCTTCCGGCTTTTCTTCAATTTCTTCATCTAAATCTTCTAAGTCTTCATCAAATTCTTGTTCATCAAATTCATCATCAAATTCATTATCAAAACCCATAAAGTAATCCCCAATGATTATAATTTAATAATAAATAATGTAATTTTTTACTATGATTATATGAAAATAATAGAAATTAAGCTATATAAATAGAATCAACAAAATTTTAATTTTAAAGTTTTGATTAGCAAACACTTTAGAGTCAATATTCATATGACTTTATTAATAGATTATGTAAAAATTGAAACATTATGAACGACGAACCAATTCCTAAGTATCAAATTCGAGAAAAAACACCAGATGAAGAACTAGAAACAATTCCAGATAAAAAATTACTAAAAAGAATTAAAAAAGAAAGAATCAAACTAATTAAAGAAAAAAACGAATGGGAAAAAGTTTTTAATCAAGTTGAAGATTACAAAGAAAGCATTGAGGATCTTGAAAAGAAAAGGAAAGAAAAGGAACTTAAAATTAAATTTCTTCTTGATCAGCGTAATAACTTAAAAAACGAGCTAGAAAAAATGAAAAATCAAATAGATCAACAAAAAATTGAAATACTTACTAAAGAACGGCAATTTAGAGAAAAGATCAAGAGTAAGAATGAAGAATTAGATCAAAAAAATGCTGAATTAGAAAGATTTCAAAAAAAATTAGATAATTTAAGAGAAGATATTGCTAATCAAAAAAAAAATTTAGATTGGGAAAAAGAAAGAACAGAAAAACGAATAAAGGAAATAAAAACAAAAATTCCAGGTATGGAAAGAAGAGAAAATGCTTTAGAAAGAACTATCAATGATTTAGAGTCTAAATTGATGGAATTACGAAATGAAATTAAAAATTTAACTAAAGATCGAGATAATCTAAATAAGGAGCTTAATAATCTACGGAGAGAAATTAACGATGAAAAAAATAGAATTTCTGAGGAAAAGAAAAAATTAAAGGAAGAAAGAGAAAAGACTCGTTATAAAAAGCAAGATCTTGACCTTAAAACTCGAGAAATTGATAAGAAAAAAGCAGATCTAAAAAAATATAGAGATAAAGTAGAAAGAGATGTTAAAGATTTAGAAAAAAGAAGACGACAACAAGAAGCAAAACTAAAAGAATTGGAAAGAAAAATTCCTAGCGCTGAAAATAGGTATTTTTCCTTAAATAGGAAAATTCCAAATTTAGAAGAAAAATTTAGCAGGTTAAATAATGAATATAGACAATTAGAAAAACAAAAATCGAACTTAGAAAGTGAAAAAAATACAATAAAACGTGAAAGAGAAAAATTAGCAAAAGATAAACAACGATTCCTAAATGAAAAAAGGGAATTTGAAAGAGAATTGAGAAAGATTAGGAAGAAAACGCCTTCAATTAAAACCAAAACGCCCTCAAAAATTAAAACCAAAACGCCTTCAAATTATTAATTATTAAACTTATATAATTCATGAAATTTATTCAAGGAATTGAAGGAGACTACATAGAAACAAAAAAGGATCATTTGTTTTTTGATGTAAAAGGTCTTCTCCATCCAGATGAATATATCATATGCTTTTTACGATTTTTTCCAGCTCCAGAAGGAGAGCGGATAAAAGACGATATTAAATTTAGAAAAATTTACAACCTTGAAGAAAGATATGCCCTGTTGAGAGAAAAATATCCTAATTATCTTTTTTTTTCAAGAGAACTTGATTTAGAAGTCCAAGGAGTTAAAAAGGAAGAAATAAAAAAAATTTATACCCCTCGAATCTTTTTTAAAAAACTATTAGAAAAAAACTTGTTATCTAGTATAGAACTACGCTCTAGAGAATTATGTGAATTATTTATTTCTCAAGGAAACCTTTCTGAGGATTCAATAGGGATTACAGGATCAACAATGGTAGGATTAAATACTAAAGATTCCGACATTGATATAATAATATATGGTACACAAGCAAGTTTGAATTTTCAAGAAAAATTGGAACGGTTATTTAAAAAATCCAATAAAATTCGAAAATATAATAAATATGAGTATAAAATTCATTACGAGTGGAGATTTGGTGGTTCTGATATTCCTTTTGGAGATTTTCTTAAAAGTGAACAAAGAAAACAACATCAAGGCAAATTTATGGATAAAGATTTTTTCGTTAGATATATAAAAAGTCCTGAAGATTGGAAAGGAAACTTTTATGATTATAAATACAAAAATCTTGGAAGAATTAAACTTAAAGCAGAAATTATTAACTCAGAAGATTCTATTTTTACTCCTTGTTCATACAAAATAAATCCTTTAACAATTCTCAACTCTGATATTAATTTAGAGAATATTAAAACCGATGATATAAGTGAAATAAATTCATTCAGAGGTCGTTTTTGTGAACAAGCTAGAGAAAAAGAAACTGTATTAGTTGAAGGAAAGTTAGAGAAAGTAATGTTCAAAAATGAATTAGAATATTTTAGGATTTTATTGAACAATCCTATTCAAGACAAAATGATCATTATTTAATGATAAATAAAATATTCTTAATTAGACTGTACTTAAATTATTTATAAAATCAAATTTTAACTGAAGAAATGGATATTTATAACGCAGATCTACATATACATTCTCCACATTCAATAGGAGTATCGAAATCATTGAATCTTGACACAATGATAGATACTTGTAAAAAAAAAGGTTTAAATATTTTAGGTACTGGAGATGTTTTACAACCAGATTGGTTGAATTATTTAGAAAATAAATTAAAAAAAGATAAAGATGGCGCTTATTGTTATAAAGACATTTATTTTATTCTACAAACTGAAATAGAAGATCTAGAAAGTGTACATGAAGTTATATTATTAGAAGATTTTGATATGGTACGATCTCTACAAAAGAAATTAAAGCATTATTCAAAAAATATTTTAGATGAATGGGGCGGTCGACCAAGGGTTAATCTCTCCCCAGCAGAGTTAACCGAGATAGTTTCTGGTGAAGGGGCTTTAATTGGTCCAGCACATGCTTTCACGCCTTTTAAAGCTATTTTTCGGCAGAATAAATTTGAAACACTTAAGCAATGTTATGGTGAAACTACTAAATATATTAATTTTATTGAGTTGGGACTATCTGCTAACACCAATCTCGCAGATAGAATGAGTTCCTTAAAAGATGTAACTTTTCTAAGTAATAGTGACGCACACTCACAAGATCCTCGATCTTTAGGTAGAGAATTTAACAGATTTGATGTTGATAACCCTTCTTTTAGTGAGATTTCTTTAGCTATAAGACGAAAAGAAGGTAGAAAAATCATTTTAAATGTAGGGTTACATCCAAAACTTGGAAAATATTACAATATGTTTTGTAGTAAATGTCGTAGAAGAATCCTTTTCAAAAAAACAAAGAAAAAAGGATATTCAATCTTTAATCAATTTACAAAAACAGAAGATTTTGTCACTTTTTTTTCAGATAATCCAATTATTACTAAAAAACAATATATAGATCAAGTTTCTAAAAATAAAATAGTTTGTCCAGCTTGTAAAGAAGAAAGAAATCGAAATTATAAAATTAAATTAGGTGTAAGTGAACGAATTGATGTAATTTCACAATATCCTGAACCTCAACATCCAAATCATAGACCAAAATATATAAACGCTATACCGTTAATAGATATTATTCGCGCAGTAAAGGGAATTAAAAGTACAACAAGTAAAACTGTATTAAATGAATATAACAAAATAATTCAAAAACTAGGAACCGAATTTGAAGTTTCAATTGATATCCCAATTAATAAAATTGAGGAATATGATCATACTACAGGAAAAATCATAGAAGCATTTAGAAATAATAAAATTGAATATACTCCCGGTGGCGGCGGTACATATGGCAGCATTAATTTTGAAATCTAAAATTAAAAATGTTACTTTTAAATAAATAAAATTTTCATCAAGAATAAAAAAAGATAACTTTAAATTATAACGGATTAAATATTAAACTCTAAATCTAGCTTTAAAAGTTCACCACATTTATTACATGTTAACCAATCGAAAACTTTAAAGCTAACAATCATCATTTCCATTTCTTTTCTTAGAAATTGATTTCTAAACTTTTTCTTATAATCACCATTTGGACAAGTAATGATAGCTCTCACTTTTATTAAATCGCTATTTTCTGATGAATTTACTGATTCCCTACCATTATCTTGAGCTCTATCAATTTCCATATTTTGTTTTACCCCTAAACCATGACTATTATGATAATAAAGATTTATAAATTTATTCTCTATAATTAATTGTCTTCTTTTTCAAACGTAAAAATGATTTATTAAAAAAATTGAATTCTAAAAAAATCTTTAACAAATAACTAAAATATTCTAATTTAAACAGTTTTGTAATAAATAAAATGTTACTAAGATATTACCTAGATATTTCTTAGTTATATTATACTGATATTGTTCTCGTATTATTAACTATTTAACTCATTTTTTATGATGATGATAGATGAGCAATGAAGATATTTTTGATTTAGTAGAGCTAGCAAAATCTCGAGCATCAGTAAGAGAACGATTTAATGAAATAGCGTCACATAACCGGAATCCTAATTCAAACCCAAGTTGTGATGATGACAAATTTTTAGCAGATCTTTTAAAAGTTTTAAAAATTAAGACATATGTAGTTGGTGTTGGAGGTGCAGGAAATAATACAGTATCTCGATTAGACGATATGGGGATCACTCATGCTGAAACTATTAATATAAATACCGACGCACATGACTTATATTACTCAAATTCAAAACATAAAATATTAATTGGAAAAGAACGATGTAATGGATTAGGGTCAGGAAATGACCCTTTAATCGGTGCTGAGGCAGCAGAAGAAGACCGTGAAAGATTAAATAAAACATTGAACGCCGACATTATTTTTTTAACTTGCGGATTAGGTGGTGGTACGGGGACTGGAGCAGCACCCATTATTGCAGAAGAAGCAAAAAGAAATGATGCTATAGTTGTTACATTTTGCTCACTTCCATTTAACTCTGAAGGTAAACAAAGAACTGCAAGAGCTCAATTGGGTTTAAAAAATCTAGCTAAATATTCTGATTTCCTAATTCCAATTCCAAATGATAATTTGTTAGGAATCGTCGGAAAAATACCCATGATAACGGGATTTAAAATTATGGATGAAATACTAATAAGGAATATTGGAGAAGTTGTTAATTTAATCAATAATTGTGGTTTAGTTAATATTGATTTTGCAGATGTGAAAAAAACATTATTGGAAAACCCTACTGGAAAATATCCTTCGGGATTAGTTGGTATTGCAGAATGTATAGGAGACGACTCAGATTTAATTGAAAAAGCCAAACTAGCGTTAAACAATCCTCTTTTAAAGCCAGACCCAAAACAAGTTAATAGATGTTTAGTATCGGTTACTGGTGATCATAATTTAACATTATCTAAGGTCGATAAAGTTGTATCTACTATTTCAAATGAAATTCCTGAAGAGGCTCAATTAAAGTTTGGAGTTCAGAATAAACCTGATATGGGTTCCAAAATAAAGATAATGGTATTAGCAAATGGGCCTGTATCTCCTTATGTAAGAGCAGCTGTAGATTCAACTATTGATTTTTCGCCAACTAACATAGTCGGATTTTAATTGTAAAGTTAACAACCTTAAAACTATTTTTGAAGATTTATCTTATTTCATTCATTTTCAATTATAGTTATAATAAAAAACTTAAGTGATATTTGAAAATGAGTAAAGAAAAAATGCCTTTAGATATGCTTAAGACAGAAATTCGTAACTTTTTAGATAATAGAAAAGTACTAGTTCTCTGTACTTGTAGCAATAATATTCCTCGTGCAACTCCAATGGATTTTTACACAGATAAAGATAGTTTTAACATTTATGTAGGTCCAGCTCCAGGAAGGAAAGTGAAGAATATGGAAGAAAACCCAATAGTTAGTATTGGTATTTATACACCTATGTCGGAAGGGAAAATCCAAGGAATGCAGATAACAGCTACAGGTAAAGAGAGGTTGATTTTTTTAACTGAAGGTGATGAAGAATTCAAAAAAGCTCAAAAAATCGTAAGGGGTAGAAGAAAACTAATATTAAAAATTATACCTGAAAAAATAGAACTTCTAGATTATGACTTTGTTAAAGAAGGATATTCAAGACTTCAAGTTTTAGAATTATAATTCACTATTACATTCATTGAATTATATTTCTTAAAACCAAAACGTTCATATAATTTTTGAGCTGGGATCCCTTCTGTAACTGTAAGAATGGCTTTTCGATAACCTTTTTTTCGAATATTATTCAAGCTTTTTGAAAGAAGAGCCGATCCAATTCCTTTACTTTGGAGTGTTTTGTTGACTACAATGTTTTGAATGATAAATTCACCTTCTTTGTCTCCATTTTCAATTAGACATATTCCAACGATCTGTCCATTTTTATCTTTTACGACAAATGAACATTCTTTTAACATGTAGGTTGTCATACTATTTTTCAAATATTCTAAATAACTAGGAACTGAAGTCACATCTTCCCAAATAGTTGTATCGGGATGATTTTTAAATGCATCAACACATAGTTCTGCTATTTCTGAAAAGTCATTTTCAATAAAGGGAGCAAAGGAGTATTCAGGTAACAACTCATAAGTTTTATCAAACGAATCTAAGTTCAATATCATATTATGTCTTTTCATTAGACTGTATCCAAGTTTTTTTAATGGACCAACTAAGTAGTCATCTGGAAATGTAAATGCAGCATTATCAATTTTAATACTCTCATTAGCATTTTTTAACTTTTCAATGGATTCCTTTAATAGAATAAATGCAACTTCTTCTCTCTTAACAGTATCTAATATAAAAAAATGTCTAATCAAAACGAAATTTTCTTTTAAATGTCTAAAAGTTAAGAAACCTATAATATCATCTTCTTTTCTGACTTCAAAACATGTATAATTTTCACTTCTAGATTTAATAATGTTTTCAATCCGTTTATACCAAAAATCAGCTTCTTTCAAATCCTCTTGTATCGTTTCTACAAAATATTTTTGCAAAGATTCTTTAAGACTTCTAAGAATTTTTTTATAGCTATTCTGTGAATATTTAAGTTCTCTAACTTCAAACAATTTAATACACCGAATAAGGGAATAAAATAATAAAAAAAAAAAAAAAAGAAGAAATCAAAAAATAGATTTGATTATTTCTTCAGCATCCATTAAAAATTCAGGATAATATCTGTAACCTTCCACTGTGGCATACAAAGTATATCTTATAGCTAATGCTTTCATTGTTTCCTTTATTTTATCATCTGGAAATTCATAAACCGCATATGTTTTATAATGTCCATCTGAAGCTACTACTGTCCAGTGATGAATTTTTTTTACGAAATCAGGGTACTTTGGTTTATCTTT
>JBHLLP010000046.1:0-28280 GCA_048885525.1 Candidatus Hermodarchaeota archaeon | reverse complement strand
ATAATCTATTAAGTTTCTTGTAAATCCTTGTATTTGATTTAATTGGTTCAAATTCTTTTTCAAATCTAACCATTTTTCCAATCGCATCATTTAAGCTTTTATATTTTTTCAAACCATAATAACCTAAAATAGCAGCCCCTAAAGCAGAACAATCTTTAACTTTTGGAATGAGAATTTTTTTATCCATAACATCGGACAAAATTTGAGCCCACAGACTGCTATTCATTCCACCGCCATCTGCCTTTATTTCTGGAGTTTTTGTACGTCCTACAGCTTCTATAAGTCCTAAATACATTTGAGCACTTAAAGCTGCTGACTCCATTATTGAACGGATCATATGAGCCCTGGTATGATTCCATCCCAGACCATGGAATGTTCCCTTTCTAAACATTTGTAAAGGTATAAACAATAAGCCTTCGCTTCCTGGACTAATATCTTCTGCTTCTTTACATAAAACATCATAAACATTTATCTTTTTCTCCTCACTTTCTTTAATTTGTAATTGAGAAAAATTATCTTTAAACCATTTCAATGCAATTCCAGTTCCGGGCATAGCCCCTTCTAATATCCATTTTCCTTTAATTACATGTGGAAGTGGGAAGATTGGAATATCTCCAGGAGGTAATTTCGCTGGTTTATTACCCATAACATAATTAACAATGGTATATGTCCCCATTGTTACTTTGGCTTGACCTGGATTAATTACTCCCATTCCTAAAGCAGAACATTGTTGATCCCCCCCTCCTAATACTACAGGGATATTACTTTTTAATCCAAGTTCTCTGGCGGCTTTACTAGATAATTCCCCTACTATTTCTCCTGGGGTGTGAAGATCTGGCCATAAACCAACTGGTAAATCATATTTATTAGAAAGATTTAGATCCCAATCTAATGTGTCCATGTTCATTATTCCATAAATCCCATTTGTAGGTTCCGTAATGCATAAATCTTCTCCACATAAATTCATGTAAATATAAGTATCTGGAAAGATTATTTTAAAAGCCTTATTAAATATGTCAGGTTTTTCGTTTTTCAACCATAGCATTTTAGAAATCGATAACCTCAATCCTTCTTCTGCTTGGAAATCCATTCCTCTCTCATCCATTGATAACATTACTGGATGCAATACTTCTCCATACTTATCAATTATTGTTGCATTTCCTCTAAGGATCCCTCCAGTTATCCCAATAATATCTTCCATATTTACTTTTTTAACAACTTGTTTACATGTATTTTTGGTAGCTTTCCACCAAGCGAGAGGATCTTGCTCTGAGATTCCTAATGGTTGTTTGACGATGGGGTATTCTTCATAAGCACTAGCAATTTCTCGCCCATTGATGTCAAAAATAATAGTTCTTGACCCTGTTGTTCCAACATCAAATACACACAATAAATCACTCATCTTGATCTCTTGAATAACCTATAACTAAATTTGGATTTAAAAATACTAATTCTTAAATTAAAATATTTTAATTATTAATTATGTTTTTCTAATATTTTAAGGATCTTTTAAGAAACACTCCCCTAAAACCGCAAAATAATAAAATTTAGATTCTTGCATTTAAAAGGGTATTAAATAGATAATCTTTAAAATTTTAGTGATATCCTGGAGTTCCTTTTGAAGTAGTGGATTCATTAATCACAAATCCCCTTAGTTTGATTACTTGTCTTGTAAATATAAAAATCTAATTTCTTTTTTAAGAAAAGATTATCACGATTTTTCCTTTTTATTTACTCATTATATTATTCCTAATAATGACTTCAGGTATGAATTCTTACGATTCTAAAATAGCACTCCGGAATATGATCCAAGTATTCACCCAAATCATAGATATATTAAAGAATTACAAAGGCAATTATAATAAAAAATTGAATTTTACAGGGTTACTCGAACAACTTAAAATTCCAACTTCTGAAATTGATGAAGTTATTTCATTAATACTTGCTTTCCAAGAAATTTTTGAGAATATATTTCAAGGATACAAACTCAAAAAACAAAGAGCTAATAATAAGGTGTATCTAATTGCTGTAAGGAATGGAAAAGCTTATAGAGATAATGTACCTCAAACAATAAGAATCAAACAATCATACATCAGACTCTTAAATGATATCATCTATACATTTAAGTTTGTAAAAAGAGGAAAAGGGTTTAATATTGCTAAAAATGGATCAGATTTATTGTCGAATTTGAAACAAATTAAAAAGGAACACCCATATTTATTCGAATCTTATGGAAATGGTGTGATCTACCCCTCAAAATTAGGTCTTCAATTAGGAGAGCTAATTATATCATATAATAAAAGCAATAAAGAAATCAACTCAATTCAAGTTGGAAATTATACATTTATAGTGGAGAAAGATAAATAATGGGTGAAATAGAAGAAGAAACTAATAGAATCTCAACATTAAATTCATACGAACTTCAAATAAGAGAATATCAAGTTAAAATAGCAAATGAATGTGTCGATAAAAATTCTCTAGTAGTATTACCGACAGGGCTTGGAAAAACAATAATTGCTGTGCTTGTAGCAAGTAAAATATTAGAAAAATTCCCTCCTAATAGCAAAATTATTGTACTTGCTCCAACACGACCTTTAATTAATCAACATTATGAGACATTCTTGAAATTCTTGAAGATTTCAAAAGAAAAATGTGCAATTCTAACTGGAAAAACCCTTCCAGAAGATAGAGTCGGTATTTTTGCTGAAACGCAAATATTATTTTATACACCCCAAACGCTGCGAAACGACTTAGTAAACAGAAAATATACTTTACACAATACTGCATTAATTATATTTGATGAGGCTCATCATGCATCTGGTGAATATGCATACACTATGATTGCAGACGAATTTGTAGAACAAAGCCCTGATGGAATTATTCTTGGACTAACAGCTTCACCTGGATCTTCAAAAAGTAAAATTAACACTTTATGCGAAAATTTATACATCCCTTTAGATAATATCCATATCCGTACACGCAAGGATGAAGATGTGAAGACATACTTAAAACCGATGGATATTTACAAAATTGGAGTCGATATGACAAGTTTAATGGAAGATATATACCAATTAATTACCGCTGTTTTAGAAGAACGATTACATTATCTATCACAACTTAACTTCCTCGAACCAAAAGGAGAACAATTACATACTAAGGTAATTCGAAAAGATCTATTGAAAGTAAATGCTGAATTGGTGAACCGCTTAAATAATAATGGAGAAAAGACTGGTGTGTATAGTGCCTTATCTATCAACGCCCAAGGGTTAATTTTATATCATATGCTCGAACTCGTTGAGCAACAAGGGTTAAATGTCTTATTAGATTATTTTAACAAACTTCATAAAGATGCGAAAAAGAAATCTAGTTCAAAAGCAACAAGAATTCTAGCTTCTGATGGACGTTTAAATCGTATTTATTTGGAACTTAAAAAGAATGCGGAAATCTCTCCTGAAAGTTTAGTTCATCCAAAATATAATATATTAATAAAAATTATCTTAGACGAATTATCTAATAATCCTTCTTCACGGATCTTAGTATTCGTAAAATTAAGGAATTCTGTAAAAAATATTGCCCATAATCTTAAAAAGATTAATGGAATAAAACCCGTAAGATTTGTGGGACAGGCAACTAAATCTCAGGATGATAAAGGGTTATCCCAAAATCGACAAATAGAGATTTTAGAACAGTTTAAAAATGGAGAATATAATGTTCTGGTTTCCACTAACGTTGGTGAAGAAGGACTAGATATTGCTGAATGTGATTTAGTTATATTTTATGATGTGGTAGCTTCTGAAATTCGATTAATTCAACGTAAAGGAAGAACAGCACGCCATCGAGAGGGAAAGGTAGTTATTTTATATAGTAAGAAGACTCGAGATGAAATTTATCTACAAATTGCCTTGAATAAATTAAAACGTATGAATATTAATCTTAAGAAACCTCATCAACTAAAAGATTCGTACCAAAAACTTTCATTTCAAGATACGGTTAAAGAGGAAAATTTAGTTCCAAAAATAGATCAGTGCACCATAAAATCTCCAGAATATCACCCTCGAAAGATAATAAAAAGAAATATTCAATCAAAACTCCTATCTTTTATTGATGGAGATTATCCCGTTAAATTAACCAGCCCCTTGAAGATTAGTAAATCATTTCCAATGAAATTTGGAATACGAAATAAATTACAACACGATGGTTTTCTTTTTGAAGTTGAGGAATCAGATCTTCATATTGTAATACATAATAAAGTGCTTATCCAGATTTATAACCCTAGAGAACTTAATTCTAATACATTACTTTCAGACATCAAGGATTTTAAGCAAATTTGTTCACTTTTAATCATCATATTTGATTTTATTGAATTTCAAGAAAATATTGAGGAGGAGAAACGTGTCATGAAAAGAAAAATTCAAGAATTCTCGAAACAGTATGAATTTCAAGGAATTGCTATTGATAATGAGGAAGAACTATATTTTATCATAAAAAATATCTTAGAAAATCCTAAATAGAATAACGTGATTAAAAATGGAGGATATGGCATGGAAAAGGGATAAAACTCCGTATTTAGTGTTTCCTTGTATGAAATGTAAACAATATACGTATGTGAGAACAACTCAAAAAACAAAAAAATGTGTCCGTTGTGGTCATTCGCATATAGTTATTAAGATTTTAGAGAATGGCGAAATTGTCAAAGGCATCTCATCCGCAGTGGAATCCGTAAAAAGAAGACAGAATGAGCTTGCTTTAGAGGAGTTAGGGAATTATCCAGAATTTAGAGCATCAAATGATTATAAAATTGATAATTTGGTTAAATCACATAAGAAAATAATTGAGGAAGATAATGACAATGAAAATTATGCTAAGTTCAAAAAACTTATTATAGAATTGTCTGAGCTTTATAGAGAATTCCCCTATTATGTGATAGAAGTTATGGCTGAAAAATATGGGATTCCTGATTCAGAAGTAAAACTTTTAACAAGGAATTTCCTAAACCAAGGAATTTTATTGCAAATAGAGGAATCTTTATTTAAACTGAATCAGTAAAGAACAATGATATTCTAAGTTTAGGATTAAATTAAATTGGTATTTTAAATCACTGTCTAATAATATTTTTAAATTGCTTTATCACATCAGCGAACTCATTTTTTAGGATTTCTTGATATATGGGATGCCGTTCTCGAAAAGGAATCCTTTCAAAACCTAAATAGATATATCGCTCTGGCTTCCCAAATTGAGAGAAGGGAATAATAAATTTTTTCAGTCTAAAAGGTTCACTAATAACCTCTGCTTTAATAATCTCTTCAGACTTTTTTTCTAATGTCTTAGAACTCATTATATTCTCACATTTACACCTTCTAATACATGATGAGATCATAAATATTTAAAGAAAAATAACAAGTCATCTGAGATTTTATGATTTCTATAAATATATAATAACTTTAAAATTAAAAAAAAGGAATTTAAAAATTAAATTATACTAAAATCTTAACTTTCAGGTGCTTTTAAACCCACGAATGGCATAGCTTCAACTAAATCATAAGCTATATTCATCGTATATCGGAATCCTTCGATGGCTTTACCTAACATAAGTAATCGATTAGTTGACAGATCCATAGCTTCTTTAACCTTCCCAGGTTGGACGGTACTTACAGTAATACTGTGCATCGCTTCTGGAACAGGCCATACTGCTGACTGAATAATTGGTTTAACTATGGATCTGTCATCGGGAAATTTTTTCATTACCTCAAGGTAGACTTTTCCGACCCCCTCTGATTTACCAGGAGGCCACCAATGTTCTGTTATAATATATACCAAATTTCTCACCTAAATAAAAATTTTACAAAATTGTATTCAAATTAATGTTATTATCAAATGATATTTAACATTTTTGTAAAGAGACGATTTATATAATAAGAATAAACTTTGACCTTATTCCGTAAACTCATTTAATAAAAGTTTTTGAAATATAGGGTGCCTTTTCTTGAAAGTGATATCTTCATCCCCCTTGTAAATATATGAAGGGGTTTTGGATCTACCTATATCTGAGAACGGAATAATGATATCATCAAAATTAATTGAGTCCTCTAAATATGTCTCGTAAATAGGGAATATGTGCTCCTTTTTTTCTACTGTTTGAGAACTCATAATTAAGACCTTTTTACAAATTTATATTCTTATCTATTATAAGATCCTAAATATTCAAATAAAAAGTCTATTGGAATAAAATTGAAGTTTTTCTCAATTATAGCAAAAGAAATATAGATATTTTCAACTTAAATCTTCTACATTATAATTAATTTAAATTTTTAGTAGACATATTTTTCGGAGTAAAGTTTTGCTACTCGTAAAGACATACTTATGTATTTTCATTTTGCTTCCTTAATTTCTTAAAAGAAAGTTCGATAAGAGCTTACATGGATGTTTAAATTATTTACCAAACAATTAAGTGAATCTCTCCAAGTGGCCTGATATCCGCCAAGTGTTTAATCTTAAATTTATATTTACTTGTTATCGTTTTTATATATTTAATTGCGCCAAACAATTCTTTTGGATTATGATATATCCCTATTAATAAAACAGGTTTAAGATCCTGAATTGTTTTTTTTGCTCCTTCTAATGCTTCTAATTCATAACCTTCCACATCCATTTTAATCAACCCAACAGAAAGATTATTCTCATTAACAAATTCATCAATAGATATAAGTTCCATTTCGGCATTTCCATCTTCAGAAATATATGAACTAATACCCTGAGAATGGAATTTTGCAGTACGACTCTTTTCGCCTACACCTTTATCAACAGGGATTACTTTTTCTAAGTTATTTAATTTAATAGTTTCTATAAGTAAATTATAGTTTTCATGAACTGGCTCAAAAGAATAAATCTTGTTTGGTTTGTAGTCTCTTTCAAATATTAGTGCTGATTCACCAATATAAGCACCGCAATCAAGAAAATCTTTATTATTCAAAGCGTTTAGAATATTTTGAGGTACAAACTTTAAACCATGTTTATACTTAAAAATGGATTCTTCATACATATCCAATGGCAATTCATATTTATTTTTAATAGATTCAATGGTATTTAATTGTGCAAGTACTTCAGCCCCTCTCATAATAAACTTATGCACCGTTTCTATTGGAGTATGAGTGCTTATAAATTCAAGATTCATTAATATCGTTTTTACTTCATTTTGGCTCTCAGAATCTAAATCATCAATAAAAGACTCAATGGCAGCTTTATTTTCCTTGATATAATTAATAAATTGTAAACCAAGTTCATAATCCCCTCGAATGACCCCAATTTCAAAAATTAATCGGTTTTTTTGAAAAGTTGTTAATTTCTTACCTCGAGCAAATTCATCAATGAATTTTTTTTTTATTTCTGATACTTTTATTTCTCATCACAAGATTATTTTTTAATTGTTTTCAATCTATTGAATATTTATCATCTATCTTCAAAGTTTTAGGATATTTATTATATTTTACCATTCATTCGGTTCTATTTTTATCTTGTACTTTTTTCAGATAGAGCTTCATAAAATACCGTTCACTTTCACAGAATTCGAGTTTTTGTTTCTTTGAGAGATTCACACAATTGAGTAATATTGCATGGATTTTTTGTAGCGTGGTCAAGTTTTCATCACAGATATCTTCAATGTTTTCATTCACCATTTTATTAGATTGAGGTTCTTTATTATCTGAATCCTCTGACGATGATTCTGATTTTTGGATCTTTATTTTGCTTATGTCTACAGTTTTTGAATTCATTTTCATCCTTTAATTATTTTCTTAATTAGATTTATTCCTAACCCCGTTTTTTGATTAAGAATATAAGGGTTTTCTTTTTTTACTTGTGTAGCGGTATGATAACCGGCATTATATAAAATCCGTGCTCTCACACGAGCAACATCATTCAACCTCAATACTAAATCAAATAACTCTTCTCGAATTCCATGCTGTAAGCGTATTTGGAGGGTTTCTGCCATCTCAGCTACTTTGACCAACTTATCTTGTAAATCTATTCCATGCGTACTCAGATTATTTGCAATAATTCCTATAAAAATGATAATCCGTTTTAAATTATCCCTTACTGTGAATAAATCACCTGCCATAATGTTATATTTTTCTAAAATTTGGTCAATGGGTTCTTCATCAGCCCATTCAATAATCGGTTGGAGCATTTTATAATCCTTTACACGAAATTCAGCCTTTAAAATCTCATATGCTTCTTTAATTAAATCTTGGAAACTTTTTATCTCAACATTTTCAAGCTTATAACGTATCATTACACCAGAAACTGGATATAAATATAATCGAATTATTAGTTTACCAAACTGAGAACATTTAATTTTACCATCATCAGTTTTAATAATTAAGCCTTTCTCAAACAAATAATTTAAGATATATTGGTTCTTCACAGATTTTGGAATGATAGTTTCTACATATTTCTGGAAATTAACGTCCGGAAGTTGAATAAGGTAAATTAAGAAACTTGATACATGATCACAGAACTCGAAACTAAATTCTTCATTCGCAAAATTATCGGAGATACCATTCTCAAACCCACAACTACACTGAATTCCAGTTAAAATATCAAATTGAGAATAATAGACACCATATGGCGTCTTTATATATCCTGAAATGTTTGAATCATTAAATTTAGATAATTTGATTTGAAAATTATGTTCCTTTAAAGATTTAACTTTTTGAGCATTAGAGTGAAGTTTCAATATATTAATCGGGGTAATCTCTTTTATCATTAATAACTGTTCAATCGGAATCTTTTGTTCTTTCATTTTATATTTAATACCATACCAAAAATATGTTCTTTCGAAAAATTGTTTTAATTTTTCAATTGTAATCTTTTTTTCTTCATAGATTCGTAAAAGGACTTGTTCTTTCAGTGTATTAATCTTATTTAACCCGGAATAAAGGTCATTATAGCGTGGTTTTAGATTTGTATGAAGAGATGTATTTTCAAAAAAGTGATCCTCAACCCACATTTTCTCTTCAATATCCTTCACTAATATTACTCCATATCCTATTGAATCCAGACCTGGTCTTCCAGCTCTTCCTAAGATCTGAAATACTTCATTTGCAGAAAATGGCTTAAAATATGCAAACCCGTCCCCATTCTCATGATATCCAGAAAAATTCTTTATTTTATGTCCCGAGGTTACATACTTCTTAAAGTCTTTTAGAATGACTAAACGTGCAGGAACATTGATCCCAGCGGAAAGAGTTGTTGTGCAGCATATTAGTTTAATTATCCGCTTCCTAAAATTATCTTCAATGATTTTACGTTCTTTAGGAAGTAGTCCCGCATGATGGAAGGCTACTCCATATTTAATTATTTTCCTTAAATCCTTATGCCCACCTTTTATAGATGTTAATCGTCTTTCTAAAGCTTTACATACATTTATTTCATTATCTTTCAAAAATTTCTTAACCAAATTTTTAACATTCTCTGCGGATTGTTGTGCGCCTCTTCTTTTATTTAGAAATATAAGAATTTGTCCATCCTTTTCTAAAGTCGCTTTTACAAGTCGTTTAATTGTAGAATCTTTATTTTGGGTTATTTCAATTTTATAGTGGAGTGGTACAGGACGATCATCAGACTTGATTAACGTGGTTATATTTCCAAGTGAGGATAACCATGAATTAAAAAATTCGGGATTTGCAATGGTTGCTGATAATGAGATTAATTGTGGTTTGCAGAGGAATTCATTTAATCTAACTATTAGTGATTCTAGTCTTGATCCCCGATCGCTTTCACCAATTATATGAATCTCATCAATAATAATGGTAGAAATTTCACAAATCCATTCTTTATCATAAAAATTTCTTAAAATAGAATCCATTTTCTCATATGTAGTAACTATAATATCTGCTTTTTGTAGTTTTGAATCATCAACGTCATAATCACCTATCGAAAGCTCAACATTCACTCCAAATCGTTCATAACTCTTTTTAAAATGAAAGTACTTCTCTGAAGCAAGAGCTTTATATGGTACCAAATATACTGACTTCCCAAATTTCTGAAATACATTATTTATAGCACAAACTTCCCCAATTAATGTTTTTCCACTGCCCGAAGGTGCACATACTAAAAATGATTTACTGAAGAATAAACCTTTTTTAATTGCTTCTTTTTGGATATCCCGTAATAGGAATATTTTACTTTCAAAAAGAACTCGTAAAATTCGTTTATCTGTAATAAATTTGAAAATTTCACGATTAGAATCAGTATCTATTTCATCATCCCCAATATCGTCAGAAAAATCGGTTATTGTCATTAGGCATCACCTACTAGTAAGGATTTGTCCATTTTTTCATTAACTGCGTAAATGTCTTAGAATCTCTTGATATCTCGATACTTTTTATAATTCCTATATTGTGTATATCCAGATTTGAATTAACATAGCAAATTAAAGCATGAAGGGGATCTCCATGTAAATGAATGTGAGGGAAATGCACATAACGGTTCCGATTTTTTAAAATGAAATCTTCTACGCCTATTGTAATTTTTTTATTACATAAAGGGCATATAATTGATTTTTTAGAAGTATGCTTCACTTCTTTTAGGTTTTTAATTTTCCCAAATACAATTACGATATTACATCACGTTTACTCTTTTTATTTATCAAAGAGAACAAATTAATTTAAAAGAAAAAAAAGTTAGGAAAGACTAAAACAACAATCTATAACAACAATTCGATAATAAAAAAAGAATTTCAATGTTTAAGAGTAGAATAAATAGCTTAAACATACCTTTTTTTTAGTTTAGAATAAAGGAAATCTTATTGAATTCATTTTTTTATAGAGTAAAAGGAGACTCGCACCCATTCTGTAGAAGCAATTATGCTTCAAAAATATAAAGGAGGAGGGTGAAATCAGAGTGTACTTAATACACTACCAAAAGACAAAAATCCAGGGTACAGACGGGTGCTCGTCATTATTTTTGGTTGAAAAATTTCTGTCATTTTTCATGATTAGGATTCTTTATAATAATTTAAATTTGTCTCTTATAAAATAAAATCTGCCCTACGAGAATTTACTAATTTTTTCTTTATAAATGGTCGAGTTTTTTATGAATACATATGACAGATACCCAACAAAATCTATTGAAAAAAAAGTCGAGTAGAGTAGAAAAAGAGCATGATTGGGAAGAGACATCTGACGCATATTTCTCTCATTTAGACCAAGAAGCGATGAATCTAACCCCTAGTATTGTAAAGGAAGATTTAACAGTTTTGAAAGGCGTTGGACCTCATCTTGCTGAAATTTTAGAAAAAGAAGGAATTTTTTCACCTAAAGAGTTATCACAATCTACAGTTGCAAAATTGACACAAATTAATGGTATTGGTCAAATAACAGCACAAAAAATCATTGAAACAGCAAATCAATATGTACGATTAAAAAAATTAAATGATTTCCCTCTTTTGGAGGAAAAAAATAATTCAAACAGAATTATAAAGAGAAGATCATCTTTACCAATAATTTCAGAACAAAAACATCCGCAATGGAAAATCAAACCCAAAAAAAATATTTCAGATTATAAATACGTCCTTAGTCCATCAACTGATATCATAATTGATGGTTCAAATGTTGCATGGATGGGGGGTGATAGAAAACAAGGAGAACTTGCTAAGATTAGTTATTTAATTGAATTGAGAGAATTATTAAAATCTAAAGGTTTTGAAAACATAACTATATTTTGCGATTATACTTTAAAGCATCAAATCGATAATAAAAGAAAATTGGAAGAGCTGAAGGACAATAGGATTATACATCAAATACAAAGTGGTGTTGAAGCTGACAAATTTGTACTTCAATACGCAAAAGAAAAAAATGGGTATATTATTGTACATTCTGAAAAATATCGTGATTGGTATGAAATCTATGGTAAAGAATGGATTAAAAATAGAAGAATTACGATAGAGTATGTAAATGGAGATTTCATCTTTAATCCTAATATTGAAACGGACATTAATATTAAGCATGAAGTAAGAGAAGAACACGAATCTGAACCATGGTTTGAAGATAAATTTAAATATCCACGAACAACAGGCAGTCATAGCATACCACAAAAAGAGATCAAAAATCTGGAACTTGGAGTTACTGAACAAGATAATTATGACAAATCGAATATAGATTATGAAGAAATGCTTGAAGAGGATGAATCTGAAATTATTCTCCCTAATGAGGATGGGGAGAAGCTTTTAGGAACTTTAGATGAACCTCGAAAAGTAGAAGACACTAAAAAGTCAAGGGAAGCCAACAAATATAAAGAAAATTTTATTACTATAGAGAAATTATATAGAAAAGTTAAGGCATCTGATTTCTCTATTATCGAGAAATCTCAAAAACTTCGATCGGTATTTGCTGGAATTGATGCACTAGCATTAAAGACTATACATATCCATGAATTTCTTGACCTAATATGTATAGTCCCAATTATTATAAGTAAACTGGAAGGAACACTTATGGTTTCAGCCGACTCAATTGATTACAAACCTATAAATGACAATGAAAGGAGTTTTCTCACCAAAAAGATCCCTCAATCATACATAAAAGCTCTTCAGAAAGCAGAGGTAACTATTATTAATGATTTAGCAAGTAGTGGAGAATTGTTAGAATATATAATGCAATATCTTCACATTGAAATTTATCCAGAAAAAACGATTACTCATAAAACCTTATTTCTTCGCTCAGGACCATTACAATATGAAGTGTTAATCGAGCCTCTCATAGTAAGTAAAAACAATGTAGGTTTTACGGAAAAACTTGTTCCATTTGCATACCAAAGACATTCAAATATTCATGTTGTCGATATTTCTAAATTATCCGATTTTTTACATTATATCGATCAGAAATACTTTCTTATTGAGACATACTCAGAGAAGAAAAGTGCAATCGAGTTAAATAGCGAAGTAGCGAAAAGATTCATGATAGAGATAAGAATAGCTTCAACCCCATTTATTGTTTATGGGTTTGTATTACTTTTAATAGTCTTATTTCAAGGATTTTCATTATTAAAATTAGTCATTAATTTAGGATATGGAATTATTAGTTTATATACGATAATTATAGGGTATATTTATATTAAATATAATAAACATAAAGGTCATATCAAACAACTATTTGCTACTCCATATTATCAAAGAGATTTAGGCTTAGATGAAACGAGTTTAGTATTAATTAATGAAAGGTTTCCTCCAAAGCTTATGGAACAATTCGGGTATGAAATTTTGGGAAAGAATCCTGATTCTCCAATTCTTAAGAAAATCGAGAAGGATAATGCGCGTTTATATCACATGGACAAAGTAATGAAAAAAAAAGTTGAGCAAGTTAAATTATTTGAAGAGGATATGTCAGAGCCCGATGCTCACGAACTCAAAGTTAAAAATGATTTAATAGACAAATACAGTTCATTTCTTGAGGATTGATAGCCATTAGTACCATAAAAATATTTAAAATAAGTTTTTTATGTGGTCTCATTTTATTATTTCTTTCTTTATTTGTAGAATGGTATTCTTTTCAAATATATACTCTAGATTATGAGCTTATTGTTTCATGGAAATATAATATATTTAAAGAATGGTCTACTTTATTAATCCCCAGTTCTCAGCTAAATGAAGCTCTACGTCCCGAAAATCTGTCTGTCCCACTTCCTCTTAATATTATTTTTTTAGGTTCTCTTATACTTTCAGGTTATATTATGTTATTTAAAGATGTAGAAAGGGTCAAATCTATTGCAAATTACCGTCCTTATAGTTATTTACTTATCACATCCCTTATATTAAATTTGTTTTATATCATAGCATTTCCCATCATGTACCTCACCCCTCAACGACTTTATTTTCCTTTCTTACAAATCGTAGATTATAATACAGAATTTATTTACCTATATCATTTTGATATCGGTTATATTTTCCATTTGATTGCCTTTATGCTAATTTTTCCTTTTACTATTTTCTACTTCCGTACATTAAATACCTTCGATAATGTGGAAAAAACACCTGAAACTATGGTGGAAAAAGTTCTTAATCATATTCAAGAACCGTTAGATTTAGATAAATTAATTGCCCAAGAAGAGCTCAAATATAAGACGAATAGTCAAAATTCACAAGAAATTGAACTAGAAAATATAATAAATTCATTTATTGAGGGTGGAGACTAATCTATGGATAAGAATTATATTGATGATATGAAATTGAAAAACTTAATTCAGATATGTAAACAAACTAAAAATTACAAGAAGTTAGCTGTAGTTAGTTTTATTTTAACAAGTAATCGATTAGATGAAATTGGGATAAATCTTGGCGTGAAGCCCCGTAAAAGAAGCTCAGGGGAGACTTTATTCCAATATATGACATCAATCAATCAGATTTTTGATAAGAATTTACAGATTCATATCTTTAAAGATGAGCAGATTGATATTGTGAGAGATTCTGAGGCTTTATTTCTACGTAATAAAGGCGAAATTCCTATTCAGTATATTAAAGCGATGTTTAACATTTATTTTGACCTATGCAAATTAGAAGTTCCGAATCTCCATAAAACTATAAATAATACAAATTTTATGGGATCATCCTATTTAGAGTTATTTTCTTTTCTTTCCCCTGGTATTAAACATAAACAAAATGATGTAAGCACATTAAAACCTTTAATTATCCAAAAAATCAAAAATCTAGAGCAGAGTGTTCAAAAAGATCTTGATAATGAATTCAATGCTAAAAAGCTTGAGAAATCAATCGCTTTGCATTCTATAAGAAATTCAATTGATTCAAAAGGCAAAAGAGGAATTAGCATTCAAGGACCTCTTAAAAAAAATCTAATATATCAAAATTCTATTAAAGAAATTTATAAGTATTTCTTATTTGGATTAATAATTCTAACTATTTCTCTTGGATTGATAATATCAATTGAGATTAGTTATTTTCCTGCCAAGTTGGGGAGTATAAATACCTGGTCACTAGTTTTTTGTGGTACGAGTGCCATCTTAATTTTTATTTATATTAAACTATTTCGTAAAGAGTGTATCTAAAATGGTAAAAACCTATATACGTGCAGATGAACATAGCATTTCTCAAAGAAAAAACAAACTAAAGAAAGTGGAAAAAACTGAAGAGGAAGATGGACAAAAAAATAAGTATTTTGACATATGGGATGTGAATCCTTCATTTAAAGATATCAATAATGTTCTAACCATTGTAAAAACAATATTTCTTTCAGTGTTAACATTTTCTGTGATACTTTCATCTTATATTATAAATCATAATCCTCTGATATCAACTGTGATTGGGATTTTCTTATTATGCATATTTATTGTTGTCTTCCATGATCAATTCTTTTTATTGAGGAATTTATTTTCATTTACGTTCGCAAATAAGACTATATTTAATCCATTTGAACATTTAGTATTTTGGTATGATAGAAACGAATATTCTACATTATATTGTACTGATCGAAATGATCTTACCCATTTAGTTCTTCGAATTTTTGAAGTAAAGGTTATACCTCAAAATATTCATCCTACAATAAAACAGTTTATAAAAGCATTAAGTTCCAAAAGAATTAGAATTCCCTTTTCATATCAAGTCATCCAAAAACCTATAATAAATGTTTTCGATAAAGAAAGTACACGATATTCTTCGTTGAGATCTATCGAATCTTTTACTACATCAATTTATTTTTCTATATTTTATCATTGCAAAGGAATTCTTACTGAAAAAAAAACTAGAACGTATGAGATATTATATTAAAAAATATACTAATACTTTAAAAAGTAATTTTGTGGCAAATTTCCATCATTTCAAAATTATATTACTATCAGATACCGCTTTAATAAATGCTTTAAGGACTTTTTTCATAAAAGAAGAAGTAACAACATCGATTGGTTTAGTAAATAAAAAGAAATTATTGAATGGTAATAGTTTTAGTATTCTTAGAAAAGCCCTATTCATTATAGTAATAATAGTCTATTTCGACTACATCCTTTTTTCCATTTCAATTAATATGATATATGTTATCTGCATTAATTGTTTAATTTCAATTGGTTTTTTAATGATTTGGTGGCGTGCTGTGTTCTTTCAAATTACGAAAAGCAAATTATTACATACAGAAAATTGTGTGTTAGTAGATCCTTTTAAAAATATCCATTTTTATAAATTGCGAGAATTTCCCTTTAGTTTATTTCTTCAAATCAATAATCACCTTTTACTTGGGTTGAAGATGGTAAATCTTAAGTATATTTTAAAAAGTCCATTTTGCCTTGCAGAGAAATTTTTTGAAAGTTTAAACAATTATAAACTCTCATTTAGTTATACTTTAAGAAATAAACCAATTGGATATTATGAGTTTTATAAGCACGGTTTAAACTATGTTCATGAAGAAACCCAACAAAAATTACTTTGGAAAGAAATTAAAAACGATGCTGACGCTGAAGAATGGTTAGGTTATCAATTAGGTATGTGGTATAGCATATTAACTATGTCAGTTAATTCCTATAAATTCATTACTACTATAAAACGCGAAAATTTTAACGAACTTGAAGAAGATCTAACTTATAAAATCGAATCACTAAAGGATGCTTTTAATTTACATTTTCAAAATTATAGGATCGAGGATTTAAGATCCCAAAAACTATTATCTGGGTACCTATTTTCAATATTAAAAAATAACCATTTCCGGTTAAATGGCACTCAATTATACGAACTCATGGTGCAAGGGATTAATCTAGCACCTCTTACTACAGTTGTAGATCTTCTTAAAAAAGGAGTTATTACCAAAATTGCTGCTGAATTCAATACACCACTATATCTACAGAATTTTATTATAATTGGCCATACTGTTAATACAGAAGTACTTGAAAGTGAAGTACCTGTAGGATTTACGGAAGAACAAATTAAGAGTTTATTGATTGTAAATGGGATGCCTATACATCGTGAATTAGTAGCTATGAAAATAGTTGCAGAGTTGATAAAAGTTGGTGTTCCATGCTTAATATTTGATTTCAATGGGTTATGGTCAATTTTATTAGATTATTTCAAAAACTCCCAATTGATAAATAGGATTCTCTACTTTAAGTTAGGAAGTGCATTTACTATTGACCCTCTCATATCTGATATTCCTTATGAAGAAGATAATGCCGAATATCTTGAATACATGTTTGACGCATTCGGAATGGCGTTCCAAAAAGACCAAAGGATCATTGACATGCTTCGAAATATGATTAAAAAAAATCCCGACATGGATCTTAAATCAATTGAGTTGGATATGCAGACTTTAAATGATTGGCAAAAAAATCCGATTAATGATTCATTGTTAGCAGTATTTTCTGATTTTACTCATCAAGATCTTTCATTTTTTCAGAACATCTCAGGTAAGGATAGAATTCATGCCAATGATTTTGTAAAAACAGATAAAACGGTGATTATTGATCTGTCTGGTTTAAGAGATCTTGATAAAAAAACATTCTCTACATTTCTGATTATTGCAAAGATTATACATTATATCAAACATAGAGATGAGTTTCATAAGAAAATCATTTTTATCCCAAATGTTGATATCTTTTTCAATGCCAACTTTTTAGACTGGAAAATGAATTATGGTAAGATTAATACTTTCTTAGATCCTCTTATTCACCACGAGTTTGGTTTGGTTTTTTCGGCAAATCAAATAAGATATCTCCATTCTCATTTGTTCAATTATTTCAATAATATTATTTCATTTAGAGCAACAGATAAACGCGATATTGCTACATTGAAAGCCCAAATGAATCTCCAAGAATTATATGGTACAGGATATTATACCTCCAAAAGAAATGACACATATCAAATTGATTATTTAATGAATATGAAAAATAACGAAATTTTGGTGCGAAGAGATGATATATATCAACCATTCCCTGTAGTAGTAGATTGGAACAATATAAAAAGTAGAAAGATCCTCCCATACGGAGAAATTGTGGAGTTTATGCAAGATCAAGGGTACAATTTAACACAGAGCGAACGAAGAATCTTAGAACAGGCTAAAAAGACTATATTCGAAAAAGATTTAGGAAGGTATTTTCCCTATCGAAATGAAATAATAAGTTTTCTTAGTGAAGTTCAAAATTTTGATCAAATAGGTAATCTATATAAACAAAAAATCAAAAAACATCTAAAAGAAATCTTATATCCAAGAATTTCACAAAAGACAAATAAAAAAGAACACATCAATAAAATCAGAGATGACATATTCAATTTATTAGTGAAACATGGCTACTTAGTGGAAAATCATCCAAAACGAGCAAGTGGTTCAGAAGCATTAAGAACTTCATATTCTGTTGGTGATCAATATCAACGAGCATTAGAGGATTATTTTGAAGCAAAAAGTAGGGCAGATTCTGAGAATCAGGTTGATGTGATCGAAAAAGAGATCCAAAAATCAGAAGATTTGACGAATATATTTCGACCAAAACCTCGAAAATATATTATTCAAAAGGAAAATTTAAAAGATGCATTTGCACGCGAATTTAGTGACTTCAATTATGATATCTTCAAGATCTTTAGGTTCATCAACCATAATGACTACGAAAAAGCTATTAAAATTGGACATGGGCTAATTAAAAAATACCTTCTGAATGTCTATAAACAATTCTATAATGTAAATCAAATTTTATCTATAAATGAAGTAGAAAAATTTATAATTAACTTAGCAAAATCAGAAGAATTTCCTTTTTCCAAAGAAGAATTTGAAAGTTATATTGAAAAGTATGATTTAATCAACTTGGAGAACCAAAATTTAGAGGAACTTGCGGAAGATCTATATGAATATATTTATAGTTTCTTTATAAAAATTCAAAATTATATTTTTGAGGAGTAAAAGCATGTTAGCAAAGAAAGAAAATCTCTATAAAATGGTAGAAAACATAATGTTTGATAATGATAATCTTACAGCTTTAAGAAGGGCAATTGATAATGTGAGTCTTGGTACGCTGTCAGCAAAAGAACTGCGTAGAAAAATTGTAGAATTTAGGGCAGAAGCTCTTCAAAAAATTGTTGATTTATTTCACTTTTATCATAAACAAATTACAACAAAAAAAGATTTAAAAGAATTCACAGATAGTCCTGATAATAATCAAAAACTAGAATTAGATAAAAAAAGTAAGCTTCTTGAAGAAGTAGGGTTGCGTATAAATGCTATTTATTCAAAATTAAAAAGTAAATTGGAAAATACTATCTAACATTTTGGATAAATTTGTCCAGTCTATAATTTTATATTTAAAGGAAAAAGTCCGCTTTTTCTGATTTAATTTTTATTTAAATATACTCGCAAAATTCGTAGTTAAATCTTTGTAAAGCTCACAATATAAGAAATAAAAATTCAACAAAATGTTATCTGAAAAAATTAGATCTTCCGAAAATTTAACAGTGTCATTAAATGAGATGTTTCCAAATGATACCAATCAATTCATAAAACCATTTAAACATATAATTGAATCTGATATGAAACGAGGGATGTGTCTTGATTTTCAACTCTGTGATAGAGTACAAAAACATAAAGTCAGTCCAATCCTTCGATTAGCAAAACCAGAAGATGCTGAAGATCTTGTCGGAATCTATAAAGAACTATACAACGGAACATACCCGTACAAAGAAATGGAAGATATTGATGAAGTCCGAAAAATGATACAAGACCCTACAATACAATGGATCATTTATCAAGATCCCTATTTCAAGATTGCTGGATGTATTACATTTGTCTTAGATTTTGAGAATAAACGTGGATACATTCGAGGATTCATGCTTAAGAAGAAGTATCAAGGAATTATTGATATCACAAAAGCAATGATTGGTTCTATGATCGGGATGATTCATAAGTTTAAGGACAAAATATATACCTGGTATGTAGAAAATAGAACTGCCCATGCAAAATCTCAGTATTCAATGTGTGTTTGCGGAATTGCACCCATCGGGTTTTATCCAAATAAAGACATATTTTTTGGAAAAATTGAATCTGATATAATGCAAATATTATACGATAAGCGGGTATTAAAAAAATATCGCTCGTCACATATCCCAGTAATAATTCCCCAAGTTGAAACATGTTATCTTTATTCTGATGATAGATATCATTTGGGAGATTATCAACTTCAAAATCCTGATGAGGTTCTCGATAATTTTAAGATAACTGAAATCAAAGGGAAACTATCAAAATCGTTTATAAAAGATAAGTTTGGTTATGAAACAATTAGTTTTAGAATTGAAGGTACCGATTCATATTTTGAATTCCTATATTCTCCTCAAGTGCAAAATTTTGAGAAGACAAAATACCATGTAAATAATCTTGAAGAGTTATTTGTGTTTATTCAAGAATTTATTAAATACGGATATGAAATGAAAATTCGATATTGTGAAGTCTTCATTTCAGCATATAAACCTGAGCATCAAAGATTGTTTCTTGAAGCAGGATTATCACCTAGAGGGTATATACCAAGTTGGGATTATAATAAAAAAGAAGACGTATTTGAAGATAAAATTCTCTTCAATTGGTTCAAGGGTTCAATAAATAAAAGGATTCAATTAATTGATGAAGGCTGTAAACTTTTAAAGATTTTAGAATTTGACAAAGGAAACGAGTTAAAAATTTTACCTGAAGAAGCGAATAGAGTTTTACAGAGATTTTCTTCATATCAAATCCTTAAAACTAAGCTTGAAAATATTTGGAATTTCCCAAAATTCATAAAATCAACCCTAATAAGTGGTCTTATAATATATCTAAGTTTACTAATTGGGAGTATTGGGTTTGCTAGTTCATTTGGATATGATCTTATTACCCATACCATAAGTCAGCTTGGTTCCCAATTGATGAATCCTATACCTATTTTATTTGATATAGCATGTATAATTGGTGGTATTACAACAACGTTTCTTTATTGTTATTTATCAAGACGATTGAAATCTTCTAGCCCACCTCTAATCAAAAATAAATATTTTATATCCAAATTTGCATTACTTTCTGGAGTTGCTGGAAGTATAGGAATAATCTTTGTAGGAGTGTTTAGTCTTGATAGGTCTTTTGGAATTGGACATAGTCTATTTTCGATAATAGCTTTTGGAGGATATATTCTAGCATTATTTATGTTTGGAACAGTGTTATCTCATTACGCATCACAGATACCAAGAATTATAGGATTAACAGGGATTATACCATTATTAACACTTATAATGAATTTTTTTCTTCCAACACCATTATTAGAATGGATGCTATTATTTTCGATTCTTTTTTCCTTATTCCCGATATTTTATTGGGTTTTATTTCGATAGTATATCTTTTTTAATATTTATAATTTAAAGTTGAGTAAATATCGACACATAAGTTTTTTGCAATGATGAGCAATGCAATTTCATCTGAAATTGGGTTGTTTGATTCTTTTTTTGTATCATCAATCATTTCACGGATCTCTTCCCTAGAAAGACCTGTTTTTTTAATTATTTCTAAAAAACATTTTTCAAGATTCATTACCATTAAGGATTATAATTATTCCTTTTTTTGTCGTTATTTGCTAAAAGAATAAGTCGCTATATAAAACATTCTACTCTCCTAATTTATCAAAAACCATAAATAAGATTAAAAAAGTTTAAAACAAAGAAAAAAAGAAATTAGTAATTTAATATGTGGCTGGAATAGTTGGTTTCATTATTCGTTTTTTTTTAAACATATTAATGTTTCTTTCAATCTGGGCTTTATTTGGATCTTTTTCTAACTGTTCATGTATATGTTCCAATAAATCTTCCTGAGTGACTCCAATATGATGTAAGAAGGCATTAACTTCTTTTTCTTTAAATTTATTCTCAAGAATTAATGGAGCAGATATTTTTAATGTCCGAAGCCATTTTTTTCTCGATTCTGGATTATGTCGTACGAGTTCTGCGTATTGATATGCATATAGAATCCCTCCGTAACGATTAAAATCATAACAAGTTGCAGCATGCACAACATTGCAGTTCGTAAGAAGAGGATCTGCATGTCCTTTTTTAATATAGTTTCTTGATTCAACAAGTTCAATGATATCTTGTTCTCGATATGGTATGACATGATATGGGAGAAGCACTCGTGGAAGGTTTCCACTCTCAATTTCTTCATCAGTTAGATACCAACGGCTATTAGATTCATCAAAAAATGAACTCTCGAGTATTTCTGTTTTCCATTCTTTAATTACTTCTTCTTTCGGCATTTCATAAAAATATCTAAATATCTGATCTGGAGAATATCCAAAAAAAACATATTTAATTGCACGCTTAATTGCTTCCTTTACCACAATACTATGGATTAAATCAGAACAATAATCGCAGATATATCTTGCAAGAAATATTTCATTTGAGTTATGGTTAAAGAAATGCCATTTATATAGCTTTGCAAAGGTGGGAATAGCGCCTTCAATGAGTATGTGATCTACTTGTATTTGATCCAAAGTTTGTTTCATATTATTTTTTGCGATATCTGTCATAAAACCAGTATCAGAAGTAACTGCCAAAGGAGTTAGACCTACATCATTTACCAGATAATCTAATAATGCGGTGGAATCTTTTCCACCTGAATATCCTAAAATGCAGTCATACTGAGCTTTTCCATGATTCCCTAGCATCTCCTTCACCACATGATTCCAGTCATCTAATGCTTTTTGCCTTTTTTCAGTAGTTATGGTTGTCCGAGACCAATTAACATTCTTATGATCTGAATCGGTACAAAATCCACACAATCCTTCAGAATCAAGAGAGACTCCAAGAAATCCGTTAGGTAATATACAATTCCTACATATATTTTTTGGTTCTATCATTTCATCACTTTTAATAAGATTTTTAATTAAATTGAGACAAAAATATTTAAAGGAAAAAAAGAAACTTACTCTCTTTATTTATGTTAAATGCCAGAATAATTGTCCATGCAATTTATAATAATCCTATAATCCTTTGGAATTATTTGAGAAAATAAAAGAATTTAATAAAAGATTTGTTATGAATTTTATTTTTTATATAACCCTAAGAAAATTATCACAAAAATTATAATATCTACTATCTCAACCACTATTATATAAGTAGCTGTTTCACCGAGAAGATTTTGCATTACTGGTCTAAAAATATTTGACAACATATATAGAAAGAATCCAATTGTCAAAATTCCAGGTTTAACTACTTTTAATCGATTAAGTCTATATGCCATGTAAAAAATATAGACTATTCCTAATAATGAAGGGATAAGGATGATTGGCAAAATAATCCCCATTATCGTAAAATTTGGTCCAGCAATAATTATTATTGTTTCTATTATAATAATTAGCGTAATTAATATGACTCTTAATCTATTCATATAATCCTTATCTTTCAATTTACTAAAACGATCCTCCAATCTAAAGAATATTATCTCCATACCAAGATATATTAAAGGCGCCACTTCTGTTATAATTATAAAGAATCGGAATTTTAAAAATAACAAAACAATATCATCATTAAAGGTATAAAAAGTAAGATTCCAGAGTAAATCAGTTGCTTTTCCAAAAATTAGTACAAGGAAGAACAAACCTAATAAGAAGGGGATATCTGATAAAAATTGAGCTTCTTGTTTAAACCACTTACTAAACAAATAAATACATATAATTAATAAAAGGAAGATTCTTATAGAGATAACAATTACAACTTGTAAGGCACCTTCATAATCTCTAAAAGCTAGTAAAATTAAGTCGAAATTGAAAAGATAGATAATATACACGACAATAATAGCAAAAAGTGTGCTAATAATAAGACTGTGTTTATATAACATACTTCTGTTAATTGTACTCATAATCATAATTTGAAAGAGTAATTTTTAAATTAAACTATTTTTTTTTACAAAAATAATAAAAAAAAAGGTTAACAACTATTATTCCTTTACTTACTTATTTGATTTTTTGAAGTTAGTAAGTTTCTTGTGTCTTATTTGTATTAAACCATTCTTTCTATGCATAAAACTTCACCTGCCTCCTTAATTAAGTTATACCAAAAATCTATCAAATAAATTGTGTTTTTTTTCTTTAAAAATATTCAATTTGCTTTTATTTTAATTAAATAAATTTTTAAGACGAAATAAAAAGATGATTCAAGTATTACGAGAAAAAAAGACTGAAAAAATAAACGTTCAAGAATCTTATGACTTTAGCGAAATAAAACAAGCATTAGGAAACCAGCTTTATGTTTCTAATACTTTAATTAAATCAAAAATAATTTCCGAGCTTGTAATATATTTAGAAGATAAATTCTCTGATCCGGACTACAAAATAAAACCGTTTATTTGTTATAATGATTCAGAAGTATGCGGATTTGTCATTGTCCAAATTGATCCTTATTATTCAAGTTTTAGTAGAAAGTGTGGCACTTTTGGGTGGCTTCATGCAGATTCTATCAATGTATGTAACATATTAATGAAAGAATGTGAGAAATTTATAAAAGAAAATAAGATCCGAAAGATTCGAGGCAATATCAATTTTCCTAAAAATCTAGGAGGTATTGGGATTCAATCTATGGGTTTTGAGGAACAAATGTTATATGGTGTAGCCTATAATGATCCAAATTCACGGATTCTTGACTATTTAGAAGTTTTAAGATATCAAAAAGAATCAGAATACACATGTGTATATGTTACTCAAAGATCATGGAATAAAGGAAAAAAAATTGGAAAAAATGTCGAATTTAGATATGTATCAATAAAGGAGCTTTATGCCTATGCTGATGAAATACGTAATCTCGCTAACAGCTCTTTTCATGAAATTTTACCTGATGCATCAGGGAGAAATCGTATATTTGAATTTTTTGAAACATTTCAAAAGATTCCCAAATCTTTTTATAATATAAGAGGCGGTTTTAATCCAAAGACTTATTCAGATGTACCTCAATTTATTGAAACATGGGAAACTTATAATCTTGAAAAGACAGAACCTTTCGCTCCTATGGCATTTGATAAAAAAACTGGTGAATTAGTAGGAATATTATTAGGATTGCCAGACCTATTTGAAGCCTGGGCAGGAAAACCGATTACACGCTGTAATGTGGACACGGCTATGATAAAGAAAGGATACTTCGGTAAGGGGATTTTTTCAGCACTCAATAACATCGGACAACTTACGTGTAATTTACATGGTGTTGATTATTTTGAGGGAACAGGAATTTGGTCTAATAATTCACGTGCAATTGATACAATTTTTCCTCATTGTACACCATTAAGAAAACATATTGTGACACAAAAAAGAATTTAAAAAAATAGCATCTGATTTATAGAATAATTAGATAAGTTTCTGTGTGCTTATAATTTTATTTAAGGTTGATTTTAGATACTTATTTAAAATACATAAAAAATTAATCCCCTCGATAATTACTGCGATTGTTATAGTAGCTATTTTTCCTCCTGCTAAAATTATATTTTATCAATTTAATTTTTGTTTGGATAATTTAATTAATGCAAAGTTATTAAAAAGGAAATATATATTTATCTAATCCTAATTCATTTAGCATTATCTTAATGTCATTTTGTAAACTTTTATTGAGAGGGATTCCTCTTTGTTTTCTCTCTTTTTCGGCAATGTATTCTTTTTCCCCAGCAGTAAAAATTCTTTCTTCACCGGGAATCTTTCTGGAATTCCTTAAATCCCTCATTATATTCCCAGCAGTCTTTTTGAACGAGTTTATATCAATAAAACTTGTAGTGTTAATGGCTAAGAAAAAATGTCCGACTTTTAACCTTTTTTGACCGTTTTCAACAATTCCAAGGGTATCTCTCAAATATATACCTTCCTGTAAGGCAGCAGAAAAGAGTTCTACGACTGTAGCATAACCATACCCTTTATAACCTGCTGTATCTTCGCCTTTTCCCCCTAATGGCAACAAAGATGCTTTTCTTTCTAACATTTTTTCTAAAACTTTATTTGGATCAGTCAAAATTTCACCTTTATCGTCAATAACGGTATTCTCTGGAAGTAGTTTATTAATCCTTGCATTGAGCTCTACTTTTCCTCTCTGTATTATTGAGGTTGCACAGTCAATCAGAAATGGAAAATCCTCATCAGTAGGGGCACCGATAGTTAGTGGATTTGTGCCTAACATAGGTTCAGCTCCAAAAGTGGGAGGAATAGAAGGTCGTGCGTTGGTAACAGCAAGCCCAATCATACCTTCCTTTATCGCCATAAGTGAGTAATATCCTGCTATACCAAAATGGGTAGAGTTTCTTACTGCCACTGCTCCTAATCCATACTTCTTCGCTTTTTCAATCGCCATTTGCATTGCCTTGTATGCTATAACATGCCCCATTCCACAATTTCCATCTAATAACGCAGTAGTAGGACCATCTTTTATTACATCAATCTTAGTCTTTGCTTCATAAATCCCTGCTTTGATGCGATCATAATACATTTTGCATCGCTGGATTCCGTGGGAATCAATTCCTCTTAAATCTGATGTAATTAGTACATCAGCAATGATATTTGCATCTACCTCTGGAACTCCTAATTTAATAAAAACATCTCTCATAAAATTTTCAAGAGTAATAGCATCAATATATACGATATCTTCTGACATCTTCTATTTTCTCCATAAATTTTTTGGTTTTAATTAACAAATCAATATTAACTACTAAGTTTTAAAGTTATAATTTTTATTGTATGATAAATATTAATTCTTTTTATTTTCAAATTTCATTGGCAATCGATTTGTAAGCAATATGTACATATTATTCTCGTATTTATAGAGCCAATTCTACTAAAAATTGTGAGATTGTATTGTCATTTATCGAATAATTAAAAACAAATTTAATGTGTTATGAATAAAAAGGAAAAGCTAAATTGCCCACTATGCGGTATCAAATTCATTCCAAGAACATTTTATCCAGAAGAAGCTACCTTCTCTTCTTCGGATGGCAAATTATTGTCAGGATTTAATGGATATATAAGTTCAAGTGGTGCAAAACCTTCAGAAGTAATTTTGGGCACTTGGATTACTTATTGTCCAAATTGTAATTATGTCATGAAATTTGTGAAAGAGATTGTTAAAAAAGAAAAAATTCTGTCTCAGAATGTTATAGCTAAAGATATAAAAGAAAAATATAATAATTATTATTTTGGGTTTCCATTTGAGGATTATGCACAATATTTAAGTGGAGTTGCTGAAAAAGTTAAAATAAATATTGAAAAATCTCTTAAGGGTATAGATCTAAATATTTGGGAAAGTATGTATGAAATTGAAGATACATTTAAACTTCTAGTCAGATTTTATGCAAATTTAGAAAAATATTGTGATGCTCAAGTTCCAAATACAAATGATGAAAATTTGCATACTAAAATAAAATCACTAGAATTAGCACCAGATCTGGAGAATTTACTATTAGATTTAAATGAAGTAAGAAAACAAACTATCCAAGGTAATTATGAGTTAACTTTAAGTGATAAAGAAAAAGTAAATACCGCTGTAGTCAATTTTACATTGAATTTAATTGAAAAACACATAAAACCATTAGTAGATGGGGAAAAATTGAAAAAAAAATATATTTATGTTGACATAAAAGATCTTAACTCTGAAATAAAAGTCTTTCTGAGTAAATATCTAAATGGCTTATTTAATCATGGAAAGCCCGCTAATAATGAGATAAAGTCATTTTTAGAGAAACTACTCATAAATTAGTAACACTATTTTTTCAGTTACTTATTTTATCGTATTCTACATATTATCACCATGCTATAAGTTTATTTGAATACCTATTTCTTATTTTTAATTCATGATTTTGAATGATTTAAATAGCAAAGTTAAAGGAAAATTCTATAAAGAGATTATAATTGACGATGACGGTGAAGCCCTTGTCTATGTTTTTCCCGATACAAAAGAATTCTTATCTATTATAAGAAGAAAAGAGATTAAAAAGGAAATAATTTCAAAGGACTAGCGAGAATCTCTGATATCTTAATAAAGGTAAATTCCACTAGGAAAATTATAAATTTTATAATGAATTATATTTCTATGGCCGAGTTGGGCATGGCTGATTCCCCTATGCTGGGAGGACCACAAAATGCTCACTAGTGGAAATTGCCTGAATTAAGATTACATGAGTAATATTATCCATTCTTATATTCCGTCGAAGCATCGGCTACATAGGTGGGTTACAGAGTAGTGTATTTTGTAGGAAATACATAAGCTCGTAATTTCAAAACCGGACAGGCCCTGGCGGGAGCATCCGTACGAATAGTAGTTCACGCTTTGTAGTGCGGGTGTGGAG